>JBATOU010000035.1:0-38371 GCA_049291115.1 Ferruginibacter sp.
ATAGTGGAAAATAATTTTACGGAAATATTGAATGAGATATTGACGAGCAGTACGTTTACTAAAACCACCATGGCCATAAGGATGCCTGCCTGCCTTGTTCTTTTAAAAAAAAGAAAAATGGCTGTCAGGATTTCTATTGCCCCGGTAGCAAGGTTAAATACACGGGAGCTTCCCATGCACGACCAGTACAGGATATCTTTATCAAGATTTCCGGCAGGAGTGAAAAGTATGTTCGGTTCCGGCAGGTAGAACTGTGTTTTAAAAATTTTATCAAGCCCGTACTTCAGTAACACAAAACAGAGATAGCCACAGCAAATCTTGTAATTTACTGAATTGATATTTCCGCTTTTCTTTTTAATGAACGGGATGAGCGCTGCAATAGCAGCAAAAAATAAAAGCAGAAATACCAACAGGTACATGGAGCTGCTGTCTGAACTGATGCCGGTAACCCTTAATTTTGTTCCGGTGAGAAAATGATAAACGGCTCCAATAAGGTTGCTGAACAGCAGTTCAGTAATTTTTTGCTGGAACGTAAAATTCAGTAACGGGAAAGGTATAAATGCTGCACAAAGCACCAGGAAGATCCCGCTATATGACCTTGCAAAACCAACAGGAGCAGTTGATGCCGCATTCATCTAATCTAATTTATTTGCGCCAGCATGAGAGAAGGATATGGCTACTGCTGAACCAAGCAGCACTGCGGCCAGTAAAACAAAGAATTTTCTTTTGTGGGCAGGTTTATTCCGGTTTATCGGGGCGGCAGAATAGGGTATAGCATGATTTATACTATCTGGTCTTTTATTATCGTAGCCGATGAAAACGGTTTTTTGAACCTGGTTTCTAAAATAATATTGGTTAGCTAACACGGCTTTAATGCTGTCTAAGGAGTGTTTTTTTGAAAAAAGCGGGTGGTAAAAAACGGTATCCCTGCCCGCTTTCCATTTTGAATTTTCATTTTTATTCTTTACACGCAGTGGTGTATTACAGTATTCGCTGGTTACCATAATGGCAAGGCTGTCGGAAACGCAGATAAGGCTGTCGAGCTGGGCGCTGATGATCTCCCGTTGGGGTGCCACACCAAAATTTGATCCGTCCATATCAAACAGGTTTTCTTCAAGTGCGGCAGCAAATAAGTCGGCATTACCGCTATGGCTTTTCCAGGCAATTTTTTTTGTTTGTGCGTTTATATTCACCATCATCAGGAAGCAGAAGGCAAGCAGCGTAATGGATCTGAATAACATTTGTGCATATTTAGCAGTGGTAGAAAAGATGATGGCACAAACTTATCATAGAGTTCCGCTCCACAATGGTTAAATGGGCAGGCAGGCTATCTGAAATGGTGAAATAGTATTTTGCATGGGTGATTCCCTGGCCATATTTTTTGAAAAAGAAAAGCCCGGAGAATTTCCCCGGGCCTATGATGAGTTTTGCTACTGTTATTTTTTGATCACTTCTGCCATTACCTTTCCTATATCTGCAGGGCTGGCCACCACGTGTATACCGCATTCGCCCATGATCTTCATTTTGGCGGCTGCCGTATCATCGGCCCCGCCTACGATGGCGCCGGCATGGCCCATGCGGCGGCCCGGGGGAGCAGTTTGCCCTGCTATAAAACCAACCACTGGTTTTTTATTACCGGTTTCTTTGATATAGTATGCTGCTTCAGCTTCCATACCTCCGCCAATTTCTCCAATCATAACAATGGCATCAGTTTCGGGGTCGTTCATAAAAAGTTCTACGGCCTGTTTGGTGGTGGTGCCAATAATAGGATCGCCGCCAATGCCGATGGCAGTAGAAATTCCCAGCCCTGCCTTGGCCACCTGGTCTGCTGCTTCATAAGTAAGTGTTCCGCTTTTTGAAACAATACCCACACGGCCTTTCTTAAAAATAAAACCTGGCATAATACCTACTTTACATTCTTCGGCTGTTATAACACCGGGGCAGTTAGGCCCAACCAGGCGTGTTTTTGATACCTGTAAATAGTTTTTAACTTTCACCATGTCCTGCACAGGTATGCCTTCGGTGATACAAACCACCAGGCCTATTCCCGATTCGGCAGCTTCCATAATGGCATCGGCAGCAAATGCCGGGGGCACAAAAATGATGCTTACATCGGCACCGGTGGCTTTTACGGCATCTGCCACGGTATTAAATACAGGCCTTTCTAAATGAGTTGTTCCTCCTTTGCCCGGGGTAACACCTCCAACCACGTTACTGCCGTATTCCAGCATTTGTGTGGCATGAAAGGTTCCTTCAGTACCTGTAAAGCCCTGTACAATTATCTTACTGTTTTTATTTACTAAAACTGACATGGTAAATGATTGAGAATTTAATATTTGCGCAAAGATAGGGGATGGTGGGATTGTAGAAAAAATGAATTGCCCCGGATCTAACTCAGGGGCAATTCATTAAAATAATAAATAAGGTTATTTTTTGCCGGGGTATTTTTTCAAAGCCTCTTCCAGGCAATCCATGGCCTGGTTAATGGCATCCACATTGAGTACATAGGCCAGCCTTACTTCATTGGTACCAAGGCCGGGTGTACTGTAAAAACCTGTGGCAGGCGCCAGCATAATAGTGGCACCGTTATAGCTGAAAGACTCCAGCAGCCACTGGCAAAATTTATCGCAATCATCAATAGGCAGTTTGGCCATGGCATAAAAGGCGCCGCCGGGGTTAGGGCAGAAAACGCCCTCCATGGCATTCAGCCTTTTTACGATGGTATCTCTTCTTAATTTGTATTCGGCCTTTGTACTATCGAAATAATTGTCAGGAAGGTCTACCGCAGCTTCTCCCAGTATTTGCGCAAAGGAAGGCGGGCTTAACCGGGCCTGGGCAAACTTCATGGCGGCATTAAGTACTTCTTTGTTTTTGGTGATAAAGGCGCCGATCCTTCCGCCGCAGGCACTGTAGCGCTTGCTGATGGTATCCATAAGCACTACGTTTTGCTCGGCCCCTTTCAAATGCATGGCACTTGTATGTGTGCCTTCGTAGCAAAATTCCCGGTAAGCTTCATCAGCAAATAAGAACAGGTTATGTTTGATCACGATCTCTTTCAGGGTTTCCATTTCGGCAGCACTGTACAAATAACCGGTTGGATTGTTGGGATTACAAACCACGATGGCCTTTGTTTTTTGGGTAATGGCCTTTTCAAAATCTTCAATAGGCGGTAAGGCAAAGCCACTTTCAATACTGCTTTTTATGGGCACTACTTTTACATCGGCCTGTATGGCAAACCCATTGTAATTGGCATAAAAAGGTTCGGGAATGATGATCTCATCTCCTTCATCGAGGCAGGCCATACAGCCAAAAACGATGGCTTCGCTGCCGCCCGTGGTTATGATGATATCGTTGTGCGTGATGTGAATATTGTTTTTTGCGTAATATTCCACCAGTTTGCGGCGGTAACTTTCATTGCCGGCACTATGGCTGTACTCCAGCACTTTAAAATCGCTGTTTCTTACAGCATCAAGGCATTGTTTGGGCGTTTCAATATCGGGCTGTCCAATATTTAGGTGGTACACTTTAATGCCTTTCTTTTTAGCCGCTTCGGCATATGGCACTAATTTACGTATGGGCGATGCGGGCATATTATGGCCACGCTGACTGATCTGTAACATAGAACAAAATTAAGGGTTTATCGTTCAACGGTGAATGCGGGAATTTAACATGGTTTAATTGTTAAATAGATAAATTGTTGGGTTTTTAAGGAAACTAAAACCCTGCTGTGGATTTTAGGTTAAGAAAATAGTTGCTCTTATAAACTGTATTAACCGCTGTGAGTGCTTAATTTGAGGGAGATATGAAGGCAGTTGTAAAAAATAACAGGCAAATAGAACTAGCCTTGCTGAACGCATCAATGCTCAGGGAGCTTTGTATATACCTGGCCGGACTTACTGATGAAACAGTGAAACGCTTTGGCCCTCATCCATTCGACCCCGAAGCGGTAAGGGAACTTTATGCTGCAACTGGTTTATATACCGGTTATGTGGCATTTGATGATGACAGCAGAAAAATCATTGCCTATGCCATTGTTAAAACGGGTTATCTCCCCCACGATGCAGTAAGGCTTTCCGCTTATGGCCTCCAGCTCAGTGAAACAACCGATTGTACATTAGCCCCCTCTGTTGCAGATGCCTGGCAGGGGATGGGCCTGGGAGATCAACTGCTTCAATTTATCTATACCGATCTTAAACAAAAAGGGTTTAAGAGAATGATCTTATGGGGCGGTGTACAGGCATCTAATGAAGCAGCCTGCAGGTTTTATTTAAAAAACGGTTTTACAATATTGGGTCAATTTTCTTATAACGGAGAAAATTTCGATATGACACTGCAAATAAATTAAAATTATACGTGTTGTGCTATTGAACTTCTTAAACTTCTTGACAAATTCTTTTAAACTTTTGTTTTGTACCTTTTTGCTTGCCCAAAAAGGTACCCAAAAAAGGCACCCGAAATCCCTGCCTGCATTACGCAGTCTGGCAGGGATATACAGCCCGATTTCGGGAAACAGCTTTACTCAACAGCATACCTCCGGTCCCAACCGAAGGTCGGGATCTACTTCGGTAATTCTACTCCTTGGATTGAATTTTTAAATTTTTTTCAAAATTTTTCTTATTGCAGCAATAGCTCTAATAGCACAACACGTTACATACCAATAATTCAAAAACTCGAATTTTTGGTTTCCTGTTGTTGAATGATATATCAGTTAAAGTATCCTATTGTCTTTAAGTTCTCTAATATCCGGTTAGACAGTAATACCATTGGGAGTACATGTAGGCAAATTTTCATTAAATGATTTGTCTTTTTATTTATAGATGCCTGTCAACCACTATTTCTTCTTGTAGATTGGTTTCTTTTCCCCAAAAATCCCTAATTTTGCAGCCCGTTTTGCAGTTCTCTGCAAATACAGGCGGATGTGGCGAAATTGGCAGACGCACCAGACTTAGGATCTGGCGGAGCAATCCATGTAGGTTCGACCCCTATCATCCGCACACTACTTATTAAAATCCTCTCCACCCGGGGAGGTTTTTTGTACATTTTAAAAGCGCATACTATGGCAACAATTGAAAGGGCTAATATTGGTTTACTGAACGATAAGCTCACCGTTAAACTCAGCAAGGAAGATTATTTTCCGGCATTTGAAAAAAAACTGAAAGAATACAGCAAAACCGCCAATATTCCCGGTTTTCGTAAGGGAATGGTGCCCGCCGGCATGATCAAAAAAATGTACGGGGCCTCTATCTATTCCGATGAAGTGCTGCGTACGGTTGAAAAAGAACTCTACAACTGGCTTAATACAGAACGTCCCGATATTTTTGCCCAGCCACTGCCCATGCCCTCAAAGATAGAGCAGATGGATATGAACAGCCCGGCTGAATATGCTTTTGATTTTGAAATAGGCCTTAAACCAGCCTTCGAAATTGCCGATGTGGCCAAAGCAAAACTCACCAATCATAAAGTTGAAGTTACAGAAGCCATGGTGGATGAAGAGATCAGCCGCATGCAGATAAAGGGCGGAAAAATGACCGAGCCCGAACTGATCGACAACGACGAAAACGTGATCAATGTATTGTTTACCGAAGCGGATAAGGATGGTAACGAGGTTGAAGGCGGCATCAGCAAAGAAAACTCTGTACTGCTGAAATATTTTGCACCCTCCATGCAAAAACAATTAAAAGGAAAGAAAAAAGGCGACAGTATTGTATTCCAGCTTAACAAAACCTTTGAAGGCGATAAGCTCGAAATGATGCTGCAGGACCTGGGTTTTGACAAACAGGATGCTGCTGCAGCAGAAAAATATTTTAAAGCAGATATTGTAAAAATAGGTCTCGTGGAAAAGCGTGCACTGGAAGAAGATTTCTTCAACGAAGTGTTTCCCGGCAAGGGCATTAAAACAGAGGCTGAACTGCGGGAAGAACTCAAAAAAGAAATACAGCAATACTGGGATGCACAAAGCCGCAACCAGTTGCACGACCAGCTATACCATTACCTGATTGATGAAACAAAAATGGATTTTCCGGCAGATTTTCTCAAGCGCTGGATGCAAACCGGCGGCGAACAGCCTAAAACAGCGGAGCAGGCAGAACAGGAATGGCCTGTGTTCAACAGCCAGTTAAAATGGACGCTTATCAGCGATAAGCTGATCTCAGAAAACAAACTGGAAGTGGCGCCCGATGAACTGCGAAACAGTATGAAGGCCGATGTAATGCGTTATTTTGGCCAGATGAATATGGGTGAAGATATGAGCTGGCTCGACAGCTATATCGACCGTATGATGAAGGATGAAAAGCAGGTGGATGCCACTTACCGCCGCCTGGTAACAGAAAAACTCTTTGGCTTTGTGGAAACACAGGTAAAAGCGAAAGACAAAAAAGTAACAGCGGAAGAACTGGTGGCCATGCAGCACAACCATCAGCATTAAATAATACAAAAGGGTCTGACCGTCCCGGTCTGACCCCCCAAATAAAAAATGTCTTCCTGTACCAGGAAGGCGTTTTCTTTTTCCCCTTCTTTTTTTGGTCTGTAACAGCAATTCAATCCGGATAAAAACAGTTATCTACGGGGAAAATCCCGCCTGGGAAAATAAACAGTTGCTGATATTTGCTTCAGCCGCAATATCAATAAGGCAACAAATGCAGTGAACTTTCTTCCCAATCAATTGTATCACATTTATAACCAGGGGAATAACAGGCAGATCGTTTTCAGGGATGCAGAGGATTATTTGGCATTTCTGAGGCTTACCCGGAAGTATATTGTTATTCATGCCGACGTGGTGGCCTGGTGTTTATTGCCCAATCATTTTCACCTGTTGCTGTTTACGCAGGAAAAAAGCTGTGTGATGGTTCAGCAGGGTGGTATCAAAATAGAAAAACTCACAAACGGCATCCGCAAACTTTTAAGCAGCTATGCCCGTATTTTCAACAAGCGGTATGCTCAAACGGGGTCTGTTTTCCGTCAGAAAACCAAGGCTAAAAACATGAGTTCTCCTGAAGCAGTTTTGCAAAATATTTACACTTGGCAAGAATATAGCAGCAACTGTTTTCGTTATATACACCAGGATCCGGTCGCAGCAGGCCTGGTGAAGCATGCTTTACAATGGGCTTACTCATCATATGCTGATTATGCCGGGTTAAGAAGCGGCAGTTTGTGTAATAAACACATTGCCGAAAGGCTCTGTGGTTATGATGTGAGAGATTTTCAGGCTGAAATGGAACGCTTAATTCCGGAAGATATCAGGAAAGAATTTGAGCAGATGCCGGGGACTAAAAATGAAAATTAGTTCAGGTTGCCGTATAAAATTTAGTAATAATTTATACCAGGGTCAGACCGGGACGGTCAGACTGCTTCTTAAATTTCTTATATTTATTCCTTAAACCAACAACATGAAAAAAATCATTACCCTGTTTGCGCTTTTTTTAAGCTTTACGGCCCTGGCACAAACTGGCTACTGGCAGCAAAAACTGTATTATAACATTGATGTTTCCCTCAACGATAAAGACAAAACCCTCAGCGGTAAAGAAACCGTGATCTATAAAAATAATTCGCCCGAAACGCTTGATTTTATCTGGTTTCATATCTGGCCTAATGCTTATAAGAACGAGGGAACTGCCCTGTACCAGCAAATAAAAAATGATGCATCCCGCAAGAAAAAACTGGAAACATCTTCCTGGGGTAGTATCGAAGGACTGGCTTTTACCGTAAACGGAAAAGCGGCTGTCACAGAACCCCATTCAAACCCTTCTTATATTGATATCATTAAAGTAAAACTTCCTCAGCCTTTAAAACCCGGCGATTCGGCCAGCATCAGTACGCCCTTTATGGTAAAGCTGCCCAATTATTTTTCACGTTCAGGTTTTGCCGATGATGAATTTATGATTTGTCAGTGGTATCCCAAACCAGCGGTATACGATAAAACCGGCTGGCACGAAATGCCTTACCTCGATATGGGTGAGTTTTACAGCGAGTATGCCGATTATAAAGTGAATATTACCCTTCCTGCTGCATACGTGCTGGCCGCTACAGGCGAAATGAAGAATGCCGATGAACTGGCACAGTACAAAGAAGTGGGTGCAAAAAATACAGCCGACCGCAGTGCAAGAATACAATACCAGCCTAAGGACAAGGCCCTGGTGAAAACGCTTAATTATGCAGCATCTAACGTACCCGATTTTGCCTGGTTTGCCGAAAAAGGCTTTATTATCCAGTACGATACATTAAAACTTGCTTCCGGAAAACTGGTGGATGTATTCAGTTATTATCACAACAAAAAAAATACGCTGTGGAATAACAGTATTGATTATGTAAAAGAAGGCGCCCGTTATTACAGCAACGCCTTGGGTGAATATGATTATCCTGTGGTGCAGGCGGTGGAAGGCCCAAAAAATAATTCAAGCGGCGGCATGGAATATCCCATGGTTACACTTATTACAAGTCCCGATGCAAAATCTGAAAGCCTGGATGCGGTGATCGCCCATGAAGTGGGGCACAACTGGTTCATGAGCATGCTTGGCAGTAATGAACGTATGCATACCTGGCAGGACGAAGGCCTCAATACCTATTACCAGTTTCGTTACGAAGCAGAAAAATACCGCAGCAATATGATCTTTGGCGATGCTATTCCGGCCGACATCAAAAAACTTCCGGTCGATAAATTCCAGGAAGCGGTTTATGGTGCCGTTAGCAGTATTCCTATGCAGAGTGCCATTGAAACTCCGGCTGCCGATTTTAAAACTTCGGATGAGTATGGGTTGATCAGTTATGTAAAAACAGCCTTGTGGATGTACATGCTTGAAGCTGCCCTTGGCCGCGACAAAATAGACAACGCCTTTAAATTTTATTTTGAAACCTGGAAGCATAAGCATCCCCGGCCCGAAGATATGAAGGCGGCCTTTGAACAATCTACAGGTACCAAACTCGACAAATATTTTGACCTGTTGAAAAAGGAAGGGGCATTTGAGTAAAACTCATTTCAGGACACCTAATTCCTTCCCAACTTTTGTAAACGCCTCAATCGCTTTGTCAAGATGCTTTTGCTCATGAGCAGCGCTCAGTTGCACCCGTATGCGAGCCTGTCCCTTGGCCACCACCGGAAAGAAAAAGCCGATGACATAAATGCCTTCATCTAATAATTTGGCAGCAAAGTTTTGCGCCAGTACGGCATCATACAGCATAATGGGTACAATGGGATGATCGCCGGGTTTTATATCGAAACCCGCAGCCGTCATTTTCTCCCTGAAATACTTAGTATTGCTTTCAAGCTTGTCACGCAGTTCAGTGGTTTGGCTCAGCATATCAAATACGGCAATACTGGCGCCTACAATGCTTGGTGCAAGTGTGTTAGAAAAAAGATAAGGACGGCTCCGCTGCCGCAGCATTTCTATGATCTCTTTTCTACCACTGGTAAATCCGCCGCTTGCACCTCCTAAAGCCTTGCCAAGTGTTCCGGTAATAATATCAATACGGCCCATTACGCCCCGGTACTCATGCGTACCACGGCCGGTTTTTCCCAAAAAACCCGATGAATGGCACTCGTCGATCATTACAATGGCATCGTATTTATCTGCCAGGTCGCAGATCTTGTCGAGTTGGGCAATGGTTCCATCCATGCTGAAAGATCCATCTGTAACAATGATGCGGCTACGGAGTTGGCTGGTTTCTTTCAGCTTTGCCTCCAGGTCATCCATATTGTTATGTTCGTAGCGGTAGCGCTGTGCCTTGCACAAACGTACACCGTCAATAATAGATGCATGGTTAAGCGCATCGCTGATGATGGCATCCTGTTCGTTAAACAGGGGTTCAAACACGCCACCGTTGGCATCAAAGGCGGCCGCATATAAAATGCTATCTTCTGTACCTAAAAAGTTGGCAATTTTTTGTTCCAGTTCTTTATGAATATCCTGCGTTCCGCAGATAAAACGCACACTGCTCATTCCATATCCGCGGTGGTCGATATATTTTTTGGCCGCTTCCAGCACTTTGGGATGAGAAGAAAGGCCAAGATAATTATTGGCACAAAAATTCAACACCGTCTTCCCGTTAACGGTTATTTCGGGCCCCTGTTCACTGGTTATAATGCGTTCGGTCTTAAAAAGCCCGGCTGATTTTATTTCTTCGAGTTCGGCCTCAATCCTGGCAACAAATTTTGAGTTCATGTATGCGTTTTGTACAAAGCTAAGGCTTCGTTTTCAAACCTTCAAGAGGGTTACAGGCGTTAAAAGCAGGTTCAATTGCATTTTAACCTCGTTTTTTTTAAAATTGGCAGTATAGTTGTGTAATATTGTGAAAATAAAATTCAACATGAAAAGACTACTTACCCTTTTTGCCCTCAGCGGCACACTTGCATTAAGCAGTTGCGAAACATTACAACAGGCGGCCGGTGCAGCCATGGGCGGTTCCGGAAGCGGTATTACCGAAGCAGAAGCTGCCGATGGCATCAAAGAAGCGCTGGGCCAGGGCCTCGGCAAAGCGGTTTTCCAGTTAAACTCGGTTGATGGCTTTTTTAAAGACGCCATGTATAAAATATTGCTTCCGCCAGATGCAAAAAAAATTGAAAATACTTTAAGAAGCCTCGGTTTCAACAATATGGTGGATAAGGCCATTTTGCAGATAAACCGCGGAGCAGAAGATGCCGCAGGTTATGCAAAGCCAATTTTTATTGATGCAGTTAAAACCATGACCTTGCAGGATGCTATTGGCCTGGTGCGTGGTGGCGATACCAGCGCCACTCATTTCTTCAGGGTAAAAACCACCGATAAGTTGGTGGCTGCTTTTACACCGGTTATACAATCTTCGCTCGATAAGGTGGAGGCTACAAAATACTATGGCGATATCGTTAACAAATACAACAGCCTGCCAACTACCTTCAAAAAAGTAAATCCCGATCTTACCAATTATGTTACCAACAAAGCCACCGATGCATTGTTTAACCTGATTGCAAAAGAGGAAGCAAACATCCGCAATAACTTTGCAGCACGCAGCACCGATTTGCTGAAAAAAGTGTTTGGTACATTTTTAGGAAAATAAAGGATAGCTCGAATAAAAAAATGCAGGTTGAAAGACCTGCATTTTTTATTTTAAGCCGATAGCAAAACCTGCCAGGCGGCATCCACTTTGCCATTGTTCAGTAATTCAGCAGCATATTTGTGCAGTTCGGTTTCCATATCGGCCGGGTTGATGGCATAGTATTGAATGATGTTTTTAAGTTTTTCATCTTCATATGATGGTTGTACCACAGGCATTTCGTGCACATTGCCTAACTGGCCTAAATGATTGCCGGTTAAGATATTGCTGTTGCGGATCAATGCCGGCAAGGCATCCACGCCAATACCAAGCTGCATATTGGGTTTTGCCACTTTAAATAAATTGCTGTTATCCACTTTGCAATACCAATCGCCACCAAGCCGGGCAATATGACTGATCTTTGTTTGGTCTATTTTTTTATTCTCATCAAGAATGCTGTCATCAATATGCATCAGCAACACTTCGCAAATGACCAGGTTGCCGGCGCCACCTTCTGTGCCCAATGGTTTTATCTCTATCACTTTGCATTCCATTTTTATTTTACTCTCTTTAACCATCGGCGGCTTTACCAGGCTGGCTTTTTCTTCTGTAAATCCTGCTTTTGTAAATTCATTGATACCTTTTGGATATTCGCAACTGGAGAGGGATAACTGCTGTACCATGTCATAATCGGTAATATTGATCACCACTTCGGGTACGGCCATTGCATTTTCAAGCGTATGTTTAATGGTATTGTCTCTTACCCGCCGTGCCGGTGAAAAAATAACAATGGGCGGGTTGCTGCTGAACAGGTTAAAAAGACTAAAAGGGCTCAGGTTTACATTGCCATCTTTATCGATGGTTGATGCAAATGCAATGGGCCTCGGCGCCACGGCATGCTGCAGGTAGTTTTGAACCTCCATGGGGGAGAGCGAAGAAAGAGTGATGGTCATGGTAAAGTGTGATATAAATCAAAATTACAGACAAATTTTTTATCTGCATCGTTTACTGGCAAAACATTTAAATTCATTTCTTTACAAGAGCAGGGTTTACCGCAGAGCAAAAGTGGATAAAGAGATTTCGCAGAGATAGCCGTATTTGGTTTCTTTGCTATTACCTGCTGCAACTATTAAATTTCAGAATAAAACCATCAACAATAAGATTCTGTAAAATATCTCAGCGTCAATCTCTGCTTCTTTTGCGCTCTGCGGTTTAATAATAAAAATTAAGTATTTTTCTTCAACGCCAAAATACTGAAATCACTGTCTTCTTTTATTATCTTGTTTGTGAGCGTTCCCAACCCATCAATATCCATTTCCACGGTATCGTTTGGTTGCAGCCATTGCTCGGTATAATTAGGATCATTAAGTTTACCGGTTCCATTCAGTTCAAGAAAACAGCCGGTTCCCACCGTACCACTGCCGATCACATCGCCGGGCATCAGGGTAACGCCATAGCTGCAACGTTCTATAATTTCTGCAAAGGTCCAGTCCATTTCGGCCACATTGCCACTGCTTACCTCAATGCCATTCACACGGCATTTCATATTCAAATTCCATGCTTTTCCGGTATGGTTTTCTTTGGAGGGGACTTCGTACTGCTCCAGCTCATCAAGCGTTACCAGCATGGGGCCAATGCAGGTGGCAAAATCCTTTCCTTTGGCGGGCCCAAGGTTCAGCAGCATTTCTTCTATTTGCAGGCGGCGGGCGCTCATATCGTTCATGATCATAAGTCCACCAATATAGCTGTCGGCCTCTGCGGCTTTAATATTTCTGCCCGGCCGGTTAATAACAATGGCGCATTCAAGTTCAAAATCAAGTTTTTCAAAATGATCGGGCATACAGTAAATATCTCCCGGCCCCTGGATGCTGTTGTGATTGGTAAAATAAAAAATCGGGTATTGGTCAAACTCGGGTATCATGTCAACTTTCCGGTTGCGCCGGGCTGCTGCCACATGCTGCCTGAATGCGTACCCGTCGCGGCAACTGGTAGGATGGGGAACCGGGGCCATAATAATGGCTTCTTCGTAGGGTGTTGTATCCACATTTTTAAAACCACCCTCTTTAATTTTTCTTTCGAGCATAGTGGCCAGGGGAAGTACATCGTCCCAGTAGTTCAAAAACATACTCATACTGCCCGGAAGGTCACGGTGCAGACTGTCGAGGTCGTACAATAAGCCATCCGAAAGTATGGCCAGTTGGTCTCTTTCGTCTTTTAAATGCGTAACTAATTTCATTGGAGCAATTTAGGACATAAAAATAAGCTGCAAACGCCAATAACCGAAGAAAGAGTTTGGGTTATGGCCGGGTTTTGGTTTTTTTACTGTTCATACTGTTAATATCCTTCTTTGATTTTTTAGTTTGCTTATCTTTGCAGGGCAAAAAACCCGTTGTATGAAATTCGATAAAATTCACAATAAGGGCCAGGCACAGATATTCAAAAACCAGTACCTGGAATACCTTACAAAGACACACCCATTGGTTATATGGGGCATGTATATTCCCATTATTGCTTACATGCTTTATTACAGCCGTTCTTCAGTTGGGCTTGGCACGGGCACGGTTTTGGGAATATTTTTTCTCGGTATTTTTTTCTGGTCATTCTTTGAATACATCATGCATCGCTGGGTGTTTCATTTTGTAAGCGAAAGTCCCAAAGTGATGCGTGTTGTGTATGTAATGCACGGAAACCATCATGAGTACCCAAGGGATAAGGAACGACTGTTCATGCCTCCTGTTCCAAGCCTTATCATTTCTTCGGTACTCTTCAGTATCTTTTATTTTTTTGCTTATCTATTGGGAATAAGCGGTGCTGCTTTTGCTTTTTTTCCTGGTTTTATTTTGGGATACCTCCTTTATGGAAGCATGCACTATGCCATTCATGCATGGAATCCTCCCTTCAGATGGATGAAGGGCCTCTGGCGGAACCATCACCTGCATCATTATAAAAACGAGCACCAGGGTTTTGGTGTAAGCTCTACCCTGTGGGACCATGTGTTTGGAACCATGTTTGACCTTAAGCGGGAAAAAGAAGATAAAGAAGCCGTTAAAAAACTAATGTACTGATTTATAGCGGCGGGCTTGGCCCGCCGCAAATATTTTAATATTAACCATGAGTATCATTTCCATTTTAACGGAAATTGCGGAAGCAATGAATGAGCCTGCAAAAAAGGCAAACCCCACCGGGGGGCAGCCATTACGACCGGTTCCCATTCAGGCGGTAAAAGACCTGCTGAAGCAGGGCAGAAAAGAGCAAGCCGTTGTATTGCTTCAGCAGTCGATGAAATGGGACCAGCACCGGGCAGTAAAGTTCATTGATGATCTCCTGTCTTCTGAGGCTGCTGCAAAGATCCCCGCCCGCTCCCATATCCATTCCACGCAAATAGACCGCATTGTAAGAGAGCATATGGAGCATGAAAACGGTGCCGGAGGCAGTTTGTGGGATTATCTGTTTGGAAGGTTTCTGAAAAAAGGATAGCTACCATTCTTCTTCTGCACCCGGACCTTCTTTTCTTTTAAATTCTTCTCTTGATCTTATTTTTTGCACCTGCCGTTCAATGATCATACGGGCAATGATATCCCCGGCATCTTGCCCGCTGTTTTGCTGCAGCAATTTTTTTAGTTTTTGTTCATCAATATCGATGCGGTAAAGCAACTGAATAAGTTCGTTGAAACGGTGCAGCAGCATTTCATTGATATACGCACTGAGGGTTTTGAATAAGCTGCTTTCTTCCAGCTCCTGCAGCCGGCCAATGGCAAATACCTTGTTGATGAGATTTTGTTCCATCATTAAAATTTTTCAAGTACACCCAAAGCAAATAAAGCAAAATCGTATTTCACAGGATCGGCGGGATCGAGGGTTCTCATGTTTTCAGTAAGTTCTTTAGCAGCCAGCCAGTCGGTTTGTTTTCGTTTGAGCAGCCTGAAATGCCTGGCCACCCTGGCCACGTGCAGGTCTAAAGGTAATATTAATTGAGATGGACTGATCTGTTTCCATATACCAAAATCCACGCCACAACCATCTTTCCGTACCATCCACCTTAAAAACATATTCAATCGCTTACAGGCAGATTTTTTTGCCGGGCAGGCAATATGTTTAAGGGTTCGGGCTGGTGTGTGTTCGAGGCTGAAAAAATAACGGTAAAAGCCATTCAGCGCATTTTCGGTATCGGTATCATCTTTATGCATCCATTTTGTAAAAGCAGTTTCTAATGAAGATTGGTTTTTGTAATGCATCTTAAAAAACGAAATAAAATAAAGCAGGTCGGTGGCGTTAAAAGTGCGGTGCTTGAACCCGAGCAACTTTTTGAGATCATTGCCGGTATGCTGCAGGCAAAAATCATGCGGGGCATTTTCCATCAGTTGCATCAGTTCTTTTGTTTTTGCAATGATGCTGGTACGGTTTCCCCAGGCAAATATGGCCGCAAAAAATGCGGCGATCTCAATATCCTGTTTTTTAGAAAATGAATGCGGTACACAAATGGGATCTGTGTCAATAAAAGAAACGCTGTTAAAAGCAGTTAGTTTTTGGTTTAAGAATTCTGATAGTGATGCACTGATCATACAGCCTCTGTTTTGCTATAACTCTTTAAATGCATATATATAAAGCGTATCAGGTTTCACAACCTGGTAACCCATCCATTGCCAAAGAAATTTATCCAATAGCATTCTTCAGGTCTTCAATTAAATCATCGGCATCTTCAATGCCCACGCTCAGGCGTATCAACCCATCGGTTAAGCCCACTTTTAACCTTTCTTCCCTTGGTATACTGGCATGCGTCATGCTGGCCGGGTGGTTGATCAATGATTCCACACCACCCAGGCTTTCGGCCAGTGAAAATATTTTTGTGCTGGTAAGTACTTTAAGCGCAGCTTCTATGCTGTTGTCTTTTAAAGTAAAGCTCATCATGCCGCCAAAATCACGCATCTGTTTTTTTGCAACGGCATACCCGGGGTGATCTTCAAAACCGCACCAATATACTTTATCAACTTTTGGATGTTTGTTAAGAAATGCGGCGAGTTTCCTCCCGTTTTCGCAATGCTGTTTCATGCGTACATGTAGTGTTTTAATACCACGTAAAACCAAAAAGCAGTCGAAAGGGCCGGGTACGGCACCGCAGCTTTTTTGTATGAAATATAATTCATCCCGCAGCTTTTTGTCGTTTATGATCAGCGCTCCCTGGATCACATCGCTGTGCCCGCCTAAGTATTTTGTGGCCGAATGCATTACAATGTCGGCGCCATGGTCGAGCGGGTTTTGCAGGTAGGGCGAAGCAAAAGTATTGTCTACGCAAAGCCAGGCGCCGACTTTTTTTGCAATGGCGGCAACGGCCTGTATATCGGTGATATTCATGAGCGGATTGGTGGGCGTTTCAATCCATATCAATTTTGTTTTTGGGGTAATGGCATTTTGCACATTTGACGCATCGGTGGTATCAACATAGATGAATTTTATTCCAAACCGTTCGAAAACTTTTGTGAACAGGCGGTAAGTGCCGCCATACATATCTTCTGCAGCCACCACTTCATCCCCGGGGTTCAGTAATTTGATAACAGCATCTGTAGCGGCCACGCCGCTGCTGAAGGAGAGACCATAATTTCCGTTTTCTATGATGGCCAGGGCCTCTTCCAGTTTTTGCCGGGTTGGATTCTGGCTGCGGGCATATTCAAATCCCTTGTTTTTTCCCGGGGCTTCCTGCACATAAGTGGAGGTTTGAAAAATGGGTGTCATAATGGCTCCAGTAGAAGGATCGGGTTCTGCACCGGCATGTATCAGTTTGGTGGCTATTTTTTTTGAAGAAAGATCTGCTGCACTCATAAATTTTATTTTGTGCGGCAAAATTAGCCATAATTTCCCAAGTGAAAATTTCAGAACAAATGTGCGGCACAGGCATAGCGCCAGTCGGCATTTCCGGCCTCATGTGCATGCTGGGCATGGGCTTTCTTTTGAAGAACAGCGGGCCGGAGAATTTTTTGTGCCACCAGTTTCTTTTTTGCTTCATGAAGGTAATCAACAAATATGGGCGTGTTCATCCATTGCTTTTGCGGGGGTTCAAAACCCACTTTGTCTTTTCGCCATACGATAGATGCCGGAAGCCTGGTATCCATGAGTTGCCTGAGTGGCCATTTTGTGTAGCCCCTGCTGATCTTTACAGATGAGGGCAGCGAAAAAACAAACTGCACCAGTTCTGCATTCAAAAAGGGAAGCCTTACTTCCACGCCATGTGCCATACTGTTGCGGTCGGCATAACGCAGCAACTCTTCCAGGCCCATCTGCATGGTGCTGAAGTAAAGGATATCGTTCAGTTTTGTGATAATGGGTTTATGAATGCCATCCCATTCCCTTCCTCTTACACACTGCATAAACACCGGGTCTATATCATGATTGTGTGCGATCTTTTTGTATTCCCTTTTTTCGAGTGCAAGCGAAACATGCGCAGGAAAAAAGGAAGCGGCCAGGTTTTTTACACCCCAGTGAAAGCCCGGGTAATTTTCCTGCAACAGCTTTTTTTCTTTTTTGGCAGTTCTTAAATAATAATTGCCATAAAGTTCCTGGATATACCAATGAAGGTAACGCTGGTAGCCCGACATGGTTTCATCGGCACCCTGGCCGTCGAGCAATACCGTTACATTGTTTTTTTTTGCCAGTTCATATACTTTATACTGTGCATAAATGCTCGACGAAGGAAAAGGCTCTTCCTGGTGATACAGCAGCTTTTCAAAATCTCCCACCAGGCCCCCGGCCGTGGGGGTTACCGTATGGTTTTCGAAACGCATGCTGGCCGCTACCTCTGCGGCGTAAAGACTTTCATCTTTTTCGAAGCCGGGAAAAACGGCGGTAAAACTTTTAAACACTGTACCGGCCACTGTATTGCGAAGCATTGTATTTACATAGTAGGCAATACTGCTGCTGTCGATGCCCCCGCTGAGGCTGCAGCCAACGGGCACATCGCTCCTGAGCCTTCTTCCAACTGAGGTTTTCATCAGCAGGTCGAGCTTGTGCATCACACTGTCTTCGTGGATCTTCTGGCTGAATAATTTATCAATATTCCAGTATTGCACTGCCTGCAACTGCATGCTGTGTATATCCAGTATGGCATAATGTGCAGGCGGCAGCGAAAGAATGTTTTGAAAAAAAGTGGCAGCCTTGTTTGAAGGGTTTTGTACATTGCCCAGCGAAAGATAATTAAGCAGCATTTTTTGCTCTGCGGTCTTATTGATGCCAATGGCCCAGAGTGCCTTCATTTCACTTGCAAAATAAAAGGCTTCTTTATTGTTGTGATAGTAAAATGGTTTTTCTCCAAAACGGTCTCTTGCCATAAAAAGCGTTTGTTGCTTTTCGTCCCAGATGGCCATAGAAAACATGCCGTCTAAATACTGCACGCATCTTTCGCGGTAGCAGTCATATGCAGCCAGTATCACTTCTGTATCGCTGGCTGAAGTAAAGGAGTACCCTGATTTTTGAAGGTCTTTTTTTATTTCCGGATAGTTATAGATCTCGCCATTGTACACGATCGTATAACGGTCGAGATAATGCATCGGCTGGGCAGCGGCCGGGCTAAGATCAATAACCGCCAGCCTGCGGTGTGCAAAGCCGGCCGTGTTTTTTTTGTTGACCCAAAATCCTTCACCATCGGGCCCGCGGTGCGCAAGGCTGTCTGCCATCTTTTTCAACAACGGCTGTTCTACCAATGATGGATCGGGTGATATGATTCCGGCAATACCGCACATGCAGTAAAGATAGTTAATAAGATGGGCGATCAGCGGGCTGCGAACTCAATTGGTAAAATTGTTTTTACGTCATCCCATGCCATCAGCAGATCTGCACCATAGGCTGCTTTGGAAAATATCATGGTAAAATCTTCCAGTGCAGGCATTTGTTTCATTACGGGAATATCTGCTCTTAAAACATCTTTCTTTTCATCCATATGAAGGCCCCAGGTATGAAGATTGTTGTTGAGTACAATGGTCCACCTGTCGGCATAAGGGATACAATATAAAATATAGGAACCTTTGGCCACATTTTTTCCCTGGATAGATACATTGGAAAAGAATTCAATTTCTGTGGCTTCATTGGCACCCAGCCTCCATGGTTTTCCATAAGGGCAAAGGCTGCTGCCTGGGCCAAATATCTGTCTTTCCTTTTTATGTGGCCTGCTGTAAATGACCCTTGCCATCAGCGGAAGGCTGTCGGCCCGGTCCATTTTCAGCTGCGGATAAGCTTCCGGAAAATAGATCATATCAAGCGGCGACTGGTCAATATTGCTGTAAGGATTTTTTTCAGGCACAGTTACGGCAGAATCTGTTACTTTAATCTTTTGCGGTACGGGCACCTGCTGTTTGCAGGAAGCCGCGGCAATCGAAAAAATAAGTAAAAACCGGAATGGCATTTTAAATGATCGCATAAATAAAATTAAGACATTAAAGCGATATGGGCAGCGCCACTTTAATATTGTCCCAAACTGCATTGAGCGTAAATCCTTTTGCTGCTTTTTCAAAAAACAGGGAGAAGGTTTCGATGATCTCTGCCTGCGGCTGTACAGGTACCGATATGCGGAGCACATCTTTTTTTTCGTTATAGATAAAAGAACCCCAAACATACATATCCCTGTTAAGTACAAAGGTCCACCTGGCAGAATCGGGAATGGCGTACAGGGTATAACGACCTTTCTTGACCGGCGTGGTACCGATCTTTACATTATTGAAAAATTCAATTTCTGTGGCTTCATTGGCACCCAGCCTCCATATTTTTCCATACTCCAGCAGGTTGCCAAAAATTACGCGGCCGTTTTTCATTGGCCTGCCATAAATTACCCGGGCGATCAGCGCTTCATTGGTTTTTCCCTGCACTTTCAGTAACGGATAGTTGGAAGGGTAGTAACTCATATCCATAGGCGACTTGTCTACTTCTGGAGCAGTGCTTTGTGCAGCGGCAGAAAATGTGAGCAGTACCACCGGAAATAAAATGCTTGCTAACTTTTTCATTCGATATTTGTATTTGTTCAAAGATAAATCATCAGCCGTTTAACAGGTCTTCCATTGTATGGGCGGCAAAATTTTTAACAGAATGGAAAAATAGGGTATAAACCGGCTGCATTTCTTCTTTATGCGTTAAAAAAATCCTGAAAGCAGTATCTGTTTCCTCAATATGTTTTGCCCGGCGGCGAAGCCCTTCCATGCTCTTTTGTATGCCCCATTCGTACTGGTAATTGTACAGCCAGTTCTGCTCCTTCATATAAGGAAACATATTGCCAAAAATAGTTCCATGCCATTGACTTTGCTCCTCCAACTGCTTAAATGTATGCTGCGTAAAATACATGAGCGCTTCGGGCGACGGAAATTCGTTCCTGTCGTTTGCAAGAAAATAATCATATACCACATCTGCAAAAGCGCCTGCATACAGCTGGTAAGCAGGACGAAAAAATGCTTTTATCATCCTGGTGCAATCATGCTCATCTGTAAACTGGTCGATGGCACGGTGAAGTGTAATTCCCTTTTGAATAAGTGCCGGGTATTCATACTTTTTTTTGCCTTTAACAAAATCGCTGATCATATTGCCCGCGAGCACCTGGCTGTTGCCAAAAGAAAGATATGCATGCGCCAGGTAGTTCATGTAAATAAAGGTAGTGCCAATTTTGTAAAACCTGCAGCCCTAATGTTTATGATGAGGGGAAGCGCACTGCGCCTTATGGCAAAACCTGTAGTTAAGATAATGTGCTGTTATGATAAGTGCTACGGCCGGTACCAGCAACGCCACTTCGTATTTGCCAAAAATTTCCTTGGATACCAGCAAAATGAATCCTGCGGTAAATAATAAAACCGGCAACGGCGAAACCCGGTGCTTCAGGTAACCATGGCCAAGCGAATAGATACCAATGCAAAATGCCAGGCCGATCATGGTCCATTCAAAAAAAACATTGTGGATAATATCGGCACCAAAAAGCGGGAGGCTGGTAAAAATGAGCGGCAGCAGCGCACAATGTATGGCGCATGCCAGCGAAGTGATCATTCCCCATCTGTCCCAATTTATTTTGGTGTTCATGAACGGCAAAAATACAATATTTGCAATATTGTTGCAAATATTTTATGCCAGTTCTCCAATCTTTTTAATGGTTGGCCCTGGTTAAGTAACTTTGCACTATGAAGAAGAAATGGCTGATTTACGTTGTTTTTTTTACCCTATTGCTGTTGCTGTTCTATGTATTTGTGTTTTGGGATTATGATTTTTCGGCATCCAAACTCAAAGTGATTAATGCAAGTGTTCCTGGATTTAGTTTTACCGATCAAAATGGCCAGGCGTTCACACAAAATAATGTGGATGGAAAAGTATATGTGGCCGAGTATTTTTTTACCACCTGCAGGGGCATTTGCCCAAAAATGAATGCCAATATGCGCCGGGTGTTTGATGCGTATAAGGACGAACCGGGTTTTGCCATCGTATCGCATACCTGCATGCCCGAAACCGACAGTGTGCCGCTTATGAAAGCCTATGAAAAAAAGATGATCAACGGAAAATTATTACAGGGCACCGATGGTCTTTACAAAATAAGTATGCAGGGCACCGACAGCACAGCAGCGGTAACAAACCCCAACTGGTTTTTTGTAACCGGCGATAAGGAGCAGTTGTACAAGCTGGCCAGGCAGGGATATATGATCGACAACGATCAACCCGACAGCACACAGAACATTGCCAACCAGTTCATACATACCCAGTTTTTTGCATTGATGGATAAAAACGGGAGGCTCCGTGGTATTTATGATGGCCTCAGGAACGATGAAGTGGAAAAAATGATTCACGATATAAAAGACCTGCTGGGAGAAAAAATAAAAACAAAGCGGTTTATGAATGGTTTTGGAAACAACCCCGGCTAAAATGGAAACAGTTAACGACATACTTAAAAAGAACAGCCTGAGCATTACGGGCAGCCGCACAAAGATCCTGGAACTTTTTTTGGAAACGGGCGGGGCGCTGGCGCATGCCGATATTGAAAAGCGTACCGGCGAGGTTTTTGACCGGGTGACCGTTTACCGAACCCTGCAGACCTTTGTTGAAAAGGGGATCGTTCACCAGATTCCCACCACCGATAATTCAGTATTATATGCACTTTGCAAACATAATTGCGAACAGGGGCACCACCATGATAACCATGTGCATTTCATTTGCGATGTATGCGAAAAAACAACCTGCCTCGACGATGTAACGGTTCCTGCGGTAAAACTTCCCACCGGGTTTCGTCCCACACAATCGGCCATGATCGTAAGTGGTGTTTGTAAGGATTGTAAGTAAGGGATGGGATACAGGATACAAGATGCAGGATCCTGGAAGATGATACAAATAAGAATAGAACTCATTATTCCGTATCGGGCAGCTTAAAAAAATATTTTTTTTACTGCAGCTAATGATGCAGATTTACAGCGAAAATTTATTTTACAAACACAAACTTTACGTACTATGTTACAGGAACTTTTTAACCTCGTGAAAAACGTGGCGGGCGAATCGGTGATCAACAACCCGGCAATACCCAACGAACAAAATAATGAGGTGGTGGCAGAAGCAACCAACACCGTGGCAAGCGGGCTGCGCAATATTGTGGCCGGTGGCGGCATTGGAAGCCTTATCAGCCTTTTTACCGGCGGGCAGCAGCAGGGCAGCCAGAACAATTTACTTTCTAATCCTATTGTAAGTATGATGATCGGCCATTTTGCAGGCAAGCTCATGAACAAATTCAATATCGGCAACCAGCAGGCAAGCGGTATTGCTGCTTCGCTCATTCCTGGTATCATCAGTACGCTTATCAACCGCACCAACGATCAAAGCGATAATACGTTTACACTCGATAACCTGCTGCGCTCTATCACCGGCGGACAAACCGACCAGGTTGCACAGCAGAACCCACAGTTCAATATTGGCAACCTCATTAGCCAGTTTACCGGCGGTGGCCAGCAACAACAGCAGGATCCCGGTATCATGGATATCATCAGCCAACTGGCGGGCGGCGCACAGCAGCAGCAGGCACGCAATGGCGGTGGTTTGCTGGACCTGATAAAAGGGTTTACACAGTAATAAACAATTAAGTACAGATTTGAAAAGCATCCCTGCGAAGGGGTGCTTTTTTGTACTAAGCCCGTTCTTAAGGTTTAATGGAAGGCTATCCGATCAGCTTACCAAGGGGCAACTCATATTCATTTAAATAGTTATCTTTATTACAACCAAATGAGTTTCTATGCGGTTATCTTTTTTCTTGCTGCTGTTCCTCCTTTCTTTTTCTGCAGGCGCACAAACCAAACTTGCCAAACTGAAGAAGGTAATGCAAACCTATCATGCATACAATATGTTTGACGGCGCGGTATTGGTGGCAGAAAACGGAAAGTTGATTTATAAGGATGCATTTGGCCTTGCTAACCGTGAATGGAATATACCCAATACCACCGACACTAAATTCATGATCGGTTCTGTATCGAAGCCGCTTACCGCTATGCTCACTTTAATGCAGGTGCAAAAAGGCCTGTTGAACCTCGACAGCAGTTTGGCTTATTACCTTCCTGAATTTTCAAAAACAAATGGTAATAAAATAAAAATTCGTCACTTGCTCGGTCATTCATCGGGCATGCCCAACTATGATGTTATAAGAGATTTTTTTCCCCGCATCAGCCGGCAAAATTTCAGCAGGGAGGAATATATAAAGATTTACAAAGACCTTCCCCTGGTTTTTGAACCTGGCAGCAATTATAATTACAGCAGTTGGGCTTATTATACATTGGGTTACCTGTTGGAAAAGGTTACCGGTAAAACCTATGCCGCATTGATGAAAGAAGATATGTTTGATAAGGTTGGCATGAACAGCAGCGGTTCTTATTTTCATAAACAGATCGTGAACAAAAGGGCTACGGGTTACGATTATGAACTGGGTGGCTATGCCAGCGGCGATTTCAGGGACCAGTCGAACACAATGGGTACCGGCGATCTTTATTCAACAGTAGAGGATCTTTTTAAGCTGCACCTCGCTATCGGTAATAACAAGCTGCTCAGTAAGCAATTGACCGAGGATATGTTTACACCCGGCATAAGGCCATGGCGCTATGGTTTCGGCTGGTTTAACCAGCAATTCAGGTATACCAATACCGACAGTGTTTTTGCTAACTATCACCTTGGGATGACGGAAGGATTTATCTCTTTCTGGCTGCGTATACCTTCTACCAACAGTATGGTGGTTATTTTATGCAACAGTTCGCCCACAGAATTTTTTGGTATCTGCAAAAGCCTGGTGAAAGTACTTTACAATAAACCCGTAGAAATAAAACAGCCGGTTCATAAAGTGATGGAAAAGATTGTTGCCACAAAAGGGGCGGCAGCAGCCGTGGCAGATTATAAGCGGATGAAAGCCGACTCTGCTCATTACTATATCGACTGGCTTTCTATGAATTATTTGGGCGAACAACTTTATAACCTCAAGCGCTTTGAGGAGGCGAGGATCATTTTTGAAAATAATGCAGCTGAATTTCCAACACGAGACCTGGTGCTCATCAACCTTGCCAAAACCTTCCAGGAACTGGGTAAAAAAGAAGAGGCCATTTTTTGGTATAAAAGAACACTTGAGCTGTTTCCAAATTTTGAAGAGGCCCGCAACAGGTTAAAAGAACTTCATTTGGAAAAATAAAGATGTGAACCCGGTTTACGGTATTTTATAAAGTCATTTCAGTTTCCGGTATTTTAAAAAATTACACGCCCTGTGCGTGGCAGGAAAGGCAAGTGGGGTTGCTTATTGGTCTTCCACGTAAATTTAATTTGAATAAAGCCCTTACCGTTCCATCTGCCGATCTGTTGTTTTCAAAAAAATTGAGGCTAAAAAATCTGCTGTTTCCAAAAAGCAGAGTGTGAAAAAATCCGTCAGCAGAGATTCTGTTGATGGATGAAAGGGTTTCAGGTAATTCAAGTATAAAAAAATCCCGCTGTCCAATTCCGTTAAAACTTACATTACATTCCTGGCAGGTAAAAAACTTGGGAATATTCCCGAATTCTTCATCGCTTATTTGGCCACCCACCGAAAATTTTAAGTTTCTAACTTCGTCAAAAGAGAGGTTATTTGCCAGGTTGATTTTTCGGTTAATATTAATGACTGCATTTCTGCTGTGTAAGGGGTTATCCTTTGGTCTCTCCCAAAGAATCCGCTCGTCTGAAATATCTCTACGCAATGATTCAGCTTTAATTATACTGAGTTTGCCAAAAATATCTTCTGTACCATCCCAGTCACGCACATTGCTTACAATCAATTGGACCAATTCCAGTTCCACATCAAATTTTGTATTTGCCAAAGGAGACAAATGGGCTATCGGGTAATCGGTTTCGCAACATTTTGCAAATCCACAATTAAAAGGTGATCCACCACGGGCATGTATAATACCGGTTACAATTGGTGATGCAAATGAAGTGCCATTGGAAAATGCATACTGTCCGTTCAAATAAGTGGATGTGGCTGTTCCTGATGCGGCCCAATCAACTGAAGAGCCCCAGTTTGAATTAGGTTCGCACCCTTTTGTATCATTCACCTCACCAACGGTAAAGATCCTGATGCCGTTGATGCAGGCGGTTAGTGAACGATCTGCACCATTACAATCACCATCATTTCCTGATCCGATGCACATCCAAACACCCGATTGACCGAGCAACTGCATTGCATTTGATATTGTGGAAAACAAGGTTTCTCCCGGTTCCGAACAGCTTCCGCCGCTTAAACTGAGGTTAACCACATCCCCCGGAATATAATGGCTCGCAACATGATTCAAAGCAGCGAGTAAATCACTTAAATCAAAAGTAATCAGATCCAAAAAAGGATGAGGGTGATCAATTTTGAGCGGAACTACCATGGCTCCTGAAGAAATACCGCAGGTGCCAAAGGAATTATCTATTGCTGCAGCTATTCCTGCAACCATTGTACCATGGCCATCGGTATCCTCCGGAGGTTCGCTGTCATAATCGCCAACAAATGACTTTGCAAACGGATATTGCTTATTTACATTTAAATCGGGGTGGTCTAAGTCTATCCCCGAATCAATTATCCAGATCCAGGTCGACTTTTTTGAACCGTCCACAGGTCCTCCTGCTATACTAATATTTGACGGTATATGATGGGGCCTGAAACTATTGGCTTGAAAAATTTGCGATGCAAACCCATCCTGTTCAAATTTTCCTTCCCTGTCTTCGAAAACAGCTTTTACATGTGGGCTGGATTTTAAAACCTTCACTTCTTCCACTTTTAATTTTGCCGAAAAACCCACCAAAAGGTCAGCATACATTTGCTTGATGGATGTTTTTTTAATATTTGATCTTGTGATAACCTCTTCTATCAATTTGATATTTTCTTTACGTTTCGGCTCGCTTTCTTTGTACCGCTGTTTACGGTCTTTAATATCTTTTCTTGAGTGAAGTATGGCAGGTTCTGCGATAGCGTCTTTAATCAATACAATATATTGGCCGGGAACTACCCGGTATTTTTCAGGTGTTGTATTTTTTTTTATACTATCAGTACCAGGCGGGGTGGCAGAAATTTCTTTTTTGTTGGCGCAACTTACTGCAAAAAACAAAAACATCAGTAATAGCTGAAAAGGGAAATAAGCAGGCTTCATATTAAAACAAATGTATATAAAATTGATTTAAATATATCAATCGTTTTAATGTATATTAAGTTTACCGTACCATAATCGAATAAGGAGTTAGATATATTATTATAATTTTTCCATCTCCATCTTCACAAAATCTACCAGCAGTTTTATTTTTCCGGGCGAAAAATCAAATTCAAGGCCTGCGGTTTTGTACAACTCAGGCAGTGTACGTGTACCACCAAGTGCAAGTGCCCGGCAGTAATTATCGAGGGCCTGCTGTTTGTTTTGTTTATACTGCATCCACATGCCAATGGCGCCTAATTGTGCAATACCATATTCAATGTAGTAAAACGGCACTTCGTACAAATGCAGCTGGCGTTGCCAGGCATTGCGGCGGTAGGTTTCCAAGCCGGTTGTATCCAGTACATCATCGGCAAACTCTGTTAACATATCTTCCCAGGCCTGCGTACGTTCTGCATGGGTATGTGCCGGATGCTCGTAGATCCAATGTTGAAATTTGTCGATAGCGGCTATCCAGGGAAAAATGGTGATCACCCTTTCGAGCTGGTGTTCTTTGGCACGTTTGAGGTCGGCCTCATTATCAAAAAAACTTTCCCATTCATCCATGCTCATGAGCTCCATGGCCATACTGGCCACTTCGGCTATCTCCATAGGATATTCTTTAAAACCTGTTAATGGCAGGGGATGCGCTAAAAATGAGTGAATGGCATGGCCGCCTTCGTGTACCATGGTGGTAACATCGTTCATTTGGCTGGCAGCATTCATAAAAATAAAAGGTGCACCGCTTTCGGCCAGCGGGCAGTTGTAGCCACCCGGCGCTTTTCCCTTGCGGCTTTCGAGGTCAAAATGTTTGAGCTCATCCATCTTTTGCAGGCAGGCGCCAAAAAAAGGATCGAGTTTATTAAAACAGGCAACGGTTTTACGTAATAATTCTTTTCCATCGGTAAAAGGGCGCAATGGTTTGGTACCGGCCGGCTCTGCATCCAAATCCCATGGGCGCAGCGTATCCACACCCAGTTTTTCTTTTTTCTTGCGGTGAATTTCGTTAATGAGCGGTTTTACATGCAGCTTCACTGCTTCGTGAAATTTGTAGCAGTCTTCCTTTGTATAGTCGAAACGGCCCAATTCTTTAAAACGGTAATCGCGGTAGTTTTCAAAACCTGCATTGATGGCTTCTTTGTTCCTGATGGCAACCAGTTTGTCGAAAAGTTCATCGAGCTTTTCTTTATCCTGCAGGCGGCGCAGCTGAATTTTATGGTACACTTCTTCCCGCAGTTTACGGTCGGGATTTTCGAGGAATTTTGCCGCCTGCTGCAAAGTATATTCCTGCCCGTTTACCGTCACCATCATTTCGCCGGTTATTTGGCCAAACTGCTGTTGTAATACGCTGGCTTCGGCCTGCAGCGGTATATTTTCTTCCCGAAACAGTTCAATGCTCTTGCGGATGCTGCGCAGGTAGGTTTCATATTGTTTTGCGTCCAGGTCTTTTAAGGCCTTTGATGCCAGCAGTTTTTTATTAAGCGCATCTGCATAGGGTTGTATTTTGGGTTGTATTTCTAGGCAATAGAAATTATATGCTTCTTCCAGTGCCTTGTTTTCTGTATCGCAGGTCATGCGTATCTGGCGCCAGCAGGCATCTTCGCTGATAGCAGCTTCCAGTTCGCTCAGGTCTTTCAGCCATTTTTCGAGCGAAGTTTTGTCGTCGATAGAGCGTTCCGCCAGTTCTTTAAAAAAAGCTGCTGCAGCTTCCCAGTTTGTAAGTACAAAATTTTGCGGAATAAAACTCCTTTGCGTTTTTTGTATATCTGCTGTATATGCCATAGAACAAAACCCCATACGGGGCTTTTAAGTTTAAAATAAATTATTTGGCGGGCCCGATGAATTAAGACATTTTTCTTGGCGTGGTGATCTTTTTTGGAGGCGCTGCTTTTGGAGCGGCAGCCTTGGGTGTTGCTGCAGCAGATTTGGATGCTGTTTTCTTTTCTGCAACAGGCTGTTCAGCAGACGATGCCGCATCTTCATCCGTTTCGCCTGAAAGTTTAATTTCCACTCCTTCCTTAGTAAGTATCTCGTACCACTTGATCATTTTCTTCATATCGCTGCCGTATACCCTTTCAAAATCCATGGCCGGGTAAACTTTTTGAAAATAAGCTTTGATCTCCTTTCCATCGGCATTGGCGGCAGGCATTTTTTCTTTGCTGGCCTTCATAGCGTTAAAAATCTCCACCAGGTTCACATTTTCGTCTTTGGTGTAAATTTCAATACCTTCCAATTGCGAAAATGCATGTATACGGTTGCTTACAAATTTTGATGTTTTGTCTTCAAGCGAACGAACAACACCGCCATCTGCTTTTGATGACATCAGTTCAAATAAACCACTCATTCCGGTTACTGATACTATTTTCCTGTATTCCATATTTTAAATTTAAGGCCGCAATTTAATCGGAAATAGGCAAATAACCGCAACTATGTTCGCTAACCATTGATTTTGCATGAATTATAACAAAATTTAAAAAAGGGCGGCTTCTCCCGACGGTTTGTTCTCCGCATTGCGTCTAACCAGCATAAGAACATAATTTTATGCTAAGATTTCTGCTGAGTGCTTTTTTAAGCATTATCTCAATGGCCGGTATGGCCCAGTTTACTGTTTCAGGAAAGGTGCTGGATGCCGACCAGAAATTTCCGGTTCAGGGTGCCACGGTTGCCCTGCTTCTGCAGAAAGATTCTGCCCTTATTTCCACTACCGTTACAGGCGCCGATGGAAAATTTCTTTTTGAGAACATCGCTTCCGAAAAATATTTCGTAAAGATCAATTCGCTCAGTCACCAGCAATATATTTCTTTTACCAGTACCAGCAGCGGCAATGCCGATCTTGGAGAGCTCAACCTGATGAAAAAAGGGAAGGATCTTGCGGGAGTAACCGTTGTAAGTAAAGGAAGCCCGGTGGTAAACAAGGCCGATACCACCCAGTATACAGCCAGCCAGTATAAGGTAAATCCGGATGCCACTACAGAAGACCTCATTAAAAAGATGCCCGGCATCAGTGTGGCAAAAGATGGTACGGTAACTGCACAGGGCGAAACCGTAAGAAAAGTAACAATTGACGGGAGAGATTTTTTTGGTGATGATGCATCTGCAGCGTTAAAGAATCTTCCATCGGAAGTGGTGGATAAAATACAGGTGTTCGACAGGCTCAGCGACCAGGCGCAACTCACAGGGGTGGATGATGGTAATTCTGTAAAAGCCATTAACGTGGTTACAAAAACGGGCATTAAAAACGGGCAATTTGGCCGTGCTTATGCAGGCATGGGTACTAATGAAAGATACCAGGCCGGAGGTAATGTGAGTTTTTTTAAAGGGAACCGCAGAATTTCTCTGGTGGCCAATTTCAATAATGTAAACCAGCAGAATTTTGGCAGCCAGGACCTGTTGGGAGTTACCAGCAGCGGAGGCCGCAGTGGCGGAAACCGTGGCGGCATGATGGGCCGTGGCGGCTCGGGCGATAATTTTATGGTGGGTCAAACCAACGGCATCAGCCGCACCAGCGCATTTGGTATCAACTACAGCGATAAATGGGGAAAAAAGACTACCATCAGCGGAAGCTATTTTTTCAACAACAGTAAAAACAACAACGAGTCAGATATACAATCGCAGGTGCTGGACCGCAGCGCCAAATGGTACAACGATAACAGCAGCGGTGCCAGCACCACCTACAATACCAATCACCGAATTAACCTGAGGGCAGAAATAAAATTAGACAGCAATAACAGTATCTTCATTATCCCCAGCGTAAGCTTTCAAAACAACCGCTCAAATGGTTTTACCAATGCCGATACCTGGTACAGTGCAGGAGATTCTTTAAGCAACTCTTTTTCGAAAACAAACAGGGAAAGCAACGGATACAATATCCGTAACAATATCATGTTCAGGCATAGTTTTGCCAAAAAAGGCCGCTCATTGTCATTTGGGTTTAATACTACATTTACCAAAAACAGCAGCGAAAATATACTGGATGCGCACTACCGCTTCTTTGATGCAGCGGGCATTGCCTCCGATTCTATTCCCAACCAGTTCAGCGATAACCTTACAACAGGCCGCAATATTGGTGGAAACATTTCTTATACAGAGCCTATTGGTAAAAATTCGGTGCTGCAATTCGAGTACAATCCTTCTGTGCAAAAGAATAAGGCCGATCAGCAGACTTTTAATTTTGTAAATGGCAAGTACTCTTCTTTTGTAACCGAACTTTCAAACAGGTTTGATAATACCGTAACAACGCATAATGCCGGACTGAGTTACCGTTATAACCCAAACCGCGACAATATGCTGATGGCTGGTGTTAATTTTCAAAACAGTAAACTTGAAAGCGACCGGGTATTTCCAACCATTTCAAAAGTAGATCAGTCATTCTCCGATTTTCTGCCAAGGCTTATGTGGCGCCGCAAAATAAACACGCACAGTAACTTTAATTTGTTTTACAGGGCGGGCGTTAATTTTCCGAGTGTATCACAGTTACAGGATGTGGTGAACCTTAGTAACCCGCTTAGGGTGAGCATGGGAAATCCTGAACTGAAGCAGGCTTATTCTCATTACCTCATGGGCCGTTACAGCTTTGCCAATTCTAAAACAGGCAGAAGCTTTTTTGCCAATATTTTTGCGCAGGCCACCAGCGATTACATAACTACCGCCACCTATCTGCTGAGAAGCGATACGCTGATACAAAATAATATTACCATCAAAGGTGGTTCGCAGCTTACAAAACCAGTTAACCTTTCGGGCTATAAAAATATGCGTGCCCTGTTCACTTACACATTACCGGTTAAGTTTCTTAAATCAAATTTCAGTATCAATGCAGGTGCCGGGTATTCAAAACTTCCCGGTGTATCAAATAACCTCGAGGTTAATACCGATAATTATACTTATAATGCGGGGCTTGCACTGGCCAGTAATATCAGCGAATACGTAGACTTTAATTTGAGCTATACCGCCAATTTCAATAATGCCAGCACCAGGTCGGCTATTACCAGCTCAAAAAACAATTATGTAAACCAGGCAACCGGTTTGCAGGTGAACCTGCTGAATAAAAAAGGATGGTTTATACAAAACGATGTTACCAACCAGGCTTACAGCGGTCTTTCAACCGGGCTTAACCAAAGTTATTGGCTATGGAATGCGGGAATTGGAAAGAAATTCCTTAAGAACAGGAAAGGAGAATTGAAATTATCTGTTTTCGATCTGCTTAAACAAAACCAAAGCATCACACGTACGGTACAAAGCAATTATATTGAAGATGCCCGCTACAATGTGCTGCAACAGTATTTCATGCTCACTTTTACCTACAATTTGAAAAATTTCGGTAAAGGAAAACCCGCAACCGGCGGCAATACAGATGGTCGGCCGATGGGCGGGCCGCCCCCGGGCGGAGGAATGTTTTAAACTGGCCGCAGCGAAAAGATAAAGTTCTTTTACATAGATGAAATGATGGATAGGTTTATATTTGGATACATTTTAAGTATCGAAAAGTTTTGAACAGCCATCTATCATTTTCAGAAATTGTGAACCAGCTCCAGGGCATGGTATACAACACGGCATTGGGCATTGTTCAAAACGAACAGGATGCAGAAGACATTACACAGGATGTTTTTATACAGGTGTATGAATCGCTGAATGAATTTAAAGCCGATGCCAAACTATCGACCTGGGTGTACCGGATAACAGTAAACAAGGCGCTTGATTTTGAACGGAAGAAGAAAAGCTCAAAACGGGGAGGCTTTCTAAAGCGGATATTTAATACCACAGAAGCAGATGAGCCCGTTTCTTTTCAGCATCCGGGGGTGGCGCTCGACAAAAAAGAAGACGCAGCCGCCTTGTTTAAAGCCATCAGCAAGTTGCCGGATAACCAGCGGGTTGCCTTTTTGCTGCTGAAGACAGAAGGGTTGAGTTATGCAGAAGTGGCCGATGTGATGCAAACAAGTGTACAGGCGGTGGAATCTTTGCAGGCGAGGGCAAAACTGAACTTAAAAAAATATTTGGAAGATTATTACCAAAAAAATTTCAGGTAATGGCCATAGAAAAAAACATACAACAAAAAATTGACGAAACGCTTCAAAGCCTCGATGGCATTCAGCGTGCCGAACCAGCTCCTTATCTGCTCACCAGGATAAATTCCGCACTGGCCAACCGCCAGCCCGAAACCAACTGGTCGAAAATAGCTGCTTTTATCAGCAGGCCCGTTGTGGCTTTTGCATTGATGCTGATCCTGGTTCTTGTAAACGGGCTGATCATTTCTGTAAACAACAGCGAGGCGGAAAGCAGCATGGCAACAAACAGTAACAGTATGTATGAGTATGCCGCCAATGTAACAAGCAATTATGACCTGGAAAATGTACAACCATGATGAACACAAAACCTGGAACCAAATTTTTGATCATGCTGGTGGCTTTATTGGCTATTGCCAATATTATACTCCTCGGCATTATGTTCAGTAGAAAACCGCATACCGGTTTCGACAGGGGCAACAGGCGTGAAGAACAGATGAAAAGTTTTCTGCAAAAAGAGCTGGGCTTTTCACCTGCCCAGATGCAGGCTTACGATTCATCCAGCAGTACGCACAGGCAATCTATGAGGCAATTGTTTGATGAAATGAAGCAGTACAAAGAAAATAACCTGCGCAGCCTGGGCAATAGCAGTTTTACCGACAGCGCAATTGAAGCTACTGCTTTTAAGGCTGGTGAGCAGCAAAAGCTTATTGAGCAGAAAATGCTCCGGCACCTGCAGGAGGTACGCAATATCTGCACCGCAGAGCAGCGGGCCAAATTTGACACAAATATTCACAAGCTTTTCAGTAAAAAAGACAGAAACAAACCTGATAAAAAATAAATACATCTTGCAATGAAAAAACAAATTTTATTAAGTGCATTCGCAGTTTTATTTGGCCTAAGTACAGCTTTTGCACAGCAGGGCGGTGGCTTTCAGCGCCAAACACCTGAAGAAAGAACAAAAGCAGCCATGGAAAAAATGGCCCCGCTGCAGTTAAACGAAGACCAGGCCAAAAAAACCGAAACGGTTTTGCTTGACCTTTTTACAGAACAGCAAAAATACATGGACGAAATGCGTGCATCCGGTAATATGGACAGGGAAGCGATGCAGGCAAAAAGAAAAGAACTGGCTGATAAAAGAGATGCAAAATTTAAAGAGATATTTACCGAGGAGCAAATGAAAAAATTTAAAGAAGAAGTGGAACCATCTATGCGCCCGCAGCGCAGGCCCGAGGGTGGAGGACAATAAAGATTGTAGATTTTAGATGGCAGATTTAAGATTTGTTTATAAGCAAACTGCAAAAATATTCGATCTTAAATCTGCCATCTAAAATTCTAATATCCCCTCACATTTTTCCCCTCCATATAATTCATAAAGGCTTTATTGCAAACACGGTTGCCCCCGGGTGTGGGGTAATTGCCGGTGAAATACCAGTCGCCCTTATTATTGGGGCAGCTTTCGTGCAATGTTTCAATGGTTTGGTAAATAACATCCACCGGTATGGTTATATCCTCTGGTGTGATGAGCCGGGCAATCTTTTCAGAAATTTCATCCAGCGTAAAAGGCTTGTACAACTGCCTTACAATGTTTTCGGTGTGCAGCTGGTTGTTTCTTTGGAGTTCCTTGCATTTCAATAACAAGTCTGTAAGCAGGTTTTCCATACCCCTTTCTTTGATAAGCTCAATAGCAGCACGAAAAGCCACAAAGTCGCCCAGTTTGCTCATGTCAATTCCATAACAGTCCGGGTAACGTATCTGTGGCGCCGATGAAACCACGATGATGCGTTTTGGTTTCAGCCTGCTGAGCATACGGATGATACTTTGCTTAAGCGTAGTGCCGCGTACTATGCTGTCGTCTATCACAATGAGCGTGTCTTCGTTTTTTCTTACGGTACCGTAAGTAACATCGTATACGTGCTGCACCATTTCATCCCTGTTGCTGTCTTGCGTGATGAACGTACGCAGTTTGGCATCTTTGATGGCAGTTTTTTCTATCCTTACTTTCCTGTTGATCATTTCGGAGAGTTTTTCGGGCTCGATCTCATTTCCCCAGCTTAGGATACGGTCTATTTTTATATTATTGAGATAGTCTTCTGCCCCTTTGATAAGGCCATAAAATGCCGTTTCGGCAGTATTGGGGATAAAAGAAAAAATACTGTTTTTCAGATCATATTTGATCGCTTTCAAAATAATGGGGCTCAGGTTATATCCAAGGGCAATGCGCTCCCTGTAAATTTTTTCATCACTGCCGCGGCTGAAATAGATCCGTTCAAAACTGCATGCTTTTCGTTCCTGCGCCGGCAGGATCTGTTCAATAGAATAATTGCCATCTGCTTTTACAATCAATGCACAACCGGGCATCAGTTCCTGTACTTCATTTTCTTCGAGGTTGAATGCCGTGCGTATGGCAGCCCGTTCGCTCGCACCAACAATGATATCATCGTTTACATAATAGTAAGATGGGCGGATGCCGTGCGCATCACGTATCAGAAAACTGTCGCCGTTGCCCACCAGCCCGCCAAAATGAAAACCACCGTCGAACATGGGAACAGCTTTTTTTAATACCGAAACAATGTCGAGATGGCCTGGTTCTTTTTCATCGGCCTTTACCAAAAAATGATGCAGCACTTCCATCATGGCGGCCAGGTCGCTCTGGCATTGGAAGGGGCCGGGTTCAATATTTAATATGCCAAAAAGTTCTTCTGTGTTTACCAGGTTAAAGTTGCCGGCCAGTGCAAGGTTTCGGGAAGGAATTGTATTTCGTTTTATGAAGGGATGGCAAAAGTTCACATCATTTTTACCCTGTGTACCATAACGGAGATGACCCAGCAGCAGTTCGCCCATCACATTTACATGGCCCTTCATAAGGCCGGGATAATTTCTTATTTCGGGCTGGTATTTTTCCACTTCCTCAATTTCTTTTGCCAGCTGGCCAAAAATATCTGCAATAGGTTGTGATGCGTTGCTGCGGAGGCGGTACATGAACGGGTAACCGGGTTCTGTATGCAGTTTTACGGCAGCCACACCGGCGCCGTCCTGCCCGCGGTTATGCTGCTTTTCCATCAGCAGGTACAGCTTATTGATGCCATACAAGACCGACCCGTATTTTTGCTGAAAGTAACTGAAAGGTTTGCGCAGCCGGATGAAGGCAAGGCCGCATTCGTGTTTTATTGCATCGCTCATGTAAAAGAAAAAATGCCCGGTGAGGGGCAAAGTTATGTTTATTAAGGCAGAGATGATGCAGCTGTAACCTGTTTTTAAATCATTACAAAAACTTCTGCAGGATTAAATCTATTATGTAAAAAAAGCATTAAGTATAATGGATCATTGCAAATAATTAATTAAATTCGTTTCAATGGAGCAAATCGAAACAATACCGGCCTATAATCTTAACGAAGAGGAAGAAAAAAAAGAGATCCTCCGCCAGTACCGTGCCCTGCTCCGTGTTCTCAAAACCAAGCTTAAACCCGGCGATAAAGAACTGCTGCGCCGTTCTTTTGAAATGGCCGTGGAAGCACACAAGACCATGCGCCGGAAAAGCGGCGAACCTTATATCCTTCACCCGCTGGCTGTGGCAAAGATCTGCGTGGAAGAGATCGGCCTGGGTATACGCAGTACCATTTGTGCCCTGCTGCACGATACAGTGGAAGATACCGATATCACCCTCCAGGATATTCAAATGGAGTTTGGAAACGAAATTTCAAAGATCGTGGATGGCCTTACCAAGATATCTACGGTAATGGATAACAACAGCAGCCAGCAGGCCGAAAATTTCAAAAAAATACTTTTAACACTTACAGACGACCCACGGGTGATACTTATTAAGCTGGCCGACCGCCTGCATAATATGCGTACGCTCGACAGCATGAAGCGGGAAAAGCAACTGAAAGTTTCCTCTGAAACCGTTTATGTATATGCACCGCTTGCCCACCGCATGGGTTTGTACAATATTAAAACCGAGCTCGAAGACCTGGCCATGAAATACATGGAGCCCGACAGCTTCCGGTTTATTGCCCAAAAGCTGCAGGATACTAAGCGGGAACGCACCCGCTATATCAATGATTTCATCAGGCCTTTAAAAACAAAACTGGAAAGAACAGGGTTGAATTTTGAGATCTATGGGCGGCCAAAAAGTATCCACTCCATCTGGAATAAAATAAAAAAGAAAGGCGTGGCTTTTGAAGAAGTGTACGATCTTTTTGCCATTCGTATCATTGTTGATTCCTCTCCCGAAAAAGAAAAAGAAGACTGCTGGAAAATTTACAGCATCATTACCGATGAATACAACCCCAGTCCCGAACGCCTGCGTGACTGGCTGAGCAACCCCAAAAGCAATGGTTACGAGGCCCTGCATACAACGGTAATGGGCCCGCAGGGAAAATGGGTAGAAGTGCAGATACGCACCAAACGCATGAACGAGATCGCAGAAAAAGGACTGGCCGCCCACTGGAAATACAAGGAAGGCGCCACCGATGAAAGCCGCTTCGATAAATGGTTTCACCAGATACGGGAGGCGCTCAGCAATGAAGACAGCAGCTCTTTTGATTTTTTGCAGGACTTTAAAAGCTCCTTTCTTACCGAAGAAATTTATGTGTACACGCCCAAGGGCGATGTAAAAATGCTGCCTGTTGGAGCCACTGCACTCGACTTTGCTTTTGGTGTACACAGTATGGTGGGCAGCAAATGTATTGGCGCAAAAGTGAACCATAAGCTGGTGCCCATCAGCCATAAGCTGCGCAGCGGCGACCAGATAGAGATCATCACCAGTGCCAAACAAAAGCCAAATATTGAGTGGCTTAATTTTGTGGTTACCAGCAAGGCCAAAACAAAGATCAAGGACACTTTAAAAGAAGAAAAGCGTGCCATAGCCGAGGAAGGAAAATATATTTTGCAGCGCAAGCTGGAAGGCATGAACGCGGCCATGAGCCAGCAAAACCTGGAGGAACTTGCCCAGTTCTATAAAACCGGAAACAGCCTCGACCTGCTTTATGATATTGCCCGCAAAAAAATTGATCTCAAAGAATTAAAGGAGTTTACGGTGCATGGCGACAGGTTAATCGCACCCAAACCCGTCGTAAAGCATGAAGAAAAGCATGAGTACGACCCCAATAAACATGCACATAAAAAAGATACCGAGCTGATCATTTTTGGCGAAAGCAGCGACCGCATTGTGTATTCGCTGGCCAATTGCTGCAAGCCCATACCCGGCGATGATGTGTTTGGTTTTATAAGTACCGGCGAGGGGTTGAAGATACACCGTACCAACTGCCCGAATGCCACCCGCCTGATGGCCAATTATGGCCACCGGGTGGTAAAAACAAAATGGGCCAAAAATAAAGAGATATCTTTCCTTACGGGTTTAAAGATCGTGGGGCTCGATGATGTGGGGGTGATACATAAGATCACCAACCTTATCAGCGGCGAAATGAAATTCAATATTTCGGCGATGACCATTGAAGCCAATGAAGGTATTTTCCAGGGAAATGTAAAAGTGTTTGTACACGATAAGGATGAACTGGATCATTTAGTGGAGCGCCTGTTAAAATTGCCGGGTATTGAAAGGGTGGACAGGTATGATACGGAGTAGGGAGAATTGAGAATTGAGAATTGAGAATTGAGAATTGAGAATTGAGAATTGAGAATTGAGAATTGAGAATTGAGAATTGAGAATTGAGAATTGAGAATTGAGAATTGAGAATTGAGAATTGAGAA
>JBATOU010000036.1:0-6394 GCA_049291115.1 Ferruginibacter sp.
ATAACGGAAACGTTCAACGAGGCCCAACTGCCTCAGTTGCGAGGTAGGATCGTTTTGTATACCTGCAAGGCCGTCGCCGGCGCTGTGCGCAAAACCAAAATTGGCAGTATTTACATGCCCATATAAAATGCCATGGCCGCCTATTTCGTGCCAATGCACCCATTTATCAACTGCCCTGCCTATTGTTGGATCAGTCGTATTGGTGTCATCTCCATATCCATAACCACTGTGATCTATGCCAAAAGCGCCGTTGCCAACGCAATGTGCATTTACGTTTGATTGATCTGCATGGTCAATATCAACAGGAAAAGTAGTGCCGGGAAAATATGTTGCCAGGTCGAAACCCAGGCCTTCAACTGTATCAAAAAAATTGTTTGCATGGTAATAGGCATTTACTGCTGCAAAATCGTTTGTGCGTACATTGTAATCAAAGCTGGCACCACCGGTTTGTGTTGGCGGGGCCACTGTTCTTCCATCAACATCTACAATTTCTACATTACTACCACTCAGGTGTTGTACCCCGCCCGCATCCGCTGCATCCAGGTTAGGCAGCACCACGCTGGTGCGAAAGGGATTCAACGTAGCATTCGCTAAATTGGCAGTGTTAGCTGTGCTGCCGCTGGAAGTAATAGGATCCTGTGTAAAAACAAGGCCGCTTACTCCTGCTGCCAATGGCTCTATATAAAGTATGGAACCCGTTTCAACTTCTACGAGGGCCAGCCATGTTATCATTTCAGCACCAAACTTCCAGGTAAATGTTATTTCGGCCACTAAATAATACTCTCCGTTTTTGATCGCTCTGTTCACCGGAGGCAAGGGCATTACATAATGACTGTGTTCCTCCTGGGAAAGCATTTTATTTTTGTCGGTACGGGTTGGCTGATGGGCTGAAGGCTGGCGCTGGGCTGCATCGTATTTATAATAATAAAATTTCCCCCTTATAAGCTTTGAAGGCGCTGTTTTGGGCGAGTAATTTATGGCCTTTTTAGTGCTTTCAGAAACAGTTTTTGCAAAAAACGAACGTACAATATCCCCGGTGTCGGGGTCGTCGGCCTTTGCTTCATCTGCAAGCAGCCTTTTTACCGGCCGGTTATTTATCAATTCAAAAATGCTCAAAAAACGGCCAATGGCTTTTGCCGAAGGAAGTTTTGCCTTAACAGTTGACACCGTATTGTTTACCGAATGTATGATGCGGCTTGGGTTTTGTTTTACGGTTATGGTCATTCCTTTTCTCCATAGCGGAATGTTGTTTACTGTTTGCACAAGTCCCACCGTTACTGAATCAAAAAATTTTTTTTCCTGATCCATCCGGAGTTCCATTGCCTGTGGTTTCGGATCAAAATAACTTGCCTTTTTTTGAATGTTTTGCAACTGAGAGGCCGGAATATTAAAATTGTCTGCCATTTTTTTCAGGTAATCAACAGCCGCATATTTTGGCACTTCTTCTTCTGATTCAAAAAATTCCTGTGTGTGCAGTACCTGCCTTACCTGCTGTTTGTCGTCCAGAGAAACCATTGCTTTCAATGAACTGTCATATTTCGTGATCATGGTTGTTTATATTTTTATGTTTAAGAAAATGAGTATTCAACTTTTTTGAGAAATAAAACAGGGCAAACAGACCTGCCTGTTTCCTTTGTAGAGGGACAGGTATGCATCGTTGCAATTAATTGCAACAGCCTGAAGAGTTATGGAGAAGGGGACCCGTAAGTTTGTTGCCAGAGCCATCGTCGTGCGCCAAAAAAATATCTTATCTTAATGATATAGAAATTGTCAAAATCATTAGAGCCAATGGCCGGTACTGTTTGGTTGCTTAACCCTGCTACGATGACGGGTACATTATCTGAATGCCCCGTTACCAGCACACGGCTGCCTTTTATTTTCTTTAACCGTGTTATGAGGCCAGCAGTTGTATCTGGATCATAAATAGTAAGCTGCAGGTTCTTGTCGGTAGCAGTAGGCTGCGCCGTTTGTTGTGTACGTAGAAAAGTGGATGCAAAAATCCGGCTGATTGATATAGATTTGAGCGTGTCTTTGAGCACCTGGGCCCTGGCAAGGCCAGCAGCAGACAGGGGAGAATTAGCGCTGTTGTCCTGGCGCTCTGCGTGCCTTACTACATAAAAATAAGAAGTACAGGAAGTTGCAAACAGGGCAACTGTTGCCAATGTAATAACTGTTTTCATACAATTACATTTAACCGGTGAGTAAATATTCACATTGCCTGAAAACTCGTTGCCTGAAAACTTTTTTATTCAAATGGTTACAGAGAAAATGCAAATGCGCCTTTTTGTGGTCATGCATTTTTCAGCCCGAACAATTTTAATACAGAAAAAGTGAGAGCTGTATTTCTGCTTTTAAGAGTATAAACCGCTTTCCAGATTTAGCTTGGCCATTTGATGCCGACATTCCAATTTGCACTGCTGCTAAACAGTCATTTTTCAAAAAGAAAAGGAGATTAAGTAATTTGCCGGTAGTGGGTGGTGAATCAGATAGATTGGATTAAATCTTTTTCGATAGCCATCACAAACTTAAGTGAATGTTTCAATACAACATTCATTTTGATCAAGGTTTTTTGTGTTATTGGCATAAAATACCTAAAATAGGGTATGCCATTAACCCTGATTTTTGACTTTAAAAAAAATATTTCCCAAAAAACTATTTTTGTTTGTGAACGACATCCTCCACAATCCTGTTTTTAATGCACTCTGCACCGGCGACCGACGGCTGAGTATGGGTACAGCTACCGTTAAATATTTTGATGAGGAGGTGGCGCCCTTTGCAGGTTTTGAAGAAGACAATCCAAATGGCTTTGAGGAACTGCATGCATTGTTGCCTACCGGAAGAAAAATTGTGTATGCCATTCCTGCCCCAATTAAAGTGCCGCAAGGCTGGCAACTGCTGCATCATTTGCAAGGGCTTCAGTTTATTTATAAAGGCGATACTGCCATTAAAAATGAATTTGCTCATGTAATGCCATTGGGTAAAGATCATGTTGATGAAATGGCAGCACTGGCTGCCCTGACCAAACCCGGACCTTTTGGGAAAAGGACCATTGATTTTGGACATTACCATGGCATTTTTGAGCAAGATAAACTTGTGGCCATGACGGGGCAGCGGATGCATGTTGAAAATTATACAGAGATCAGTGCGGTATGCACGCATCCCGCCCATACCGGCAAGGGCTATGCCCTCAGCTTATTGATGCACCAGGTACAACTAATATTACAGCAGGGGCAACAACCATTTTTGCATGTGAGGGATGATAACGAGCGGGCAATAATGCTCTACGAAAAAAATGGGTTTGCGGTATCCAGGCCCATGAATTTTTATTTTATGAAGCGCTTATAAAGCATTCCCCGGAACCTTTACGCCGGATCATTTTTTCAACTGTTATCTTTGTAAAAAAAATCTATGGAACTTGGCATTGGCATGTTTGGCGATAACCATTATGATGCAGCAGGCAAGCCACAGGCCCCGGGGCAACGATTGCAGGAACTGGTAGAAGAAATAAAACTGATGGACGAAGTGGGACTCGATTTTTTTGGCATCGGCGAGCATCACCGGCCCGATTACGCAGTATCGGTACCTGAGATCATGCTGGCTGCAGCGGCCACTGTTACAAAAAAAATAAAATTAGGAAGTGCCGTTTCGGTACTGAGTTCATCGGACCCGGTAAAACTCTACCAGTCTTTTGCAACGATAGACCTGTTAAGCAATGGCAGGGCCGAGCTTATGGCCGGTAGGGGAAGTTTCATTGAATCTTTTCCACTCTTTGGTTATAACCTGCAGGATTATGATGAACTTTTTGAAGAAAAACTGGAACTGCTGCTCAAAATAAACAACCAAAACCCGGTTAGCTGGAAAGGCAAATTCAGGCCCGAACTAAAAGCACAGGAAATATTTCCACGTGCAGTGAACGATCAACTTAATATCTGGATCGCCGTAGGTGGCACTCCCGAAAGTGTGCTGCGTGCTGCCAGGCACGGGCTTCCGGTAATATTTGCCATTATTGGCGGTAACCCGGCCCAGTTCAAACCTTTGTTTCAATATTATAAAGAGGCATGGGATAAATTCGGTCATGATCCTGCAAAGTTCCGGGTAGGCGTGCATATGCATGCTTTGTTTGGTGAAAACGCCCAACAAACAGCCGATAATTATTACCCGGTATATTCAACACAAATGAACCGCATTGGCCAAAGCCGGGGATGGCCGCCTTACCAGCGGCTGCAATATGATACAGGGCGGGGCAGGAGCGGGCATCTCCTAATTGGTGATGCCAATGAAGCCATTGACAAAATTTTGTACCTGCATGAAATGTTCGGTATCACCCGCTTTTCGGCACATATGGATGTGGGTGGGCCCGCACACGCCACACTTATGAAATCTATTGAAATATTCGGGACTAAAATTGCTCCTGAAATAAGGAAGACTTTGCAAGGCAAGCAGCATTAAAAAATTGCTCAGTTGTTACAAATGCAGCCAGGTAACAGCCTCAATCCTTGTGCCGGTGATCGGGTATTTTCCGTAACTTTCATCCAGACTTATTAAGCCAACCAATACTGTATGAAGAAAAATTTCTCAGTCGTTTACAAATCACTTAACCAGCTCGCAGCAATATTTGATGATACATCGGCAGCTTTAAAAGAAGAAAAACTCGGTTATTTAACCAAAATGCAGTTGCCGTTGGGTAACCTGTTGCTGCTTTACCACGACCTGCTGTTATTCTTATGCGCTTATCCTGATAATGCCGGCACAAAGCAGCTGGCAGAAAAAGAATTAAAACGTATTGCAGCCCATGCAAAGAAGCATGCTGCGAAACTTCCATACAATGAGGGGCTTCCTTATACCTATATACTCACCCGTTTTTCGCCCGATTTTTTACGCTGGCTGATAAAGCACGAAGATATCAGGGTTGAATTTGATTCTTTTTACGAACCTGGTTTAAATTTAAATGAAGTTTTAAATATTACGCTTCCAACCCTTTTTAAAGCAGAAACCACCGCCGGGTTAACCAATGAAGAACTACTGGGCCAGTTGGGTGTTAAGCAGGAACAATACATCCCGTTTTTATTAGGCCAGGTAGAAACATTGTATGAACGGCCGCTGTTAAAAGAATTGTTCAACGAAAAACTGGATGTTTATGTGAAGCTGCATCCTAAAAATGAAAAATTTTCAAAGGCTAACAACCGCATTACAGTAAATGATTTTTATTATCACAGCAACCTGCTCAAAAAATTTGATGCCGGGCAGTTGATCAGTGAACCACTACCGGCCGCCGTTATTCCGGCACAAACAGAAAGGGATGAGTTATACAAATGCATCCGCAATGCCATGGCGCTTACAGTGCGCGAAATAGATCCTGCCACGTTTTTACAGGCCAATACCACTAGGCTCTATGATGTTGGCCGCGGGCTTATACTTTCTGTTTACAGCATGCTCCCCGAACGGCAACTGCCGTTGGAAACCTATTTTGGTTTTACCTTTTTTAAAAACGGCATACCGGTTTCTTATGGCGGGGTTTGGGCTTTTGGAAAACTGGCCAGGCTTGGACTTAATATTTTTGAACCATACCGGAGCGGAGAATCGGGCTACCTGCTCTGCCAGCTTATCCGTGTTTTCAGGCAGGCCATGGGTAATACGTATTTTGAAATTGAACCGTACCAGTTTGGGCTCGATAACCCGGGCGGCATAAAGAGCGGCGCTTTTTGGTTCTATCATAAATTCGGGTTCAGGCCTGTAGATAAGGAACTGAAAAAACTGGCTGCAGATGAATACCAAAAGATAACTGGCAGGAAGAATTACCGCAGTTCCGAAAAAACACTTATGAGGTTTACCGAAAATAATATCGCCCTCAACCTGCTCAATGAAGCCCCGCCACTTGATGTACTGGTAATAAACAGGAAAGTACTGGCGGCGATTAAACGTTCATGGGAATTTAATTATGCAGCTGCAAGGCAAAATGCTGTTGATGATTTCTGCAACCAAACGGCACTGGATGCTGCATCACTTAACCCTGTTCAAAAAAATACACTGGAGGAACTGGCACTTTGGGCAATGGCATACAAAATAAACCAGCCGGAAAAACTGAAACTGATGAAGGAAATGCTGTTTTTAAAAACCAGCAACGATTATGCCTACCAGGAACTGTTGCTGAAATTCTTCAGTTTATAGTTTAAAGTGTTGTGCTATTAGAGCTATTGCTGCAATAAGAAAAATTTTGAAAAAAATTTAAAAATTCAATCCAAGGAGTAGAATTACCGAAGTAGATGCTACCGGAGGTATGCTGTTGAGTAAAGCTGTTTCCCGAAATCGGGCTGTATATCCCTGCCAGACTGCGTAATGCAGGCAGGGATTTCGGGTGCCTTTTTTGGGTACCTTTTTGGGCAAGCAAAAAGGT
>JBATOU010000037.1:0-26881 GCA_049291115.1 Ferruginibacter sp.
ATTTTATAGGCCTCTCTGTATTGAACATTGTACCCGGCAAAATATCTTTTGCAAATAAAAACGACAGGGCCACGTTTTATGAACCCAACTATTTTTTTACCACCGGATACCGGGCCTGGCTGAGCGATGATCTTTTCCTGATGCCCTCGGTAATGGTGCAGTACTGGAAACCTCAGTTGTTTGGACTGCACGTGAATACAAAAATGCAGTACCGCGATAAACTGTGGGTGGGAGGGGCCTATCGTTTTGGTGACCTCATATCCGGCTATTCTGCTATGGCAGGATTGAATATCTCTAATACATTTAATATCAGTTACGCATATGAAATGGCCACCACCAATAAGATGCGTGCCTATACGGGTCAAACCCATGAGTTCATGCTGGGCTTTATGCTCGGAAATAAGTTTGGCGATACCTGCCCAAGAAATGTGTGGTGATCTTAATCGGTGGCAGAAGAACTGTCTTTGTCATTTATAATTACCGGATCGGGCGATTTTTTATCTACTGTTATCCAAAGCAGCGTTATATTCCATTTGCCATTTTTGAAGTTAATTTTATAACTGCGTGTTACCGAATTACCTGCAGAATTCTCTTCTGTTACAATTACTTCCCGTACACTGTCTGCAGCTGGCTCATAAGCCACCGGCAGCAGGTTAATGGCTGTTTCGGCTACTTCATTTTCATTGTAAGTATCGCCAGTTGAGGCAGGTGAACCAGTTGTTTCCGGCATTGAAGCGATAGCTGTTTCTTCCGGAACAGGAACCTGTTCAGCAGGTGGAAGCTTTGCTATCTCATTTGTGCCAAAGGAAACCGGATTTTCTGTGATCGTATTTGCGGGTGCCTGTGTATTTATAAGGATTTTACGGGAAACAATTTCTTTTTCAGCTGCAGGCTTTGCTGCATTGATGAGTGCCAGGCCCCATAACATTAAAAAGGAGAAAGGCAGCAGTGCCGCTTTCAGAAATTTTGCCTGCTTCAGGTTTTCATGCTTTACCGATGTAAAAAACAAAATTCTTTTCAGCAGTAAATCTTTATCCTGGGATGCCGCCAGCAGGAAACGCGATACAGCAGCCTGCAATTGTGCGGTTTTAAGTAATGCTTCTGCATAAGACACAGGGCCATAGGTGAATTCCAGTACTTTAATATCGCAGGCTAGTTCCCTTTGCTTTTTTATTTCCTTAATTGCGAACAGGATGAACGGGTTGAAGAAAAATATTATTTCTGCAATAAGCAGGAGCCAGTTAAGCAGGTAATCATTATTCTTTATATGCGAAAGTTCATGTAAAATGAGTGTTTCGGCCTGCTCAATTGTTAATTTGTTTACCAGGGCGGCCGGCAGTAAGATCACCGGTTTCCAAAAACCAAATGTGAGGGGGCTTACAGCATTCGGGCTTAACCAGATGCGGATATTTTTGCGAATACCCAATTCCGCCGCTTTTAACTGCGTAAATACTTTCAGGTTCGCCGGTGCTTTCAGGTATTGACTGTATTGAAGCCTGCGGAAATCCTGCCAGTTCCGTACCATCATCATGCACCTGGCAACCACTACGCATCCATAGACCAGCAGGAGGTAAGCCGAGTAAGTTTTTAACCAATGATCTCCCACAGGTAAATAACCGGCTGCCAGAAAAATATTTTCAGCAAGCGGGGAAATGCCAGTGTAGCTCATGAAAAATGTTAGTGAGCTAAGAATGGTCTGAGAAAATACTAAGGTTAGTGCTGCATTTCTTTTTTCAACAGGGTGGGTATGAGGAAGGGCAGAAACAACTGCTTTATAGAAAATCCATAGCAGGCCGGCCTGCCAGATGCTGTGCAGCAGCGTTATGGTAATGCTGTAACTAAGTTGTCCCATCGGGATCAGTTTTTGGCTTTAAGTTCTGCAACCAGTTTTTCAATTTTTTCCAATTCTTCCTTGCTGGCCTTATGCCCGCCCAGGGCCTGCAGTACCAGTTGACCGGAGGAACCCGAAAAAATCTCGTTGATCATCTTGCCCACCAGCTGCTTTTGTGTTTTTTGGCGGTTGAGTGCAGCAGTATAAATATGTACCTTACGGCTGCTGTCTCTTGATACCAGTTTCTTTTCGAACATGATCTGCATCAGTTTAAGTGCCGTGGTATAACCAATTTCTTTGGTTTTTGAAAGTTCTTCATATACGGTGCGTACAGATGCCCGTCCACGGTCCCATAAAACCGTAAGGATTTCAAGCTCACTTTCTGTAGGTTTGGGTGTTTTAGCTTTAAGCATAATACGATGTGTTTCGTACGCAATGTAGGAATTTTTTCGTAATTCCAAAAAAGCGGGTGGTTAAAATTTAACTAAGAAATCCACAGGCGGTAAGCCCTGTCTGCCCGGTTAATTCAAAAATACCGACCTTTACGGAACGCGATTGTTCACCATTAGAGATTTTGTGCATGAAAATAAAATCATGGCTTGCAAAGCCATTTGCGACCTATATATCCCGGCAAATAAAGAAAGCTGCAGCCAGTGCTGTGGCCGATCAGCAGCGCATTTTTACCGAGCTCATTAAAACAGCGGCACATACCGAGTTTGGAAAAGATCATTCATTCTCTGCCATTAAAGATCATGAAGATTTTATAAAGCAGGTGCCGGTACGTGACTATGAGGCTTTTAAACCCTATATTCATAAGATCAAAGAAGGCAAGCATAATATTTTATGGAAGGGTCAGCCGATCTATTTTGCCAAAACAAGCGGCACCACCAGTGGCGTTAAATATATCCCTATTACAAAGGACAGTATCGGCAACCATATCAATTCTGCCCGTAATGCCCTTCTTTGTTATATGGCCGAAACAGGCAATACGGCTTTTGCCGATGGGAAACTCATTTTTTTGAGCGGATCGCCCGAACTCGAAAGGGTGGGAGGCATTCCCACCGGGCGTTTGAGTGGCATTGTAAACCATCATGTACCAAAATATCTGCGTTCAAACCAGTTGCCTTCTTATGAAACAAACTGTATTGAAGACTGGGAAGAAAAGCTGGCTAAAATTGTTGATGAAACAATAACGCAGGACATGACGCTCATCAGTGGTATTCCACCATGGATGCAGATGTACTTTGATGAACTGGAGAAGCGCTCGGGTAAAAAAGTGGGCGATCTTTTTCCAAAATTCAGTGTAATGGTGCAGGGCGGGGTAAATTTTGAACCCTATAAAGCAAGGCTCATGGAAAGCATTGGCCGCAAGGTTGATGTGATTGAGCTTTTTCCTGCCAGCGAAGGCTTTTTTGCATTCCAGGATACACAGCAGGTTTCGGGTATGCTCCTCAATACCAACAGCGGCATCTTTTATGAATTTATACCTGTAAATGAATTGCAGCAGGAAAATCCAAAACGGCTCATGCTGAAGGATGTATTGGTAGGCGAAAATTATGCGCTTGTTATCAGCAGCAATGCCGGACTTTGGGCATACAATATCGGTGATACCGTAAAGTTCCTGAGCAAAGAACCTTACCGCCTGGTGGTTACAGGGAGAACCAAGCATTATATTTCTGCTTTTGGCGAGCATGTAATTGCAGAAGAAGTGGAAGATGCCATGTTGAAGGCGCTTGAAAAGGCCAGGGTATCCATTCGTGAATTTACCGTAGCACCCATGGTGGCACAGGATAATGGGAAAAGTTTTCATGAGTGGTTTGTAGAATTTGAAAACGAGCCAAACGACCTGGGTGCATTTGCCGCAGTAGTGGATGAAAACCTGCGAAGGAAAAATGTATACTACGATGATCTTATTTCCGGTAATATTTTGCAGCAACTGAAGATCACATCCATTAAGAAAAACGGGTTTGCCGATTATATGAAGAGTATAGGTAAGCTGGGAGGGCAAAACAAGGTTCCGAGGCTGAGCAATAACCGGCTGATAGCGGAGGAACTCAAAAAATTTGCGGTGAACGGGTAATGAAATATCCTACTCAGGGACGGTCTTTTCTATATATTTTTTCAGCATGAGGTCATATACTTTTTGCCTGAGTTCTTTTGAATTGTATCCGGGTGTTACCGGTTCAAGAAAATACATTTTAAGCGGAACCGGTAATAAATAAAATTTTTTATTTACAGGCATGGCCCGGCGGGTTCCTGTAATTACGCAGGGCATAATTTCATTTTGCGTATCAACTGCCAGTTTAAATGCGCCCTCATAAAAATCCTTTAGCGGCTTTCCGGTGCGGTTGCGGGTGCCTTCCGGATAAATGCACATGTGCATTCCTTTTGCCAGCACCTGTTTCATGTCTTCAAAACTTTTAATCCGGCTGTTTTCATCACTCCTGTTCACCAGCACCGAACCACGCCGGTAAAACAGGCCAAACAAGGGCACTTTTGTAAATGATGCCTTGGCAATTGTTTTATTGGCGCCCGGCACGTACGGGGCCGATAAGGGAACATCGAGCAGGGCATTGTGGTTGAATGTTACAATGTAAATATCGCCCTCTTTAAAATTTTGCCTGCCGTAGATCTTTACCGGGCAGCCAATTAATGTAAGCCAGATATTCATCCATATGCGTGAGATGCGGATAAAATATTTTTGCCCCTTCACTTCATCTTTAAACAAATAAGCAAACATGGATGGCAAAAAGAAGATAAGGAAAGTTATTACAAACGACACGAGGCCCCAAACTGCCCAGATGCGTGCAAATATGTTTTTAAATAAGTTCATAAGCGGGGTTCTGATTGCAATTTAAGGCGATAAAAGTTTCCAGTCAATGGGCTTTTGCCCATGCCGCACCAATATTTCATTTGCTTTGGAAAAATGCCTGCAGCCAAAGAAGCCTTTATCTGCAGAAAAAGGGGAGGGATGGGCTGCTCTTAATACATGGTGCCTGGTTTCATCTATGAGCGCTTGTTTTTCCTGTGCAAATTTTCCCCAAAGCAGGAAAATGACATTTTCTTTTTTATCGGATATTTTTTGAATAACAGCGTCTGTAAATTCGGCCCATCCGTATTTTGCATGACTGAATGGCTCGCCTGCACGTACTGTAAGAGCGGCATTAAGCAGGAGCACACCCTGCTGGGCCCACGAAATGAGGTTTCCGTAACCGGCAGGCATTTGTACCCCCAGGTCTGATTCAATTTCTTTAAAAATATTTACAAGTGAGGGCGGAGGCTTTATACCATTGGGCACCGAAAAACTGAGGCCATGTGCCTGCCCGGGACCATGATAGGGGTCCTGGCCAATGATCACCAGCTTTACCTGGTTGAATGTGGTTTGGTTAAATGCATTGAAAATAAGCGGTCCCGGGGGGTAAATTGACCTTCCCTGGGCCTTTTCTGTTTTCAAAAAAACAACGAGCTGTGAAAAATAGCTTTTGCCAAACTCCTCTTTAAGAACTTCTTTCCAGGAGGGGTGAATCTGTACTTCCATATGTAAAGGCTGAGATGGTAAATTTATGGCAATCTATGGCATTAAAAAAGGACAACTGTTGTTATCCTTCTTTTTAATGGTGATCCGGATTGGATTCGAACCAATGACCCTCAGCTTAGAAGGCTGATGCTCTATCCAACTGAGCTACCGGACCTTTTTTGGGGTTGCAAATATACAGTTCCTGCACTGATTGCGGGCCGATTTTTTTACACAACCTCAAAATATATACTAATAATTATTTATCTGTACTTAAATTATTATCCTATATATTTGTTAAAAAATTATTCGAATGGTACGGTTTTAGATATTACCTTTGTAAATAACCATATAAACCATTCAAAAAACTAAGTTCCCGAGGGAACGTATTTAAATTAAAATTAGCGTTTATGAAACAAAAACTTGCGTTAGCATTTATGACGGTGCTGTTTACCATTGGTGCTATGGCACAGACTTCCAAGAGCAATTTTCTATCATCGAAAAAGCCTGCATCTTTTGGTATCCATTTTAATGCAGTTGATTTTGCCACTCCTGTTACGTTTAAAGATCAGGGTGTTACTGCCAGGAATTTTGCTAACTTAAAAGACATGAGTCATGGTCTTTCTCTTTCTTACTGGAGAGGGTTAACACCTTATATAGATTTTTCTACAAGGGCAAATGCCTTGTTTCATGATTATTCTTCAGCTATAAGGAATGAAGCAACCACTAAAACAGAAATAGGGCTCGAACTTGAACCAAGTCTTAACATCCGCCCCATTAAAGATAATAACCTGTTTTCTCCATTCCTCACAGCTGGTGTTGGGGGCGGTTATTATACAGGTAAATTTGGTGCTTATGCACCTGCAGGTGGTGGCTTACAACTTAACTTTAACAGTGTTACTTACCTGATGCTGCAAATGCAATATCGTTTTGCTTTAACAAAAGATATTTTAAAAGACAACCTTTTCTATTCTTTGGGTTTTGTACAAAACTTTGGTCCTGAAAAACCAATGGAAGTGGCTCCTCCGCCTCCGCCTGTTGTGGCCGACCGTGATAATGATGGTATTGCAGATGCCGATGATAAGTGTCCTGATGTACCGGGTCTTGCTTCTTTCCAGGGTTGCCCCGATAAAGATGGCGATGGTATCACAGATGCTGATGATAAATGCGTGGATGTGGCAGGTATTGCAAAATACCAGGGTTGTCCCATACCCGATACAGATGGCGATGGTATCAACGATGAAGAAGATAAGTGTATTACTGTAAAAGGTGTGGCACGCTACCAGGGTTGCCCCATACCCGATACAGATGGTGATGGTATCAACGATGAAGAAGATAAATGCCCTAACAAAGCGGGTGTTGCAGAAAATGCCGGTTGCCCGGTAATTGCAAAGGAAGTGATCGAAAAAATAAACTTCGCTGCCAAAAACGTGTTCTTCTCTACAGGAAGCTACAAGCTGCTGCCTAAATCTTACAAGTCTTTGAATGAGGTTGCCGCTATCCTGAAATCAGACGAATCACTGATGCTCGATATCAATGGTCATACAGATGCACAGGGTGCAGATGATAAGAACCAGACATTGTCTGAAAATCGTGCAAAAGCCGTAAAAGATTATTTAGTGAGCAAGGGTGTTGCAGAAAGCAGGTTATTCTCTGCCGGATTTGGCGAAACACAACCAGTAGCAGATAATACAACTGCTGCAGGCCGTGCCAAAAACAGGAGAACAGAAATGACCGTAAGGAACTATTGATCTTCGAAAAATAAATAAAATAGTAAAGCCCCCGGTTTCGGGGGCTTTACTATTTTACAACAGGTTGTGCCGGCTTATTTAAAAAAGCTGTTATGCTAATTTTGCCAGTTCCTTTATAAGCTCTTTTTGTTTTTCTGAAAGATTGGTGGGCAGCTTTACCTGGTAAGTGATATAGAGGTCTCCAAAACCCCCTTCTGATTTATAAACCGGGAACCCTTTTCCTTTTACACGGGTTTTGAAATTGTTAGGTGTTTCGGGATTTATTTTGAGGTTGAGTTTTCCATGAAGTGTTTCAATGGTATCTGTTCCGCCAAGTAATGCAGTATATAGGTTTAATTCTTTATTAATGTAAAGGTCATTTCCCTGCCTGGTATAAGGGGTGTCATTTAAAATTTGAAAGCTTAGATAAAGATCGCCTGCAGGCCCACCGTTTAAGCCCGGTTCTCCATGCCCGGCCAATTTAATTTGTTGACCGTTTTCCACACCGGCAGGTATAGAAATGCGGATATTTTTGCCATTAATGGTAAAAGTTTGTTTGTGCGTGGCAAACACACTTGAAAGATTGAGTTGTAGTGTGGCTTTTAAGTCCTGCCCCTTTCTTTTCGCCCTGGTTTGCCTGCTTCCCGAACTATTGCCAAATAAAGAGGAAAAGAAATCGGAAAATCCCCCGTTGTCGAATCCATCTGAAAATTCATATTCCTGGAAGCCTTTTGGGCCCTGGTATTGTTGCTGGCCGGCTTTTTCATAAGCCTCGCCCTGCTGCCAGTTTTTTCCGTATTTGTCGTATTTTTTTCTTTTTGCGGGGTCGCTCAGTACTTCATGTGCTTCGTTGATCTGCTGAAACTTTTTGTGTGCATCGGGGTTATCGGGATTTACGTCGGGATGATACTGGCGGGCAAGCTTTCGGTAGGCTTTTTTAATATCCTCCTCTTTGGCATTTGCCGGGATACCGAGAATTTTATAATAATCAATAAATTCCATTATTCATCATTTTGCATCGGGCAGGTTATGCTTCCTTATTTGCAAAGATATAACCTTCTGCAATTAAAAACTGTGCAAGGCAGTAGGTGAGCATGATCAGCAGGCCGGCAAAGGAGACCGGAAGAAAAAATTTGTTGAAGGCAAGCAGGCTGTCGGAGATCACAAAAAAGAGGGCGCCCATGGCAAACCTGAAAGCACTTTTAACAGGAAGTTTAAGATAAACATCGAGGCTGGCCAGCAGCATACTGCCAATAATAATAGTATAAATGAATACAGGTATTTTTAAACCGCCCAGTTTTGGAAAAAGAAGGTATGCGAAGCCTGCCAGGTAAACCAATACCGCCATAATGATAAAGGGATTTTTCCTTAAAAGTGAAGGGCCTTTTTTGACGGAGCTGAGAAAATAAATTATATAGAGGATATGAGTTAATAAGAAACACGAAAGCCCGGCAATGAACATAACCGGGTATTCTTTTTCAAATAGCAGGAGTGTGTCTCCGGCTGCAGAAAAGATCAATCCCGCTATGATGAGCCATTTACCCGCAGATGAACCGGCGGCCGACCAAACATATAAGGCAAGCAGTGGCATCAGGAGTGGTTTGGTTAAAATTCTCCATTGTTCAGCATGCAAAAGGATCAAAGCAATATCTGCAATAACTGCTGCAAGGAAAAGGTACCTGCCATAATGTTCAAGATTTTTTTTTACTGCCACTATCTAAAATTCTACATATGTTCTGGAGTTAAAGAAGATGCGTAAAGAATCTTTTGCCCGCAGCGTATCACTCATGGGGCTATTGAATGGGATGGCCAGTTTGTACCGTACAGAATCAATGGGTGATAAAATAAGTTTATGCCCGTAATTAGTAAGCCGCTGGTAGGCCTTTTCTGCCAAAATCTTATTGGCATATTCCTTTATTACGATCTTGAATGTATAAGAACCTGCAACCGGGGCCGGTGAAACGGCAGTTCTTGCACTATCAGCAGTGTTAACCAGGCTTGTATCTGTTACCACTTTTGCAGCCGAAGTATCTGCCGGTTTGATGGCAGCAGTTGTATCGGGAACCGTTACCACGGGCGCCTGCACAAGGGGCGTGTCTGTATTTTCTTTGTTCAGGAAATAATAGGCTACAGATGCTGCACCCGCAAGTAACAACACGATCAGTGTATACAGCCAGAGATTAGATTTTTTTGATTTGTTTTTTTCAGGAGAGGAAAAGCTGATTTCTTCTGAAACCTTTTCACGCAGCGGCCCACTGCCCTGGAGATCTATTTTTGAGTTAACATAAGCTCCCTGTATAAACTCAAAACCGCCTTGCTGGCTTTTTAAAAGTGTTCCAAGGCCTTCAATAATGAGTGGTTTGCCAATATTAAGGAACTGCCTGGCCAGGATAGAGAATGATTCCAGATCTGAACTGGCAAGGGGCCTTATTTTACGTGTTTGTTTTACAATATAATTCACCAAACCTTCATCCTGTACTGCATTCCTGTCAAATTCAAAGCGGATAGTATCAGGTGGAAGTGCCACTTCTTTTCCGGCTTCGGCAACGGGTATCTCGGCGGATAGGTAAAATGTGCCAATATTCTCTAAAGTAACTTTTTTGGCTTCATACAAATATTGAACGATATGATTTTCTATTTTCATCTGCATTATTAATTTGACAAACCTACATGCTTTTGTGCAATATAGCAAAGCTATCCTTAATTTTGCAATATGCTTAGCGAAAAAGAAAAAGCATTCATCAGTTACTGGGAGGCAAGGAGGATACCTTACAGCAGTTTTGGCAGTAAACTTATGCGTGGATTGCCAATGGCATCATTATTTGGGCTGCCGATACTGTTTTTTTTGCTTGCTATTTATCTTTTCTTTCCTGAATGGTATGCAAAAGTATCGGCATCACCCGGCTCTATTATGGCAGCTGCGGTAGCTGTGTTTATCGCTATTTTCTTTTTTTCTTTTTTCAGGATGCATTTTATGTGGGAAATGAATGAGCAGGCATACCAGGAGCTCATAAAAAAATCGCATGCAGCTTAAAACTGGAAACCAACCTCTTTAATAAAACAAGATAAGTATGATGAAGTATTTTTTTTCAATTGCGGCGATATCCCTGGCATTGGTTATCATTTCCTGCTCTAAAGATTCAGGCTGCCCTTATTCAGAACCGGTAAAAGTAGCTTCTGCGGGCGAGATCGACTATTTACAAAACTATGTAACCACAAATGCCATTTCTGCCACACAGCACAGCAGTGGTATTTTTTATACTATTTTACAAAACGGCAGTAATGCAGCTCCTAACATCTGTTCGGTCATCACTGCCAAATACAAAGGCAGCCTGCTTAGCAATGGGGCTGTATTTGATTCTACTGCCAGCAACAGCGTGCTTAAAATAGAACTTGGCCGGCTGATTGAGGGGTGGCAGCGGGGCTTGCCTCTTATTCGTGAAACCGGGAAAATAACCTTATACATCCCCCCAAGCCTGGGTTATGGTGCACAGATCGCTTACGACAATAATGGGAATGTGCTTATTCCTGCAAATTCGTATCTTAAATTTGAGATAGAATTAGTTGATACAGAATAATTCTGTTTGAATTAATTAATAGCTTAGATTTATCAGAGACTTAAATTTAAATGGGTATGAGCCACGAAGCTATTTCTGTTTTTGATATGTTTAAGATAGGTGTGGGACCCAGCAGCAGCCATACCCTTGGCCCCTGGCGTGCAGCAGAAAGTTTTATTGCTTCGCTTAAAAGAATGGGCAAACTGGGTGAGGTGGTCTCGCTCGAAGTGCTGCTCTATGGTTCGCTTGCCAAAACGGGAGCGGGCCATGGTACAGATGTGGCCATCATGCTCGGATTAAGTGGGAAAGACCCCGTAACTTTCGAGGTGAGCAGCATTCATTCTTCCATTGAACAAATAAAATCAACCCAAAAGATATTACTGGGCGGCTTGCATGAGATTGATTTTATACCTTCGGAGGATATTGAATTTTTATTTTCAGAATCACTCCCTTACCATCCAAACGGGTTAAGTTTTCTTGCCAAATTTCATCACGATGAATCCATTGCCGAAACATACTATTCAATTGGCGGGGGTTTTGTTCAAAAAGAAGGAGAACACAGCACCGAAAGCAGCAGTACTGAGCTGCCTTTTCCTGTAAATACCGCCGATGAATTGTTGCACTGGTGTATGAAAACCGGTTTAAGCATTCATGAAGTGGTAATGGAAAATGAACATGCATGGCGCAGCGAAGCTGAAACAAAGGCCGCCCTGCTAAATATCTGGCAGGTTATGAAAACCTGTATCTACCGCGGCTGTCATACCCAGGGCTATTTACCGGGCGGCTTACATGTTAAACGGAGAGCATTTGACCTGAATAAAAAACTGCTTGGCAACAGTGCATACCATGATTATGAAAGCTGGGAAGCCGCTGTAAAAAACGGCGGCAACCAGTTTAATTATATCATCGACTGGGTAAGCTGTTTTGCATTGGCCGTTAATGAAGAAAATGCCTCCTTTGGCAGGGTGGTTACAGCACCCACAAACGGTGCTGCAGGGGTTATTCCGGCAGTGCTGCAGTACTATATCATTTTTTGTAATGGTGGTTCACACGAGAAGATAGTGAACTTCCTTTTAACTGCTGCAGAAATTGGCAGTATATTCAAAAAAGGGGCCACCATATCGGCTGCCATGGGAGGTTGCCAGGCCGAAATTGGTGTAAGCAGTGCTATGGCGGCGGCGGCATTAACAGAAAGCCTCGGTGGCTCTCAAAAGCAGGCCCTGATGGCAGCAGAAATAGCCATGGAGCACCATCTTGGGTTAACCTGCGATCCTATTGGGGGGCTTGTACAGGTGCCATGTATAGAAAGAAACACCATGGGTGCTATAAAGGCCATTACAGCCAGCCAGCTCGCTTTGCAGAGTGCACCCGATTTTGCCAAAGTAAGCCTCGATGCGGTTATTAAAACCATGTGGAATACAGCCCTTGATATGAGCAGTAAATACAAGGAAACATCCGATGGGGGGCTGGCGCTGCATATACCCATCAGCCTGAGCGAGTGCTGAAAATTACGGCCTTCTTATGCCGTATATCAATTCATCAAGGAATTCGCCGTTCTTAAAAATATTTTTTTCTATACGGGCTTCCAGTACAAAACCGGCTTTTTCAAGTACTTTTTTTGAGGCAGTATTACTGCCGTAAGGCCGTGCATAAATGCGGGTGATATCATAGGTTTCGAAACCAAATTTTACCACCTGTTTTACAGCTGCTGTAATAATGCCTTTTCCCCAAAAAGCTTCACCCAGCCAATATCCCAGCTCTGCATTTTTTTTCATGATATCCGTTTGCGGATGAAGGCCAATGCCACCCACGGCTTTTTCATCAATTTCTATAGCGAAAATATGGATGGGGTTGTCTTTGCTGGCCATTTCTATAAAAGCCCGGCCATTTTCTTTTGTATACGGATGCGGGAACCCATCAGTTAAAAACCGGGCGATCTTAAAATTATTTGCCTGCTCCACCAGGCTTTCCAGGTCATTAATATGCCAGGGTCTGAGTTTAAATTCCTTCATGGTAAATCTCGGAAATCGGGCCAAGGCTTTGCAATTAGCCGAAGTTAGTTTGTCCCGCCACACTTGCGCAAAACCCCATGTTAGTAGCAGGTTTATTTCGATTAATTTGAAAGTGTGTTTAGAAAATTAAATATTTTCAATTCTTAAGATGTCTGCTACCCATTTAGGGTCATTAGGATATTTAGCATCATGTTGATTTGCTTTTTCAATTAGATTTCTTTTAATATTTTCTGATAGGTAAATGTTGAAAGAAGTTATATTAAATACGTCGTTATTATTGGTAAATTCAAAAAGGTCAAAAGAAGCACATGCAACAAAATATCCGTAAACATATTCTCCGGAACGAATTTGTTCTAAATCAGATTTTTTAAAAGCCTCTTTACGCTCAAATCGTAGTTTAATAAAGTACAATGCTAGTAATCCAACGAAAGATGATTTGGCCATCACATTGTCAATGATATTTTTTTCTAAAGTCATTTGTTTATTTCGTTTTCTAGATCCTCTTTTGATTTAATAGCAACAAGAGCGACTTTTCCAATAAGATATGCAGACACTCCGAATAAAACTAAACTTATTGCTATTAGAATACAAGACCCAATATGATTATATGGAAGCAAAACCTCATTTCGCATAGCAATGTCTATAAGAATAACCCCAAATGAAGCTAATAAAGTGCTATAAATTTTTTTAAGTTGTTTTATTGGATTTAATAAATTTAAATCCACTTGTCGCTGTACACTCAATTGGACAATTTTTGAATGTAGATCGTTAACTTTTTTGGTGAACTCTTTTGTATCTCCTCCATCTAGTTGTGATTCACTTTGGAGTTCTTTGATTTTTCTATCATATGCCTCATCTTTCGCTTTTTTTGCGTTTGAGGCAAGATTAATGTAAAAAATTAATAGTGGAACAAGCATAGTAATGACAGCGACCTGAACTTTAAGATATATGTCAATTAAGTCATGCATTGAGAGAAAAGTATTTCTGAGATGCTAAATTATGTTTATTATATTAAAAAATGAAGAACTTGTAACAATTAAAACGGCTTACGCAAAACTTGCCACTAACATAAGAATCTGCGTTCAATCCTTACAAACCGTATTTCCTTTTTACATCCCGGTCTGTATCCCTTTGCTTAATGGTTTCCCGTTTATCGTAGATCTTTTTTCCTTTTCCAAGTCCTATTTCAAGTTTTGCCAGGCCCTTTTCATTTATGAATAATTTCAGTGGAATAATGCTGTATCCTTTCTCTTTTATTTTTGTTTCCAGTTTTTTCAGTTCCCGTTTGTTGAGCAGCAGTTTTCTTTCCTGCATAGGCTCATGGTTTGTGTAGGTTCCGAAAGCGTATTCAGAAATATGCAGGCTTTTTACATACAGTTCGCCTTTAAAAAACTGGCAATAACTGTCATTGAAACTGGCTTTACCGGTACGCAAAGATTTTATTTCGGTACCGGCAAGCACAATGCCCGCCGTATAGGTGCTTTCGAAATAGTACTCGTAAAAAGCCTTTTTATTATTGAGTTCCAAAGATTTTATTTTTACAAAGATAAGCAATGCAAAAAAAAGCGGCTGTCTTACGTAAGACAACCGCAGATGAGATAAAGCCCTGTTTAAATTATTTTTTTACTGCAATCTTGTATGTTTCTTTTGTTCCGTCTGTTTCGAGCTCCAGGTAGTAGATTCCCGGGGGAATATTTGTAAGCGGAATGCTCATATTGGCCTGGGCCGTAAAAGCAGTTTGTTTCACCGTTTGGCCTGTACTGTTTACCAGCCTTGCAACCGTTTTAGTGGTTACTGCGTCGGTTTTAATATAAATGAAATCTGAAGCAGGGTTGGGATATACCTGCACGGCTGTTTTCACAGCAAAGTCAAGTGTCTTTATGCTGCTGTAGGTAAAGCGGTCGTTGATGTCTACCTGTTTGATCCTGTAATAATTTTTACCGGGTGAGGGCCGCTGGTCGGTGTACTGGTAAGCTGCTCCAGCACCATTAAGGCTGCTGCTGTTAATAAATGCAATTTGTGCATAGGTAAGTCCGTCGGAACTTTTTTCCACTGCAAAACCGCGGTTATTAGTTTCCGAAAGCGTGGTCCATTGAAGCAGGGATGTATTGTTTCTTTTTGTTGCATTAAAGTTAAGGCCGGTAACCGGAAGGGCAGCCAGGTTTCTTTTGTTGGTCAGCATCCATTCGTAAACATTGAGGCCATTTTCCCTGAAGTTTAAATTATAGGTTTGCGTCCAGGCATCGTGGCCGCTTACCTGGAAGATGGTTTTCTTTGCAAGGGGAGAAGGGGGATTGGGCGAATTATTAATTCCATCTACATAAGTAAGGGTGGAAGCCACACCTACCACGCCGTCGCCGGCATTATGTGTACCCCATACAGCCAGGTCGGCATTGGCAATATTATTTATTTTATCGGTAGTGGCACTGGATGCACCGCATACAGGTACAATGGCGGCCACACGGGCTGCATATTCGGGGCTATAGCCCGCATATTCCCATATACAACCACCGCCCATGCTGAGGCCCGTAAGATAAATGCGGTTAACATCCACCTTGTAATGTGAAACCACGTAGTTGATCACATCATTCATTTGTATATAAGCCACCCAGTTGGTGAACTGGGGAGAAATAACAATGAACTTATGGGTTTGACCGCCTACCGTAAAGGAAGAAGGAAAAACACCCTGGTTGATCTGTTTGGGAGTACCATTTGCAAGTACTTTGTACAGGTCGGTGGTGCCGTTTCCGCATTCGCCGATCCCATGCACAAAGATGATTACCGGAAACTTTTCATCGGGATTGTTCCAGTATCCCTGTGGAAGGTATTCGTAATAACCGTTTGAAAACCCGGTCATAGATGCATAAACCGGTGTGTGTGTTTGGGCGTTAAGATTAAAAGATACGATGATAATAAGTACAAGCGTACCAATGCCCTTCAGGAGTTTTTCAATCATTCTATTGGATTTTAGGTTTTGGCAGCAGCGGGATTAGCTGGTCCGTTACTGCGGTTCTTCAACTATTATAATACGCTGCAAAGTTAGTTTTAGTATTTCTGCGGAGCGAAGAAGCAGCTTTATAAACGCTGTAGGCGAAAAATAAAAAAGCCGTAGTGAAATTACTACAGCTTTTAAGAATGTACTGATGTATTGGCTATGACTTAAAAAGCAGCAGGAGCTGGGTCATTTTTTCTTTCAGGTCCTTTCGGTTAACAATGAAATCGAGAAACCCGTGTTCCAGGATAAATTCGCTGCGCTGAAAGCCTTCGGGGAGGTCCTTTTTGATCGTTTCTTTAATGACCCTTGGCCCTGCAAAACCAATAAGGGCACCTGGTTCGCCGCAAATGATATCGCCCAGCATGGCAAAAGAAGCCGTGGTACCGCCAAAAGTTGGATCGGTACAAAGCGATATATAGGGGATCTTTGCATTACTGAGCAGGGTAAGACCGGCAGAGGTTTTGGCCAGCTGCATCAAAGAAAATGCACTTTCCATCATACGGGCACCACCACTTTTATTGATGATCATGAACGGAATGCGCTGTTCCAGGCAGTATTCGCAGGCCTTGTAAATTCTTTCACCCATTACACTTCCCAGGCTGCCGCCAATGAATTCAAAATCCATACAGGCCACCACAAGGTCGTACCCGTTTACTTTGCCATGCCCAACCGTAATGGAATCATTGATACCGGTTTTATCGTAAGTTTCATCCAGCCTTTTTTGGTAGGGTTTCAGGTCTACAAATTCAAGATGATCCTTCGACCTTATATTGCTGAATAGCTCTTTATAACTGTTATCATCAAATAATATCTCAAAATATTCTTCACTGCCAATGCGGTGATGGTAGGCACATTGGGGGCATACAAATTTATTTTCCGACAGTTCTGTAACTGTGCAGGTGTATTTACACTCCGGGCATTTGGTCCATAAACCTTCGGGAGCATCCTTCTTTTCTTTAGTAGAAGTGAGAATGCCTTTTTTTATACGCTTGAACCAGCTTGTTTTTCCTTCCATTTCGGTATTGCTGTGCTCTCCGGTAAGGTTCACCTCAAAATCCTCGTCTTGTTTCATGCTCGAATTTTAATGGATGATAATTTTAAGTTTCCTTAACCCGATGCCGGTTATGCAATGGTTATGTCCTTATCAAGATATACATCCTGTATGGCGTTCAGCAGTTCAATACCTTCTTTTAAAGGCCTTTGAAATGCTTTTCTGCCGAGGATGAGCCCCATGCCCCCGGCCCTCTTGTTGATAACAGCTGTTGTTACAGATTCTGCCATGTCGGATGCACCCTTGCTTTCGCCACCGCTGTTGATAAGGCCAATGCGGCCCATATAGCAGTTTGCCACCTGGTAACGTGCGAGGTCAATAGGGTGGTCTGTTGTTAATTTTTCGTAAACCAGCGGCGATGTTTTACCATGTTTGGTGGCAAGGTATCCGCCGTTATTTGTAGGTAATTTTTGTTTAATGATATCGGCCTGCAGGGTAACACCCAGGTGGTTTGCCTGGCCGGTAAGGTCGGCGGATGTGTGATAATCAACTCCATCTACCTTAAAGCCGTTGTTGCGGGTATAGCACCAGAGTACAGTGGCCATTCCCAGTTCATGTGCCTGCTGAAATGCCGTGGCTACTTCCTGCAATTGGCGGGTGCTGCCTTCGCTTCCCCAGTAAATAGTGGCACCTACCGAAGTGGCACCCATATTCCATGCATCTTTAATCTGGCCAAACATCACCTGGTCGTAACGGTTTGGATAACTTAAAAATTCATTATGGTTTATTTTTACCATCATGGGGATCTTATGGGCATATTTGCGGCTAACAATGCCCAGTACGCCAAAAGTGGAGGCTACGGCATTGCAACCGCCTTCGATGGCCAGTTTCACTATATTTTCAGGATCAAAATAGATAGGATTGGGTGCAAATGAAGCGCCTGCGCTGTGTTCAATTCCCTGGTCTACGGGTAATATAGAGATGTAACCGGTTCGGGCAAGCCTGCCATTGCTGAGCATGCCCTGCAGGCTGTTCAATACCTGGTTGCTGCGGTTACTGTTGATCCAGGTATCATTTACATGGTTTGGAGAGGGCAGGTGGATCTGGTCTTTTGTAATTCCTTTGCATTGATGGTTTAGTAAACTATCGGCTTGAGCGCCTAAAAGTTCTGAGATCTTATTTGAGGCCATAAAGTTGATTTTTTACAAAAGTAAGGAAGTGAATCTTATTTAAACATGCCTTTTTGCAGGTTATTCTACGATGGCCACCCTTCCGCCGCCGCCGGCAAGATAAACCCTGGTACCGGTTTTAGCCTTCCTGACCACATGATAACCATCGGTTGATATTTTTCTAAACGAATGGCCATCATCATTGGTAATATCCACCCCGTTGAGTCCACAGGTGATCCAGGTATTCTTGTAAAGGTATTCTATACAACTCCGGTAGCCCGTAGGTGCATTTAGGGCTGTTCTGAATTTTTTTCCGCCATTCTTACTAAATAAAAAATTACCATATGTCGAGTCCTTTGTGTTGAAATCACCTCCAACGATCATCAGTTTCTTTTTGTGAACTGCAATGGAGTTGGCCCCGGTGCTTTCTTTTCCCTGCAGGAGGGGGAGTTTTATTTTGCGACCATTGGTTTTTATTAAATGAGACGAAAGTCCGCCGGTGATCATTACAAAATCATTTTTTCCGGTCATTCGTATATTGGTGCCGCTGCTGGCAAAACAGGCTTCGCCGCTGTCGGCAGGGGGGCTTATCGAATTGGAAGATGCAGCCCAGGTTTTTCCTCCGTCGCCGGTTCTGGCAATGAATATCTTGTTTTGGACAGGATCGCCCACTACAATACCGTTTTGGTTATCGTAAAAATCCATTGCATCCAAAAACATACCCTTGTCTTTGTTTTCATACACAGTCTCCCAGTTTTTTCCGCCATCCGTGGTTCGCAAAATATAAGCAGGTTCGGCAATGGCCATAATGATGGCAGTATTGCTGTCGAATGCTTCAATATCCCTGAATTCTGTTTTTTCGAAACCCTTTACGGTTTGCCATTGCCAGGTTTTGCCTGCATTGGTACTGTGGCCCACGGTACCATTGCTTCCGCTAACCCAAACGATATCGTCGGTTACCACGCTAAGGCCACGAAAGCTTGCTTTTGTGCCGGAGTTCAGCAGTGTTATTTGCTGCGAAAAAGTCATGCCAGGAAATAACCAAAACACCAGGCATATAGCTGCTTTAACCAATGTTGTGATAATGGCTTTTTTAAAGGCAATTGTTTTGCCGAAATATTTTACTGTTAGCATTTTATGACTTTACTTTACAAATTAAATATTATCAAAGATAACTGCTTATGAAAAAGAAAATTTTAATTGCTGCCTTTATCATTTTTGCGGGGTCTGCCTGCGGCCAGGTAAGTAAAGACAGCCTTTTAAAAAAAATGGCAATAGAAATTTGCGATGGCATTGATGAAAAAAAACTGGAAGGAAAAACAGCAGATGAGGTGTTTATGGAAATTGGGCTTAATATGCTTCCTGTTTTCAGTAAGTACGAATCTGACCTCAAATCAATTTACGGTATTGAAGATGTTACCGGGGCGGAGGGTATGGAAAAGATAGGGAATGACCTGGGACAAAAAATCCCTTTTGTTTGCCCTAAATTTTTAAAACTTGTTACTACCAATAAGGATATCCGTGAAGGTTTACTCGAAAAAACCTCGGCAGGTACCGGTGATGCTGATAAAACCGCATCCACCTTGTCTGTTAACGGTAAAATTACCGCTATAGAAGGCAACGATTTTGTTTACCTGCTTGTAAAGACCCTATCTGGAAAAACAATAAAAATATTTTGGTTAGAATTTTTTCCCGGGGAGGAACTTGTTAAAGATAAAACAGGCATCCTGGGTAAAAATGTAGAACTGCAATACAGCGAGAAAGAAGTGTACAATGCAAAGATGAAAGACTACATCAAAATAAAAGTAATTCGCAGCCTGGCACTGCAAGACTGATTAAAGCATCCCTAACCAGATTTTTTTTGATCAAATTTAAACCGATGGATTTTTTTAAATATGGCGAAGACCATTTGACCAGCAGCATTGCTGTTGATATCGCTGCAGGAAAGGTTAAGGGTATTATCTCGGGCAATGCTGCTGCAAAAATCAATGCCTGCCAGCAGCACGTAAAGCAAATTGTAGAAAATAATAAAACGGTGTATGGCATCAATACCGGTTTTGGCATTTTGGCCAACACAAAAATATCTGAAAAAGACACCGCCACGCTGCAGTATAAAATTTTACAAAGCCATAGCGTGGGCGTGGGAGATGCCATACCTGCAGAAATAGCCAAAATAATGCTGCTAACAAAAGTGCAGGCACTGGCGCAGGGATTCAGCGGCGTACAACTCAGCACCGTTGAACGTATTTTGTGGCATATAGAAAATGATATAATTCCGGTGGTGCCCGAAAAAGGAAGTGTGGGTGCCAGTGGCGACCTTGCGCCCTTGGCTCATTTGTTTCTGCCGCTCATAGGTTTGGGTGAAGTATTTTATAAAGGGAAACAGGTGGATACCGCTGCCATGATGCAGCAGGAAGGTATTACTGCAGTGGCACTTGGACCCAAGGAAGGACTTGCATTGATTAACGGCACCCAGTTCATTTTATCATTTGCTGTAAAAGCAGTGCAGCGCATGCACAATTGCCTGGAAGCTGCAGATATCATTGGTGCAATGAGCCTCGAAGCGCTAACCGGAACAAAGGCCCCTTTTGATGAGCGGCTTCACGGCTTGCGTCCATATGCAGGCAATAAACTTGTTGCGCAGCGGCTGCGTACTTTATTGGATCGGTCAGATATTATGAACAGCCATGCAGATTGCGGAAGGGTACAGGATCCATACAGTTTGCGCTGCATGCCACAGGTACACGGGGCCAGCCGCAACGCCTGGCTTCACCTGAAAGAACTTACAGAAACAGAACTGAATTCAGTTACAGACAACCCCATTATTTTTTCGGCAGATCAAACCATCAGTGGCGGAAATTTTCATGGGCAACCCCTGGCGCTGCCGCTCGACTATGCCTGTTTTGCCGCTTCCGAAATTGGTAATATCAGCGACCGGCGCTGCTACCTGCTGCTCGAAGGTAAATGGGGGCTTCCCATGCTGTTGATGAAAGACGTTGGACTTAACAGCGGCTTCATGATTCCCCAATATACCACAGCAGCATTGGTTACAGAAAATAAAACACTTTGCTTTCCGGCAAGTGCCGACAGTATTCCCACATCCCTGGGGCAGGAGGATCATGTGAGTATGGGCAGCATCAGTGGCCGTAAGCTCAACCGGGTACTCGATAACCTTGAATTTATTCTTGCCATTGAGTTATTGTCGGCCTGCCAGGCCATCGAATTCAGGAGGCCTTTAAAAAGCAGTGTGCTGCTTGAGTTTGCGCATGATTATGTTCGCAGGTTTGTAGGCTTTGCATCGGAAGACCGCATATTTGCAGCAGACATCAACAAAGTGGCAGGTATCGTAAAGGATTTTTCTTTTGTGGAAAACCTGGATCGGTTTGCTGCGTCAGCAGGGTATCAACTGAATGCAGGTTTTGACAATTTCAATCTTTAATAAAACTGCTATAAATATTGTAAGTGTATGAGCAATACGATCACTAAAAACTACGATCCGGTAAAATATAAAACACCTACCGGCACCACGTTGAATTGTAAAGGATGGATACAGGAAGCGGCGTTGCGTATGCTGCTCAATAATTTAGATCCCGAAGTGGCCGAGCGGCCCAACGACCTTATTGTGTATGGCGGCCGCGGTAAAGCAGCAAGAAATTTTGAAGCGCTTGATAATATCATTAAAGCATTAAAGATTTTAGAAGAAGATGAAAGCCTGCTTATACAGAGTGGTAAGCCGGTTGGTATTTTAAAAACGCATAAAGATGCCCCCAGGGTATTGCTCAGCAACAGCCAGCTTGTTCCCAATTGGGCTAACTGGAAACATTTTACTGAGCTGGAACAAAAAGGCCTGATGATGTACGGGCAGATGACGGCGGGCAGCTGGATATATATCGGCAGCCAGGGTATAGTACAGGGTACTTATGAAACTTATGCAGCCATTGCCGATAAGCATTTTGGAGGAACGCTGAAGGGCACGCTTAATGTTACCGCCGGCCTGGGCGGCATGGGTGGAGCACAGCCATTGGCCATTACTATGAACGAAGGGGTGGCATTGGTGGCAGAAGTGGAGGAGTGGCGCATTGATAAACGCATTGAAACAAAATACCTCGACGAAAAGCATACCGATATTGATGATGCCATTAATGCAGCGGTTCATTACCGTAAAGAAGGCGAAGCAAAAAGTATCGGCGTATTGTGCAATGCCGTTCATTTACTCCACAGGCTGATACAGCGTGATATCGTTCCCGATACACTTACCGATCAAACCAGTGCACACGACCCGCTTATTGGCTATGTACCGCATATGTTCAGTAACGAACAGGCCAATGTGCTGCGCACAGCAGATCCTGATTCGTATATTAAACACAGTTACGAAAGCATGCACCTGCATGTGCAGCTTATGCTGCAATTGATGGATAAAGGTACCATCACATTCGATTATGGCAACAATATCCGTGCACGTGCACTTGAATTTGAACAAAGCAATGCCGATCCCTTGCTGCATAAAGATTTTAGATCTTTATTGTCACGCTCACCCAAAGCTGAGGCCGGTGGACTTTTCCCCGGTTTTGTACCCGCCTATATACGCCCGCTGTTTTGCGAGGGCAAAGGCCCTTTCCGCTGGGCAGCACTCAGCGGCGATCCTCATGATATAGCCGTAACAGATGAACTCATCATGAACATGTTTCCGCAAAACAAGGGTATGATACGCTGGATGCAGATGGCAAAGGAAAAAATTGCCTTCCAGGGTTTACCTGCCCGTATATGCTGGCTGGGCCAGGGAGAAAGGGAAAAAGCGGGCCTGGCTTTTAACGAACTGGTACGTACCGGAAAAGTAAAAGCGCCCATCGTAATTGGCCGCGATCATCTCGACACGGGTTCTGTAGCTTCGCCCAACCGCGAAACCGAAAGTATGCTCGATGGTAGTGATGCCGTGGCCGACTGGCCCATATTAAATGCACTGGTAAACACAGCCGGCGGTGCCAGTTGGGTCTCCTTGCATCATGGTGGTGGCGTGGGCATGGGTTACAGTATACATGCAGGAATGGTGATAGTGGCCGATGGTACCGATGATGCGGCTGCAAGATTGAGCCGTGTGTTAAGAAATGATCCCGGCATGGGCGTGATACGGCATGCAGATGCGGGGTATGAAATTGCCAAAGAAACCCTGCAGAAAAACGGGCTTGATTATAAGAAGAAATTGGAATAGGATATTTTGTACAGGCTGAGCCTGGAAACAACGATTTTACCTACACAATGCCCCTACTTGGCGATCTTTTTTAATTTAAATCTATCGGGTAAAGGATTTATTGTCCCGCAGTAACATAGTATGGGTAGAAAATAAACGACAAGGCCTGTGGTTTTTTTCGTCTTGTAGCCAATTCACATCACCATAATCTCCACCGTGATCCCACCGGTAACCCGTTTTCTTTTGCTATTTCTCTGCACCAGGTGTGTTTTAAAGCAGGTGCCTTTTTTTGCATTGGCTGGTACCTGTATTTTAAAGCCTGCCACTCTTTGAGAATGCGGTAGTAATTGTATTTTCATAGCAGCCTTATTACCGGGCTCAAAAAACGATTCAAAAGCATTGGGAAACCGCTGCGCAACCAGTTCGGGGTGCCGGGATGTAAGCAGGAGTTTATTTTTGTCTTTCTGCTGTTTGTTAATATGGCCACCACAGTCAAGCAAATCATGAGCCGCCGGTCTGGCTTTTGTTTTCGGGATATTTTTTAAAGATGATATTTTCAGATTTTTATCCCGGCTGAAAAATTCTTTTGACTTATGAACAATACTTGCGGCATATTTACTGAGCCTTTTGTCTCTCCATACTTCCAGTGTATAATCAGAAAATTCGATATCACCAACATTTTTAAGCAGTACAGGAATGATGATGTATTCATCGGCCTGCAGGTTAACTACCGTTGTGTTTTTTTGGGCCAGGTTATTATGTTCCCACACATGCCTGTTGGCAGTGGGGTGGTCGTTTCGGGCAATCACCGATGCTAATATGCAGGCATGCTTACCGGCTGCCGGAATGCGGTTGCGGGGCCATTTTGCTTTTACAATCCTGGTTTCGCCTGGCTGCAGGTCAAATTCGGCTTTGGCTGCTACGGCAGGTAAAAAATCGCCGGGATACACAAACTCTGTTCCTGCCCATTCTTTGTAGCTGAAGGCAACTACAAAATGTTTGGCCACACCTGCTGTGCTTTTGTTTCGTACCCTTGCATAAAACCAGTTGTCTTGCCCGTATTCGGGGGCCTGGTGTGTGCTGCCGTCGTCGTCTTCATTTCGTATCCAAAGATCGGGCGAATCCCAAAACGCACCGGCCCAACTGTCAGAACCGCTATGGGCTGTATCATCTTTCATCCACAATTCCGGTCCAGTGGCATCATCTGTAAAACCATAAATAAAACGATGAAATGCATCTACAACCTGGTCATCGGCTTGATGGCATATCAAAAATTCTTCGAGCATTTGGGTTGATACAGGGCTATTTCCTTTATAGGTATTAAAAAAACTGCTCATCACATTATTTAATCCTGCCACACCTGTTATGGCGGCAATACCTTTCCAAAAATCAAAACCATCAGAATAAGAATTGGATGGAGTGGTGCGCTGCCAGGGGTTAAGGCTGCATAAAACAATGGGTGCATCTCCAAAATCAAAAGGTAAGGTATCATTGGCACCATTATCATGATATTCTGTAAATGCTTCATCCCACCATCCATCTGCCTGTGCGGCAGGTTTTACGCCACGTGCAAACCAACTGTGAAAAGTTTCATGGCCCAAAGCTGTAGTGGCAGTGGTGGTTCCACCCTCGTACTCCATGCCGCCGCCACCGTTAAAAAATGCAACAAACCTGTTTCCATGCACATACCCTCCATAATCGTTTTCATTGTCACTCAGCAAAGTGGATATATTGCTGATCTGTGTTGCCAGGTTGGTGGCTGTGCCGGCTATTTTCCATGCTTCGATGGTTACGGTGCTTCCCGAAACAGGTAGTGTAACAGAGCCTGTAAGAGATTCCAGTGTGCTGGCTGCCCTTATTTCGAGCAGGGGAGAAACAGCTGTAAAGCGTGAAGGAAAAGATAATGACCAGTGATTGGCGCCGAGCACTGTAATAGTTGCATTGCTTATCACAGCGTGGCTGGCAAGCGTATTGATTATCTGTATATCCAGATCAATACTATATTGATCAAAAGGAAGATTGGCGGGTAACCAGGCCTCTGCATAGCGGGCGGCATTTAAATCAGACAAGCCAAATACAAATTTAAGTGAAGGCCCTGCAAGCCATTCAAGTGCAGGAAGGTAACTACCGCCTAACTGCGATTGCGGAACAGCCAGGTCGTACTGCACCCTTAATGTATGCACAGAACCTGCTGCCTGTAATGATTCAATGATACGCAGTTTATCGAAACTGCCGGGCCCAAAACTATGAGATGCCAATTGGGCTGCAGGAAATATTGCCCCATCCAGCCAGGCCTGTGTAATGGTTTGCCGCAGGTCGAATACAGGATTTCCTGCTGCAGGCCCAACAGTATAAAGAATCGTAACATCTGCTACGGCCGTTTGGGCACCCGCATCAAAAATGAACGATCCGTTTATGGTCTGTATATCTATCGGTACTGCCAGTAAACCATCAACGTTTTTTGGTGGCGGGGCAATATGGAAATTAGTTGCCATAAATGGTATGATTAATTATTAACTGCAGTTGCAATCATTGTTTAATTCAATATCGAGCGTCACTTTTTTTACACATACATTTTTAACGTTGTTATCGCCCAGGTTCAGGCATTTCAAAAGATGTTGTGCCTTATCATTGCATTTTCCTTTTTGGCCTGGAACAAAACTGAGTTCTTTTTTATCTGGATCCATCCGGTAGGTCATGCCGCCCAGCAATTGTCCGTTTCCGTATACATAAACGTTTATATCCTTTTCTGTGGCATTTTTAACCTGGTCGTGCGTAAATCCATTTCCTTTTATTAAATCTATTGTCACCTTTCTTTTTTCACCAGGCTTTAAATCGAATGCATTGCCCGTTTGAGTAAACTGAATTTGCCAGCCCCTTTCCTGCAGGAATTTGGGTAGTTCTGCCCTTAGTTCAATGCTCGCTTTTTTACGGAAAGGATTGCCGGCCCAAAAGATGCGCTGCTGCAAAGCTGCAGCAAATGCAGCTTCGCCGCCACCTCCGGGAAGTATATGTACATTGCGCTGGCCAATATTGTTGTCGTTTGGCACCAGGCGCCATTCAGCGATTGTGTCGCCGGCAGTAAAATTGTCAATATTGCTTGGATCGCCTGCTGTGGAAAGTATCATCAGCGTACAATCGTGCCCGTAAATGTTTTCATTTGGTATCCATTCAAATGGCCCAACGGTTAGTTCTTCGGTATTATTGGGGTTAAGGCTTGGCACGTTCAGCCCTCCTGCAGGGCCCATTTCTGTAAAGTCAGCTGGCCAGGTAAGTCCTGCACCCGGCAGGCAGTGATAACCACGCACATTTACATTGGATGCAGCCTGTGTTCCGCGGTTTTTAATTTTTACATACATATAATTTGTGGCCGAAGGCACTGCATCCTGGTGACCGGCTATTCCATCGGCATTATTTCTGTTCCACATTGAAATATTGTGCCAGTGCACCGGCTGAAAATCATATTCACCATTGCGGCCATCGTTTATATAAACATCAACCTGCGGAGGCGCACCAGCGCTTACAACCGGGGTAGGCGCACCTGCTGGCTGGAACAAGCCCTGCTTTTCGAAAGCCCAGCGTATGACTTTGTTATAGGCACCGCCAGATAATCCCTCTGATGTCCAATCGAGCAAATCAACGGCCATTAGTGCATTACAAAGGCCCAGTGCATTGTTGGGGTTTGTGCCCGGGGTAAGCGTGGATATTGCCCGTAAAATAAGATAGGTAGCCATACGGGATGCAAACTGCCGTCTCGACAAATTATCAGAATCGCCGCCAATTGAGCGATAAATGCGGAAATGCGTGGTGGCCAGTATTTGTTCACTGAGGTAGCCTGTTCCATCTGTAAGGCCAAGATCATTTGAACCACCCCAGGCCCAGCCTGTGCTAACA
>JBATOU010000038.1:0-2014 GCA_049291115.1 Ferruginibacter sp.
ATCAATCTTTTTTGAGTAAATATTTGTAACAGGATCCCATTCAAATATTACTCCGGCATTATTTATTCCTCCGGCATAAGTCAAGCCATAAAACTTTCCATCATGTAATGTTAAACTGCCATATGGATTGCTCCCGGTAGTAGAATTTAAATCGATCTTTTTTGTAAAGATATTTGTAGCAGGGTCCCATTCAAAAATTTCACCAGCTACACTAATTCCACCGAGGTTTGTCATGCCGTAAAACTTTCCATCATTTAATGTTAAACTGCCATATGGATGACCACCACTATATATTTTTCTGGAGTAATTATTTGACGTAGGATCCCATTCAAAAATGACTCCTCCGCCACTTCCAAAAGCATCGCCATATGAATTAGTCATACCATAAAATTTGTTATCACTTATTATGAGTTTGCCATAAGGATTTCCTCCTGAAGGTGCCCACAATTGAATTTTGTTTTGAATTGTGTCTGAGGATGGATCCCATTCATATATTAGTCCTCTACTTTGCCAGCCTCCATTTTTAGCAACCCCGTAGAATTTTCCTCCTATTAGAGATAAAGCACCACTTGGGTTGAGGCCATTATTACCATTAAAATCAATTTTTTTTGAATAAATATTTGTATTTGGATCCCATTCAAAAATAACTCCACTATTATTACTGCCACCACTTGAAGTCATTCCTATAAACTTACTATCTTTTAAAGTAAGATTTCCAATTGGTGAATGGCCTAAAGTTGGGTCTGACAGGTTAATCATTCTCGTAAAGACATTAGATACTGGATCCCATTCAAAAATTCCTCCACCCCTTACAGTTGGATCAATCCCTTGTGATATTCCTGATGTCATTCCATAGAATTTGCCTTCTCTTTTAATTAAATCATTTCCAGTTGGAAAGCGGCCAATATTATCTGCGAAATTCTGTTTACCGGTACATATGTTTAAAACTGGATCCCATTCAAAAATGACACCTCTATCATTGATGCCGCCATTTCTAGTCATTCCATAAAATTTACCATCACTAAATATTAAACTTCCAAAGGAATTACGACCATTGTTCCAGTCAAAATCAATTTTTTTGTTGTATATATTTGAAATTGGATCCCACTCAAAAATTACACCATAATTAGTTAAGCCACCTTTATTTGTTATACCATAAAACTTACCTTCATTTACTGTGAGGCTGCCAATAGGGTTGTTGCCATTTACGCTATTCAAATCAATTTTTTTTGTGTACAGATTAATGTTTGGATCCCATTCAAAAATAACACCAGTTCCATTATTTCCACCAGCGTAAGTCATGCCATAAAATTTTCCTTCATGAAATGTAAGCTTGCCATGGGGATTACTACCATTTGAGGCATTCAGATCATTTTTTTTTGTGTATATATTTGAGGTTGGGTCCCATTCAAAAATAACTCCTACATCATTAATACCACCACTTGATGTCATACCATAGAATTTCCCTGCATTTAAAGTTAAACTTCCTCTTGGGTTTCTACCATTGAGAGAAATAAAATCATATTTATTTTGATAAATATTAGTACCAGGATCCCATTCAAAAATAACCCCGGCGTCATTGCTACCTCCATTTTGTGTCATTCCATAAAATTTACCGTTGTATTCTTTAAGTTCAGAATAGCCAGGATTTGCACCTGGGTTATAAGAATTAAACTGGTGCCTGCTTGTAAACTGATTCCCAATGGCATCAGTACTAAACATAACACCTGTATTATCATTACCTCCATTTGCTGTAGTACCCCATAACTGGTAAATACCCTGCGCTTTTATAATTTCGGAAGAAATAATTAAAATACCTAGTAAGATGAATACCCTTTTCATAAAGCCTGTTTTGATATTAAACAAATGGGGTATTGGAAAGAACAATAATTTAATGGGATACCAGATAGAATATGCAAGGTAGTTACTTAAACAGAGAAATGCATACCATAGCATTTATTAAACTACAGCTAAGATTTAAGTTCGAAACCGCCATACCAACCATTATTGTACT
>JBATOU010000039.1:0-28620 GCA_049291115.1 Ferruginibacter sp.
ATCCTGCACATCGCCTGCTGCAAAAACCCCTTCAATATTTGTTTTGCTGGTGCCGGGAATGGTTTTAATATAGCCCGCTTCATCCATATCGATCCAGCCTTTAAAAATATCGCTGTTTGGCTGGTGACCAATTGCAACAAAAAATGCACTCACCGGCACTTCTGTTTTTTCGCCGGTTTTATTGTTGAGGATACGTACGGCTTCCACTTTTTTATCGCCCAATACATCATCGGTCTGGCTGTTCCAGTAGATCTTTATATTCGGGCTGTTTTTAACACGGTCCTGCATTACTTTACTGGCCCGCATTTCATCACGCCTTACGATCATGTGCACCGTTGTACAAAGCTTTGATAAATACAGCGCCTCTTCGGCGGCAGTATCTCCCGCTCCCACTATGGCCACTTCTTTTCCTTTAAAGAAAAACCCATCACAAACAGCGCAGGCACTTACACCATAACCATTCAGCCTTTGCTCACCCGGAAGTCCGAGCCATTTGGCCGAAGCGCCGGTACTGATAATGACCGAATCTGCTTCGATCCATTTTTCTTCATCAATCTCCACTTTGAACGGCCTTACAGAAAAATCCACTTTTGTGGCAATACCATAACGGATATCGGTTCCCATACGTGCAGCCTGCTTTTCAAAATGCTGCATCATTTCCGGTCCCTGTATACCTTCGGGATAACCAGGGTAGTTTTCAACTTCTGTTGTAATGGTAAGCTGTCCTCCGGGTTGAATGCCCTGGTACAACAGGGGCTTCAGGTTTGCCCTTGAAGCATAAATAGCAGCCGTATAGCCAGCCGGGCCGGAGCCGATGATCAAACAATGCACTTTTTCTGTAGAATTATTTTCCATTTTAACTATTGATTTACCGCTTATTTTTTATTGTGCTATAATGGTACGGTACCAGGATGCATAACCGCAAAATGCGCCCAGCGCCCCGTTTGAAATATTACCGATCACTTTATTGGGTTGTGCAAAAGGGTTTCCAATGCTTTGTGCCGAAAATTCCCAGGTACTCCAAAAAGTGTAAACCGGTTTTTGTATGTTGCTGAACTTAAGTGTGATGGTATCTCCTTTTGTAAAAAAATTGCTGTCATTACTTGGCAGGTTGTTACGGTCAACCCCTCTTGGGTATTCTAATGTGTAACTGGTTCCGTCGATCACCTGATCATCAAATACAGAATTGAAACCCGGCAAAAATGGTTCGCTGTTTACTTTGGTAAAATACCTGAAATAATTGCCAAGCCCCGGCGGATCTGTAACTTTTACCATCAATACCCTTTTATTGGTATCTGGATTTTGGGGAGCCGGCTTAGCCCAGATCGAATCAGGAACTTTAAGCAGTCCGGGAATGCCAATGGCAGATGTATATTCTTTTCCTTCGCTTAAAATTCGGAGGGTATAATTGGTATTAAAAGCACCGGCAAAGGCCGTGGCAAGGTTCGATGAATCTATGCTGTAATACCAGGCCGAATAGCCCGGGATAAGCGGAAGCTCGTATTCTTTTAAACGGTGTGTAAGCGTTCCGTTTGAAATATCTATTTCGGCAGCATGTACAAAACTGTTTGCCAATACCTGCGGATTAATGGTATCGAGGTAAGAAATGGTTTTGGTAAGTATCACCACCGGTGCTTTATCATTTTCGATCTGTGCATCCACCACCAGCCGGGGTTCGGAATCATTGAGCCTGAAGCTCACATTTTTTTCGCATGAAAAAAGAAAAACTAATACAAAAAAGAAAAAATATTTCTTCATCCTGCAAATTTACGGAATAAGTTCTTTGAGGCAAAGCTTGTACAACGAAAAGGGCCGTTCCTGGAGCAGCCCTGCTCTGTTTAAAGAAGAAAGTTGAAAACTGATGCACCAAAAGGCCTGGCAATGGCCTCAAGTGGGTATCTATAAAAAAGCCCCATTAAAAAATGGGGCAAGTAGTTGTGTTAAAAAATATGACTATTGCAGCAAAATTTTCCTGGTTTCTCTGAAATCACCGGCCTTAATTTTAAAATAATAGATACCACCGGCAAAACCAGCAAATCTGTTTAATGCTATCTTATTCATTCCTTTTTTAAGGCCTGTAACAGTTTGACTGATTTTTTGCCCGGCAACATTATAAATATCAACCTGGCATTGCTGGCTTTCTTTACTCACCATATCCAGGTAAACGCTGCTGTTGCTGTTTAAAATCGTTGGGTAGATCTTTTCAATATAGGTTTCAACAGCATTTGTTATGCTGGTAACTTTTGAATATTGCGATCCGCCGTCAATATCCACCACCTTTAACCTGTAATAGGTTACGCCATTGTTTCGTGCCGTACCAACATCAGTGTACTGGTAATTCCGGGTAAGATCCGAATTTCCCGCAGCAGGTATGCTGCTGATCTTTTCAAAATCAAATCCATTTATACTTCTTTCTACTTCAAATTGTTTAACATTTAATTCTGTATAGGTATTCCATGTTAAAACAACATCGTTATTGTGCAAACTTGCATTGAATTCCCCCAATGTTACCGGCATCACAATATTAAGAATTGAACCACTGTATACATAATCTCCGGTTTCGGCCCCATCGCCGTCTCCGGCTATACCTGTAAAGTAAAAACTAACCGGTGAACTGCCTGTAGTTGGTGCGGTCCATTTGAGCCCGGTATAAGTATAAGATGTTCCGGAAGATGACACTGCATTGCTCGTTTTAATTTCGCTGCTGGCGATATGTACATTTGCATTGGTTGTTGAAAATGTACCCAGCGCTGTGCCACTAGTGCCGCTTACCACTGCTTTTAGTGCGAAGCTCCAGATAGCTGCTGGCGATGCATGGCTGATCGTTACAGAGAAATTATAGGTTTGGCCTGCTACATACGAACCTGTTGGCAAGCCTGTAACAGAAACACTTCCTCCTGCATTGTTAAGTGCAAAATCGTTGTGGCAGTTTCTGCAGGTTCGGTTCAGCGTTGGTGCTCCCGAATAGCCGGAAGGTGCATTGGGTAATGTTAGTGGCGACGAAGGTTTAAATGAGATCATTGAAATGGTAGTAATGATCCCAAGCGTGAATAAAACGGTTAACTTTTTCATAGAAAAAAAATTTAGCTTTTAAAAGATGATAAAACTTGCCCTCAAAAGGATGCAGGCTTAATGCGGTAAAAAGTTAATCAGGAAAAGTAAAAGCGCAGGTTTAGCCCCTGCCTGGTTTTTCTTTAAATTACAAAGCAAATCTATAGTTCATTATTTGACATTAATATGACAGTAGTAATTACCAGTCATGATTTTTATCATAAAAAAATCCCGGCATTTGCCGGGATTGTATAAAAAAATGTGGAAATAATATTTAACCTAAATAGGCTTTCAGTGCGCCACTGTATCTTGCTTTTTGAAGGCGTTTGATAGCACGTTCTTTGATCTGGCGGATACGTTCTTTGGTAAGATCGTATTTCTGCCCGATCTGTTCAACGGTTACCCCGTTCTCCCCATCAAGACCAAAATAAGCGTTTACAATTTCTGCTTCACGGGGGCTGAGTGATTTTAATACACGGCGGATCTCATTTTTTAATGAATCGTGCATTACATCTTCATCGGTTTCATCGCCGCCTTTGAGCAGGTCGCCCATGGCCACATCTTCGGCCTCATGCACAGGAGCGTCTAATGAAGTATGACGGGTATTGCTCTGGAAAATATTGTTGATCTCTGTTTCGCTCATTTCAAGGAGTTCGGCCAGTTCTTCGGTAGATGGCTCACGTTCGTGTTCCTGTTCAAAAGCCATATAAGCCTTATTGGCCTTATTATAAGTACCGATCTTATTCTGGGGTAAACGAACCAGCCTTCCCTGTTCGGCCAATGCCTGCAGGATCGATTGACGTATCCACCAAACTGCGTAAGAAATGAATTTAAAACCTTTTGTTTCATCAAAACGCTGAGCTGCTTTTATAAGACCCAGGTTTCCCTCATTGATCAGGTCGCTGAGTGAAAGCCCCTGGTGCTGGTATTGCTTGGCAACCGAAACCACGAAGCGAAGGTTGGCCTGCACCAGTTTGTCAAGCGCACGCTGATCGCCCATCTTGATCTTTTGGGCAAGAATGGTTTCCTCCTCGGGAGTGATCATTGAAATTTTAGAGATTTCCTGCAGGTATTTTTCTACCGCCTGGCTATCCCTGTTCGTTATCTGGGTAGCTATTTTAAGTTGCCTCATGGTGTGTTATATTCAGAATGTGTATGTTAAACAGAGCGGGGTTAGGGATGGAACGCTGCAAATAGCAGATTGTCTTCTGTTTAAGATATTGAACTATCTGCAAAGTTACGACCCAAAAACCGAAATTCATAGTAATATTGAAAAAAATGAATAAATAGTGGATAAACACTACATTCATCATCCTTTTCATATATGCAGCTATGACGAAATTTGCAGCTTAATTACAGTTAAAACAATCATAATATAAATAAAATGAATACCGATCTGCGTTCCGATACATTTACCAAGCCCGGTGCGGCCATGCTGGAGGCTATGATGAAGGCCGATGTGGGCGATGATGTTTTTGGAGAAGACCCTACGGTAAACCAGCTGGAGGCATTTGCAGCTGAAATTTTTGGTATGGAAGCCGCTTTGTTTTGTGCAAGTGGCACAATGACCAATCAGATTGCAATTAAATGCCATACAAGGCCCGGCGAAGAGGTTATTTGTGAAAAAAGCAGCCATGTTTACATTTATGAAGGAGGAGGAATTGCGTTTAACAGTGGTTGCCAGGTAAGGGCACTTGAAGGAAATCGTGGAATGATCTCTGCAGCGCAGGTGGAAGAGGCTGTTAATCCAGACGATGTGCACAGGCCCGTTAGCAGCCTCGTAACCCTCGAAAATACTGCAAACAGGGGTGGCGGATCATGCTATCAATTTAATGATATAGAAGAAATTAAATCTGTTTGCCTTAAAAATAATTTAAGATTCCACCTTGATGGGGCCCGTTTGTTCAATGCCATGCAGGCAAAGGGAGAACAGCCCAAAAGTTACGGGCAGGTATTCGACAGTATTTCTATATGCCTGAGCAAAGGCCTGGGTGCGCCTGTGGGCAGTGTTTTACTTGGTAAAAAAGATTTTATAAAACAGGCAAGGCGTATGCGGAAGGTTTTTGGTGGAGGAATGCGGCAGGCGGGCTACCTGGCGGCCGCAGGTATATATGCCCTCGAAAATAATATTGAAAGATTGGGCGATGATCACCGGCATGCAAAGCAGATTGCCGATGTGCTGATTGAGAAAGATTTTATTGGACGTATCCTCCCGGTTGAAACCAATATCCTCATTTTTGAAGTGGAAGGAAAATATAGCGCAAAAGAATTTACAGCCAGCCTTAAAAAGCACGATATCCTTTGCATTCCCATCTCGCCTTCCCAGGTGCGCATGGTTACCCACCTGGATATATCAGAAGAAATGGTTAAAAAAGTGATAACAGTCATTGACAGTATGTAGATATTCTGAACATTATTGACCAAACTGGTTAAACAAGTCTTAAAACTGAAGCAGGTATCTCCTTGTTTAGCATATGCTTCTTATTTTAGTCAAAAATCAATTGTATGAGAAACATCCTGCAGGGATTTATCTTCCTAATGTCTCTTTTGTTGTTTTCATGCAAAAAGAACGATGGAGTATCCGTAGAAGGCAAAAAAATCAATTTTATTTTCAGGTTCGATTCCACCCAGGCCAGGCTCGACGGATTTGGTAACCCAGCGCCTGTTGCGGCCGGCCGTGCAGCCCAATCGCCCCGTTTTAATAAAATGAGTGCACATTACCTGGAACTTACGCCCGACCAGTTTACAGCCCTGGGTTCGGGGCAGGTTTTATATCATACACCGGAAACCACTGCCGGTGGAAGCCGGGCCATCGATTTCAGCCAATCAATATTTGCCGGAAACAATGAAACTTTTTTAAGTGTACCGGTAAAAAGTTTTACGGCCGGCACTTATAACTGGTTAAGGGTTTCACTCGCTTACCAAAATTACAATGTTTGGGTAAAGGCGAATGGCTTTACAATTGACGGCACCATTGCATCTTTTATAGGGTACAATACCTATATAAACAATTATAAAATTAAAGACAGTACGGTTGCCGTTCAGTCAAATAAACTTCAGGGCTATTGGGCTTTCGAAGCAGCAGTAGCCGGTTTCGGTTTCGTACAGAGCGGGCAGGCGCCTCCGGGTGCCACCACGGTTCCCAACCCGCTGTTTGCCAGTTCCCCGGTTCCGGCCGGATCATGTGTGGTTACCGGAAAATTAGCAAATCCCCTTGTAATTACCGGAAATGAGACTGCCGATATCAATATCATCGTTTCTCTTTCGGTGAATAAAAGTTTTGAATGGGTAAATGCCGACGGTAATACCAGTTACGACCCGCTAAACGGCGATGCAGTGGTGGACATGGGTATCAGGGGAATGATACCATTTCGCCAGTAAGCTGGTATTTAAACTCAGCTTAACTGTTTACTCATACGGGCCACCACTACACCATTGTGGTAAACCAGCATGGTATACCTGCCTTTTTGGTAGTTATCGTTTACCAGTGTAAAGAAAAGCCTTTTGGCCTCCCAGGAGCCATAATCATAGCGCAGCTTGCAGGAGTAGATCATTTTTTGCCCATCCTTTGGTTCAAAGGTTCCGGATTCCCAGGTTGATTTTTGCAGTACCTTACCATCAGGCTGTTTCACCACTATAAATACATCTGTGCTGTTATTTTGAGTACTGTTATTTCTGAAAGTGAATGCACCAACAATTTTAGAGGTTTCATCAGCGGCTTCCGTTTCTTTTGAATTATTATCATCGGCCTCTTTATAAGCGGTAAGCCGCAGGTCAAATGCTGTGAAACTAGGCCCTGCTGGTTCTGCTTTTTTAACTGGCTCTGCTGTACGATTGTCTGTTACATCTGTGCTCAAATTGTTATCGGGCGGGATACTGTTATTTGAGGCCGGGTTATAATTTACTTCTGCTACTTCGGATGTTTGCTGAATATTTTTTTGCATGGCACCCAGTTGCTGCAGCAGCAGGGTGAGCCGTTTATTTTCGTAAGCAATATCTTTATTAGTAATGCTTAGCTGCCTGATCTTCACCTGGAGCTCTTCGATTTTACGTGAAGCAGCCATGATATTGTCCTGACTTGGTTGTGATGCCAGTAAATTATTGAGTTCGGCACGCAATAAATAAAATTCTTTGATACTGAGTGACAGGCCTGTTTTGAGTGTATCTGAGTTGCTGTAAATTGATTCTATTGACTTGCCAATATAGTCCAGTTTGTCCATGTACTCACTGCTGGCCGATTCGTTCAGCCTGCTGGCAATGGTTTCGCCCTTGGTGATTTTTTCAGCGGTTTGGGTATCCGTTTTTGAATTGGTGACATTTCCCGAACGGTAGCCCCACATCCAGAACAGCACCATACTCATAACGATGAGCAGGCCCGACAATACGAGCAATAAAATTGTTTTGGTATCCTTCATACGAATAAAAATTCTTACTTATTTCCAAGGCTTTGGTTAACATAGGCCGAAATCCAGCCAACCTGGCCGTTTTTAACCAGGTAAAATTGTTTTTTTTCATACACCCCTTCAAACTGGCGCATAATATTGATCAATAAACCTGTTCCGGCCAGCAAAGAACGTTGGTCAAAAACCTGGTTAGCACGTTTAGCTTCCAGCATGGCAAGCTGCTTATCATTTTCATCGGAAATGGAAGTGGCAACCTGTTTATCGGATAACGATGCATAATTTTTTAAGATCCTTTCCCTGAATTTCATCAGTTCGTCGTAGGTAACCGGCACAACAGGATTGTCTGCCAGTTCGGGATACAGCAAAGTGGCCGTGGCCCAGGCAATACCCCCGCTGAACGCCACATAATCGCTCATATTGTAGGCGTTGCTAACGTTTACTGCGTATACAATTTCATTGGCAGCATCGCCCGAAAGTACCCGGTAAAGATTGCGGCTGAAATTTTCCATGCTATTATCATTGCCCATCCTTTTTTCGGTTGCGTTGGCCGTGCTTTTGGTACCCCAGGTAAGCTGAAAAAGCCGGAAGTCTTTTGTATTGCCGTTGGGAAAATATCCTCCCTTGGTATTACCGCTGCCTATATCAATGAGGAATGTGTTGTAACGTCGTTCATCCGGTACAATACCCAGGTGAGAAAGCCTTGCTTCCTGCAGCGGGTCAATTATTTCCACCTGCCGGGAAGGTTCCTTTATTCTCATACGAAAGGAATCTATGAGCCGCAAAGGCCAACTTGTTTTTGTCTCTTTTTCGGCCTGTACCTTTATACCACTGCTGATAACTGTGTAAATTCTATCGGGGGTAAGATCCGTTTCTGTAATGGCATAATTATAAAGGCTGGTGAACGCATTTAAGGTAGCGGAAAAAGTTGGTTCGTTAAATGTAATGAAATCTGTATTGACCGAAGTGTCTTTAAGAATGTTGAAACGAAGTTCTTTTTGTGCATTTTTTCCAACTTCAAGCAGGCTCATTTTCACGCCTTTGGAGCCAACTTCAATACCGGCATAAATCTTGGATTGCTTAAATTTTAATTTATAATTTGACTGGGCAGTTGCAGTGATTGCCAGAACAGAAAAAAGAACAGAAAAAAGAGGTATTTTTTTAAAAGGGCAAATTTCCATTTTCACTCATAGATTTAATAGCTAAAATTAGTAAAATTACTATAGCTTTTCAGGAAGATGGAACCGCTGTGTACAAATTGTTGATTATTTCAGCGGGCGAAAAATACAGCACAGAATCGAGATTTGCAAGTGAATGAGTAAAAAATATATCAGGGCTAAAGTTTATATAAGAAGGAAATCGTATATTGCACAGCGATACCCTCCGTAAAGCTACGCTTACTTCCTGGCTGCTCCATTAACAAAAAAATAACCTCCATGAAGCTTATCAAGCTACCAGCACTTTTTTGTGCCTTATTATCCATTTTATCCAGCTATGGTCAAAACCCGGCGACTTACACCAGTACCCTAAGGCCAAACACAAGGATAAACCCCATTATTAACGGATTTCATGAATCATTACCCCAGGGGTACTATGATAATCCCAATGAAAAATTTCCGGTTTTACTCGTATTGTCGGGAAACAGCGAAAGAGGTGATGGTACTACTGCCGAGATCGTAGACAGGGTAACATTTAACCGCCCCGTTAGGTTGATCAGGTACGGCGAATGGCCCGGATCTTTTACCGTAAACGGCCAGGTATTTAAGTTCATCGTGATCACACCGCAATTTTATCAAAATGTTGGTTTGAATGTAAGCGATGTGGAAGATTGCAGAAATTATATACTCAACAACTATAAAGTGGATGCCGACAGGTTTTACCTTACAGGAAACAGTGTGGGTGGCGGGCTTGACTGGATCTACTGCGGCAGCAGCGTTGGCAATGCAAATAAAATAGCTGCCACCGTTATAACTGCAGGCTCCACCTCGCCCAATACAGGCCTTTGTTCAAACATGGCCCAGTCTAAGCTCCCGGTATTGGCAGCACATTATGAAGGCGACCCGGTTGTTCCTTATTCATGGTCTTCTGGTTTTGTTAATACCATCAATTCATTACTTGTGCAGCCGGCCACTTCTGCCAAGCTTATTACTTATATTCAGCCTCCCCCACCAAACAATATTCAGCATGATGCCACCTGGAATACTTTTGACCTGAACCTGAATGCTGGCGGTGCTTATAACAACCAGTTGGTAAATAAGCTGAATGTATACGAATGGATGCTCCAGTATCGCAGGTTTTTGACCACCCTGCCTGTGACCTTAACTGATTTTAACGTAGTTAAACAGGGTGTAAAAGCAGTGGCAACCTGGACTACATCCAGTGAAATAAATAACCGGGGATTTGAGATATTCAGGAGTGCCGACGGCAGACTCTGGCAATCGATCGGGTTTATTAACAGTTCTTCCATCAATGGAAATGGGGCTTCATACAGTTTTACAGATAACAGTCCACTACCAGCAAAAAACTATTACAGGATACGCCAGGTAGATAACAATAATACCGAGAAAGTATCGGAAATAAAGTATGTTGATTTCAGCAAAAAAGGTTTTGCCAGCATTTACCCTAATCCTGCAAACGCAGTACTTAACATTAATACAGATTATAAGTTGAACAAAGCTCCCGTAAAAATATATAACGTGCAGGGCCAGGCTGTAAAACAAGGCAGTTTAACAGGTACGGGAACCATCAGTTTTGCAATTGAGAGCCTTCTTGCCGGAAGTTATGTGATGGAACTGGTTTATGAAGGAGAAATTATCAGGATCAAATTCATTAAAAAATAAGTTTTTGACTTTTATTTTTCTTTGAGGGATCTACAAGTAGCCGTTTCAACTGAAACGGCTGCTTCATTTAAGGCATACCTGTTTAATTTAGTCGCTGCAATAATTTTTAAATGATAAATTTGCGGGAGTAATCAACCGGCTTATATAAACTTGAGTTTCGCTGCATTTATAAAAAAAACATTTGGCCTGAGGCAGGAAATGCCCCTTGGTTTTTATTTTGCAGGCTGTTTCCATAAATATGTATTAAGGAAAAATATTGATGTTCCCTGGATGGTGCACCATACTTCGGCGGTTTACCATGCAAAAAATATCAAAAGGGGAAAAAATGTATTTCCGGGGGATGCGCCCGGTAATTTTATAGATGCGGCATATGGCATCAGTATTGGTGATTATACCAACCTTGGGCCTAATGTGGGAATTATCACAAAGAACCACGACCTGGTGAATAATGATAAATACACAAAAACTGAACCGGTAAATATTGGTGCATTTTGCTGGATAGGGATGAATGCCGTTGTTTTACCCGGTGTTAACCTGGGCGATTTTACGGTGGTGGCCGCTGGTGCAGTGGTTACAAAATCTTTTGCAGAAGGATACCAGGTCATTGCCGGCAACCCGGCTGCAATAATTAAAACCATCGACAGAACAGCTTGTGAGCAATACCGAAAGTCAAAATATCAATAGCCGTTTTTTTGAACAGGCGAAATATTTTTTTCTTGTACGTTTATTACAGGTGCTTATTACGTTCATCATTTTTTTTCTTTTTTCCATCAGGCTTTCAAAACACATCAACGGCCAGTACCAGGCGGCATTTGTGCTTATCAATTTTTTTTCTGCCTTTGTTTTTTTGGGGTTACCACAACAGGTACTTACCATTGAGAGAAGCAGGCTGCAGGCAGTTTTTCCATGGTTGTTGTTAAAGTATACACCCATATACATTACTGTAACTGTTGCAGTGGGCTTGTTTATGCTCTTTGTACCCGGGCCCCTGTCTTTTATTTCTTCCTTACTTGTTTTTATTTGTATTTGCCTGCAGGCCATGGCACAACTGGCCGAACAGCTTATTCTGAAACTTAACAGGGGCAGGGCATTTGTTACGCAAAATATTCTCTATAGTTTATTATTCATCTTACTTCACCTGCTTTGGCTTTGGAAAGAGCTGCCGGTAGAATGGCTGATAGCAGGCATTGCATTGCTAAACGCCATTAAGCTTCTTGCTTATTACCTCCCGGCAGCACGCGAAAAATGGATACGGGCAGTAGCTGTAACCGACAAAACATATTATGAACAGCAGTGGAAATTTTTAGGATTAAATGAGATCATCAACCGTGTGGCTGCCAACCTCGATAAATTTGCGATCATTTACCTGCTTACGGCTGCTGGGTTTTCTGTATATTATAATGGTACTTACGAACTGCCCTTTTTTGGTCTTCTGGTTACAGCCATTGGCAACAGCCTGGCGGTTCAGCTGTCGGAAAAAGAAGTTTCGGGTAAAACTGTGGCTGCTGTTTTCCGGAACAGTATGCTTGCAGGCGCCTGTATATCCTTCCCTCTTTTCTGTTGTTTTTATTTTTTTGCAGATGAATTTTTCAGTGTTTTCTTCAGGGGAAAATATGCCGATGCAGTTCCGCTTTTCAGGATCAGTATTTTCATCGCAATTTTGCGCATCAGCAATTTTACATCCATACTGCAGCTCCGGAAAAAAAACCAGGTCATCGTTGTTGGGAGCCTCATAGATATCCTCGTAAATATTATTACAGTAATATTACTCTATCCTTCTTTGGGAACCAGGGCTTTTGCAACAGGTTTTATATTGGGAACGGCTGTACAGATCATATTTTACCTGTACCACAGCGCTGGGGCGCTCAACATGTCTGTTGTAAAGCTTGTACCCTGGAAAAGGCTGGCGGTTGCAGGCATACTCCTGTTTGCAGCTTATTATGGTCTCAGAAAAATACTGGTATTAAAAAACGAGCTGTTTTTGCTTACCATTGTATGCGCCATTACGGCACTTGTTATTGCAGGCTTTTTATATTTTTACCGCAACCGGCTAAACTTTGGAAAGCGCTTTATTTCTTCAATGCATTGATGATCGCTGCAAATTCAGTTGCCTGCAGGCTAGCGCCCCCCACCAATCCGCCGTCTACATCGGGTTTGCCAAAAATATCGGCTGCATTAGCTGCTTTCACACTTCCGCCATATAAGATTGAAACGGTATTGGCTATATCCTGGCCGTATTTTGCGGCCAGAACATTGCGCATATGTGCATGCATTTCCTGTGCCTGGTCGCTGCTGGCAGTTTTACCGGTACCAATGGCCCAAATGGGTTCATAAGCAATGATGAAGTCATTCATTTGACCGGCACTGAGATGGAAAAGGCCTTCTTTTAACTGGGTTTCCACATAACTGTTTTGAGTACCGGCTTCACGGATATTCAATGGCTCGCCGCAGCAGAAAATGGGTTTCAGCTTACATTCAAAAGCCCTGTTCACTTTTTCTGCCAGCATTTCATTGGTTTCGTTATAATATTCCCGTCTTTCGCTGTGGCCAAGGATCACATAAGGGATATCGATGCTCTGGAGCATTTCGGCACTGGTTTCGCCGGTGTAAGCCCCGCTTTTTTTATCGGAACAGTTTTGGGCGGCTGTATAAACATATTTTTTGCTGCGGAGTTTTGCGGCAATACTGGTGAGATATGGAAAAGGCACGCCAAAAATTACCAGTTGGTTATCCTGTACTGTATGGTCTGTTGCCATCAACTCGTTTATCAATGTTTCTGCCTGCTGGATGGTTAAATTCATTTTCCAGTTGGCGGCTGCTATTTGTTTGCGCATAAGATCTTTTATTGTTCGTGATATAATTTGGTGAGTAGTGCTGTTTCTTGTGCTGTGAGTTGCTGGCCTTTCATTTTTTTCCAATTGCCGATATCATTCAATGCCTTGTCAAAGATATACCGTTCTTTCCCCCACGAAAAATTTTCAATATACCTGTCCGGCACATCTTTGCCAAAAATATTGCAGCATACACCTGCCACTGTTCCGGTATTAAAAGATGTATTGATGGCTGCACGGCTGTAATCGCCCATGAGCAGGCCCGCTTTATTGCCGGCAGAAATACCCTGCATATTCTTTCCCGTAATATATTTTACATCGCCCCCGGTGTTCTTAACATTGCTGTTACTGGTGCCTGCACCCAGGTTGCACCATTCCCCTATCACACTGTCGCCAAGATAACCATCGTGCGCTTTGTTACTGTTAGCAAAAAAAACACTGTTCTTAATTTCTCCACCGCCAACACAGTTTGGCCCGAGCGTGGTGGCGCCGTAAACCCTGCTTCCCATTTTTAGCACCGCATTTTCGCAAATGGCAAAGGGCCCGCGGATCATGCTGCCTTCCATTACAAGGGCATTTTTACCAATATAAACCGGGCCGGTAGATGCGTTTATGATACAATGTTCTACAATGGCTCCTTCTTCTAAAAAAATATCATTTGTGCCAATGGTTTGGTTGCTGGAAGAAACCGGGGCAGTTATTCGCCCGGCAGTAAGCAGCTCAAAATCTTCCCGCAATGCAAGGTCATTGAACTGGAAAATTTGCCAGGGATGCTTTAGTATGCAGGCATCGCTTAAACCTGGTTCCAGTACCTGCTTATAATTTTTTTTAAAAGGGATGATGTTTGCGGCAACAGTGAGTGAACCGGCTGGAAGATCTGTATTTTGTAAATGAACCGTGAAGCCCAGTTTTTGCCATTTTTCTTTAATGGTTAAAATACCAACCCTTATTTCTGCCACATGCCTTGTATGTGTAAAAGGAAAAAGCATTTGCCGGCAGAAAGATTCATCAAGAAAGAGGTTCATGCTGTAAAAATATGAATTACACCCGGTTTAAACCCGGGGTAATTCCTAAAATCAAAATCCCCCCGGCGAACCGAAGGGATCTTAAAGTATAGCCATGAAAAACAATCGTGGGTTAAAGCCCGGGGCTTAACCAAATTATTTTGTTTTCTTTTCGTAACGCTTTTTGAACTTATCAATACGGCCAGCTGTATCCACCAGCACGTTTTTACCGGTATAAAAAGGGTGAGAAGTATTTGAAATCTCCAGCTTGATCACAGGATATTCCTTACCATCTTCTTCCCATACGATGGTTTCTTTAGATTCTGCTGTAGAACGGCTGAGGAAGGTATGACCATTACTCATATCCTTGAAAACCACAGTTCTGTAGCTTTTTGGATGAATTTCTTTTTTCATGTTAAATTTAGTTTTAATACGGATTTTGCCGTATATTTTTTTAAAAGTATGCAAAGGTAAGGAAAAAACCGAAATTTTCAGCTCTTTGAAGCCAAAAAAATGTGCCCAGGATCTGCAGCCCGCTACGCAAATTTAGCCTTGTAACTCTGCCGAAGCGATGCCGGCAGTTTTTAGCTCTTCATATTTACATACTGCAGTGCAATGCCAAGGTTCCAGCCTTTACTGGCTTGTATCACCTCCTGCAGGTCGTCAATTTTTTTGGCGGTAACCCTGATGATATCATCCATGATGGCAGCCTGCACTTTAAAGCCGCTGTCTTTAATGAGTTTCACGATTTTTTTTGCATCTTCCTGTTTGATGCCATTGCGCACCGGTACTTCCTTTTTTGTAACCTTACCGCTTACAAATGGTTCTTTGCTGAGGTCGTACACTTCGGCTGCCAGGCCCTGCTTCATGCTCCTGCTGATAAGTACATCAATGATCTGGGTAATTTTCATTTCGCTATCAGCTTCCAGGTTCAATTTAAAATCTTTCTTGTTAAGGTCTATTACAACATGAGACCCTTTGAAATCGAACCGGTTGGTGATTTCCTTGGAAACCACATTGATGGCATTATCGAGTGTTTGCAGGTCAACCTTGCTGACCATATCGAATGAAGGCATAAAATCTTTTTTGCAAATATATGAATTGCCACCGGCTTAAACCGGTGGCAATTCATGAGAAATTAATTTCCGCCTCCCACCCTGTTTTGCTCATCGCCTGCGCCGCCGCTCCTGCGTTTTTCTGTTTTCATAGGTTTTCCAAAACGGTAATTGAAGCTTAGAGTAACCGTCCTGCTGTCTCTCCGCTGTGCAAAACTGGCTTTGGCCAGTGAAAGGTCTTCAAGGTGCCCGGTAACTTTCATAGGGCCGGTAAAATCATTAAAGGCAATTTTCAGTGTTCCTTTCTTTTTTAAAATTTGTTTTTGAACCCCGGCATTCAATTGCATCAGGGGGTCAATGATGATCTGGTTTTCGGCTTCGCCGCTTGCATAAAACCCGGATAACTCTGCCGTCCACCCTTTGCCGAGGGTAAACTGGTTACTGATATTGGCCGAAAAAGTAGTAAGACTTACATCGATAGGTTTGCCACGCAATTGAGCCTGCAGGTGCCTGTAATTTCCTTCTGTATAAATTTGGGCCTGCCAATATTTTTGCACAGGTACCTGGGCGCTTACAGACAGGCTGGCCTGCTGCAATTTTCCAAAATTTGACCTGCGAACCACAATAGCATCCCCTTCCTTATCAAATGATTCCCCAAAAAGATTTTTAGTTGCTGCATAGTTAACCGTGCTGGTTAAAAAATCATTGTAGGTATGGCTTAGCTCAAATTTATTATCGAACATGGGCTTCAAAAATGGATTGCCGACTTCGTACGTATAAATATCAATGAACTCAATGAATGGGTTCAGGTCTTCATAATCGGGCCGGCTGATGCGGCGCCCGTAAGAAAATCCAAACTGGTTCTTATCATTATGTTTGTAGCTTACAAATATTGTAGGAAAAGCACTGGTATAACTTTTTTTGAAAGCAGAGTCTTTTTGCAGGGTATTTCCATATTGCAGCCCGCTGTAATTTGTATTTTCAGCCCGGAATCCACCCTGCAACCCCCATTTTTTAATTTCGGTACTGAAGTTAACATAAGCGGCATTCAGGTTTTCACGGTAATTGAAATTGCTGGTACGCTCCTGATCGACGGTGGTTACATTACCGGTTGTGTTAAAATAGTTTGCCTTATTGTGTGTTTGTACGATGGAGGTTTTAAGTCCGGCATCCATTTTTATTTTTTTACCCAGCATTTGGGTATAATCTGTTTTTGCAGAGAATATTTCGAGGTCGCTTGGCAATTTGGCGGTGATGGTGTAATTGGAAATTTCGGATCCGTTTGGTAAAAAACTACGGGTTAAAATGCTGTTATTTGCTGTAGCATCGTATTTAAGGTAATCCATATCGGCAGTAAGTTCGCGGCCCGTACTGTCAAATTTGTGGCGCATATTGAGATTAACGCCGCCATGGTTCCATTGGCTTTTTTCATGCGTATCAGAAAGAACCGTTGAGTCAAGCTGGCCATTGGCATTGCGCAGGTAACTTGTGTTTAAGCCCGGTACTTTTCTTGGTGCGATATAGCCTGTTAATACAATGCCCAGGGTTGTTTTGTTATTAAGATAATAATCGGCACCTGTTTTTAAATTATAAAACTGGTTGCTGCGTTTTTGTACAGAATTTTGTTCAAAGATGGCATTCACCGTTTTATCGATATTCAGGTACTGGCGTTTGATATCGAGGTATTGGTTCTGGTTTCGGTAGTTAGCGTTAACCGTACCAAAAACATTGATCTTGCCATTGCGGTAGTTCAGGTTCAGGCTGTTTGAACTGCGGTTTTTTTCTCCCTGGGTAAAGGAAGTACTTACCGAGCCATTAAAGCCTTTTTGTTTATTCTTTTTTGTTTTAATATTGATGATACCCGAGTTTCCTGCGGCGTCATATTTTGCCGGGGGATTGGTCATGATTTCAAGTTGTTCCAGGTTTGATGCGGGCATATTGGTAAGAAAATTCACCAGGTCGTTTCCGGCCATATAAGTTGGTTTTCCGTCGATCATGATGATCACACCCTGTTTCCCTTTAAGGCTGATATTGCCGTCTTTATCAACTGTTACCCCGGGAGATTTTTCGAGTACTTCCATGGCATTGCCACCTGTGGCTGTAATCATATTCTCAACATTAACCACGGTTCTGTCGATTTTTCTTTCAATGAGCGGTTTTCTGGAACTTACTGTAACATTCTGCAGGTCTTTGTTTACACGCAGCAGCTGTAAAACACCTGTTTCGGCAGTGGAAGAAGTATCAGAAATATTCAATTGACGGCTGTAAGTTTTGCCATGACCGGCCGATGTTGCCATTACAATGTAATGACCCGGAACAAGGTTCTCAAACGAAAAATTACCATCTTTATCGGTAATTGATGTTTTTACCAGGCCCGAGTCTTTGGCTTTGAGCAGCGTTACAGAGGCAGCGTCAATAACGGCCTGCTGGCCGCCATCTTTGATACTTCCGGAAATTTTACCGGAATTTTGCGCAAGACCATACAGGCCCAGCAGGGCAAATATGCCCGTGAGTAATTGTTTTTTCATGACTATACTTTGTTTTTGTTGGCCGCTGGCTAAGCGGCCCGGCTAAATAATAAGCAGTTACATACTTTGATAACTACTTCGCAAAAGTAAGTACTTTGTAATACAAGGTACAATGTTTTGTATTGGACGGTAAATAGAAGGGATAACCGGTATCACTTATGTGTAACGGAGCAGAATGGAAGAAGTTACAAATTGGATCAATTGTTTATGCCGGTAGATTAGTTTTACAGCCAGCATGGCCACCTGCTTTATAAAAAATGCTGTATTTAACCCGGCATAATTCGCAGGTAAAAAAAACTCCTGTATGAATTACAGGAGCGTGTGTGAATAAAAATATCTTTAATTGCAATGCGTTTCAAACGCATCCATCAGGTTATCTGCGATCATTTGAGCGCTCCTCCCCTCTATATTATGGCGCTCAATATAATGAACCAGTTTGCCGTCTTTAAAAAGGGCAATGGCAGGCGATGATGGCGGGTATGGCAGTAAATGCTCCCTTACTTTTTTTACCGCGTCAATGTCAAATCCTGCAAAAGCCGTAGTGATATTGTCTGGCTTTTTTGAAGCATTTTGCACGGCCAGCAAGGTGCCTGGTCTTGCGGTACCTGCACTGCAGCCACATACAGAATTGATCATCACAAGCGTGGTGCCTTTTTCTGCCAATGCATTTTCTACATCGGTTGCTGTAAGCAATTCTCTGAAACCATTTTCAGTTAATTCCTCTTTCATGGGAATAACTATTTCTTCTGGATACATATTTCTGATGTTTAATTTTAAGACACAAAATTACAGTGTTGAAATTTAATAACAATCGAAAATTTTCAATGAATTATTTTAAAAAAGACAACCTGTCAACGATTTATGTCTACAATTGCCATTATGGCGTAAAAAAAATGAAAAAATTGAATATTTGTCTTAAAAAATTTGGATGGAACAGAATTTGAAATGATGATCACGTAACCAAAACCAAAACATTTAAAAATTATAATGCCATGTTAGTAAGAACAAACAGCAATTTCAGTAAAACCCTTGATGGGTTGATGAATGAAATTTTCAATGAATTACCATCCACGCTCAGTAAAACAGTGCGGGAAGATGTATTACATTTTCCGCCGGTAAACATTACAGAACAGGAAGCCGGTTATGTGCTGGAATTAAGCGCTCCAGGATTTGAAAAACCAGACTTCAAAGTAAACCTCGATGGAAACATGCTTACCATCAGCACAGAAAAAAAAGAAGAGAAAGCAGAAGATACGGGCAAACTGATCCGCAGGGAATTCAGTCATAAAGCATTCAAACGCAGCTTTACCATTGATGAAAAAATTGATGCCGAAAAGATCAATGCCCGTTACGAAAACGGAATTCTGAAACTTGATCTTCCAAAAAAAGAAATTGCAAAACCGGAAGCAAAGCAAATTGCCATTCAGTAATTAGTTTTTAGATACATACAGTTGATTACCTTGAGTTGGTTTGGTTTTTAAGGTAAGGCCCCTGCAGTCGTGCAGGGGCTTTTTATGCAATAGCAAATTGTTCTAAAAATTTCCCAAGCCTTTTAAAATTTTCTTTATTAAGAGTAAAAAAATTACTCCGTCCCTCTTTGCGGCATTCTATCAATTCGCTTTCCGACAATAATTTAATATGATGGCTGCAGGTGGGTTGAGAAAGGCCGGTAAGTTCCACCACATCGCAGCAGCGGATACTTCCTTTTTGCCTGATCTCGTGTAAAATGCTCATACGGTAAGGGTCTGCCACAGCTGCCATGGCTTTCTCGTAAAAATAAGCTTCCTTATTGAGCATTTCATTCATTTGTTGCTGCAAAGATATAGTGAAGGGCCTTACAAATGAGCTTTTATGTAACTTTAATCCATGGTAGAAACTGTGTTGTATAAATCACCGGTGGGAACGTTAAGGATTGTTGCATATGAGGATGCCATTTCTGAGGCTTCATTTGTAAATAAGGAAGTTTTGGATGAAGAACAGCCCGATGCAGCCTTATTTGAAACAACAGATCCGCTTCTTAAAAAATGCATGCTGCAACTGGATGATTATTTTTCGGGAAAGAACCTGCAGTTTAACCTGGTTCTTGGGCAGCCAGGAACTGATTTTCAGCAAAAAGTATGGGCCGAACTTTGTAAGATCAAAGAAGGCAGCACCATCAGTTACCATGAGCTCAGCCGCCGGCTCGGAAATGTAAAAGCCATCAGGGCTGCTGGCACGGCCAATGGAAAAAATAATATTGCCATCATCGTGCCTTGTCACCGGGTGATAGGCAGTAATGGAACACTGGTGGGCTATGCCGGTGGTATATGGCGAAAAAAATGGTTGCTGGAGCATGAAGCAAAACACTGCAATGGCTTACAAACACTTTTTTAAAATAGTTTATGAAAAACATTATTGCCATAATTTTAATTGCCGGCATGGCTTTTTCTTCTTCCTGCACCAACAGTAAATCAAGGCGCCCCCAAACAGTTTTGTTGAGTTCGGATACGGGCGAACTTGCTAAAAAATATCATCTTAAAAAGATTAAACTTCCACCCGGGTTCAGGATCGGCGTATATGCCGAAGTACCCAATGCCCGTAGTATGACCTTATCTCCTTCGGGAATTTTATATGTTGGCAACCGTGGAGAAGATAAAGTGTATGCCGTGGTAGACAGCAACAAAGATGGGCGGGCCGATAAAGTACACAGCTTACTCAGTGGCTATGAAATGCCCAATGGCGTTGCATTCAGGGAGGGAAATTTGTACGTGGCCACAGTTTCTTCTGTATTGAAACTGGAAAATATAGAAACCCGGCTTTCTGATCCTCCTGCCCCGGTAATTATTTACGATCAATTTCCTAAAGACACGCATCATGGCTGGAAATTCATTGCATTTGGCCCCGATGGAAAACTATATGTACCGGTGGGTGCACCCTGTAATGTATGCGATGAAAAAGACAGTATTTATGCAAGTATTACCAGGATGAACCTGGATGGCAGCAAACCCGAAATTTTTGCAAGAGGTATCCGAAATACGGTTGGTTTTACCTGGCACCCGGTTACAAAACAAATATGGTTTACAGATAACGGCAGGGATAATCTCGGCGATGATATTCCATCCGATGAATTGAATACGGCAGCAAGTGCCGGCATGCATTTTGGATTTCCTTATTGCCACCAGGGAAATTTAGCTGATGAAGAATTTGGCAAAAACAGGAATTGTGCAGATTACACGCCTCCTGTGCAACGGCTGGGGGCACATGTGGCTGCACTGGGGCTGCGGTTCTATACCGGCGATGCTTTTGGTGCTGAATACAGGAACCAGCTTTTTATTGCAGAACATGGAAGCTGGAACCGCAGTAAGCCGGTTGGCTATTGCGTATCGCTGGTTAAGCTGGATGAAAACGGGAAGGCCATTTCATATGAAAGTTTCGCAAGCGGATGGCTTCAGCCCGATGGAGAAGTATTGGGCAGACCTGTAGATGTGCAGGTAATGCCCGATGGATCAATGCTGGTGAGCGATGATTTCAGCGGGGTCATTTACAGAATATGGAAGCAGGATCAATGAGCCACTCTTGGATCTGCGAGCCGGTAAAGTATATCGGCAAAAAAGTTGATGAGTAAGAAAATAAATGCACTGAAAAGCACGGCACCCATTACAACAGGATAATCCAGTTTTTCAAGGGCATCCACGGTCACTTTTCCTATGCCCTTCCAGCCATAAATATATTCTACAAAAAACGAACCTGCCAGCAGTTCGGCAAACCAGCCGGTAACCGCTGTAATAACGGGATTGAGTGCATTGCGCAGGGCATGTTTGAAAATGACCGCAGTTTTGCTGATCCCTTTTGCATATGCTGTACGTATATAATCCTGCTGCAGTACATCAAGCATGCTGCTGCGGGTAAGCTGCGTTATAATGGCCAGTGGCCTTATGCCCAGTGTTAATGCAGGAAGAATAAGGTTTTTAACCGACAAATATTTTTCACCGCTGATCTCATCTGTTTCAAACAGGCTTCCGGTAATGTTAAGCCCGGTGTATTTGTGCAGTACAATGCCAAAAAAGTAGGCAATGATGATGGCCATAAAAAATGAAGGGGCACTGATACCTGCGATGCTGCTGAAAACAGCCGTGCCATCCATCCAGGATCCTTTTTTTACAGCAGCCAGCACTCCCAGTAAAATACCAATAATGCAGGCAAATATCATGGCCGTACTTGCCAGTACCAGGGTTCCCGGAAAGGCATCTGCCAGTACACTAACGGTATCTTTTTTGGTTTGATAACTGCGCCGCAGATAGGGTATTTTAAAAGCAAGTTTTGTGTTAGTACCTATAAAGAGTCCTTTCAGCTGTTTTGATTCAATTTCAGCATTGCTGTGAATGGCGATGGGCGAAACATCGTTAAGATAAAGCAGGAACTGTTTCCATTTGGGCTGATCGAGGTAAAGGTCGCTGCGGATATTATCCATTGTTTTTTTATCGCCGCTTTGCCCAACAATAAGCCGGGCCGGGTCGCCCATTCCCTGGAACATAATGAACACCAGTACCACCACACCCAGCAGTACCAATAATGAATAAAATATTTTTTTTAAAAAGTAATTCAAACAGGTTTTAATTATTGTTTATTGTGCAATTTACAGGTGACAGCTTTTACAAAGATGTCACCTGTAAATTGCCGTTTATTAATAAACCAGCTTTACTTTATCAAAATCGGCCCATCCCCATTTTTTTTCAATAACAGGCCCTTTCATTAAATATAATGTTGGATTCGCCCTTGCGGCGGTTTTGATCGCTGTAAAATCGCAGGTAAAGACTGGAACCCCAGTCTTTTTCATACCACCAACATCTGAAAATCTCTCCTCCGTCTCCTTGCGTTGAGAAGTTATGATGTAGATTTTAACTCCTCTACTCATAACTTTTCGAACAAACTCCAAATCTTCCTGCCAGTTGGGTGGATATTTATCAAGATTCTGAATAAATAATAGATAGTAGCTGCCAGATTGATTGAGGATTGCTTCTGTTGTATCATTACCAGATGAAGTGGTAAATGAAAAATCGTTTATGAGCGGCACGTTATTTTTACCTTTTTCGACCAAAATTTGTTTGCGGTCGGCATATTTCCAGCTGCTGTCGGGCAGGGCGTTCACTTTAAACTCCTTTCTTTCTCCTTTCTTTTCATATACAAAAACATAATCGTACTTGTCGGGTACCGCATCTTTTGGCATTTTACGGAGTTCAAGGATATCATTGCCTGGTTTAAATGGCAGGCAGTCTTTTACCGGCAAATGCTTTTGAACATAGGATTGTAAAAATAAGGTAGCCAATACCGATGCCATAACGATGCTGCCGGCGATATAAGGTTTTGCAAGCGGCCTGATGAGTTTCCAGTTGAATACCAGCACGAGTGAAAGCAGGAGCAATACGATATCTTTTGAAAATGTTTGAACCGGGGTAAGCGGTATACAATCGCCAAAACAGCCGCAGGCCCTTATTTTTCCGCTGAAAAGAACGTAAGCAGTTAAAAAGGTGAAGAACAGGATCAGTAATAATAAGACCCGCGTCATAATTTTTCTTTGCCATCCCACGATCAAAGCCACGCCCACGGCCACTTCCAGGGTTATCATGGCAATTGAAAAAGTAAGTGCATGGTCATTGAGCGAAAACATCAGTTTTTTTAAGAAACCGCTATTTGCCCAGGCTTCAAAAAATTCCTGCATTTTATAGGCTAGCCCGAGCGGGTCGATCGCTTTTATAAGCCCTGAAAAAACGAATAAACCTCCCACTATTATCCTGGCAATGTTTACAACTGTTTTCATATATTATTGTTTTCCTTCGTTGATGAGGATAAGGGCAAATACCGCATAATTTAATATATCATAAAAATTGGCATCAATGCCTTCGCTCACCACTGTTTTACCTTCGTTTGCAATTATCTGTTTTATGCGCAGTATCTTTGCCAGCGATAAATCTACAAAACTTTCCTGGCTCATTTCTCTCCACGCTTCCCCGTAATCGTGATTTTTATCCTGCATCAGTTTTTTTGCCACCTCCACTTTTTCATCATACATTTTTTGCACAACAGATGGTTCCAGGTCTTCGGGTTCATCATGATTGATATCAAGCTGTATCAGCCCAATGATGGCATAATTGAGAATGCCCTGGAATTCGCTTTTAATGTCATCGCCTATTTTCTGTTCTTTTTTTTGCTGAATGGTTCGAATGCGCTTGGCCTTGATATAGATCTGGTCGGCCACAGAAATGGTACGGTATACCCGCCAGGAAGTTCCGTAATCGGCAGTTTTCTGCAAAAAAGTGTTGCGGCACCGGGCTATCACCTGGTCGTATTGTTCGTTTGTTGTCATTACTGTTTTATGTTTGCAATACCAATCGTTGAATGCAGGCTGGCTTTGAAAATTTAATTAAGAAGCCATCTTTTAAATTAAACTGATCGGTCTTTCAAAAATACAACAAGCTTTTTAATGTTTACAATAAACTGCAAAGGTAAAATACTGGGCATTGAACAACCCCTTGTGATGGGGATTTTAAATGCAACACCCGATTCTTTTTACAAAGGCGACCTGAACGATGAAACTGCTTTTGAAAAAATAAGGCTGATGGTGCAACAAGGTGCTTCCATCATTGATGTGGGCGGACAAAGCACCCGGCCCGGGAGCCTTCGTATAGATGCAGTAGAAGAAGCTGAAAGGATATTGCCCTTTGTTGAGCATATTGCCGCCATTCATCCCGGAGTTTTTATATCAGTGGATACCTACCACAGTTTGGTGGCAAGGGAAGCAGTACAGGCAGGCGCACATATGATAAACGACGTAAGTGCGGGTAATATGGATGCAGAAATGATCAGCACCGTGGCGTCGCTTGGCGTTCCATATATATGTATGCACATGAAGGGAACACCCGAAACCATGCAGCAAAACCCGGTTTACGAAAATATCCTGAAGGAAATACTGGATTTTTTTATTGCAAAAATTGCTGAGTGCCAAAAGGCAGGTATCAAAGATGTGATTGTTGATCCGGGATTTGGTTTTGGAAAAACAGTTGACCAGAATTTCTGGTTATTAAAACATATGCACTTGTTTGGGATGCTGGAAAAGCCTTTGCTGGCCGGGCTTTCACGCAAGAGCAGTATTTATAAAACGCTTGACATTACAGCAGCGGAGTCGTTAAACGGCAGTACGGTGATGCACACGATTGCTTTACAGAACGGGGCCAATATTCTTCGGGTACATGATGTAAAAGAGGCCATAGAGGCCGTTGCCTTAACTGAAAAGTATAAAAAAACCGCCCTGTAAAAGGCGGTCTTTTAAAATTAAATCCACGCAATTATTTTTTTCCGGCAGTATCGGCCTGTACTTTGCTGATGCTGTCCATATAACGCTTTTGCATTTCCATCATTTTTTTGCGTTGTACTTCCATTTCTGCCTTTGCCTGTTCTTTACTGATAATATCAACCACTTCTATGTCGAATACAAGGTTGGCATTTGCCGGGATCTCTGGGCCGGGAGGCTGAGTACCATAAGCCAAAGTTGAAGGGATGTAAAATTTAGCTCTTGATCCTTTCTTCAATAATTTCAAACCGTCGGTCCAGCCTTTAATGACGGGGTTACCCAGGTTCATATCATTGGTCATATTAACATTGAATGGCTCCACATGATTGAATTTTGGATCTGTATTGGAATCAAATGGTTTGCCATCCATTGTTTTGCCAGTATAGTTTGTTTTAACAATTACGGTAGTGTCTATCAACGGGCCTGCACCTTCGCTGATGATCTCCACGTAAGCACCTTCGGGTGATTTTTGAACTTTAATATTGTTTTTGGCGATATAATCTGTTAGTATTTTATCATCGGTCTTCAGTTGTTCTTCGGCTTTCTTTTTCATACGGGCCTCTGTTAAAACCATTTCGGCTTTATAAGCGCTGTCGGCCTGTTCTTTGGCAGTAAAGATGTTCACTAATTTAACCGTGGTAACAAGGTATTGCCCTTTTTTAACAAAAGGAGGCATTCCCATCGGGTTTTTCTTCATAAGAGAATCGGTAAGCAAACGAATAACGAGGCTGTCGCCCTTTTTAAGGTTCTTCATGATGGCAAAATAGGCCGGGGGCATTCCCAGGCTGTCGAAAGGCTGGATCATTGGCCCCTGTTCGTTCCTGGTGTCAGACAGCAGGGAATCCTTCTTGCCATCGTTATAATACTGGCCAATATGCAATTGCATGAAATTACCGGGTTTCAATTCGGCCCCGCCACTGCCGGAAATAACTTTGTACTCCAGCCCGTCTTTACCTTTTTTAAAGGCTTCCTTGCACGCTGAAAGTAACATTACCGCTGCCATCAGCAAAAAAGAAATTTTTCTCATTGTTTATTTATTTGTGTTTTATTTTAAAATTGATAAGTACTTAATTCCTGCCTGTGGTCCTTCATGGCTGCAATAAAATCTTTGATCACTTCATCGAGTTCTTTTGTACTTTGACCACCTGCCGCATTTTTATGCCCGCCGCCACCAAAATATTTTCTTGCAAAAATATTTACATCGAAACTTCCCTTGCTCCGGAAGGAGAGTTTACGTTCTTCTCCCCTGTCGATGATGATGGTTGCCAGTTTTATACCTTCAATACTCAAAGGGTAATTTACAAGGCCTTCGGTATCGCCGGTCTTAATGTCGTATTTCAGCAGGTCGCCCTGTGGTATGGCCAGCAGTGCCGTATTGTATTCATAAAATACTTCCATGCGGTTGAGCAGTACATTTCCGATAAAACGAAGCCGGTTTTCTGAAAAATTATCAAAGAGTGCTTCATGTATCTTACTATGCTGCAGTCCCTTGCTCATGAGATCAGACACCAGGCTGTGCACATCGGCGCTGGTAATTGGAAAACGGAACGAACCGGTATCTGTCATCACACCAGCATAAATACATTCGGCCACATCTGCGTTGATGCGGTCTTCGAAACCGGAATACTTGATAAACTCATATACCATTTGGGCCGTAGAGCTCTTGGAAGTATCGCTGTGCCCGTACGCAAACATTTCTGTTTGGGGCTGTTGGTGGTGATCTATTAATATCCTTTTCCCGGTTACTGCTGCAAGAGCGGGTTCCATATTTTTAGTGCGCATCAATGTATTGAAGTCGAGGCAAAAGATCCAGTCGGCTTCCCTGATGGCCTGTGTTGCCCTGGCCTTATCGGCATATTTCTCAAAATCCAATACCACTTCGCAGCCTGGCATCCAGTTTAAAAAAGAAGCCCAGTTGGTGGGAGAAATAACGGTAAGCTCATGTCCGAACTGCTTCATAAAATGATACAGGCCAAGGGCCGATCCCATTGCATCGCCGTCGGGCTTCTGATGCATGGTGATGAGCACTTTTTTTGGCTGCTGCAGATCCTGATATAACTCGCTTACCGGTTTCATAAAAACGGCGCAAAAGTAGGCAATAAAACGGACAATGAGCAATTGAATACATGGATACAAAAAGAACCGGATGATGGAAAGAAAAGGGTCTTATTAGCACATTGGGCTTTGGCCATATATCCTTATCTTTGCGCCCAAAATTTTTGAGTAATGAGCAACAGAACCTTTACAATGATCAAGCCCGATGCCACCGAAAAAGGACATACAGGGGCTATACTGCAGATGATAAATGCCGCCGGATTTCGCATTGTGGCAATGAAAATGACCCATTTGGGCCGCGATAAGGCAGGCCAGTTTTATGAAGTTCACAAAGAAAGGCCATTTTATGGCGAACTGGTGGATTTTATGAGCCGCGGACCAATTACCGCTGCCATTCTTGAAAAAGACAATGCGGTGGAAGATTTCCGTAAACTCATTGGCGCCACCAACCCGGCCAATGCAGAAGAAGGTACCATTCGTAAGAAATTTGCCGCATCTGTGGGCGAAAATGCCATACATGGCAGCGACAGCGACGAAAATGCTAAAATTGAAGGCGACTTTTTCTTCAGCAAACTGGAGCAGTTTTAAACTCAGCAATAAAATATTTGTATGCCGTTAGATTTTTTCTAACGGCTTTTTTATTTGAAATTGCAATGTGCAGGCAACATTTACCGTGATACGTTACAGAAAAAGGTATATACCTTTTGCATTTTTGGCAATGGCATTGTTTCATATTCCATTTTGGTTGAGGAACAATATCGTTTTTTATAAACTGATGGGAAGTGGCAGAAACGGCAGTTTCGATAAAACGCCCGACTTGCAGCAATGGGCCATTTTTATAGTGCAGGACCTGGCCAATGAAAAGCAGGTTTTACCTTCTGCAATAGGTAAATGGCTGCGGTTCTTTAACTGCGAAGTTTGTAGTTTTATTTTAGAACCCATTGATAGTAAGGGTAAATGGGATGGGGTTACCCTTTTTGAAAATATTCATCAAACAGAACATACCGGTGCGGTTGCTGTATTAACCAGGGCCAGTATCCGCTTAAAACGATTGAAAGATTTCTGGAAAAATGTTCCCGCTGTATCAGAAAGGGTAAAAAAGGCAGATGGATTTGTACTTTCTTTTGGGGTGGGTGAAATTCCCTGGATCAAACAGGCCACCTTCAGTATCTGGAGGGATATGGAGTTGATGAAGGCCTTTGCTTATAGTAATCGTGAGCATGCCGAGGTCATCCGCAAAACATATAAGGAGCAGTGGTATAACGAAGAAATGTTTGCCCGTTTCAAAATACTTGCCTGCCAGGGTACGCTGTTTGGTAAAAATCCGTTAGAAGCTAATAACGTACATTTGTAATCTATATGAAGAATATAAAACTGATAGAAGTGCCATCGGAAATAGGTGCAGGCACCCGTGGAGCAAGCCTCGGGGTGGATGCCATAAAGATCGCTGCACTTGATTTTATGAGCAATTTCTTTGTTCACTTCCCTTCCGAAAAAATTGAAACGGCCAACCACCTGCTGTTTGAGCC
>JBATOU010000040.1:0-4480 GCA_049291115.1 Ferruginibacter sp.
GGATTAGATACCCTGGTAGTCCACGCCGTAAACGATGGGCACTAGGCGTCGGGGGGAGCGACCCTCCCGGTGCCGTCGCTAACGCTGTAAGTGCCCCGCCTGGGGAGTACGGCCGCAAGGCTGAAACTCAAAGGAATTGACGGGGGCCCGCACAAGCGGTGGAGCATGTGGTTTAATTCGAAGCAACGCGAAGAACCTTACCTGGGCTTGACATGCATGAGTAAGTCGGTGGAAACACCGGGCCTCCTTCGGGACTCATGCACAGGTGCTGCATGGCTGTCGTCAGCTCGTGTCGTGAGATGTTGGGTTAAGTCCCGCAACGAGCGCAACCCTCGTCCCTAGTTACCAGCGGGTAAAGCCGGGAACTCTAGGGAGACTGCCGGTGTCAAACCGGAGGAAGGTGGGGACGACGTCAAGTCATCATGGCCCTTACGCCCAGGGCTACACACGTGCTACAATGGCCGGTACAGCGTGTTGCCAACTCGCGAGAGTGCGCTAATCACGAAAAGCCGGTCTAAGTTCGGATTGTAGTCTGCAACTCGACTACATGAAGCCGGAATCGCTAGTAATCGCGGATCAGCTACGCCGCGGTGAATACGTTCCCGGGCCTTGTACACACCGCCCGTCACGCCATGGAAGCTGGGGGGACCTGAAGTCGGTGGGCTAACCGCAAGGAGGCAGCCGCCAAAGGTCAATTCAGTGACTGGGGCGAAGTCGTAACAAGGTAGCCGTAGGGGAACCTGCGGCTGGATCACCTCCTTTCTGGAACACCGAGTAGGCAGGGCCCGTGAGGGTGCCTGTGCGAAAGGTTTCTGGTGTCGCCCGCGCTGTGTAGGACTCTCTCTCCCATTCTTTTACTTGCTGCTCATTGACAACCGAAGGTGGGATGATGTGCGGGTATGATCACTTGTGGTCGTACCCGGGGAAGGAATCACACCGATTCAACAACAACGAAGTGAGATCAAACGCAATAAGGCACACGGTGGATGCCTTGGCATCGAGAGGCGATGAAGGGCGCGGTAAGCTGCGAAAAGCCTGGGGGAGCTGCACACGAGCTGTGATCTCAGGATGCCCGAATGGGGAAACCCGACCAGGCGCGAGTCTGGTCATCCGAAAGGAAGCCAACGCTGGGAACTGAAACATCTCAGTACCGGCAGGAAAAGAAATCAACCGAGATTCCCTGAGTAGCGGTGAGCGAACGGGGAAGAGGCCAAACCAGAGGAGCTTGCTCCTCCGGGGTTGTGGGACCACGACATGGGATGTACGACGCGAGGGTGAAGCGGCCTGGAACGGCCCGCCAGAGACGGTGATAGCCCGGTAACCGGTTGCGTACGACCCCTAGTGGTATCCCGAGTAGCGCGGCGCACGTGGAATGCTGCGCGAATCAGGGGGGACCACCCTCCAAGCCTAAATACTCCTCGATGACCGATAGTGCACTAGTACCGTGAGGGAAAGGTGAAAAGCACGCCAGGTGGCGAGTGAAAGAGATCCTGAAACCGTGTGCCGACAAGCTGTGGGAGGGTCCGCAAGGGCCTGACCGCGTGCCTTTTGCATTATGATCCGGCGAGTTACTGATCACGTGCGGGTTAAGGCCCTCAGGGCCGGAGCCAGAGCGAAAGCGAGTCTGAATAGGGCGCATGTACGTGGTCGTAGACCCGAAGCCGTGGCGATCTACCCTTGAGCAGGTTGAAGCCGCCGTAACAGGCGGTGGAGGACCGAACCGATGTGGGTTGAAAACCGCTCGGATGACTTGAGCATAGGGGTGAAAGGCCAATCAAGCTCGGAGATAGCTGGTTCTCCCCGAAATATATTTTGGTATAGCCTCGGAAAATGAGTTCCTGGGAGGTAGAGCTACTGGATGGGTCCGGGCCGCGTCAGCGGTACCTCCCCCAACCAAACTCCGAATGCCCATGGAATGCTGTCCGGGAGGCAGTCGCTGTGCGCTAATGTACAGCGGCGAGAGGGAAAGAACCCAGAACGACTGCTAAGGCCCCGGAGTGGTGGCTCAGTGTAGCAAAGGATGTGATTTTGCTGTGACAACTGGGAGGTTGGCTTAGAAGCAGCCATTCCTTTAAAGAGTGCGTAATAGCTCACCAGTCCAGCGAGATTGCGCCGATAATGGTCGGGACTTAAGCCACCCGCCGAAGCATCGTCTTCATGCTTTGCATGAGGGGTAGGGGAGCGTTCCCATAGCGACGAAGCCGCGGCGGAAGCCTTGCGGTGGAGCGGTGGGAAGTGAGAATGCCGGATTAAGTACGCGATAAACAGGGTGAAAACCCCTGTCACCGTAAGCCTAAGGTTTCCTGAGCCATGTCGATCAGCTCAGGGTTAGTCGGTCCCTAAGGTGAGGCCGAGAGGCGTAGCTGATGGGAAACGGGTCAATATTCCCGTACCAACTGTAGGCCGTTATGAGCTCGAGGAGGGACGCAGGAGCAGGGTGTCCGACGGATTGTGGTTATGCCGTTGCAAGGTGGTAGACGTTTCCCGGTAGGCAAATCCGCTGGGATAGTCGAGAACCGATGCCGAAGGGTCTTCACCGACCCGCAAAGGGATGCTGACGCCGACTGCCGAGAAAAGCTTCGCGAGCCAGGACTGCAGTTGACCGTACCGTAATCCGACACAGGTAGGCGAGGCGAGCAGCCTAAGGTGCTCGAGTGATTTACGGAAAAGGAACTCGGCAAAATGACCCCGTAACTTCGGGATAAGGGGTGCCGGCAGTAGCTGACCTAATCAAGGGAAGGCGAGACCGGCCGCAGAGAATCGTCCCAAGCGACTGTTTAGCAAAAACACAGGAGCGTGCCAAGGCATTGTCCAAGCCAACGTATACGCTCTGACTCCTGCCCGGTGCCGGAAGGTTAAGGCAAGCTGTCAGCCGCAAGGCGAAGCAGTGAACCGAAGCCCCGGTAAACGGCGGCCGTAACTATAACGGTCCTAAGGTAGCGAAATTCCTTGTCGGGTAAGTTCCGACCTGCACGAATGGAGTAACGACTTGGGAGCTGTCTCTTCCGTAAGCTCGGCGAAATAGAAGCATCGGTGAGGATTCCGATTACCCGCGACAGGACAAAAAGACCCCATGCACCTTTACTACAACCTGTCATTGATTGTCGGTATGCGTTGCGTAGCATAGGTGGGAGCCGGTGAAACCGGGGTTTCGGCCCTGGTGGAGGCACCAGTGAAATACCACCCTTCGTTTACTAACAATCTCACTCAGCCGGCAACACCGGCGAGGACCGTGGCAGGCGGGTAGTTTGACTGGGGCGGTCGCCTCCTAAAAAGTACCGGAGGCGCACAATGGTTGGCTCAGTGCGGTCGGTAATCGCACGTCGAGTGTATACGCAGAAGCCAGCCTGACTGCGAGCGCGACAGCGCGAGCAGGGACGAAAGTCGGTGTAAGTGATCCGGCGGGACCGTGTGGACGGCCCGTCGCTCATCGGATAAAAGGTACGCTGGGGATAACAGGCTTATCGCGCCCGAGAGTTCACATCGACGGCGCGGTTTGGCACCTCGATGTCGGCTTGTCACATCCTGGGGCTAGAGAAGGTCCCAAGGGTCCGGCTGTTCGCCGGTTAAAGTGGCACATGAGCTGGGTTCAGAACGTCGTGAGACAGTTCGGTCTGTATCCGTCGTGGGCGTGGGAATGTTGAGGGACGTCGACCTTAGTACGAGAGGACCGGGTCGAAGCGACCGCTCGTGTACGGGCTATCCTGCCAAGGGTATCGCCCGGTAGCGATGTCGCGCGCAGATAACCGCTGAAAGCATCTAAGTGGGAAACTGTTCCCAAGATGAACATTCCTGGGTCTTAAGACCCCTGAAGGGCCGTGGGAGACTACCACGTTGATAGGCGGCAGATGTAAGGCGTGCAAGCGCTTCAGTCGAGCCGTACTAATCGCCCGTGCAGTTTGATCTCTCCCTATTATTTTTGGTTTTCGGTTGCCTTCCCAGGCACATCATCCCTCCCTTCGCTTGTTAATCAGCCCATATTTTTGGCTGGCGACTAGCGCGCAGGGGCCACACCCGTTCCCATTCCGAACACGGTAGTTAAGCCCTGTAGCGTCGATGGTACTTCGACTGCGAGGTCGTGGGAGAGTAGACCGTCGTCAGCCACCCCATTGAAGCCCGAGTGTCCGCAAGGATGCTCGGGCTTCTTGGTTTAGCCGTGAGTTCTGAGTCCTGAGTCGTGAGAGAGAGCCCCTCGACAGGTCGCTCGCTCCTCAGGACTCAAGACTCATGACTCACCTCTACCAGACTATCTTCCCCCATGCCCAAGACCGGACGCATTGCCCTCGCCGGCCGACCCAATGTCGGCAAGTCCTCCCTCCTCAACGCCATCCTCGGCACCCCCCTCGCCATGGTCTCCCCCAAGGCCCAGGCCACGCGGATCCCCGTCACCGGGCTCCACACCGAGGGTGACGTCCAGATGATCTTCGAGGACCTCCCCGGGCTGCTCGATCCCGCCTACCTGATGCAGTCCGCGATGCGC
>JBATOU010000041.1:0-3156 GCA_049291115.1 Ferruginibacter sp.
TACTAGTACACCCGGCACATTTGTATATACCTTACTGAATGTAACGGATGGTACCAGCACGGCCTGTACACAAAATCAATCCGGCACCGCCACCATTATCATCAATCCATTGCCCACGGCTACGATCAGCGGGACAACGGAACAATGCGAAAACGGAACAGGTCCTGTTGTTACTTTTACCGGTGCTGTTGGTACCGCGCCTTATACTTTTTATTACCGGATCAATGGCGGGCCTTTACTGAATGTAACAGGTACAGGCAATACCGCTACGGTAACCGCACCGACGAATAGTCCGGGTACTTATGTCTATACACTGGTGAGTGTCACCGATGCCAGCAATACCACCTGCAGCAATTTGCAGACTGGCAGTGCCACAATTATTATTCATCCATTACCCACCGCGGCCTTCACCAATTCCAATCCGCAATGTCCGGGTATTGCGGTTGACTTCACCGATCAGTCGGTACCCAATGTCGGTAGTCTCACTGGCTGGAACTGGAACTTCGGGGATCCGGCAAGCGGATCTGCAAATACATCGGCCTTACAATACCCCACGCATATTTTTTACACAGCAGGTACCTATACGATTACCCTGACCGTAACGAATGATGAAGGTTGTGTGAGTAATGTACTTACCCGCCAGCTTATCATCCGGGCCAAACCCACTGCCGGATTTATTTTACCGGATGTTTGTCTCAATGATACCTATGCCCAGTTCAATGATACGAGTCTGGTTGATGCACCTTCGGTAATTGCTGCCTGGCAATGGAATTTCGGAGATCCGGGCAGCGGGGTCAATAATAGTTCGGTACTGCAAAATCCGCAACACAGTTATACAGCGGTAGGGTCTTATCCGGTTGAACTGATCGCGACCAGCAGTCATGGTTGTAAGGATACGGTACAAACCCAGCTCTATGTAAACGGTAGTTTCCCGGTGGCTAATTTTACAGTCAGCAGTCCAACCACACTCTGTGCCAATGATTCCGTATCCATCATAGAAGCCTCTACCGTATTCCCGGGCAATATCACCAAAGTGGAAATCTATTGGGATAATACCGGTGCTCCCACCGTCTTTGATACTGATGATTTTCCAGTTACCGGAAAAGTGTACAAACACCTGTACCCGAATTTCCAGGCACCCCTGACCCGTGTCTTCAGTATCCGTTACAGGGCTTATTCCGGCGGAGTCTGTGTGAATGATGTCATTAAAAATATTACGGTCAATGCCGCACCGCGTGTGCAGTTTACCCCGGTACCTGCTATTTGTCTCGATGCGGTTCCCTACCAGTTCACACAGGCTACCGAACAGGGTGGGGTACCGGGCAGTTTTGTCTATAGCGGACCGGGTGTATCACCCACGGGTTTATTTAGTCCGGCAGTAGCAGGACCCGGCACACATACCATCAAATACCTGTACACCTCATCAACCGGTGGTTGTTCAGATAGTACTACACAGACCATCCATGTCTATGCGCCTCCGGTAGCTTCGTTTAGTGTCAGTTCTCCGCTTTGTGAAAAAAGAACCCTTACGTTTACCAATAGTTCCACCAGTTCCGAAGGCACACTTATTGGTTGGACCTGGGATTTCGGGGATGGATCCCCGTTAGTTCAGCAAAGCAATGGCAACCCCGTTACCCATATCTATGCACAATGGGGGGATTATGATGTGAAACTAACCGTCAGCACCAGCAATGGTTGTGTCAGCACCGCAGCCGTAACCCGTATCCATGTCAATCCGATCCCACGGCCCGATTTTACCATACCGGCTTCGGTTTGTCTGCCCAATGCCAATGCGGTATTCACCAATACCTCCACTATACCGGATAATACACAGAGCAACTTTACCTATTACTGGGATTTCGGCGATCCGCCCAGCGGCCTGGTGAATAATTCCACCGCCACTAATCCTTCGCATACCTATGTGAGTACAGGTCCCTTCAATGTTAATTTGCAGGTTACTTCTGCCGCCGGTTGTGTGCAGGATACCATGATTGTATTGAATACGATCCATGATCAGCCCATTGCCAGTTTCATAGTAGATAAGGACGAGGTTTGTCTCGGCGATGCCATCCGTTTTACCGATGCCAGCAATCAGATGGGTGGGGTAGCCACCGCCTGGAACTGGGATATGGCCAATGGCGATACGCGGAACACTGCCAGTTTCAGTTATTCCTATCCGGCCGCCGGCACGTTTAATGTAAACTTTTATACGATTAATAACTGGGGGTGCCGCAGCACCACGTTCACCGACAGTGTGGTGATCGATGCCTATCCCGTCATCAGTGCAGGACCTGACCGCTTAGTGCTCGAAGGCGGACAGATCACTTTGCAGCCAACCGCCACTGGTGTAAACCTCGTATATCTCTGGACGCCCAATCAATACTTCTCCGGTTCCAATACTATTCTTAATCCCATTGTACTCGGGGTAGAAGATATCACCTATACATTTACGGTTACTGGTAAGGGTAACTGCTCGGTAAGTGACCAGGTTTTTGTCAAAGTATTAAAACGCCCCGCCGTACCCAATGCCTTCAGTCCCAATGGCGATGGCATTCACGATAAATGGGAGATACTCTACCTCGATTCCTATCCCGGTTGTACCGTCGATGTGGTCAACCGCTATGGCCAGCCTGTCTACCACTCCGTCGGCTACACCATTCCCTGGGATGGCAAGATCAATGGCAAGGACGCGCCCGTGGGTACGTATTATTATGTGATTGATCCGAAGAACGGGAGGGCGAGGATTGCGGGTTACGTAGATGTTATCAGGTAGATATTGCCCCCTTTTGGAACGGCCCCCTAAATCCCCCGAAGGGGGACTTCAGACTCCGATAATTGTAAAGTCAAATACTGTTTTGCATTGCGTAGTATGTCCCGCAAAGCCAAAAAGACTTTTCCTTAATTGAAGTGTCTTATAAATCTTAGCGGGAAATCTTACGCAAGTCTAAGAGAAAGGAAAGATTAAATTATTCGGGTCTTCGAAGTCCCCCTTCGGGGGATTTAGGGGGCCTTGCATTGCGTAGTATGTCCCGCAAAGCCAAAAAGACTTTTCCTTAATTGAAGTGTCTTATAATTCTTAGCGGGAAATCTTACGCAAGTGTTAGAGAAAAGAAAGTTTAAACTATTCGGGTCTTCAAAGTCCTCCTTTTGGGGGGC
>JBATOU010000042.1:0-2184 GCA_049291115.1 Ferruginibacter sp.
GGAGGAGGTCGATGACGCCGCCTCAAATCACAAGCGCGAGCGCCTCCATCTTGCAACCGGCCTACTGCTTCCGGTGTGGGACAAACTCCCTTCCGACTATGTTCGCGTCAGCCGGATTTCGGCGCGAGACGGACGCTCGCTGTTAGGCCGGGAGGTTCCGCTCCATTGCGTGCCCGAACTATGCCAGGTGCTTGGTCTTGAAGACGAACATGCCTTCTCGGCAGAGCAAGTCGTCGATGCGGTGATCGGGACCGGGCGGCCGATGCAAATCAAGAGCCGCGAAGCGCTCACGCTCAAGCTCAGCCTCGTCAACGGCGCGCAGCGGCTCGAACTGGCAGGTTGGTCGGCGTCGCGCCTCGACTGGTACAAGGCACATGGGTGTTTCACCGAGATCATCCGTTATCAGACGCGGCTTTTCGTTCCGACCACGAACGCAGTGGCGGTCTTGGCGCGGCTTGCAATCTGATTTTGACGAACCTTGCCAAATGGCATTAAAATGCTATATGCTGCCATATGGAGAATAGTCATGCTGGCTTTGCAACCCGTTGATACCGTCCCCCACGCCTTTCGGCCCGACCCTGTAACCCAGGAGGAAGCAGCGGCGATGTTCCGCGCCGTGCTGAACCTGTTTGGGAAATGGGAAGTAACGGACGAACAGGCAGCGACTTTGCTCGACATGCCGGTTCGCTCCTACCGGCGATGGAAGGCTGAGGGGCCGGGCCGTGTCTCGCGCGATGGTGCGGCGCGGCTCTCCAACCTGATGGGTATCCACAAGGCGCTGAGGATCATCTTTTCCGAAGCCCAACGTGGCTACGCCTGGATCAAGGCAGGTAACGCCGCCTTTGCCGGAGCGAGTGCGCTCGACGTCAGGCTTGGCGGCGAGCTGACCGATATCATGCGGGTGCGTCGCTATCTTGATGCCGAACGTGGTGCCTGGTGATTGATCCCAAGGCGATTCCGGTTGCGCAGGTCGAGTGGAAAGGTGCTGTACGGATTATCCGCAGTGCCTTTCCACCGATTGACCTGTTCGAAGACATCTCAGACCCTGCAGATTGGCCGCTGCTGATCTCCGCCGAGCAAAAAACCAATCCCCGCATTATGGCGACGATCGGCAATCTCGATCTGGTACCTGCTGACCGCCGGGTAGGGGGCAACGGCGCATCCTATCTGATGGCCCCGTTCACGCATGTCAGCACTGACCGACCAAGTCGCTTCACCGATGGGACCTACGGCGTCCTATACGCGGGGGATGCATTCGAAACTGCGCTGTTCGAGACAATCCATCACCATGCCCGTTTCATGGCTCGCACTGTAGAAGCGCCAGGCTGGACCTCACAGTTCCGTGAGATCATCCTTTCGGTAAGCGCCGATCTTCACGATCTTAGGAGCCTTGCGGCAGGCGATTCCGCGCTTGATCCCGACAACTATGCTGCATCGCAAGCCCTCGCTGTTGAACTCAAAGGGGGCGGGGCCGAAGGTCTTGTCTATCCGAGCATCCGGCATCCGGGTGGTGAGTGTGTCGGCTTGTTCTACCCGGATTGTGTATCCGACCCCACTCAGGGACGTCACCTCGATTACCACTGGGACGGAACAGGTGTCGATCTGGTTCGAGACGCTGGTACAGGGGCGATGTTTCGAGTGGTGGCTACTGCGTAGAATGACGCTCCAGCCCCAAGGTTTTGGTGCTTCGGTCTTTGTAACTTTACGATTTAATTTCAGTCATTTGATTACTCTGGGCATGTTCCCGAATGCACGCATCGAAAATATCTTGGCCGAGCGCTTGTGGCATCTCGCAGGAGCGTTTTCCGAGAAGGATCAGGCGGCGGCGCTCGTCGCGCAGCTCGGCTCCAAATACCAGGTCCGTGTTGGGTCGTGACGGTAAGGCATCGACGATTTCAAAAAAGGCTGACTCCTTGCTCCCGTCGCTTGCTTGTTCGGCCAGTTCAGCAATCAACCAGGCCGAACTTTTCCGTAGACGCAGGCCCGATGCGCGAACTTCATGGTGCTGCCATCCGTCCGATTCACCCAGAAACATTTGGTATTGAAGTCGGCGGTCCGGACGCTGAACCCGGCGACACCGCTTCCGATTTTTTCGTCACCTTCGGGATGGCGGGCTAACGCAGCCATCAACACCTTTGCATCTTCTGCACTGACTTTGTCGCCAACGTCGTACTTGTGAAGCAT
>JBATOU010000043.1:0-1908 GCA_049291115.1 Ferruginibacter sp.
GGGCACGACGCCGGATCACGCCGCAGGCTCCGGCGTGATCGGCTCCATTGCTGCCGCGAGGAGCGAGGCGCCCAATTCGGCGATCCCCAAGCCAGTCTCGGCGCTCACGACCTGCACCTGGTCGAGCGGAAAGCCGATCGCGTCGGCCCGTTCCGCCGCGGCCTTGGCGCGCCCCGAGCGGGTCAGCTTGTCGGCCTTGGTCAGCACTGCCAGCACCGCACAGCCGGAGTCCGTCAGCAGGGTGTGGAAGTCGCCGTCGTCCTTCGAGGGCTTGTGGCGGATGTCGAGCAGCCAGACCACCCCCGTGAGGGTGGTGCGCTTCCGCAGGAAACTCTCGAGCAGCTTTCGGTAGGCGAGCCGCGTCCCCTTGTCGGCCTGGGCAAAGCCGTAGCCCGGGAGGTCGATCAGGTAGAGCGACGGCAGCTGATAGATGTTGAGCAGCTGCGTCTTGCCGGGCGTCTGCGACACGCGCGCCAGGCTGCGCCGTCCGACGAGGGCATTGAGCAACGACGACTTGCCGACATTGGAGCGGCCAATCATCGCGAATTCGGGCAGGACCGGATCGAGGCGATGCATCGGATCCGGGAAGGAGCCGAGGAACTCGATCGGGAGCCGGGCGAGTGGCGAGACCTCGGCCGGCACCGCGGCGGCGCTCACGCCTCCTTCTTCTGGCGCGCCCGCTCGGTGATGACGAGCGGCGAGACACCGTTCACGATCGACTCCGGGGTAATGATCACCTCGCGCACGTCATGCCGCGACGGCAGGTCAAACATGATGTCGGTCATTACGGACTCCAGGATGGCGCGGAGGCCGCGGGCACCGGTCTGCCGCGTGAGTGCCTTGCGGGCGACTTCGCGGAGTGCTTCGGGATCGAAGGTGAGGCCGACGCCTTCCAGCTCGAAGATCCGCTGGTACTGCTTCGTCAGCGCGTTCTTCGGCTCGGTGAGAATGCGCACCAGGGCCTCCTCGTCGAGCGCCTCGAGCGGCACCAGCACCGGGAGGCGGCCCACCAGCTCGGGGATGATCCCGTAGCGCAGCAGGTCGTCCGGTTCCACCGCGGCATAGCCCTCGAGTGGCACGACCGGCCCGCCGATCGCCGGCGTCTCCGCTTCCTGGGCGAAGCCGATCCGCTGCCGTCCGAGTCGGGCCTCGATGATCTTGTCGAGCCCGTCGAAGGCACCGCCACAGATGAACAGGATGTCCTTGGTGTTGATCTGGATGTATTCCTGCTGCGGATGCTTGCGGCCACCCTGCGGCGGCACGCTCGCCACGGTCCCTTCGAGGATCTTCAGCAGCGCCTGCTGCACGCCCTCACCGGAGACGTCGCGCGTGATGCTCGGGTTCTCCGACTTGCGCGCGATCTTGTCGATCTCGTCGATGTAGACGATGCCGCGCTCGCACTCGGCGACGTTGAAGTCGCCGGCCTGCAGCAGCCGCACCAGGATGTTCTCGACGTCCTCGCCGACGTAGCCGGCTTCGGTCAGCGTGGTGGCATCGGCGATGGTGAAGGGGACGTCGAGGATGCGCGCCAGCGTCTGCGCCAGCAGCGTCTTGCCGGTGCCGGTCGAGCCGAGCACCAGAATGTTCGACTTCTCGAGTTCGACGTCACCGGCCTCGCGCGGGCCAGCCGTGATGCGGCGATAGTGATTGTAGACCGACACCGACAACGACCGCTTGGCGCGTTCCTGCCCCACCACGTACTGGTCCAGCGTCGCCTTGATCTCCTGCGGCGTGGGAACCGTGCGTTGTCCGTCGGTGGTCTCGCGCTCCTCGTCCTCCGCCAGGATCTCGTTGCAGAGCGTGATGCACTCATTGCAGATGTACACGGACGGTCCGGAGATGAACTTCCGGACGGAGTCCTTGCTCTTGCCGCAGAAACTGCAGCGGAGATGCTTGTCGTTGGACACC
>JBATOU010000044.1:0-30212 GCA_049291115.1 Ferruginibacter sp.
CCTGTTCCACCACCACACCACCGGTTTTTTCCAGTTCATAATCGCCGGGGGTGGCCGATACAAATATCACCTGGTTGCTCAGGTTTTCAAATTCATGAAAATTCTGCGGCCGGTTATCGAGTGCTGATGGCAGGCGAAAACCATAATCCACCAATACCAGTTTGCGGCTGCGGTCGCCACCATACATACCGCTGATCTGCGGAATGGTCTGGTGGCTTTCATCAATGATCGTCAGGTAATCTTTGGGGAAATAATCGAGCAGGCAAAACGGTCTTGCGCCGGGTTTACGGCGGTCGAAAAACCTCGAGTAATTTTCAATTCCGTTGCAATAGCCGAGCTCACGGATCATTTCCAGGTCGTAGTTTACCCGCTCGCTGATGCGCTGTGCTTCTATATATTTTCCTGAATTTTTAAAATACGCTTCCTGTGCAGCCATTTCATCCTGTATTTCATGCACCACCTGGGTGAGCATATCTTTTGGCGCCAGGTATAGATTGGCAGGGAAGATAGCAGCATTTTCCACTGCGCCAATACGCTTGCCGCTGCTGAGTTCCAGCGTTTCAATGCTTTCAATTTCGTCTCCAAAAAAACTGATGCGGTAGCCAAAATCAACATAGGGCAGGTTGATATCAACCGTATCTCCTTTTACACGAAATGTACCCCGGGTAAAATCGCCCTGGCTGCGGTGATACAAAGAATTAACGAGTGCATGCAAAAATCCCTGGCGGCTGATCACCTGGCCCTGTTTAATGCGGATGATCCCGTTTTCGTACTCGGTGGGATTGCCCATGCCATAAATACAACTTACGCTTGCCACTACAATGATATCCCGCCTGCCGCTTAACAATTGTGCTGTGGCCTGCAGGCGCAGTTTGTCCAGTTCTTCATTAATGGCCAGATCTTTTTCAATGTAGGTGTTGCTGGTGGGTATATAGGCTTCGGGCTGGTAGTAATCATAATAACTGACAAAATAACCCACGGCATTTTCAGGAAAAAACTGCTTGAACTCCCCGTAAAGCTGTGCCACCAGTGTTTTATTATGCGTAACGATCAATGTGGGCCGCTGTACATTTTGTATTACGTTGGCCATGGTGAATGTTTTACCGCTGCCGGTAACGCCCAGCAGGGTTTGATAGGGTTCGCCCTCGAGCACGCCCTGTGTAAGCTGTGCAATGGCCGAAGGCTGATCGCCCGCCGGCTGATAAGATGAATGTAATTTAAAAGGCAATTTGGTTGATCGTTATTAGTTGATGGTTAATCGTTATTGCGGGCCGGTTGATGGCTCTTATGTTGATGGCTGAAGGATTTTCCCGGTCAATTCAATCAAATTGTTAACTCAGCCAGCTGATGAACCCAACTTTTAGCATCCGGAACTTTGGACTTTTTAGCCTCACCCATGCACCGCCAAAATAGGATGCGAATTGATATGCGCCAGTTTTTTTGTACTGCCAATGGAAAATAATCTTTCAAAAAAGCTGTGTTTATGCGGCATGATCACCAGCCAGTCGATAGAATGACTTTCCAAAAAGGCCTGCACCCCCTTTTCCACATCATCGTTTTCTGAATTGATATAAACAGGATCAAGTGGGGCAAATGCCTGCTGAAAAACCGCAGAAGGTTCAAGTTTTCCGCCGGGTTTATCAATATGCAGCATAAATAATTTTGCATGAAATTTATTGAGCCAGTATGCCACTGCATTTACGGGACCTGCGTCATCAATTGTATGATAATCGGCTGCAAAGCAGAGATTTTTTACTGGTTCCCACCGGTGGCCCGCTGGTATGGCCAGCACCGGCATTTTTAATTCCCGGAAAGCAGCAGAAGAAGTGCTTCCCCATAGCAGGCTGCCCGAAGCACCGCTGCTTCCCAAAACAACGATCATCGGTTTTACCTGATCACAAAGCTCTGCGATGGTATTCAAAATACCGCCGGGGCCTAAAAATGTATCTATTTTCAATCCGGGTGCTGATGCCTGCAGGCGTTCCAGTTCTGCCTTCATGGAGTTTTTAGCTATATCTTTCACCACGTCCATTTCCTGCATGTTTACCAGTCCATTTTCTCCTGTAAACACAAGTTGGTAGGCATTTACCAGCAAAACCGAAGCATCGGTATGGCGGGCCATTTCCACTGCATAATCTGCGGCATTTTGGGCCATTTCAGAAAAATCGGTTGCAACCAGAATTGTATTCATGATCAAGCTATTTGTTCCTAAAATTACGCAAAGTTTAAAGGTTACCGGCATCTGCTCCGGGGTATTTTAAGGGGCGCCTGTACAGAGAAGTTCCCCGATCCGGGAAAATATAAAGGAAGGCCGCCTTAGTTTAAGATATTGAAAAAATATTCCCTATCTTAACCCCACAAAAAACAGGCATATGACAACGATCGCTTTGTATAACTTAAAAGGAGGTGTGGGCAAAACTGCCTCCTGTGTAAATTTTGCTTACCTGGCGGCGGCAGATGGCTTCCGTACATTATTATGGGATATCGACCCGCAGGGCTCTTCCTCCTTTTATTATAAAGTGAAACCAAAGGTTCACCCGGGTATAAAAAAGCTTATTACCAGGGATGCACAACTGGAAAGTGCCATCATGAGCAGCGATTTTGAACTGCTGGATGTGATCCCTGCCGATAACAACAGCAAAAGTTTCGACATCATGCTCGAAGAAATGAAGGGAAATAAAAACCGCCTTAAAACAGTATTAAAGCAGCTCGACAAGGAATATGATTTCGTTTTTATTGACTGCCACCCCGGGTTCAGCGCACTCAGCGAAAATATTTTCCAGGCAGCAGATATTGTACTGATGCCGGTGATACCCACCACGCTTTCGATCCGTACTTATAATATGGTAAAGGATTATTTTAAAGAAAAAGACATCGACATCAGCAAAATGATGTGCTTTTTTACCATGGTGGATCTCCGCAAGAATATGCACAACGAGATCATGGAAGAGCTGTACAAAGACAAACGCTTTTTCCAGAATTATGTTCCTTACCTGAGCGATGTGGAAAAAATGGGGGTGTACAAAGCTCCCATTATGGAATTTGCCAACAGCAGCTATGCATCTAAATGCTACCGGGAGCTGTGGACAGAGATCAAGGAAGGGGTGCTTGAATAGTTTACCGGATACGGTAGCTTTTTAATTTTCTTATAAAAAATGGTATCCCGTTGCCTGTAAAAGGATCGATCTGCTCTGATACCGACTCTATCAGCCCAACTCCCCTGGCGATATAATTTTTTCTTACCGCCAGGATGGTTTCACCCAACAGCGGAACAACAGTAACCATTGTATCTCTTACATAAATAACATTTGTATAGGTGCTGTCAAAAACCTGGCGTGTTATATTTTTTTCTATGATCTGGTACCTCGATACGGTGGTTAACCCATTTACTACAAACTGATCCTGCCAGGTAGCACCCACTGCTTCGTTTGCTTTCAGGGCTATCTGCATATAATTTGTAATTACTGCACCACCCATACTTGTTCCGGTGGCAATAAAATTAGAAATAACATTACCATCGCAGTTCATATAGGTACTCTGGCCGCTACCAACTTCTTTTATTTTCTTAAATACAGCGCCGTTGATTACCGTATCGGCCGTTACATCATATACAAAACTGCGGTTGGTGCCTGTTCCGGCCATCGAATCCACGTAATTCAGCCTGGTACTGTCGCACATCGGCATATAATCACAGGTAAGGCATACCAAATTATCAGTGGGGCCAGTCCCGGCTCCGTCAAAACTTAACTCTTTTTGGCAGGAACTGGTTATTGCAACCATAAATATCAAACACAGGTAAAGTTTGTTCATGTAGTAAAATTATTATTACTAAAAATAGGAAACTATTACTACTTTCGGCGTTTAAAATACTGTTTTTATGAGAAGAGACCTTTTCAGCTGGCATAGCCCTGCCCTTGGCGCCGAAATGCCCATTGTAAACTATGGCCATTACGGCTTTGCCCTGTTGCTGGTACCCACTGCCGGCGCCGATTATCTTGAATACGAACGATTTCAGTTAATGGATGATCTGCAGCCTTTTGTTGAAGCGGGAAAACTGCGTGTGTTCTCTGTTAACAGCGTAAACAAAGAAAGCTGGCTTAATAAAGAAATGCAGGGCGAACATAAAGGCATCCGCCACAACCAGTTTAACCAGTACATATTTGAAGAAGTGATTCCCTTTATCCGCCAAAATACCTCTGAAGAAACACCCATTATCGTTAGCGGGGCTTCTTTTGGCGCATTGCACAGCATGAACCTTTTTTTAAAACGGCCCGACCTTATCAACGGCGTTATTGCCATGAGTGGTGTTTACAACCTCACAGAATACAGCAATGGGTTTTTTGATGACCAGGTTTATTACAACAGCCCGGCACATTATGTTCCCAACCTTACAGACCAATGGTACCTGGACAATATCCGCCGCAGCAACCATATTCATATTCTTACCGGCAGCGGACCATACGAAGACCCGCAGGCGGCCCGTGATTTTTCCGGCGTACTGGCAAGCAAAGGCATCGATCATGAACTGGATGTATGGGGAGAAGAGTGGAAACACGACTGGCCAACCTGGAGGGCCATGCTCCCTCATTATTTGGAAACAAGATTCTGATAAAATAAAAAGAGGCAGTTTAAAATTGCCTCTTTTTTATTAAGATCATTTTTTTTAATTCTTTACAACTTTATACGTGCTTGTTTTCCCTTTATTGATCACCTGAACAATATAGGGTCCGGCAGGCAATGAAGCAGTATTCAACTGCTCGTACAATGCAGGCGAATTTTTATTGCCTGTCTTGCTCCATAGTACTGCGCCCGATGCTGAACTCAATGTTAATTTATAATTTCCCTTAACATTATTACCAAGCATTACAGAAAGCCTGTCTTTAAACGGGTTGGGGAAGGCCAGTTCGGTGCTAACAGCATCTTCCACCGCTTTTTCAGCCGTTATTTTAGAAATCAACTCGGTTGTGCTGCTGAGCCCTTCGGCAGGAGCTGCATTGATTGTTCTTCCTCCCAGCAATTGTTCCTTAATGGTAAACCCGGCCAGGTATTGATATACGCTTATATTATCGAGTACCACCGTAACATTACCGGAAGCATCCGGGCGTATGTTGAAGAAGCTTACATAATCGGTAGTATTATAATCGGTATCAATAGTGTCAGAAATATTCCCGATTGTAACGAGTGTTCTGTTACCTGAATAAGCACGGCTTGCAAAGAAATCTAAATTATATACTGCCGATGTACTCAATCCCGAAATAGTAAGTGTGCGCCTTGCCGCATCAATAGAATTTATCTGTAACACTTCAGGCGGGCACATGGTGGCAGTGGAAGCATAACCAAAACCATTATCTACAAAACGGGCGTTTGAAGAAAGGGCTGCAGAAAATAATGACAGGCTGCCATCGCTGTATTTAAATGCGGTGCTGTACTGGCTTGCCGTTGGTTTCCAGTTGTTCCACTCCGGGTTGTTATAGGTATTCTTGCCGTCAGAAATATTTACCTTAACCAGGCGGTCTGCTGTTGATGCAGCCAATACGGTCACCGTCACATTATCAGAAGAACTTGACCCGCCGTTGTCGGTAACAGTAAGACCGAAGGTATAAACGCCGGGTGTGGTGAAGCTGACAGATGTGATAGAATTGGTGGGAGAGGTAATTACCACACCCTGCAGATCTGCCAGTGGGGTCCACAAATAAGCAACAACAGATCCGTCGGCATCAGAAGAGGCTGTACCGTTAAGTGTTGCTGTTGTTGCCGGCAGTTGAATTGTAATATCATTGCCGGCATTTGCCAATGGCGCTACATTGGTGGCCGAATTAACTGTAACCCTAACAGTATCCATACTGCTGGCACCAGCATTATCCGTCACTCTCAGTTGATAAAAATAAACACCCCTCACAAGCGACCTGATACGGGTATTTACAGAAGAAGGCGATACAATAAGATCTCCTGCAGGACCTGAAACTTTTGTCCACTGGTAGGCAGTAATGGTTCCATCTGGATCAGTGCTGGCACTTCCCGAAACGTTTACCTGTGATGTTGGCAGTGTAATGGTAATATCGGCACCTGCATTTGCTGCAGGTGGCATATTGGTCACTGCATTCACAGTTACCAAAATAGTGTCGCTGCCAATAGCACCCTGGTTATCTCCCACATCAAGCTTTATCCTGTACTGGCCGGGCGTTGAAAAGCTAATGTTTGTTTGAGCTGCCCATTCATTGCCAATTTGTATAGCGGCGGGGCCACTCACAAATTTCCAGTTATAAGAGATCACAGCTCCATCCGGGTCATAAGATGCAGATCCATCTGCCGCAATACTGTTGGTTGGCCAGTTAATAGAACGGTCGGCACCTGCCATGGCAACAGGAGGTTGGTTTGCCACAGGCGCCGCATTTACAGTAAGCAGCATTATGTCGGTGGCCGTTGCCCCTGCATTATCTGTTACTTTAAGTTGAAACTGGTAAGTGCCCTGCGCAAGGCCGGTTACAGATGTGGTTGCAGAGGTTGCAGAAACAATTGTTCCTGCTGCAGGGCCGGATATTTTTGTCCATAAATACGAGGTTATCGTTCCGTCGGTATCAACCCCGCTTCCATTCAATGCTATTGAAGACACCGGGAGGGTAATGTTTTGGTCGGCACCCGCATTTGCTGTTGGCGCCATATTTACAGCAAGTGAATTTACCGTTACGATCAAAGTGTCGTTCCCGTTTAAACCAGGCAGATCCCAAACATTGAGTACCACTTTATACTGGCCCGGGGCCGAAAAGGAAATATTGGTGCGGTTATGCCATTCCAGGTCAATAGTGGCAGTTCCGGGGCCGCTTACCACGCTCCAGCGTCTTGCAGAAATTGTTCCATCAGGATCGTACGAGGCTCCTCCATCTACCGTAACATAATTTACCGGCATTGTTACAGACTGATCTGCTCCCGCTATGGCCACCGGCGCCTGGTTTTGATTATTGTTATTAACTGTAACAACAAGCGTGTCTGATCCATTTACACCAAGATTATCCCAAACATTGAGTACCACCTTATACTGGCCCGGGGTCGAAAATGAAATATTGGTGCGGTTCTGCCATTCCAGGTCAATGGTGGCAGTTCCGGGGCCGCTTACCACGCTCCAGCGCCTTGAGGAGATCGTTCCATCCGGGTCGTACGAAGCTCCTCCATCTACCGTAACATAATTTACCGGCATAGTTACAGACTGATCTGCTCCGGCAACAGCCACAGGTGGGAGATTTGCAGAAAGCGCCGGGTTAACCGTAATGATAAGGGTATCTTTCGCAGGAGTATTGTTATTGTCCCAAACGGTCAGCTCAACCGTGTACTGGCCTGCTGCAGAAAAATGCATGTTAGTAATAGCTAGCCACTGGTTGTCGATTGTAACGGCAGCTGGGCCAGCCAGTACCTTCCACATATAAGTAGAAATGGCTCCGTCAGGGTCGTAAGAAGCAGCTCCGTTCACCTGTACCTGATTCACCGGTAAGGTTATTGACCTGTCGGTTCCCGCATTTGCCACTGGTGCCTGGTTCAAGGATCCCTGTGAGCTTGAGTTTACAGTAACCATGAGCGTATCCTTGGCAGGTACCGTGTTATTGTCCCATACCGTTAACTCTATTTTATATTGGCCTGCTGAGCTAAAATATACATTGGTGCGTTGCTGCCAGTCGTTATCAAAAGTAACAGCAGCCGGGCCGCTTACCAGTACCCAGTGCGCTGAAATTATAGTACCATCCGGGTCGTAAGAGCCTGAAGCATCTATCAGGGCCGAATTTACAGGGAGTGTAATACTTTGGTCGTTTCCGGCCCTTGCCACCGGGGGCTGGTTTACGGCGGCATTTACAGTTACATTTATGAGATCGGTTGCCGTGGCGCCTGCATTATCGGTAACCTTCAGTTGAAATTGATAGTTGCCCTGCAGCAGGCCGGAAATGAGCGTAGATGCAGCAGATGGATTTACAATGGTTTCACCGGCGGGGCCCGAAACTTTTGTCCATTGATAGGAAGCAATTGTACCGTCGGGATCAGTAGCGGTTCCGGTTAAACTAACACTGTTTACAGGAAGTGTAATGCTAACATCATTACCGGCATTTACCCACGGAGCCATATTGCCTATCGGACCAGTTCCGTTTCTCCGCTGCCTGGCCATCCATTGATAAATATTCTGAGAAATTCCGTCGAGCAAAAAGTTAGTGGGTTGTGTGCCCTGCCCACCATAAAAATTACTCCAGCAACAGTGTCCGCCGCCGCCAAAATTTGTTTGCACATAAATGGCCGATCCCGGTTTGGTAAAATTCATACGGTCTACCACGGTGCGTGTATCCCTGAAATCGTTTACCTGCTCAAAACCAAGATAGCGTCCGCCGGCCAGGGCAAAATTATCCATCATATTAGGATAAGGCTGGTTATCTGCGGGCTGCACCCCTTCTACGGTTACCACGGCAGCCACCTGCGAAGCATAGTTATAAGGGCCACCATAATTATCGCCGCTTACGAAGGTGGCAGAACACCATCCGCCATGCGAAAGACCGGTTAAATATAATTTGTTGGGGTCTATGCGGTACGTGGCTTTGAGCAACTGAATTTTTTCATTCATCTGAAACTCACTAGGCCAGCCCGGTGTTTGAAGACTGATAACAATGAATTCAACCGTACTTCCATCAACCTGCACGTTTCCGTTCCAGCCCTGGGCGATATAGGCACCGGGGCCATGTGTAATAACAAGGCCGGCATTTGTGCCTACCTCTCCAATGCCTGGAAAGAAAATGATGGTGGGATAATAACCCGTAGGGTTACTGCTGTACGTGGAAGGAAGATGCACATAGGCATTCCAGCCGCCAACGCTCGTTAAGGTTTGCTGAGCATTTACTCCTGCATTAACAAATAATACAAAAAGAACGGTTAGAATCCTTAGCCTGAACAATTTTTTCATGAATGATTTTTCTGGACTTGTCTTAGAATATTTTTCACAAATGATCCCATTGCCTAACCCATACTGGTTAAACAGGGGAAATTTTTTTCTATGTGGTTGTGAGAATTGGGGGCCTTCGCTAAAGTACCGGGGATCATGCTTTCACTCTAAATTCCGGTTGTAAAAAAACCGCATTCAGATGGCTGCAAAATTCAGGGTTTTGAAAACTACAATGTGTAGTCTATACACGTATGTTTTTGTAGTACAATTACAAGCTTTTACAACCAGGTTTACATAGCGTGTAAGATATTGTAAAAAAGCAATTTAGCAATTGTCACAAACCATACATTTTATCCACCGTTTTCCACAATTTTCCGGGCACTGTGGATAAGCTTTATTAAAACCAAAAACCATTTAATTTTTCTACTTTTATAAAATGCAAAAAAAGCTTTTTCTATTAGATGCCTATGCCCTCATTTTCAGGGCTTATTATGCACTTGTGCGCAGCCCCCGCATTACCAGCAAGGGCCGTAATACCAATGCACAGTTTGGATTTACCAATACACTTATCGACCTTATTAATAACCAAAAGCCCACGCATATGGCAGTTTGTTTCGACACGGCAGCTGCCACCGAACGCCATACTGATTTTGCAGATTATAAGGCAAACCGGCAGGAAACCCCCGAAGATATCAGGGAGTCGGTACCCGATATCCATAAAATAATTGAAGGTTTCAGCATACCCGTAATAGCTATCGACGGATATGAGGCCGATGATGTGATAGGCGCCCTGGCCAAACAAGCCGAAAAAGCCGGCTACGAAGTTTATATGGTAACCCCCGACAAAGATTATGGCCAGCTGGTTTCTGAAAATATAAAGATCTATAAACCCGGGTACCAGGGCGGAACTTTTGAAATACTTGGGCCCAAAGAAGTTTGCGAAAAATGGGATATCGAAAATGTAAACCAGGTAATTGATATGCTGGGACTGATGGGCGATGCAGTTGATAATATTCCGGGCATTAAAGGCGTGGGCGAAAAAACGGCCTCGAAACTTTTAAAGGAATACGGTTCACTCGAAAATATTCTTGAAAATGCAGACCAGATCAAAGGTTCTATTGGCGAAAAAATAAGGGCAGGCAAAGAGGATGCCATCATCAGCAAAAAACTCGCCACCATCCTGCTGAATGTTCCGGTGGAGTTTCACGAAGAAAATTTCAGCCTCAAAGAGAAAAATAAAGAAAAACTGACCGAAATTTTTGAACAGCTCGAGTTCCGTACCATGGCAAAGCGGGTGCTGGGCGAAGAAATAAAACTGAATACAGATACCCCTGCTGCGCCGGCAGGGGCCCAAATGGATCTTTTTGGAAACGCAGTGCAGGCGCCCGCAGAAAATAAAACAGTGGAGGCGGAAACAGATGATGTTGCTGTTGTTGCCTCTAAAAATATTCATAATACCGCCCACAATTACAAAATTGCGGGTGTTGATGAGGTAATTAAAGCCGTAAAAGCAAGCAGCGAGATCTGCTTTGATTCGGAAACAACCAATATAGATGCCAACCTGGCAAAACTGGTGGGCCTCAGTTTCAGCATTAAACCAGGCGAGGGTTGGTATATTCCCTGCCCGGCAGATGACAATGCTGTTAATGCAATTTTAGCCGGGTTAAAGCCATTGTTCGATGATGAAACCAAAACATGGATCGGCCAAAATATTAAATACGACCTGCTCGTGCTTAAATGGTATGGCATTGCTGTTAAGGGAAATATTTTTGATACCATGCTCGCCCATTATGTAATTGAACCCGATGGCAAACGAAGTATGGACTGGCTCAGTGCAAAATATTTAGGTTATGAGCCCGTTCATATTGAAGAACTCATAGGTAAAAAAGGAAAAACGCAGGGAAACATGCGGGATGTGGAAATTGAAAAAGTTAAGGAATATGCGGTGGAAGATGCCGACATTACCCTGCAATTGAAAAATGTGTTTGTTCCCAAACTCAAAGAGTATGAAGTGGAAAGGGTTTTTAATGAAGTGGAAAACCCGCTGGTAAAAGTGCTTACCGATATGGAGTTTGAAGGCATCCGTATTGATGAAGGTTTTTTAAATGATTACTCCAAACAACTCGATGCAGATGCCAAAAAAGCAGAAAGCTCCGTATACGAACAGGCTGGCGTAAAATTCAACCTGGCCTCGCCCAAACAGCTGGGCGAAGTTTTGTTTGAAAAACTTAAACTCGATCCCAAAGCAAAAAAAACAAAAACAGGCCAGTATGCCACCGGAGAGGATGTGCTGCTCAAACTTTCAAAAGAACATAAGATCTGCGATGATATCCTTGCATTCAGGGAGCTTACAAAACTTAAGTCAACATACGTGGATGCGCTGCCACAACTTATCAATCCAAAAACCGGGCGGGTGCATACCAGTTATGCCCAGGCCGTGGCGGTTACGGGCAGGCTTGCAAGCAATAATCCCAACCTGCAGAATATCCCTATCAGAACCGAGCGGGGAAGAGAAATAAGAAAGGCATTTATTCCGAGAGATGAAAAACATGTGCTGGTTTCGGCCGACTATTCGCAAATAGAACTCCGCATTGTGGCTGCCATCAGCGGCGATGAAAACATGTGCGGGGCCTTCCGAAGCGGCACCGATATTCATACTGCCACCGCAGCCAAAGTATTTAACGTGGCCGAAGCAGATGTACAAAAAGAGATGCGTTACAAGGCCAAGAGTGTAAACTTTGGCATCATCTATGGCCAGGGCGCATTCGGGCTGGCAGAAAACCTGGGCATTTCAAGAACCGAAGCAAAAGAGATCATCGATAATTATAAGAAGCAGTTCAGCGGTATTCAAAAGTATATGGACAGTACCATCAATTTTGCCAAAGAACATGGCTATGTGCAAACCCTCATGGGACGTAAACGCTGGTTAAAGGATATTAACAGCGCCAATTTTACGGTGCGGGGCTTTGCCGAACGCAATGCTATCAACTCTCCCATACAGGGCACGGCGGCCGATATGATAAAACTGGCCATGATAAAAATTCATGCTGCCTTTATTAAACACGGCTTTCAGTCTAAAATGTTGCTGCAGGTACACGATGAACTGGTTTTTGATGTACTGAAAGACGAACTTGAAAAAGTAAAGCCTGTAATTTTAGAATGCATGCAAACAGCCATGGTATTACCACAGGGCGTGCCCACTGATGCCGAACTGGGGTCGGGCGAAAACTGGCTGGCAGCACATTGATCTTATAAACACAAGCACCATTTTTTGAACAATCATATAAAAGCGCAAGGGGCCCTGCTGGCCACCAATATTTTTTTCGCCATTAATTTTACGGCCATCAAATACCTGGTGAACGGCGGTTATGCACAACCTTTTGGTATCAACCTGGTGAGGGTGCTTGTTTGCACTGCCCTGCTTTGGATGCTTTTTTTCTTCAGGAAAGAAAAAACAGTTTTTGAGAAGAACGATTACGGAAGGCTGCTGCTAAGCGCACTCACAGGAATTGCCATCAACCAGATGCTTTTTGTAAAAGGGCTTTCGCTTACCTACCCCATCCATGCATCGCTGCTCATGCTAACCACGCCCATTCTCATAACCATACTGGCCGCCCTGGTGCTCAAAGAGCGCCTGAGCAATTACAAAATAACGGGACTTGCAGCGGGTATTTCGGGTGCAGCTTTGCTGGTTGCAGGAGCCGCCCGCAGCGGAAGCGCAAGTAATGTGCTTTGGGGCGATACGCTCATCATTCTCAATGCCATTTCCTATACATTTTACTTTATACTGGTAAAACCACTGATGGCAAAATACAATATGCTGGCGGTGGTAAGAATGGTATTCACCCTTGGCCTCTTTATGATGCTGCCCTTTTGCTGGAAAGATTTTATTGCCATTAACTGGGCGGCTTACGGTTTTTTACAGTATCTCAGTATGGCACTCATTGTAATAGGCGGTACTTTTTTGGCCTACCTGTTCAATATTTACGGCATCAAAATGCTGGGCGCTTCCAAAGCCGGTTTCTATATTTATTTTCAGCCGGTATTTGCTGCGGCCATTGCCATCATTATTTTACACGAAGAACTAACGGTGGTTAAAGTACTGGCCGGTTTGCTCATTGCATTGGGCGTTTATCTTACCAATAAAAAAACAAGCAATGCCTGATTATTATTTTGCTGCCACAGACAGGGATTATGCCGAAGCTGCCATATTATTTAAAGAATATGCAACATGGCTCAATATAGACCTTGGCTTTCAGCATTTTGAAGAAGAACTGCAGCAATTAAGGTCTATGTATGCAAAACCTTTTGGCGGCATCATCCTTTGCAGAAATGGCCTTGAATACATAGCCTGTGCGGGTATACGGAAAATTGATGCGGAAAATGCCGAATTGAAAAGAATGTTTGTAAAAGAAGCTTTCCGCGGAAAAAATATTGGATCCACTTTACTCAAAATGGCCCTGCAGCTCGCCAAAGATTGCGGGTATAAAAAAGTAAAACTCGACACCCTTAACAGCATGCTGCCGGCCATGGAGCTTTACAAAAAATACGGGTTTAAAGAAATACCGGCCTATTACCACAATCCCAACCCCACAGCTGTTTATTTCGAGATCATTCTCTGAGCATTTATTTGGCTTATCTTGCACAAAAAAGTAGACTATGCCCTTTCATAATAAGACCGTATTCATCACGGGTGCATCCCGTGGTATTGGTAAAGCCATTGCCCTGCGCCTGGCCAAAGCAGGCGCCAATGTTGTGGTGGCCGCAAAATCGACCACAGAAAATCCAAAACTGGGCGGCACCATTTTTTCTGCCGCAAAGGAAATTGAAGAAGCCGGCGGCAAGGCCCTGCCGGTTCAATGCGATATAAGGGACGAACTGCAGATACAGATCGCTGTTGACAAGGCTGTGGAAACATTTGGCGGCATCGATATCCTGGTGAACAATGCATCGGCCATTTCACTCACACCCACCGAGCAAACCGAACCCAAAAGATTCGACCTGATGCACGACATCAATGTTAGGGGAACTTATTTTGTAAGCAAGGCCTGCATCCCGCATCTGAAAAAGGGGAATAACCCGCATATACTCACTTTAAGTCCGCCAATAAATATGGACATGAGATGGTTTGCAAATCATATTGCGTACACGCTGAGCAAGTACAATATGACCATGATCGCACTTGGGCTGGCGGCAGAACTGAAAAAATATAATATTGCTGCCAATGCGCTGTGGCCACGCACCACTATTGCCACTGCAGCAGTACAAAACCTCCTCGGCGGCGATGCCCTCATCAATATGAGCCGCACACCCGAAATTGTGGCCGATGCTGCATTTTATGTATTGTCGAAGCCCTCCGTTTCTTACAGCGGCCAGGCATTGATCGACGAAGACGTGTTAAAAGCAGAAGGGATCACCGACCTGGAAAAATACAGCGTGGTGCCGGGTGCTAAATTATACAACGACCTTTTTGTATAATTACTTTCACACTGAAATGATATAAAAAATTGCCGCAGATTCGCAGATTCTATTTTTAATCTGCGAATCTGCGGCCAACCTAATTTAGGAATTCCACCAAGGGCATTCCTATCCACTTCAAACTTAGCCCTTCGTTTTCTTGCAGGCATCGGTACACTCGTGGCCTTTTTCGCCGTGGGCCAAAACACATTTACCCCCGCTGTGGCAGGCATCGGTACATACATGATCTTTCAGGTTCATGGTACCCGCAGCGCCAGCCTTGCAGGCATCCCCGCATGTATGGCCTTTTTCACCGTGTTTCCGCATATGCTTTCCGTTCATGCATGCTTCGGTACAAACATGCCTTTTCATCCTGGCCTTTTTCTTGCCATTTTGGGCATTTACAGAAACAGCAGTGAACAGGAAAAGCAATAAGGCAAAAAAGCCCCTTTTGAATGTTGCAGTCATTTTAAAATATTTTATTGTTTATAATACCTGTATATACCATAGATACGCAATAAATCACCCGGTGGCCCGGGGAATTTCAATTATTTTTTTCAGCCGCGGCCTTAACCCTGCGGATCTGTTCCACGCATTTGTGCTTTTGGTTGATGGCATTGTGCCGGCTGCTGTAGCCATACTGCTCCTGCACCTGCTCAATCGTTTTATTCTTAAAGAACATGTCGTGCAGGAGGCCCTTGCAATGGTTGGTTACCCGGTGCATATAGTGCAGCAATTTTTCCATATAGGAACTTTCTTCTTCAATACTGCTGTTCACCTGTTGTTGTAAACTATTGCTGTAAAATTCAGAAAAAGCCTGTTCCTGGTAAGGCACCCGCAGCTTTTTAAGCCAAAGATGTTTGGCAATGGCCATGATATAGGTTTTTAAAGAAGCGCTGAGTACAAAATTGTCCTGCCTCAGTTTTTGCAAAACTACAATCAGTGTATCCTGGAAAATATCCTGTGCATCGGAAGCTGAACCGCTGTTGTTGGTAATAAACCTTTCTACAGATGCGAAATGTTTTTTATATATCTCACCAAAGGCAAGATTGTTCTCGCCCCGCAGGTCGGCCAGTATATACGATTCGTTTCCCATCTTAAAGAGAAAATGCACACCATTGAAGGGTATGCATTTTCAAAATTAACTGCTTTTATCTGAACCCTTACTTCTTATTGAATAAAGGTTTTTTACTGGATTTTTTTACGATCCCTTTTGCTTTTGATGTATTCATATTGCCGTGAAAAGGGTCCCTGGGCGTTGTTAGAAATTTTTTGGGTGCAGGCACGCTCTGCTGCTCAGGAAACAAAGATGCCTGCACCGGCTCGCCGGGTTCTTCGTTCTCTTTACCGGTATCGTCTGCAGCGGTATCGTCGCTAACTGTTACTATTTCGGTCACTTCCACCAGCACTGGTGTTACCACAATTTCTTCAACAGTAAAAGAAGGCTGTGGTGGCGGCAAAGGTATAATAGTTGTTTTTTTAGGCGCTGGTTTTTTGGCAACCGGCTTTGCTGCTACTACTTTTTTAACGGTCGTTTTCTTTTTGGGTGCAGTTTTTTTGGGTGCAGCTTTCTTTACAATTTTCTTTGCGGCTTTTTTAGCAAGTTTCTTTTTAGGTGCCGCCTTTTTTACAGATTTTTTCTTTACAACTTTTTTGGGCGCCGCCTTCTTTGCTGTTTTCTTTACCGTTTTTTTGGGTGCGGCTTTTTTAATCGTTCTCTTCTTAGCAGGTGATTTTTTAGCAGCTTTCTTTTTTGGTGCTGCTTTTTTTGCCGATTTTTTTACTGCTGCCTTCTTTTTGGGGGCAGCTTTTTTTGCTGCTGCTTTTTTAGCAGGTTTCTTTGAAGACTTTGCCATAGTTTGTAAGATTTTAAGTTTGCCCAATAAAATTAAAGCATCTCCATCATATACAAAAAATTATACCGCTTCATTTTTTACTGAACGGGTATAAGTTACGCACAGCTTCATGGCTGCCTGTACCTGTTAAACAAATCCTAATAAAATTTTTCTTTGATGAGTGGTAACATTCCTGCCCGGTCGTACGTATAATTTCGTAGAACAAAACCAACGGGAACCAAAACAACAGGTATCTAAAACAATTGTTATGACCTTAGCCAAACTATCAACACTCTTCATCTGCCTGCTGCTGAACCATTGTCTCTTTGGTCAAAATGCGCCCATTCCCCAAAAAAACCTGATTGCCAAACGCACACAGGCTGCCATAAAAATAGACGGTTTGCTGGATGAAGCAGCCTGGAAAGATGCGCCGGTGGCAGATAAGTTCACCATGCTGCGGCCAGCCCCTTTTGTTGCCGAAACAGAGGATAACCGTACCGAGGTATTTTTTCTTTACGACGATAAGGGCATTTATATCGGCGGGTATTTTCACGAAAAATATAAAGACAGCATTGCTTATGAACTCAGCGGTAGGGATGGTTTTGGCAACAACGATTTTGCCGGCATCATCTTCGACACTTATAATGATAAACTGAATGGGTTTGAATATTTTGTAACCCCGCTGGGCGAACAATGGGATTCTAAATTTTCGCCGGTGATCAATGGAAATTCTGAAGATTTTTCGTGGAATGCCGTTTGGGAAAGCGCCGCCAAAATACACAACGACGGCTGGAGCTTTGAAATGATGATCCCTTATTCGGCCATCCGCTTTGGAAAAAAAAATGTGCAGGACTGGGGCCTCAATATTGTGCGAAAAAGAGAACGCAGCGGCCAGCAGTTGTTCTGGCGCTCCATTGATCCCAATGTAAACGGTTTTTTAACACAGGAAGGCATGCTTACCGGCCTCAGCAATATTAAACCACCGCTGCGCCTGCAATTTTCGCCTTATTTTTCTTCCTATATCAACCACGATGGGTTTACTAAAAAAACCAGCACTCCCGTAAATGGTGGCCTCGATCTTAAATATGGCATCAACCAGGCTTTTACGCTCGATATGACCCTGATACCAGATTTTGGCCAGGTGCAAACCGATAGGCGGGTGCTTAACCTGAGCCCGTTTGAAGTGCGGTTCCAGGAAAACCGGCCATTTTTTACAGAAGGCGTGGAACTCTTCAACAAGGGGAACCTGTTTTACAGCCGCCGCATTGGCGACCAGCCCGTTAATTTTTACAATGCTTATGCCAGTGCCGATTCTACAGAATATGTAAAAGAAAATCCCGAAAACAGCAAACTCATCAATGCCACCAAAATAAGCGGTCGCACCCAAAAAGGACTGGGCATTGCCATGCTCAATGCCATTACCAGCCCCCAGCATGCGATCATTGAAAAGACAGACGGCAGCGGACAGCGCAAATTTGAAACGTCGCCGCTCACCAACTACAATGTTTTTGTACTTGATCAAACCTTAAAGAACAACAGCAGTGTTTCATTTGCCAACACCAATGTGCTGCGCAACGGCCCCGGCCGTGATGCCAATGTGAGTTCTGTGATCTTCGATATCAACAATAAAAAGAATTCCTGGGGAACCGGCGGCAGTTTCAGTATGAGCAATGTGACCGAGGCGGGCAAAACAAACCGTGGCTATGCCTATAGTTTTTATACCGGCCGAACCAAGGGGCAGCTCAATTACAATATCTGGCAGGAAGTGTATGATGCCAAATACGATAAAACCGACCTGGGTTATTTTACCAATAACAATACCATGGACCAGGGCATATGGGTTGGTTACAGCTGGATAAAACCAAAATATTTTTACAACCAGGCAAGGATCAATGTAAACCTCAATTACAGCAGGCTCATGTCGCCGCTCGATAACCTGCGCCGTAAAGAAATGATGTACCAGCGTGCAGGATTAAACATTAACGGCAATGCACAGCTGAAAAATCTCTGGTGGATGGGTTTTAATTTTAACCTGAACGCCCCTTACAATGATTTTTATGAACCAAGGGAATACGGCCGGGTTTTCCGCAACAAAAGCACATCGGGCCTCAATCTTTTTGTAGAAAGCAATACGGCCAAAAAATTCTCTTTTAATGCCAGTGCATTTGGCGGGCTGGGCAGCATTTTCAAAAGAAAAGTATATGAACTTTCTTTTGGCCCCAAATACCGGTTCAGCAGCAAATTTTCAATTGATTATTTAATTGATGTTTTTAAAGGACATAATACGGCCGGCTTTGCTGGAAATGAATTTGGTAATATCTATTTTTCAAAAAGAGACCTTACCACCGTAGAAAACTCCTTCTTCATTAAATACAGTTTTACCAATAAAATGCAGGTTACGCTCCGTACCCGTCATTACTGGAGCCATGTAAAACCGCTGGAATATTTTGAACTGGACCTGCCCGGCAACCTGCAGAAACCTTCTAAAGAATTTACGGGTGATGCCACGCAGAACTATAATTTTTTCAGTGCCGATATGGTGTATAACTGGCAGTTTGCCCAGGGAAGTTTTTTAACCATTGCATGGAAAGATATTGCAGAGGATTTTAACCGTATGAAAGAAACGAAATATGGTTCCAACCTTGATCATACGCTCAAAACCCCACAGTTCAACAGTCTTTCTGTAAGGTTGATCTATTTTATTGATTATCTCAACCTGAAAAATAAAATAAGAAAATAGCTGTGGCTACCTGCACATATTATTTACCTAATTTTTCCCGGCATAACCGCTGATGATGCTGTACATGGTAAACCGTAAAAAATAACATTTCCCTCACGGTAAGTTTGCCCAGTAGTGGATGCGGTAAAATGTACCTGTCGAGTTCTTCTTCTTCAAAACGGCCCAATTTTTTGTTAAGGTCATACAGGGCCGATTGCAGTTTTGCGGCGAGCAAATCCCGCTTTTCAACAGGCACGGGCCGGGGAATAAACCTGCCCGTTGCCCTTCCCCCGTTGCGGAGTTTGTCCTGGTATTTTTTTACAAGCTCATCATAAGAACGGCTTTCCCTGTTTGCCTGGCCCCATACAATTTTGAGCAACCATTTGGGCGCCATCAATACCTGCGCAAACGGTTTCACAGAAAGATAAATATGCCTTAGCTCCTGGCCTGCCGACCATTTTCCACCCGGCATTTGTAAAAATTCCTCTTCACTTAAATTTTTAATATAATTGATAAACTCCTGGTGAGCCGCTGTGAGTTTGGTTTCCAATGCTGCCTTGTTCATAGTAAAATTTAAATTTCTGGTTGCAAAAGATCATGCTTCAAAATCGCCGAGGCCCTGCCTGATCACCGTCCAGTCGTCTGTAGTGCAATCCACCACCGTGGAAGGCTCTATGCCGCCAATGCCCCCGTCGATCACATAATCTACTTTATCGCCAAATTTTTCGTAGATGATCTCCGGGTCGGTGTATTCTTCCACCATATTGCCCGGCAGCGAAGCACTGAGTATGGGATGGCCCACCGCTTCGAGTATATGACGGCAAATTTCGTTATCGGGTACCCGCAGGCCAATGGTGGATTTTTTGTTTTGCATATGCTTAGGCACCATTTTGCTGGCGGGGAGAATGAAAGTAAAGGGCCCCGGCAGGTTTCTTTTAAGCATGCGGTACAGTGGTGTATCAATGCTCTTGGTATAATCGCTCAGGTGGCTCAGGTCTTTGCAGATAAAGGAAAGCTGGTATTTTTTAGGATCGGCATTTTTAATTTTTGCAATGCGTTCCATGGCTTTATGGTCGAACATATTACAACCGATACCATATACGCTGTCGGTTGGATAAACGATCACACCGCCATTTAGCAGGCAGTCGGCCACCTGCTTTATATGCCGCGGCTGCGGATCCACCGGATGTATCTTTAGTAACATAACTGCAAATTAATGAATTGCGGCGGGCTTAGGTATGAGGTAATTCATTTTCATTTTGCTTGTTCTCCTTTCCTCTGCGTTCTCTGCCCCTCTGCGTGAGTCCTATTGCACGCAGAGTTAAGGAGTTCGCTGAGGAAACCTTTTTGACTTTTCCCTTTTTACTTTTGGTTCTTGCTTTCCCTCTTTCTCTTTTGCCTTTGGTTCTTGTTTTTTGGTCTTTGTCTCTTCTTTCTTGTTTTTTTCTCTTTGCCTTTTGCTGTTCTTTAATATTATCTGCTACTTTTGCAGCGCTTTTACATTAACAAAAAAACACATTTTATATGTCGCTCATCACAGTAGGCACCATGGCCTTTGACGCTATTGAAACCCCCTTCGGAAAAGTTGATAAAATTGTAGGCGGTTCGGCCACTTATGTAGCTTATGCAGCCAGCAATTTTGTAACACCTGTTCAGCAGATATCTATTGTAGGCTATGATTTTCCGCTGGAGGAAATGGAAAGCCTGCAAAGCCGCGGCGTGCAAACAGAAGGCGTGGAAGTGGTGACCAACAAAAAATCATTTTTCTGGAGCGGCAAATACCATATTGATATGAACACCCGTGACACGCTGGTAACCGACCTGAACGTGCTCGAAGATTTTAACCCCATTGTACCCGACAGTTACCAGGGGGCCGATTTTTTGATGCTGGGTAACCTGATGCCCAAACTGCAGATGAGCGTGATCAACCAGCTTACAGAACGCCCTAAACTGATCGTGATGGACACGATGAATTTTTGGATGGATATTGCGCTCGACGACCTGCTGGAAGTGCTGAAAAAAGTTGATGTGCTGCTGGTAAACGATGGCGAGGCACGTCAGCTGAGCGGCGAGGTTTCATTGGTAAAAGCGGCTAAAAAAATCATGACCATGGGACCGAAGTTCCTCATCATTAAAAAAGGTGAACATGGCGCCCTGTTGTTTCACGACGATAAGGTGTTTTTTGCACCTGCCCTCCCGCTCGAAGAAGTATTTGACCCCACCGGAGCCGGCGACACTTTTGCCGGTGGCTTTATAGGCTACCTGGCCAAAACAAAAGATATCAGTTTCGATAATATGAAAACGGCCATCATTGTGGGCAGCGCCATGGCCAGCTTTTGTGTAGAAAAATTTGGTCCCGAGCGCTTAAAAGAAATAACCCGGGCAGATATTGAAGAACGCATCAGCGAATTTGTACAATTGGTGAATTTTGATATAGACCTTGTTTAATTTTTAACATGTTTGAAATTATCCTGCTCATATTTCTGAGCAAAAAAATTGGCATACTTGCCATGAGAAAAGGATTGAAACCCGGCAACTGGAAAGCAATAATGGTGATTTCCTGGTTTGGATTTGAAATACTTGCGGGAGTACTTGGCATATTGCTGATTGGCAGGAGAGAACCATAGAGCTGATGCTCATTGCAGTTTGCGGCGGTTTTGGCGGTTTTTTGCTGGTTAAATATATTCTTGAGAAAAAGCCTGATATACAGGATGATATTGAACAGATAGGCAGGGATAGTGCAGCTTAAATAATTCTCTGTGGTTCCCTGCGTCTCCTCTGCGTACCTCTGCGGTATAACCCCACAAGCCGGCTGTTACACAGAGTGCCACGGAGAAGGCACGGAGTTACACTGAGGCCATTTTGAAATTCTCTGTGGTTCTCTGCGTCTCCCCTGCGTACCTCTGCGGTATAACCCCACAAGCCGGCTGTTACACAGAGTGCCGCGGAGAAGACACTGAGGCCTTATTAGAAAAACATTACCGTTTAAATACAAATGAAAATCGCTGAAAAACCCCTTTTTACTTTTCCATTTTAACTTTTGTTCCCCCGATTTTTCCTTTTGCTTCCTCCCTCGTCATACCCTATCTTTGCCACCCAAATTTTAAGCTATGAAGTGGTTGAACGTTATTATAAAATACCGCCCCTGGATCGGGTTGGTATTGCTGGCTATTGCCGTTTTTGTGAACCTGAAGGCCGGCTTTTGGCCAGCTTTCATCCTTTATTTAGTGGGTGTGATATTGCTGGTGGGGCATTTTTTATTTGGCCCCATGCGCCTGGTACAGAGTTATATGGAAGAAGGAGATATGGAAGGTGCTAAAAAAGTGGTGGACGGCATCATGTTTCCCAACCTGCTTATAAAACCCATGCGTTCTGTTTATTATACGCTAAAAGGAAACCTTGCCATGGTTGACCAGGATTTTGAGAATGCCGAAAAGCATATGAAAAAAAGTCTTTCGCTGGGTGGCGGAGAACTCACCAAGCAGTCGGAAGGGCCCAATAAACTGCAACTGGGTATGCTGGCCATCCAAAAAGGAAATTTAAAAGAAGGCGAAGCTTATATACGCCAGGCCATACGTGCCGGCCTGCCCGATAACGAAAACAATGCCGCCGCCTACCTGCAGCTTTGCAGTATTATGATGAACAAGCGGGAATTTCGGGCCGCCAAACAATATTTTGCCAAGGCCAAGGGCTACAAACCCACCACGCCGCAGATTGTAGACCAGATAAAACAGATAGAAAAATATATTGGCCGGATGCCGGGATAGAAACCAGTTCAAGGTTTCAAAGGTTCCAAAGGTTTCAGAGGTTTCAGAGGTTGATGGAAGTTTATAAGCTATTTTTTAGCGTACACTTTTTGAAATTATAAATGATTCTTTGTGGAACTTCGTTGCTTCTTTGTGGAACTTTGTGGTATAGCCAAAATACAACTCCCTTAAAAATTCAAATAATCAATCTCCTCAATCAATTGCCCCGGTTTTAAAAGATGTGTTTTAAATCCCAACGCTGCTGCGGCATCGGTATTGGTATAACTATCATCTATAAACAGGGTTTCTGCTGCCAGCAAACCCGCATCATTCAATACAAACTCAAATACATCTGCATAAGGTTTACGCAAACCAATTTTGTGGGAGTAATATGCTTTTTCAAAAAACTCATCCAGGGTTTTATAACCGGTTTGTTCAAAAATTGCTTTTGTAAACACCCGGTGATGAATATCATTGGTATTGCTGAGCAAAAAAAGCCGGTACCCGCCGCCGGCCAGGGTCTTCAAAAAATCGAGGCTGGTTTTGCGGTAACCCAGCATCATGGCATTCCAGGCCGTGGTTGCCTGCCCCGTACTAAAAGCGCCGCCGCCGAGGGTCACCAGCCGGTCTAAAAAATCTGCATTGCTGATCTTACCGGTTTCCAGGTCTTCTATTACGGGATCGGCGGTATATTGGGTAAAATGTTTATCAAAATCGGGTATCCCCAGCTGGCGAAAAGCCTCAATAGTGAGAGGAATATCGAGGTTGAGCAGTACGCCGCCAAAGTCGAAAATGATATTTTTGGGTTTTGCCATATTTTTTGCGAAAGGTTTCGGCAAATGTCGGGGAAATGCTTAGTTTTGCAGCCCCAAAAGGTTAAAAGTTTGGGGTTGACGGTTGAACGTTAACGGTTGATGTTTATGAAAACTTAGTGCTGCTTACCGGGCAGCGCCTGAAGAAAGAAATTGGACCTATAGCTCAGCCGGTTAGAGCATCTGACTCATAATCAGAGGGTCCCTGGTTCGAGCCCAGGTGGGTCCACTGAAATTAAAGCCACTCCAGAGATGGGGTGGTTTTTTAGTTTAGCCATTTATTGAATTCTAAAGGCAGTAATGCTACAATTTCATCTCCTTTCATTGAATTCAGATCATAAGTCATTTGATATTGTCTGATAACTCTTACCAGTCTTCTTGCTGAGCCGCCGCTTTTGCCCGCAGCACCCCGCTTTAAATTCTTTGCAATATCATCCCAATACAAAATATTTGCCGCATCAAGTATCCCTTTATTCAATGCAATTTCCTGATAAGCACCAAACTGTTCTGTAATCTCTCCTCTTTTCTGAAATGTTCCTATGAGAAATATTTTAGATGAATCCCCCAATTCAGAATAAATTCTGCATGGGTATGCTAATAAATGCCTGTAATATTTTGTATAATTTTTCGGATCCTTTAAAATATAAAATGCTGATTCATTTACTTTTCTTTTTCCGTTTCCGTCTGCGGGACAGATGCTGTTGAAATAAAATGCTGCCAGCCATGACCATAAACCCTTGTCAAAATAAAGATGTTTATTGTTTCTCAGATTTAACTGATTAACGAGCCATGGCACCAGTTCATTTTTATTTTTATAATCAACTTTTTCAATAGTTATCAGTGGTTCGTGAATTTCAGAAAACTGTTCATTGTACAAAAGAGTTTCAGGAATTTCTTTCATATTGCCATTCCTTATCTCGCCAATGATTCTTTCAAATTCATTGAGTCCTTCGTCGTTAAATGTTCTCGCTGTAAACTGATTACTCATTGTGCAGTGAATTTTTCAAACAGTTGCATTTTTTTACAATACTCATTTACACAGTCATCTATCCATGCTTCCTGTTCAGGCGTAAGGTTTCCATTTTCGTTATCTGTATCGGGGATGTTTTTTATTCCCAGAACTTTAGTGATGAATTTCATCCAGTCGTTTATCCAGGTACCTTCTTCTGCGTCAATATCTTCCTGCTCCAGCAATTTTTCCAATACGCCACGAAATGCAGCGGGGTAAACCAGGCTGATGAATTTTATATCGTTTCTTGCTGTTTCAAGTATGTCAGGAATGTTTTTATTTATTTCAAGTACAGGCCTTCCGTCTTCGCCGGAATCAAAACTCAATTTCCAGAATTGATTTTTCAAATCGGTTGGATTAACAGGTAATAAAGGAATTCGGTCATTGGGAATTCCATCTGTACTGACAGCAATTCCTTTTGCACTGCCCAGCAGTAAACCTACTTTACCTGTTTCATCAACGATAGCAATATCAAAATATGCCAGCTCTGTTTCAGGCAATTCGTTTAGTCTGGTGTTTTCTGGTTCTTTAAAATGTGCAACAGTACCAAAAGCAAAACGCTGATACATCCCTTTGTAATTAGCTTCGATGTAAATCTTTGCATCCTGCGGCAGTTCCAGTCCGGCCAGATTTATTTTTGCACGGAAGTATTTTCCCTCTCTGTCTTTAAATAAAGAGATATCAGCCCTGTTCCTGGGAATTTTTATGCGGTTGGTATAGTTAAAACGGCGAATCATTTACTGCAGTTTTAAAAACAAATCCCTTTTTTCATCAAAACCTGTGAGTTTTATTTCAAAGTGTGTTTTGTCTTCTATTTCAAACTCCAGTTCGTTCTTTTCCCTTTTTGTAAAATATACTCCGGTTGATTCAATATTGATAGGAGACTTTGCCACATCAAAGTCCAGCTCCTGATAACTTTTTACCGGATTGCCCCTAGGCACATCATAACCAAGCTTCAAACGAATGCTTTCCGGTAGCTCTTCTGCACCCGGATTTTTTGCAATCTTCAATCCTGAAAAAATCTTTTCTACCAGCACAGGTCTTTTCTTTCCGGGCAGTCCGGGTATTTCCGGTTCGTCTGTATCGTCTTCGCCTTTATCATCACGGCCGGTTTTGTCTTTTGGTTTTTTCTCTTCCGGTTTTTCTGTTTCAACCGGTATGGAGAAATAATCAATCAGTAAATCTTTTTGCATGCCATCAATAGGCCGTTGCAACTGGTCGTACAGTTTTTTTAAAGTGGCTTTTACAAATACCAATGCTTCTTTACCATCCACATATTTACCCTTGAAGTTTCGGGAATCGGGTTGCCATTCTGTATGTGCCGGATTTTCAGAATCACCCAGCATACGGGCAAGATCGGAATCATGTATTATCACAACACCTCTTACCAAACCTTTGTCCAAGGATGTGATGCCTGAGATAGTAATACCATCCCTTACAAAAAGGCTTTCCGGTTTGCTTAATGCTGAATCTTTTTCAAGGAAGGCCTGATACCAGCATGTTTTTGCATCTCCCTTTACAGGGTGGTATTTCAACGGCACTTTAAATGCCACCCTTTCGTTACGTTCAAATTTATCTCTCAATAAAGTCAGTCCTTCTTCATCTGTAAACATCGTTTTTGCAAGCCATCTTGGCTTTGCTTTAAGGTCCAGCTCTTTCAGTGCAAAAAAATCTTCATCCTGTAAGCGGAATGTCCATTGGGCAAAATCAAAAAGCTTAATCAGGTTTTCCCTGTTTCTTATTTTTTTATCGTCACCGTTTGTCAGTTGCTGAAAATTTATTTTGTCAACCGCTTCCTGTACAGAATCTCTCTTTAAAATAATGCTGTAATCTTCTTCTGCAATCTCTACTTCCAGCCTTCCTTCCAGTATCGGATAAAAATATTGTTCAATGGCTGCATAGGCCAGATGATTAATGGTGATTTCTTCTGTTACAAACGGCACCACAACCGAAAAACCAGATTTGTTTTCTCGTTCCAACCGGAACAGGGTTTCAAAATTGCAGAGTTCGTTTTCTGTTTCAACAGGCTCTGCAAAACAATCATTACTGTAATATTTACCAAACATGCCGTAAGGCTTGTAACCAAACTCCTCTTTCTTTTCATCTTCCCTGCTATGTATGCGGAGAATACTTTGCCCCATCAGCATTTTTTTCTGGTCACTCCTCCTCACAGTTAGGCCCCAAAAGGTATTGATACAGGAAGAGGCAGGAAAAACAGTTTTACCCAAACCCCATCTTCCCAGTTTATCGTCGGTTTTGCCCGACCGGCCCACATTTCTCCAGAAAAAATAAAAATTGTGTGGCTTACCGTCTTTGATATTTTCTACATAAGGCTCTTTTGGGCTTCCTTCAAGGCCTTTGGTGTTAAAATCTTCAAAGGCGAGAAATTTCATGGGTGCATTAAAATCTGGAAGAGATTGCAAACCTGAAGACTTTGCTTTCAGATGCGGTTGTAATGTTTCTAATAAAAGCAAATAATCCTGCGGGTGTAATGCATACTTGTTGCCGGATAGAAATATTCTGACTCTCACTGTTTCTGTTTGCTCTCCACGATTTCTTTCATCCAGCGCATTCTGAATGCCTTCTCTTATAACCGCAGTTGAAATATTATCTATATCTCTTGTTGTAAAAAATTCTCCCTGGATGGGGTCGACATCCATTTCATCACGGGATTTTGGTTTGAAGCGCCATTCTATCATTCTAAAGTCAATTCAATTTATTTATTTCGTAAAATCTAGTTTTTCCATATCCTTTAGTAAATCTTTTTTCATCCCATTTCGTGGGTTGTATATACCAACATTGATTTACTTTGTAAGATGAACAAATGGCCGCAGCTGCAACCGTCTGTAATTTAGAACCCGTTATTGCAATTTCAAAACAGAAATTTTGATTGATAAAATAGTTTTGATATTGAAGAGATAAATACTCCATTACTTCTTGTAAATTATCTGTTTGAATTTTTGATATTTCAGCGTGATTAAACTTTCTCACTGCAACTTCAGCTGAAATCTTAGCCAATTTTCCTCTTGGATCATTTTCATATGGCACAATAATGTGAATTTTATCATATTCTCTCTCATCAAGTAAAGAATACAATCTTTCATGTTTGGCAGACGCAAAAGCAATTAAAACTCTCCTTGCTGCATGGTTTATTTCTTTTGGTAACAAAGGGATTGCCTTATAAGGCCCTGTTTCCCCTTTTAATATATGACTTAATGATTCAAGAAATTGTGTCTGATCTTTCTGTCTGAATTTTTTAAGTAGTATTTCAATATCCACATTTAAAGGATAATAAGTTTCGGCATCGGTATAAACAAATTTTATTTTGTTGAATTCATTTAAAGAATTTCTGATTGCATTAAATATAATTCCTTGAGGCAATCCCGTGATGTCAACCAAAGAATCTTTTGGAAGCGGAAAATTTCCAGAAATAGCCTTTTGATATGTAATAACTTTGGGGACACGTGAAAAGTTGTAAAGCAACTTATTTATTTCAAGCTCCCTCCCCTTGTTGGGGAATCTAACTAATGTAATTTCTTTTATCGGTATACTTAGAAGTCTTTTGAAAGATTGAACTACATTTTTTTCAAATCCGTAAGAACTAAAAAAGGTGGATATACCTTGCTTTTTTAGTGTAAGTAAATTAAGTTGTTTAGCCTTTGGAGTTTTTGCTTTTGCTAGGGCTTCGATTATCTTAACATCACTACTATTATTGTTTTTTTCTGTTTTTAGAGAATCCTCGAAAAGGCTCTTTTGGACTATTGATTTATTAGTTACATACCTTTTCTTTCTGGCATTACTATCAAGGCCGTCAACTTCAACATCTTCTTCCAGCATTGATTTAAGATTTCGAATTAATATATCTTTACCTTTTTTAGGGTTATTTAGCCATTCTTCTAATGGTTCTGCAGACAATTCAAATCTATCTGACTGTGCTAATCCAATATGTTTATGAAGTCCATATAGCTTTCTGAAAGTAAGTTTAAATTGTTGTTGGGGATTTAAACCTTGACGGTTAGTCCTTGACGCCTTAGGGCCACCCGAAAAATTAAAAATTCCAGCGTCAATCAATTCTCTTACTTGTTTGTATTGTTTAGGAATATCTCCAGTTGTAATATTTATAAAAATTGAAGAATATTGTCTAAGCCTTTTCTTGCTTTTTCCCTTACTTAAGTTGTATGACTGAACAAGTAAGTGATGTGAGGTTTCTGAAAAAGATTCTGCAAAATCAAAAAGACGGCTTTCTCTTCTATTGATATCAAAGAGTCTTGAATGACAAAGTTGTAAATAACTTTCATTTTGATCAATAGCCGAAATTGGAATAACGGTTTTCCTTTTATTTAATATCATTTCATACAAAGTAATAACATCTCCAATATCACCAACACATACCCCAGCAATAGCTGTAATACCGTGATATAGGCCTTTTTTCTCTGACGCCTTAGCTTTCTTTGCAATACTCTCTGCTATAGATTGAAGTGTTGCATCTCCTAGTAATTCAGACGGTCTCAAGTTTTTGGGATGACTGCTATGAAACTGGGATCTTTTAAGCAAGATTTTTTCTACAAATTCAATACCTCCTTTATTATTTGAATGCACCTTCTCATTTACTTCATGTCCTAAATCAAAGATTGTGTAATCTCTGCCTATGCGGGCTTGCTCAATATTTCCAGGAGAGTGAATTACCATTTCTAATGTCTGAGCTTCGGTAGTAAATTTAAATGAACAATTTTCATTTTGAAAAAGGAGAGAAGAAACAAGTGTAATTATGTTTTGGTCGTTTAAAAACCTTGTGCTTACATCGTCTAATAGGAAAAATACATAATGATTGTTCCATATTCTGGAGCTTGTTCTAATTACATTTGCCAATTGCAAAAACGTATTTGCTGGATTTGCTTTGATTGTATATTTCTTTTCCCCTTTACTTAGACTATTCAAGATGGTTTTAAGATTTTTTTCTACTTCATATTCGCTATCAGCATTTTTTAAATCAGCTGTATTTTCTACATATTCAGAAATTATTTCGGCAATCTCTTTAAACGCGATTTTTTCTATTGTTTTCCTGTCTAATTCTCTTAAATGCCTAATTGCGTGTATTGCTTCAAGAGCATAGGCGATAAAAAGTTTTGAAAATGGCTCATGCAGAGGTAAATCTTGGTCTCCAAGTTTGTCTAATAGTCTTGTACACGACACATATAAGCCAATGTATCCTTCATTCTTTAACCTATCTGTAATTTTTTGGCTCGAATTTTTTTCCTCTCTAGTCCGTGGCATGGCTCTGGCATGAAATTGCAGAGCTCTTAAAAGCATAGTTTTTCCACATCCCCTAACACCTGTTATTACTTGTGGGCCTTTGCTACTTATTTCGCTAATCCATTTATCGTCATCGTCTACTAATAAACTAGGAACAAACCAGGGTGACAATGTTTGTGCATTATAAGAATCATTGAAGTTTTTTAGATTTAAAGTTTGCTTCCATGGGGAGTCAACTTGAATAAATGCATTTTTAATTTGAGCTATTACTTCATCAAATTCATAAATTCTTTGGCTTGTAATTCTTGGGAATAACAATCTTGCTCTTTCTTCAAGTAAACTTGCCAACCTATAATCCCTCTCTTCAGAAATGTAGGGATTTTCTAATATTCTTTGACTTAGCGTATTTAGTGTGTCCGCCACCCAGTGTAAGTCGCTCAAACGATTTGATTTATCTCCACTTTGAGACT
>JBATOU010000045.1:0-1802 GCA_049291115.1 Ferruginibacter sp.
TATTAAAAATACTCGGGTTAGCACAGGATTTTAGAAAATAATTAAAATTTCGATCCTAAGAGTAGAATTACCAAAGCTGAAGCTACCGAAGGACAAAAGCTGAGTAGAGCTACTTCCCGAAATCGGGGTGTATATCCCTGCCAGACTGCGTCATGCAGGCAGGGATTTCGGGTGCCTTTTTTTGGTTCTTTTTTGGGCAAGCAAAAAAGAACAAAGTAAAAATTTAAAAACTCAATAGCACAACACGTTAAAAAATAAATATCATTCATAAAAAAAATTATCTCATGAGCAATTCTTACGCAGCACAGTCGGCCACATCGCCGCTGGCACCTTTTAGCATCAGCCGCCGCACACCGGGGCCAAAAGATGTACAGATAGAAATTTTATACAGTGGCATCTGCCATTCAGATATTCACCAGGTACGCAACGAGTGGGGCGGCTCTATATTTCCCATGGTGCCCGGCCACGAAATTGTGGGCCGTGTTACAGCTGTTGGTAATGAAGTAACAAATTTTAAAGCGGGCGATCTTGCCGGAATTGGATGCCTGGTAGACAGCTGCCGTACCTGCCCCAGTTGCCAAAACCACGAAGAGCAGTTTTGCGAAGGCGGTATGGTGGGCACTTACAACAGCATTGGTAAAGACGGGCAACCCACTTACGGTGGCTACAGTACCAGCATTGTGGTGGATGAGGCATTTACACTGAAAGTTCCCGAAAACCTCGACCTGAAAGCCGTGGCGCCCTTGCTTTGCGCGGGCATCACCACCTATTCGCCTTTAAGGGCCTGGGGCGTAACAAAAGGACAACAGGTCGCCATTGTAGGCCTTGGCGGGCTGGGTCATATGGGCGTAAAATTTGCCCATGCATTTGGCGCTCAGGTAACCGTTATCAGCACCAGTGATAGTAAAAAAGCCGATGCAGAACGCCTGGGCGCCCATCATTTTGTAAACAGTAAAAATGCCGATGATATGGCCTCTATCAGGGGGAAATTCGATTTTATACTCAACACCGTTTCGGCGCCGCATTCTTACGACAGCCTGATGGGCCTGGTAAAAACCGGCGGCGCCATGGTATTGGTTGGTGCGCCGCCCGAACCATCGCAAATTGCGGGCTTTTCCCTCATTATGGGCAAAAAGAAGCTGGCCGGCTCACTTATTGGTGGTATTAAAGAAACCCAGGAAATGCTCGATTTTTGCGGGCAGCACAATATTGTAAGCGATGTGGAAATCATAAAAATGAATTATGTGAACGAAGCTTACGACCGTATGATGAAGGCCGATGTAAAATACCGGTTTGTGATAGATGTGAAGGGGAGTGATTTCTCTTAATAAGTTTCAAAAGTTCCAGAGGTTTCAGGGGTTTGAAAGCCTGTTTATTATTGGGTTGGGTAGCCGGAAGCGTAAATTCCTGTGTTTTTTCTTCCAAATTCCGGCATATTCCCCTATTTTTGCAGCCCGAATTTAATATTCAATCTCAAAATATTAAATTCTTATGGTGCGGTAGCTCAGCCGTAGTTTTTCGAAACGACGAAGGAGTTTCAGAAAAACAAGGTTCCGACAAAAGCGCAGCGGATGTCGGGATCGGTAGAGTAAAAAAGATGGTGCGGTAGCTCAGTCGGTAGAGCAAAGGACTGAAAATCCTTGTGTCGCCGGTTCGATCCCGGCCCACACCACGAAAAAAAGAAGCCGTCTCATAAATAAATGAGGCGGCTTTTTTATACATAAGATTTTTTTTAGGTGTTGTTATAGAGAATTTATTTTTGTGGTTAGCTGCGGTACGTTATGAGTGCAGAAGTTAAGAAT
>JBATOU010000046.1:0-28784 GCA_049291115.1 Ferruginibacter sp.
CCCTGAAACTGCCCCCATGTTTATGTACAAATGCATGGGCTACATCGAACCCGATATTATGGCGGGTACCGGCATATTCATTACCGGCATTACCAAGTCCAGCAATTAAAAATTTAGACATGAATGCTTATGGATGGGTTTTAATGCAGTTTTAATCGTTTGTCCTGAAAATAATATGGTTTTCTGCTCCCTTCAGCTTAATAAAGAAGCCGCTATATCATTTCATTTAAATGCTGTTGCAGATCGGCATCGGTTTTAATAAGTACATCCCTTGTTTTGCTCCCCTGGTTGGGGCCCACGATCCCGGCCGCTTCCAGTTGGTCCATCAATCTTCCTGCACGGTTATAGCCAAGTTTCATCCGCCTTTGTAATAAGGAAGTACTGCCGCTCTGGCTGCTTACGATCAGCCTTGCTGCATCTTCAAACAGGGCATCTTTATCGTTAATATCAAAATCTTTTCCTTCTAATTCTTTTTCATCCACATATTCGGGCAACAAAAAGGCCTGCGGATAGCCACGCTGATCGCCAATAAATTCAGCGATCCTGTCTACTTCCGGTGTATCTACAAAAGCACATTGCAGGCGCACCAGTTCGCCATTATAGCTGATCAGCATATCACCTTTGCCGATCAGTTGTTCGGCCCCGCCAATATCGAGAATGGTACGGCTGTCGATCTTGCTGCTTACCTTAAAGGCAATACGGGCAGGAAAATTTGCTTTGATGGTACCGGTAATGATATTTACAGAAGGTCTTTGCGTGGCAATGATCAGGTGTATGCCAATAGCCCTTGCCAATTGTGCCAAACGTGCAATGGGCATTTCAATTTCTTTTCCGGCCGTCATGATCAGGTCGGCAAACTCATCCACCACCAATACGATAAAGGGCAGGTATTGGTGACCTTTTTCGGGGTTGAGTTTTCGGGCGGCAAATTTTTCGTTATATTCTTTTATGTTGCGGCAGCCGGCTTCTTTTAAAAGATCGTAACGGTTGTCCATTTCAATGCAAAGGGCATTAAGTGTATGAACAACTTTTTTTGTATCGGTAATGATGGCATCTTCTTCGCCGGGGAGTTTTGCTAAAAAATGTTTTTCAATTGTTTTGTAAATACTTAATTCCACTTTTTTAGGATCCACTAAAACAAATTTGAGCTGCGAAGGGTGTTTCTTGTAAAGTAAGGAAACCAGTATGGCATTTACGCCCACCGATTTTCCCTGGCCGGTGGCACCTGCCATCAGCAGGTGCGGCATGCTGGCCAGGTCTACAATGAAATTTTCATTGTCTATCTTTTTGCCAATGGCAATAGGAAGCGAGAATTTATTTTGCAGGAATTTTTCGGATGCCAAAAGTGTTTTCATGCTCACGATGGTCTTACGTGTATTGGGCACTTCAATACCAATGGTTCCTTTTCCGGGAATGGGTGCAATGATGCGGATGCCCAGTGCAGCAAGGCTCAGGGCAATATCATCTTCGAGGTTTTTGATGCGGCTGATGCGTACACCGGCTGCAGGAATAATCTCGTATAAGGTAACGGTAGGCCCGATGGTTGCCGAAATTTTCTGGATCTCTATATCATAATTTTTCAGCGTATTGATGATCTGGTTCTTATTGTTTTCCAGTTCCTGCGGATCCTGCACTATTTTTTCGCTTCCATGGTTATCAAGCAGATCGAGCGAGGGATATTTATAATCCCTCAGGTCGAGTATGGGATCATAAGGTTTTATTTCCCCTGCTTTAATATCGGCTGCTATTTCTTCGGGCGAGGGGTCTGCTGTTTTTATTTCCAGCTCCAGTTCACTTTCTGGTACAATACGGGTTTCTTTTTGAACAGGTTTTTCTATTAAAGGCGGTTGAACCGGCAGCTCCGGTTCAGGGTTTTGTTCAACTGTTTTAATAGCAGGGGTCTTTTTTACAGGTTCTTCCTTTTCCACTATTTCCAGCTCATGATCGAAGACCGGCGATTGGTTGGGGATAGTTAGCACACCTGCTTTTCCTTTTAACGCATTTCCTTTTACGGGTGCATCATGCGTTGCATCTTCTTCCTCTTCTGTTTCGGGCTCATCAAGATCATCATTTCCGGTTTCGGTAGTTTCTGAAGCTGCTGATGCTGTTTTTTTATTAGTGAAATCAAAGGAAGGATTGAATCTCCAGATAACGTATGCAAGGAAGCCAACTGCTATTACGGCCATTGTTCCAACCTGCCCGATACTGTTATAGAGATAGTTACGGCACATATCGCCCACTGCGCCTCCCCAGGCAAAACTACTCTTGCCGGCCAGCACCGAAGCTGTAACACTCAGCAGTGGTAAACCAAGAATGATATACTTCAGGTTTCGCCAGATGGAAAATAATTTTTTTCCGAAGAACAGGTTTACGCCCACTACAAAAAAGAAACTGCAGAGCAGGTAAGAAGCTATGCCAAAACCCCTGTAAATGAAAAAGTGCGAAATAAATGCACCAAAGGTTCCCATGAGGTTGCTTACCCTGCTGTCGGTCCCCAGCAGCAATTTATAGCCTTCTTTAAAAACCTTGTCCTGGTCTTCATCCCAGGTGAATATGTAAGATGTAAATGCAATAAAAAAGAGAATGGCAAGCAGGATAAAGATGCTGCCGGCAATTTTATGGGTGCGTTCGTCCTTAAGCAGCTGTTTTACCTGAACCGTTTCCTCCTTATCCTGGCGGAGCGTTTCAGCTGCTTTGGTATTTTTCTTAATAGACTTTACTTTGTTGGCCATGTAGGGGGCAAAGATAAATAAATCCGCTGCTGATAAAGAGCGGATACTACTAATTTAAAAACTATTTATAATTTTTGGAAGACGGGCACCCGCAGCGTCTTTCAACGGTTGCAGGTATTGGATGCTAATTTAACTGCGGGTCTGTAGGAAAGTGAACCATCATTTCGTATTTACCGCCCAAATGCTGCAGGCTTGCTTTCCAGATATCTCCATAAGGGGTATCAAAAACGATCCTTTCGGTGGCCCCAACGGTAAGCCATGATTTTTCTTCCATTTCTGCATCCAGCTGGCCGCTGCTCCAGCCGCTGTAGCCAAGAAAAAATTTGATATGCTGCGGATCAATACTTCCGTCTTTAATCAATTTTTTAAGTTTTTCAAAATCGCCGCCCCAGTAAATATCATTGCCTACTTTTTCGCAATCATCAAACAGCCCGGGATATTGATGGATATAATGCAGGGTGTCCATTTGAACCGGCCCGCCGATATAAACGGGAAGATCAAAGCCCTCCAGGCCGGGTACGAGTTCATTAAGTGGCTGGTGGTAAAGCTTGTTGAGTGTAAACCCAAATGTGCCTTCTTCTGCAGCATGTCGGCATATAAGTACAACAGTGCGCATAAAGTTGGGGTCTTTAAGAAAAGGTTCGGCTATAAGCAGGCTTCCTGTTTGAGGCGCTATCATACTTCTAAAGTAAGGATTTTACCATAAATAATATTCCATCCGTTTTGCAACATTAACGCAAAACTTATGCACAGGGCGGCCTGCAGGCGTTAATATTAACTGAAAATAGAGCAGGGGCTTCTCGGAAAGCTATTAGTATATTACATTTGCAGGGCAACGGATCACTGGCTATATGCATATATGAAAAGAATTTTCCCTATCATCACCTTCCTTATTACTCTTAGTTTGCTGGGCTTGATATTCTTTCAATACCTCTGGCTGCAGAGTGCCCGCGATATTAAGGAACAGCAGCTTTGGGACCGTATAGTGAAATCCACCGGTGAAGCAGCAAACCGGATGGTGGACGAAAATCAGTCCATGCCACTGAGAAAAAACCCTTTTTCCTTCGGTAAAGAAAAAATACTGATGAACCTCAACCGGCAATCAACCATACAACGTTTCACAAAGAAAGAGATGCGGGATATCATACGGGCTGCTTTTGATAAAAATATGCTTCCCGATGTACCCTTTGAGTTTGCGGTAACAGAAAACTCCATGATGGGCGACCAGGTTGAAACCGAGAATTTCTTTAAATATTACGACGACACCCTTAACAACATCCGCAATACCATTTCATTACAGGCACTCAGCGGCAGCGACCAGGAAAATCTCGCACCCGAAGAATTTTTAGTGGTTATTGTGCCGCACCAGCGTTCCATTATCATCAAGGAATTGCGTATGTTCATTATTGGTGCAATATTATTCACGCTTATCATTGCCACAGCATTCTTTCTTACGATACGCACTTTACTGCGGCAGAAAAAACTCAGCGAAATAAAAAATGATTTTATCAATAACATGACGCATGAGTTTAAAACACCGCTGGCAACCATTTCTCTTGCAGTAGATGCTTTGAAGAACGAAAAAGTGGTTTCCGACAGGGAAAAATCAAATTATTTTACCGGCATTATAAAGGAAGAGAACCGGCGCATGAACAAGCAGGTGGAAACTATTTTACAGGCGGCATTGCTCGATAAACAGGAGGTGCAGCTTAACCTGAAAAAACTATCGGCACATGAGCTGATTTCCTCCGCATTGAATAATATTACCCTTCCGGTAGAGGAAAAGGAAGGCCAGCTTATAACAAACCTCGATGCAGCAAAAGACCTGGTGATGGCCGATGAAGTACATTTTATAAACTTCATTAACAGCATGCTGGATAATGCGTTGAAATATTCAAAGGAAAAGCCTGTAATAAAACTTACCACTTCCAATGCGGGTCAAACACTCAGGATAAAGATAGAAGACAATGGCATTGGCATGAGCAAAGAAACACTTAGCCATATATTTGAAAAATTTTACCGGGCCCATACCGGCAATGTGCATAATGTAAAAGGCTTCGGGCTTGGGTTAAGCTATGTAAAAACCATGGTGGAAGCCCATAAGGGGAGTATTAAAGCAGAGAGTATCTTAGGCAAGGGGAGCAGTTTTATCATTACCATTCCCCTTGCAAAATAATTTTTACATCAGTCCTGTACCACCAGCCTGAAACCGTTTCCATGAATGTTTACGATCTCGATCTTGCTGTCTTCTTTTAAATATTTACGCAGCTTGGCAATGTACACATCCATACTGCGGCCATTAAAATAAGTATCGCTGCCCCATATTTTTTTGAGCGCTGCCTCTCTTGGTAACAGGTCGTTTTTATATTCGGCCAGCATTTTAAGCAGTTCATTTTCTTTTGGCGAAAGTGTTTGCAGCTTACCGTTAACGCCAAGTTCACGGAGGCGTGGGTTAAAATGATAGCTTCCAAGATCGAACTCTGCATTGGCCTCTTCTTTATGCATTTCTTCATTGCGCTTCAGAATGGCCTTTATTTTATGCAGCAGCACTTCACTGTCGAATGGTTTTGTAATATAATCATCGGCGCCCAGCTTATACCCCTGTATGATATCGTCTTTCATGGTTTTGGCACTCAGAAAAAACAGGGGTACATCGGGGTTGATATCCCTTATTTCTTCTGCTACGGTAAAGCCATCCATATTTGGCATCATTACGTCGAGCAGGCAGATGTCGAATTTTTCACGCTGAAAGGCTGCAAGGCCAAGCCGGCCATCCCTTTCGAGCGTTACATCATAATCATTTAGTTCCAAATAGTTTTTTAGAACCATGCCCAGGTTTGGGTCGTCTTCGCATAAAAGGATTTTTGGTTTAGCTGCTTCCATGTCTTATTGAGTTGTTTTTACAAATAAAATAAAATCATTATTCCTACCGCTAATATAGTGCCTAATTTTTTGTTAATGCTTTTTTTCTACGGTAAGCCCGGTCGGTAAGACTGTGTAAAAAAGCGATGATATCCTTTTCTTCCTGTAAGCTGAGGCCAAGGGGCCGTTTCAGCAGCGGATCCATGTTTTTGGGTTCATCTACAAACATTTGAGGGTTGTTGTAAAACGAAATTACCTGCTCCAGGGTTTTAAACCTGCCATTGTGCATATAGGGTGGCGTAACAGCCACATTGCGCAATCCCGGCGTTTTGAACCTGCCGATATCTGCAGTTTTTCTGCTGATGCGGTAGCGGCCCGAATCATTAAAATCCTGCCCGTTGAAAATGCCAATATTGCGGAATTCGTCATCGGTAAAATCTTCCATGCTGTGGCACTCAAAGCATTTTGCTTTTTGGCCCACAAACAATTGTCTCCCCCTTTCTTCCTGAACGCTTAATTTGCCGAGGCCGTTGCTCCAGTCGTCGAACCGGCTGTTAACCGTTTCGAGTGTTTGTTCAAAGGCCGCAAGCGCATCCGCCAGGTTTTTTTTTGTAGGCTTTTGTTTGAATACTTTATAGAAAAGATCTGTGTAAAGCGGCGAGCGGTTAAGACGTTTTACAGCTTCATCTGCCGGTAATCCCATCTCATCAGGATTTTCAATTGGCATTAAAGCCTGTTCTTGGAGTGAGGCGGCCCTGCCGTCCCAGAAATAATAAGGGCGGTTTTTCATATTAAGTACCGATGGGGTGTTGCGGCCCGTAAGCTTTCCATAAATACCGGTGCTGAATGCTGCCGTATCTGCAAAAGCAAATTCAGGCTTATGACAACTGGCGCAGCTTACGCTAGAATCTTTCGACAATATTTTTTCTGAAAAAAGCCGTTTGCCCAGGGCAGCTTTGCTGCTCAGTGAAGGAGGGGGCGTACCTATAAAACCACTCATTGCAAACAGGAGCATTATGCCTGCAACGGCGAGGAAGGATCTCATGCCATAAAGATAGATCAAATGGTATTTTAAACAATAAAAAAAGGTACAACCGGCCTGGTTGTACCTTTTAAAAAATTTGAACCCCGGCTTAACGGATCAGTATCTTGTCTGCTGCTATTTTCTTTCCATCACTGGTCATCAGTTCAAGCATATATATACCACTGGCAGCATTGGTAAGTATCACCTGCATCCTTTGATAGGGGATAGTGATATCGTACACTTTACTGAATACTTTTGCACCCTTGGCATCATACACATTAATGATCCTTTTTTCTGCGGTAAAATCAGCATTGTTGTACATGATCTCAAACCGGCCATCGCTGGGGTTTGTATAAATAACGAGTACATCAGATCTGCCCTGTACCACATTGATGCCGTTTGAAGACGACGAACATCCTGTAACGGTATTGGTTGCCCTTACCTGGAAATTACCCGAAAGGCTTGTATTAAGGGCAAGGCTGGAGGCTGTTTGGCCCGGCATCAGCTCATTGTCGTCGTACCACTGGTAACTGTAAGTGCCTGCAGGGCTTACCGTGGCTTCCAGTGATACAGGCGTACCGCTGGCAGGCACTTGTGTAAGTGTTACTGATGGCAGGGCATTCACCGTTAAAATAGCCGCATCTGAGTTTACCGTAACGTTTCCGCAATTGGTTACCTGAACCCTGTAACGGTTATTATTTTGGTTTGCCGCAGCTGCGGTTACAACATAGCTGGTGCCTGTGGCCCCGGCTATATTTGTATAATTGGTACCTCCGTCTGTACTTACCTGCCATTGGTAGCTGATACCGGTGCCGCTTGCTGCCACTGTAAAGTTTGCATCGGTTCCTGCACAAACTCCGGTAGCCGCAGGTTGCGTGGTAATACTGGCCGGGGCTGTAACTGTTAATGAGGCACAGGAAGAGGTGGCGGCAGGTGCACAGGTGCCGCTTACCACAACCCTGTAAGCATAATTGTTCATGGCTGCAGTAAGGCCGCTCACATTATAACTGGCCGAAGTGGCCCCTGTAATATTTGTAAATGTTCCGGCACAACCTGTTGTGCTCAACTGCCATTGATAAGTAATGCCTGTACCTGTAGCAGCAGCTGTAAATGAAACATTGCTTCCCTGGCAACCTGCTGCATTTGAAGGTTGGGTGCCAATGGCCGCAGCACTGTTTACTGTTAAACTAACTGCGTTTGAAACCACCGGGGTGGTACAGGTTCCGCTTCCGGTCATTTGCACCCTGTACTGGTTATTGTTCATAGCAGCGGTTACACCCGAAAGTGAAAGCGTGGCAGTTGTTACTGCCGGCGAAAGATTGTTCCAGGTACTGCCACCATCTGTACTTACCTGCCAGTTATAAGAAATATTGCTGCCGCTTGCCGTTACACTAAAGCTGGCATTGCTTCCTGCACATAATACCGCAGAGGCGGGCTGAGACGTAAACTGCGGTGCAGTATTTACTGTTAGTACGGCACAACTGCTGGTGGCCGAAGGCGCACAGGCACCTGTAACTACTGCCCTGTAAGCGTACCCGTTTAAGGAACTTGCCGCATTGGTTATGTTGTAAGTGGCCGAAGTAGCCCCGCTAATATTTGTAAATGTTCCTGCACATCCGGTAGTACTTACCTGCCATTGATAACTGAGCCCACTGCCCGATGCTGTTACGCCGAAACTTGCATTGCTTCCTGTACAAATAGTGGCATCTGCAGGTTGTGCTGTAACCGCAGCCGGACCCGTAACCGTTAACGTGGCGGCAGATGAATTAAGGCTGCCGGCACAGGTACCGCTGCTTGTAATAACAGCACGGTACTGGTAATTGTTCATAGTAGTGGTAACGGCCGTAAGCGTTAAGGTTGAGGTTGTTACTGCAGGGGAAACATTGTTCCAGGTAGTGCCGCCATCGGTACTCACCTGCCAGTTGTACGACAAACCCGAACCGGTAGCCGTGGCAGAAAAACTGGTATTACTTCCGGCGCATACGGTAGATGCAGCAGGTTGAGCAGTTATGTTAATGCTATTGGTAGAAACGGTAAGTGTGGCAGCATTAGAGTTGGTACCCGATCCACCGGAGCATCCGCTGGTGGATACCACGCAACGGTACTGGTAATTATTCATGGCGGCCGTAACCGAAGTAAGGGTTAAGGTAGCTGTTGTTACAGCAGGGGAAACATTGTTCCAGGTAGTGCCGCCATCGGTACTCACCTGCCAGTTATAAGTTAAACCCGTTCCGCTTGCCGCTACTGTAAAGTTTGCATTGCTGCCTGTACATGCAGTAACTGCCGCAGGCTGCGATGTAATGGAAGCCGATGAGGAGTTAATTGTTAAGGTTGCCGGAGATGATGTTGCCTGTGCAAATGGGCACCCACCGGCAACAATAACACGGTACTGGTAATTATTCATTCCTGCTGTTACTGCAGTTAAAGTAAGGGAAGGGCTGTTAACTACCGGTGTTATATCCGTCCAGGTACTGCCGCCATTGGTGCTTAGCTGCCAGGTATAAGAAAATACAGATCCTGTTGTAGCTACTGTAAAGGTTACATTTTCACCAGCGCAGGCAGATGAAGATGCAGGGCCTGTGCTGATGGCCGGGGCCGGCGGCATATCTGAAGCTGCAGTATGGTCGGTGGCACTTGAGGCAGATCCCTGCACAGCGCTGTAACCCATTCCTCTTTTAGCAAATGCCGACCAGATAGCACAGCGGTAAGTTCCGTTATACATGATACTGTCTGCTTTAAGAATGGCATTCCTGGCATCCAGGAAGCCCGGGCTGCAGGGCTGCAGTTTCATACCTTCCATTACCAGTTTATAAGCAATGCTGTTTCCGCCCGTACCGGCAGCATTAAAGAAGTTTGGATTGATATTTCCTGTTTGCTGAATAATATTCCAGGTCATATCCCATAATGCCACGCACCATATTTCGCCGATATTATGAACTTCGGTACCAATGGTGCCTGTACCCATATTGGCATAAGTAAGCGGGTTGGTGATAAGGTTTGTTGAATAAGGATAATTACGTATTCCGCTTTCATTGGTCTTTTGGCCCACTACATAAGTGCCGATCGGCCTTGGAAGAGCTCCATCTGTAAGGGTGGCCGTACTCCAGTTGGTTGTCATCATCAAACCCAAATAATCGCTCCAGCCTTCGCCACCCTGTTCTGCATGGCTGAGGCAGCCAGCCTGTGCAGGGCCACCGGTGAGCCTGTTGCTGATGCCATGCCCATATTCGTGGCAAACGATGCCGGCATCCAGTGCGCCATCCATTTCGGCAGCGCTTAAGGTAACGTTGAGGTTATTGGCAAGTTGTGCAGCCAGTATGGCCCCATCGGACTGCGATACCAGCACTGCAGGTATGGTGATAGTATTATCTGCGCCTGCCATGGTAAGATAAGGAGGCGTTGCTACATTGTTTACCATGATCACACCCACGGCACCTGCAGCCTGGGCAGCAAGCACTTTCACGGTAAAGTTGCAGTTGCCCCGGTTTATAAGGGCAATTTTTCCGGTGAGAGAATTTACGGGGGCACCTGTACAGGCTTCATGTGTACCGCCTGCATCATCAAAGTAAACCACCTGGGCTGTTACCGGGCCTACCGCAATAAGCCTGTTGTTTGTACTGAAAGCGCCTTCAACAGAAGTATAAATACCCGCACTGCCGAGGGGAGTATTTACCCTGAGGGTGGAAACGGTATCAAAAAGATACATCCTCATCCTTGGCCTTCCTCCATCTGCAGGGGTGGCAAAATTTGCATTGTTATAGCCCGTACTGCTTTGGGTAACTGCAATTACGTAATCGCCCTGTGCGCCACCGCGGCCCTGGTTGCTTGCCTGGAAATTTCCGGCCACTTCATTAAAGCCATACTGGTAGTGAAGATCATGCATGAGGTTGTTCCAGTAAAACAAATTTGTTATAGAAAACTGCTGGTTGGTTGCCGTGGTGGGGTTGGAGGTGAAACTGGGAGTAAACTGAAAATTAAGCGGGTCGGGCGATGTGCTGGAACTGGCCGGCAAACCGGTGGGTGTGCTGATGCCGGTATTGGTATTGGTACCCGCCCTGTCTTCGGTGGCCCATACATTGTTTCCCCGGGAAATGGTATAATCAACATTTCCATCATTGTGCCATCCCAAACTGCTGGCATTGCCCGGGGTACTGGTCCAGGGATTTGTGCGTACGGCAGGTGCGCCTCCCGGATGAATGGGGCTTTCTGCAGGGTAGGCGCAAACCAGGTAATTTACCGTATTTACCAATGCTGCCCGGTCAGTATTTTGTAACCCGTTTGTATTAAAAAAATAATTTTGAGAAAAAGATGTGGCAGTTTGTTGTTGCTCATTTTTGTGCCCATGAGTTTCGTAAACGGTAAGATTGGTTTTACCGATCACATTACCTGTAACGGCATCTACCTGTATCATCCACCAGTCGCTTGTTTTGGAGGGCACTACCTGTACCTGCCAGCTGAGTTTAACTGCCTGGCCGTTTTGAACGGGCACCCACATTAGTTCTGCCTTTACATCTTCGATGGTACCCGGTAACATGCCAAAATTTTGTTTGCGGTTATTTTCCGAACTCAGCGGAAAAGCGGCTGCCGGGGCAGGAAGTTTAGCTTCGGAAAAAGAAGCTTGTACTGCCCTGGAGGCATTGATGGAGGCAATGCCCGATTGGGGGCTGGCCATATTGTCAATTCCTGTAATAAAACCGCCGGTGCTGGAAACCAGCCGGTCGTTTTTAAAAGCGAGTACCCGCAGGCTGTTGTATACCGGGATCCCTTTATAGCCCTGCTGTAAATAAACCAGGTTGATGCCGGATGTGTTGCTATGATAGGCATCACTCACAAACGCATTGTTTATTTCATCATTGCTGATGCCAATGGCTGCGGCATGGGTGCTTACCATTTTAATGGCGCTGGCGGGGTCAATTTTTTGAGCCTGTGCAAAAAAGCATAAGATCGCCAGGAAAGAAAGGAGTAAAACTTTTTTCATGAACCGGTAATTTTTTTAAATGTTATGGGTTTTCAAAAAAGCACGCTGGTAATTGCCAGGATCGTATATTGATTTTGGGAGAGGCTAAATTACGGTTTATTTCTTTTGGAATTCCCCGTTAAAATAAAAAATGGCTTCAACAAATGACGCTTTTTTTGCATGCTACCGTTAAAACACCCTCCTTATATGGGTTAAAATACGGGTTATAGTTTCAAACAACCTGCTTAGGTTTGTATTACAAATCTTTTGATTTTTCCCGGGCATAGAATCATTCGTAAATTGACCGGAGTTAAAATAACAGTAAAAACACGTGCCAAAAAAATCGGGTTAAAATACGGGATTTTTTTTCAAAGATTTGACTATAACTTTATGTTACGTACTTGATCTTTAATCTACACTTCTAAAAAACGGCCGTATGCGTATCTTAAAACCTCTATTCGTACTGGTATTTTGCTCTTTCTTATTTTCTGAAAACTCTAAGGCACAAAATTCAGTAAATGTAAATAACCTTACCGGCAGGGCCAATATAAGCATCCCTGTTTTTAATGTTAAGGTAGGCGATCTTTCGGCACCGGTTGCTTTGAGTTATACCGCTGCTGGTTTAAAAGTGGAAGATTATGATTATACTTATGGCCTTGGCTGGAACCTCGTTGCAGGCGGCGCTGTTTACAGGGAGGTGCGGGGCTTCCCCGACGATGTGCAATACCATGGCGATGCCGCCTGGCCATGGGTGTACGGTTGGCTGTACACACAAAATACTGCCCCGCAAACGGCACAAACTTTCACCATTGCCAACGACAATAACAATGCTACCTGTACCGATGAAGTGACCGATAAAAATGTCCTTGTAAATTATTCGTACAAAGATGCCGAACCCGATATTTTTACCGCTTCGGCCCCGGGGCTTTATTGCTCATTTGTTTTTGATGCGGCATCTGGCAATCCCATAAGGCTGATAGAGCACCGTAATTATAAGGTGGAGTATACCCGCCCAAATTTCATCATCCAAACTTTTACCATAACCAATGAAGGGGGCATAAAATATTATTTTACACAGGGCAATATGGTTACCCATGGGATCTATGCTTATCAAAATGGCAATGCTCAGGAAATAGATCCGAATACGCTCGAGGTTTTTAAAAACGACTTTATGATGTACCGCACCAAGTCAGTTAACGGCGGTGCTTTTTATCACGACCAATGGATGCTCACAAAAATAGAAGATACCAAAGGAAATTATATCAATTTTGGATACGCCGGGTATTCTAAAAGAAACCCTACTGTGAAAAATAAATATGAAGTAAAAGATGTAGAAATTTATAAAAGCGATGGCGTAAGCGGCATAAATTCCTACACTAAAAAGAAATTGTATTCCATACATAAAATCAGGTCCGAATACAGGCTCGAGTCCATCGTTCCGGTTACAATTGGTGCCGATATAATACCTGTTTCATACCTGGGCCTGGCCTATACCAATGACGGTGGACAATATGATGAAGACAAACTTGCATCTATTACTGTTCCCAAAGAAAAGTTCAGTTTTGTGCCGGTATATACCCGTAAGTTCAATACGAATCAAAGTACCTGGAATGGGTACGGCCGCTTTTTTCTGCGGAGTGTTAAATTTTTCAGGGGCAATTGCAGCAGTACATCGGAGCAATTCGATTTCAGTTACTACAATGTAAACGAAGCTGCCAATACCTGTTATTGTACGCCTGTTTATAACTCTGTGCCGGTAGATACCATTCTTAATGCACAGGATTACTGGGGTTATTATAACGGGGCATACAGCAACGCCAGCAAAGTGCCCAGCATCAGGGTGTATGCCGATAATGCTGCTGTAGAAACCTATAAACTATACCAAATACCTGGTTACAGTAATCCCAACCCGGAAGTAACCCTTTCTTATCAAAATACCGTAAACAGAAATGCAACCAGCAATGCATCCGATGGTTCGCTCAAGCGGATTGCTTATCCACTTGGAGGCATTACCGAACTTGAATACGAGCCCAATACTTTTTTTGACAAAGATGTAAATGCTGCTGTAACCGGCGGCGGTATCCGCATTAAAAAGATAACACATAACGATGGGCTCAATACAAATGAAGTTATCAATTACAGTTATAACGACCCGGCCACGGGCATTACCACGGGCCGGGCAATCTCCGTACCTGTATTTACCATTGGCTTTCCGCATACAAATACTTACGGCACTTTGTTTGATAAAATAAAAAATTCTGTTTACCGTACAGATTATGACCTGGGGGCCGAAAGCAAAGACATCCTTTACGGAAAAGTTACCGTAACCAGGGCCGGTGCAGGAAAATCAATTTTTGAATACAAAACAGCAGGTACCTATCTCTCAACTGCTGTTACCGATTGGGCAGAAACCCTCAACTACAATGCCCGCACCAATGTAACATCGCCGGGTTGCCCGGCCTTTGCGCCAAGTTTTGTTCGCAACGATGTACTGCAATATCCCTTTGCACCCAACCCAACATTCGATTTTGAAAGAGGGTTGCCCGAACGGGTGGTACATTACAATGATGCAGGCACAGAAGTGGGAAGAGAGGAATATACCTATAGCCGCTCGCATACAAACCCATTGAAAATATACGGCGTAAAAGTGGATGAAATGAATAATACGGCCAAGGCCTTTGCAAAATATACCATTAATACAGGTATAGATAATTACCTGGTTACAAAACTCAGTAAGGTCAATAATTCTACCAGCCCATCGGCTAGTTTTTTTACCAGCACTACAGAAAATTATGTGTACACGCCACAAAGTTCCACCGCTGCTTACAGGCTGCTTACAGAAACACGCCTGCAAAACAGTGATGGCAGCACATTCATCAACAGGTTTAAATATGCACCTGAATATACCACTACCGGTGCAGGAGACGATATGGACAAGGCCATACACGACCTGAAGGCAAAAAACAACCTGGCACTCATAGAATCTTACCAAAGCAAACTGGAGGCAGCTGTGGAAAAAACCATCAGCGCATCGCTTACAACATTTAAACCTCATACAGTGGGTGCCAATACACCTGCAACAAAATACCTGCCTTACGAAAAATACAGTTTCATTAACCAGGCCGGTTTGGCAAGCTTTGCATGGTCGGCATTTAATGGCTCACAGGTATTTGTAAAAAACAGTAATTATACCCTGCCGCCCGTGGTTATAGAAAAATACAATATCAATGCCCTCCCGCAATTGATCAGCAGCAATACACTGCAGCCCAAAACAATGATCTCTGCCGATGCAGAAGAACTGGTAACGCTTGAAGTGCAGAATGCCAGGCCGGATAATATCAGCTTTACAAATTTCGAAAAAGACAACAGCAGTATTTACCTGCCTTATGGCAGTGCGGGCTCCATTGCCAGCCCCGGCCGTTTTAGTAATAATTGCCTGGCACTTACAGCCAACGCTGTGCTTACCCGCATTGTTAATAACGCCAATACCAATAAAAAGATCATCATTTCATTTTGGGCAAAAGATGCTTCTGCTGCCGGCGAAATGTATTTTGCAGTAACTAAAAACACTACATTTCCTCCTTCGGGTCTGGGGCCAGGTTATCCCTCTGTAAGTATTACAGCCGGCAGCACCTGGAAATATTACCAGGTGATACTCGATAACCGGCCGGTAGCCAATCCTTCTTTTTATGTGGGTATGGCCAGTTCGGTTGATCTTAAAATTGATGATATCCTCATTTACCCCGATAACGCCGCCATAAGCGTCAACTCTTATACCGATGATGCAAAGGGCTATAATCTTTTAACGGCAAAAACCGGGCTCAATGGCCAGGGCGAATGTTACGAATACGATAACCCCGGCCGGGTATGGATGGTAAGGAACAGCATGGGCGAAATAAAAGAATTGCGCAACAGCGTGGGGGCCTGGCAATCGGCCCCGATTTTCAAAATCAGCTATAATTTGTATCAACCCATTAACCAATCTTACAATTATGGTATTGAAATACCTGCAGCAACCGCCACTACCTGTGCACCAGCTAAGATCATTTACAAATGGAATTTTGGCGATGGTACGCCCGAACTAACCACCGAATCGGGCAGCCTTTCAACAGGCCAAAGCACCGGCCCGCATACTTATACGGCGCTCGGCAAATATCAAATAACCGTAACTGCTTATATACCCGGCATGGCGCCCATTGTAACCCAAACACCGCCCGTAACCAATGTATCGCCCAATCCCTTGCCGGTAGAAGTGGTAAGCGCTCCGCCACCGCCACCACCCACCGGGGGAGGCGGAACACCGGTTATTTGTGCGGCAGGTATTACGCAGTACAGCGGAGGGGTATGCACCCTTACAAACTGCAGCGGCATGACGGCCATTTGCACCGAAACAAAATTCAGGCTTACCGGCATCACGGGCGGGTCTATGACCTATGTGGCCAGCGTAACCTGGCAGTATGCTGCCACGGGCCCCAACCCTAGCTGGTACAACTGGGCGCCGGTGCAAACCCAGCCTGTGTATGAAACCGTGCGGCCCTTTCATATAGCACATACCAGTACTTATATGATGCGGGCTAAAGTACAGTTTACCAATGGCAGCATTGCCTATTCGAACAGCATAACGGTGACGAATGATAATTATTAGACCTCACCCCCTAACCCCCTCTCCAAAAGAGAGGGGGGAAGAAGCAGGTTTACTTAAACAGCATAACGGTAACGAATAAAAATTGTTGCTGAAAAATTTAAAGTGGAGAATGTATAATTGAAAAAATGAAAATGCACAAATATTAAAAGCCCAAGTCCTCCTTCCCCTCTCCCCCGGAGAGGGGGTTGGGGGTGAGGTAAACAAACTCAACTCCTCCTTCCCCTCTCCCCCGGAGAGGGGGTTGGGGGTGAGGTCAAATAGAATTACCAAAGCTGAAGCTACCGAAGAACAGAAGCTGAGTAGAGCTACTTCCCGAAATCGGGTTGTATATCCCTGCCAGACTGCGTAATGCAGGCAGGGATTTCGGGGGCCTCCCGATAGCTATCGGGATTGGGTACCTTTTTGGGCAAGCAAAAAGGTACAAAACAAAAACTTTAAAGAAATTCAAAAAGCTTAAAAAATTCAATAACACAAGACATTAATGGATAATTGATAATGCAAAATATTAAAAACTCAACTCCTTCTTTCCCTCTCCCTTGGAGAGGGGGCCGGGGCTGAGGTCATAAAACAAATCCCATGCGCACCCATTTCAAAAACTTACTGGCCATTTGCCTGCTCACGGCAGCAGCCCCGCTTTATGCCCAAATAACCCTGCCCGCAGGCGGCGGTTATCTTAACCTGCCAGCAAACGTTACCAGTATTGTTATTAAAAAAGAAAACATACAGGAGGTACAGCAATATGTTGGCCTGCTGGCTTCAGAAAAAGCAGAGGCCAAATCTTTTATAGATGGTTTTGGCCGCCCCATACAAAGCATTGGCGTGGCAGCCAGCCCAAACAATAAAGACATCATCAGCATAAACCGCTACGATGCCCTGGGCCGCCCGCTTAAACAATACCTGCCCTACGAAGCCACGGCCGGCACCGGCACTTATACCGATATGCCACAGGCAGCAACCAACCAGGCGGGTTTTTATACGGCCAATACCTATGGCGGTAAAGTGGCGCAGGATATAAAACCCTGGGCCGCGGCAACCTACGAGACCAGCCCCCTGCAGCGCTTAATAAAACAGGGCGGTGTAGGCGAAGGCTTTCAAACCGACCAGCATTTTAAAACCATTAATTACCGCAGCAGCCTGGCCACCGATAATGTGCTTAAATGGAATAGCGGCGGTACGGCCAGCGGTACCTATGCCAATAACGAACTGGCCGTAACGGAAGCCACCGATGAGGCCAATGTAAAGACCATAACATTTACCGACAGGCTGGGCCGCCTGCTGCTTAAAAAACAACAGGCAACAGCCAGCATTTGGTACAGTACCTACTATGGATACGATAATGCCAATAATATTGTGTACATAGTACCGCCCAAGGCATTTGCCAAAATGGGCACCACCTACGACATAAACATTGTACCTGAATTGGTGTACCGTTTTTATTACGACAATAAAAACCGCCTTGCACGCAAAAAAACACCGGGCGCCAAAGAAACCTATATGGTGTACGATCCATTAGACAGGATAGTGCTCACCCAGGATGGCAACCTGCGTAGCGCTTCCGGCACCGCCTGGATGTATATAAAATACGATAATGCCGGCCGTGCCGTAATACAGGGAAAATACACGCATGGCAGCATATTAACACAAGACCAAATGCAGACCTTTGTAAACGGCCAAACCTGTTATGCTGCGGGCAGCAACACTTATTACGAACAGCGCATGGCAGCTACGGCCAGCGGCTACAGCAACCAATGCTTCCCCGTTACTGGCACCGAGGAGCGGATGTATTTTTATTTTGACGATTATGATTTTAATTACGATGGCGCCGCCGACTATGCACAACTGCCCCAGGGCCTGCCCGGCGAAGCTACCGCCGGCACTTATACCATTGGCCTGCCCACCGGCAGTAAAAGAAAAATATTGGGCAGCGGCACACCGGGCAGTTGGCTGCAGGAGGTTACTTTTTACGACAAATACCTGCGCCCCATACAAACCCGCAGCAGCAACCAAACAACCTTTACCGTAACCGACCACAGTACCAGTGTATATAATTTTATTGGCCAGGCCCTGCAAAGCAAAACAGTTAAAAATGTACCTGCCGCAGTAACCGTAAACAATGTATACGAATACGATGCCCAAAGCCGCCTGCAAAAAATAAAACAAACAAACGGGGCGGGCGCCCAGTACACGGTGGCTTTTTACGAGTACAATGCCCTTGGCCAGTTGATAGATAAAAAACTGCACAGCACCGGTGGCGGCTACCTGCAAAGTGTGGATATGCGCTATAACATACGTGGCCAGTTATTAAGCATTAATAATGCAGCCCGCACCGCCGATGCCGGAGTTTCCAACGATGATGCCAACGACCTGTTTGGCCTGGAACTGCTGTACGATAAAACCAATGCCGAACTGGCCAATACTGCCGACTGGCGGGGTATGATAAGCGCCGTAAAATGGAGCGCCCTGCCACCCACGGGCCCCATACCGCCGCAAAAAGCATTTTTGTACAGTTACGATTATGTGGGGCGGCTCAGCAGCGCTGTGTATAAAGACCGCAGCTCCGGCACCTTTGCCCTGCGCAATTATTATAACGAAACCCTTACTTACGACGAAAACGGTAATATAGCTACCTTACAGCGTAACAATTTAATAGGCACGGTAAGTACGCTGGTAGATAATTTAACCTATACCTATAAAAATACCGGTAAAGATAACCAGCTCGATAATGTAACCGATGCGGTGGCCACCAATACCACAGGCTATGGCTGGCGCAACTATACCGGCAGCTCGGCAGCCTATACCTACGATGATAATGGTAATTTAATAACCGACCCCAAAAAGGGCACCACGCTTACCTACAATGAGCTGGATAAAACCACGATCATACAAAAAACCGCCACTAAAAAAATTGAGTATAAATATGATGCAGCCGGTGTGCGTATTACAAAAATTGTAACCAATGGGGCTGTTGTAAAAACCACCGAATATGTGGGAGGCTTTGTAACAGAAAACAGCACCCTGCTGTACTATGGAGCCCCCGAAGGCCGTGTGCGTAACGATGCCGGTGTGTTTAAGCATGAGTATATGATAACCGACTGGCAGGGCAATGTGCGGCTTAGTTTTGAAGACAATGGCAGCGGCGTTGCCATAACCCGGCAGGAGAGCAGTTACTATGCTTTTGGTATGCAAATAGCAGGCGGCTATACCCCACCCACTAATACCAATAAGTTTTTATACAATGCCGGCAGTGAGTTGCAGGATGATATAGAAGAAGGCATGGCCGATTACTACAGCACATTTTTTAGGGAATATGATGCGGTGCTGGGGAGGTTTAATGGGGTAGATATGGCAGCTGCAGAATTGCATGACTGGGGCGTGTACCAGTATAGTTATAATAATCCTGTTAACTTTAATGATCCGTGGGGAGATAACCCGCTAAGCCAGATGCAAAAGGAGTATAGCGCTTGGCGAGATGGCCAGTATGGCAGCTATCGTGATATATTGATGTATGGATATTTGAGTGATGCTAATTTTGGAGGAAACACGCTTGATGGCGGAGGCGGAGCAGGAGGCACCTCTGTTGCAAATGTTAATGCGAGGTTAAGTGGGTTGGAAATGATGGGAAATAATAATTATTCCTCATTTTGGGATAATATATGGACATATGCACTTACTAAAAATGCAGGTGTAGTAAATTTGAAGCTTGATGACGGCACTTGGGTAGTAAAATGGTGGGAAGAGGGAGGGAATGTTGAGGGTGCATTAACGGGCGTAATAAGTAGAAATGAAAAAATCGATGAGGAAGGCTTTTTTAGTAGTGCTTGGAACTCAGTAAAAAATGGTTATTTGAGTTATGTAGATCCTGCCTTTGTATGGGTAAATGAGAATGTAAATCCCTTAACACCATTTGTAGAACTTGTTTTAGGAAAACAATATAGCGCACAAGGTTTTGTAACGCCTAAACCACGTTTGCAGTCTTTTTCACAGGCTGCAATACAATTGATTCCAGGAGGGAAAATAGCAGGTGCCGGAGAAAGAATGTTAGCAAATAGTGCAGCTAAGGCGGGAAGTAGTTTAATAGCCAAAGGCTTAGGTTCAACAGGTAGAACTGTGGCAGAAAATCTCTCAGAACAATTGGCTATGCAAGAAATAATGTCTAATCCTTTAATGGGAAGGGTTATTAAAACAGGGCTCAATGATGTTCGTTGGACAGGTTGGAGTAAAATGGCTTGGAACAATGCTGGAGTAGAAATACATTATGTTGGTAAATTTGAAAATGGAATTCTCAAAGCAGTTGATGATTTTAAATTTATAGATTATTAAGATGTAATTAATATGAAAGTAATTTGCAAACAAACAACTTCCCAAGGATTTGACTTGAAAGAAGTAATATCTGTTTTTTCAAATGATTTTGATTATAGCTACGGCGGCTATGGTCTTGAATTAGGCAGGGAATATTTTATTATGGGTATAGTGACGTACCAAAATAATAATTGCTTATACTATCTCATTGATGTAAATGGCAAGCCTGATTGGTTTCCTTATGTGTTATTTGAAATGACTGACAATTCTATTCCCAGAAGTTGGTTTATAAAAGTATACGGCAAAAATGACGATACTGATATCTACTCGCTTTGCGGTTTTAATGAGTTATGTAACGAAAATAATTTTTATGATCAATTATTAGAAAGAAACGAAAGAGCAATGCGGATTTACTTTATTCAAAAGATAGAGTTAGAGAAAAGTTTTTTTAAATAAAAACGAAACTATATTCCGCGGTTGTTGGAGTTCCCGTGCGGTCGCAGCTGCTGGTGTCCCGATAGCTATCGGGACCGGACAACGAAGGCTGGACATTACAAACTTCAAGTAAATAAACCAAATTCATCGGGACCGTCATAATAAAATCTTCTCGCCGTCGTAGGTGAGGCTGCCCGTGCGTACGCCACCGTTTGCATCTCCTGACCAGCGGGCAGCAGGGCCAGTTAAAGAGTAGTGGCAGTTGCTTTTTTGCCATTTGTTAGGTTTCGCCCTGCCACAAAACAGGCATGCGAGCCGTGTATACCAGCAAATAGACTCGTAAATCTATACAGATGGCCTCGCTGGTCAGGAGACACAGGCGAGGGCGTCTCAAAGGTGGAGGTATGGCTACCTGCGACGGCAAAAGAAGTTTTTGATAAATGGATGCTTCAATATTTTGATAAATTTACTCCTCATAAATATAACAAATAATGCTTAAAATGACATTCCTTAAAATATGTTTTATCCTAACAATAATATTTATTGCTTTTGCGTGTGATAACACAAAGCAAAACTATTGTAATGGTTTTAGCAATGAGAAGAGCGCATTTATAGAATTTTTAGAAAAAAGACTTCCAAGCAGGTCAATTGAATTGAATGATTATGAACTTAGGGTCTGGAATATGGGAAATGATACTATACCAAGCCTTTTAATGCGTTATTTTTATGAAAAAGGAGTTTTCTCAAAGCAAGTATTTCGTTTCTATGGTTCAGATAGCTTGATTCTATTAAATAGAAATCTCCCATCAAGAAGCGATCTTCACATAAGTTCAATGAGGACTGATGGCTTGCCATTAAAGCTACTTGACTCATTAAGATCAATTTTTAGTTTGGTGAACATTAAATCAATGGACAATAAAACTATGGAAAGAGCGGTAGTTGAATTTTTTGGTGAGGAAGAAATTGGGAAATTCTTAATTGAAGAAAAGAATGGTGATAAATGTCATATAAACCTGGTATATAACATTCACACAATCGAAAGCTTTGTAAACAAGGAAAAGCGATTTGAAATTTATGAACCTTATTTTAAGACCTTTAATTTTTTGAACAGAGCAATTGATCCATTACGTTAGGCATTCCGTTGCTGTTTACAATGTTCCGACGTTGTTTCCGCCACTACTTCTCTCGCCGTCGTAGGGTGCGCCATGAATGAATATCGTTTAAACGAAATTCAGTGCTATACAAAAGATGGTAGTAGGCCTGCCGCATACGCTGTACAGACAGGGTTTCCGCCTTGATTCGTGTCTTCACGAACCTATACAATGGGTTAGTTAAAATATGTAATTTAGTACATGGCAATTCTTGCTATCAGCAGAGCCGAAAACAGGAAATCGGATACGGGGTACGGTAAAATTTATTTTTGGACCGCAACGATACATAAATGGTTCCCACTTCTTGCTGCAGATCAAAATAAAGAGATTATCATACAGTCGTTACGCTTTTTAAGTGAAAAAAATTTGGTTACGATATTTGGGTTTGTTATTATGCCTAACCATCTGCACCTTGTTTGGCGTTTAAACAGAAAAAATGGTAAAGAAAGTCCCAAAGGCAGTTTTATGAAATATACTGCTCATGCATTTGCAGATTATTTAAAGCAGAAAGGGAACTATGCTGAATATGCAGTTTCTGCTGCCAACAAAAGTCACAAAATTTGGCAGCGGGATGCGTTAGGTATTGAAATATGGAGCCGGGAGGTGGCGAAGCAAAAACTTGATTATATCCATTTTAACCCGGTGAGCGGAAAATGGAAGTTGTCAAAAGATGATTTGGATTATAAGTATTCGTCGGCCAGGTTTTACGAAACTGGTAGAGATGAGTTTGGTTTTTTGCAAAATATTTTTGAATATTTTGATGGATAAACAAATTGGTTCGTGAAGACAGGTAACTATATACCTGTTAGACCACGTGAGGCGTAAAAAAAGCGGCTGATGCCGCTTTAATTATTTTCGTCTTTGTCAAGTTTTAATTCTTTTAAAACATCATGTATGTCGGGATATGAGTTTTTACTTTCCTCATTTTTAGGGAACATTGATTTAATTAAATCAAAAAGTCCAAGATTTTCTAAGTGAATTTTCAATGTACTATCGCCGGGATATTCTTTAGAAATATCTATAATTACTTTATTCCCATTTTTGCCTTGATAGTATTTAACCTTTGTGCCCGCCCGCTCCCCGTCCCTCAAGTACTGAACCTCTGGGATTGAATCTATTATTTCCAAAAAGAGATAAATATCGTAATTCATACCTAATATGCTACATCTAATGAACCTTCAAGCTCTTCCGCAAAATGAAAATGCTCTATTGTGTCATTTTTCCCAGATTTCAATTTAGTTTTTACAGGCCTGTTATTAAACAACTCTCTTAGTGTTGTCATTCTATCATTGACAGGATTAAACCCGAGTTTAGTTAAGTCGATAGCCAGTTTTTTAAGACCGTTTTTATCCTCGTTCATAAAATAGTCAAAATACAAGAAAGTTAGGTCTTTTGATTTTTTCTTCATCTCTGCTTCATCATCAGCAGAAAACGCAATTTTGAAGTAAGGAATATAACAGGACATAAGACCTGCCTCTTCCTTTTTAACCAAAATAGAATACTTCCATTCAATCATTACCTTGCCATCCGTTGGAACTATTTTTATGAAAATATCTTGTTGTTTGCTTTGCATAGAATCTTATGTTTGCTATTTTTCTGAATACAAGTTACAAAAATAGTTTCATATTATTTTTAGTAGGTGTTATATAAATAAAATTTCATATGTGCAACTTCATGGGAACCCGTGTCAGCCGGGTGCAGTTTATTAAACTCAAACAGATAGAAAAGGAGCTGGGTACGCTTGCGGCCATGAAAGAACTCGAAAAGATGAAAGACGGGTTCAAGTACTCCAATTCCGTTATCCTGCGTAAATAAGGGGATAATGACTTTGAGGCTATTTCAGCACATTGGGAGTTCATACCGGTTTGGGTTAAAACATGGGATGAAGTAAAGGCCGCAAGGAAACAGGGCATACCGTGGTTAAATGCCCGTAGCGAAACCCTTCTTAGTTCAAAAATGTTCCGCAATGCAGCCCTGAAACGCCGGTGCCTGGTTCTTGCTACTCATTTTTACGAATGGAGACACTTTAAACCAGAAGGATCAGCCAAAGAAAAGGCGTATCCTTACGCTATTGAGCTTCCCGAATCACCTTACTTCTACATGGCCGGGATATGGCAGCCGTGGACAGATAAAGAAACCGGCGAAACCATAGACACATTTGCAATCGTAACCACAAAGGCCAATGAACTAATGGCACAGGTTCATAATAAAAAGGAACGTATGCCAACCATACTAACAGAGGACTTAGCTTATGAGTGGATTATGGAGGATTTGAGTGAAGAAAGAATACAGGAAATTGCCTCTTACCAATTGCCATCCGATTACATGGCTGCTTACACTATATCAAAGGAATTTAAAGCCTTAGAAAACCCGCTGGAGCCGTTTGAATACGAAGAACTGCCCGGCCTTGACGTTGCCACATGACACAATGGGAACTTTATATCTACTACGGGGCTAAGGATTACAAGCTAAAAGCAGATTTGGAATACCACAGTAGCCAGATCATGCGAATCCGTGTGCATGGCAAACAGAGTTCTATATTACTCGAAAATAACTATCCTTTACTCCAGTTAGCCAAATCAAAGAAAGGGATTCAATGGAAAATCCGTGAAGGGGGTTTTGTGAAGTCCAGCGAAAAGGACAGCCGGTTGTTAATGCATATCATGGAGGAACTCGAGCGGATTATTAAAAAGGAATTACCTTAGCCCCTCTTTTTAGCAGCCTTCTTTTTTGGCTTAGGATTACCCTTTACCGATGCAGCCATAATGTTATGGAATATGTTTGAAGCCTCCTTTGGGGCTTTTTTGGTTGCTTTTGCCATAGATACAAATTTAACTAAAAGCTAATTATATGGCATGGTGGGTCTCCAATAATTATATTAACTTTGTAAAATAAGAAACCCCTGCAAAAAGCCACCTAATGAGAGCGGCAACTTTACAGGGTTCGCAGCACATACTCTGATGCTGTTATTTCTTTCCGATAAATTTTAAGGGGCTGAAAAGCCCTTTTTTATTCTCCATCATCTTCATTAAAGTCAAGCTCTAAGGGACTGCCTATTTTTGGTAAGGCTCTTTGCACAAGCCTTTTAAATGTATTCCAATTGTAGCCAGATGCCTTCCCTAAAGCTACAAGAATGTTTAAATGTTCTTTTAATTTCGGATGTCCATAATCAATAGTTAGCCATTGTGTATGCTTTGCTTTCCTATTACCTTTTTCATCTTTTGGGTTTTTAGTTCTTAACTCCTCTAAAACAGATGGGCCAATCCTACTATAAACAAGATCGTTAATGTAATGTCCTACAACTTGGGGCTTTTTACCACTATTTGCATAATACCAAGTCCATCCTTTCATTTTAAATATTACTTCAAAAAACTCATCTGGGAATGTTTTAACCCATTTTGCTTTTTCCTCAGCTAAAAATTTTTCAAGGAATTGCCTTAATGAATCTTTTTCCCTGACTTCTTGATAACCGGTAGCCTCATCTACTAAGGCAATAATACCAGTTTTTGCAAATGCCCTTAACAGCATTTCAGCCCTTTCTGCAATATGTGTTTGATACTTATGTAGCAACCCTTGTTTTCTTGACTCAATTATAGCGTCGCATATATCTATTAGTATTGTTGCTTCATATCCATAGGCTAAAGCCCCGCTTGGTACAGTGAACTTTATAGGGTTATTTATGCGCAGCCTTAAATCATTAGAAATGAACGGATTAATTGACTTTGTGTCTATAAATTGTATTATTCTCTGCGCACCACCAGTACCACCACCGGTTGACATCCCTAATCCACTTTGTAACCCCCTTTGAACAAGCACTCTTTTCTCGTCATTAAGTACATAGCATTGCAACTCAATTTCTCCTACTTTCAGCGGTTTATCAGGAGAACCGTACTTAGCTTCTAATTTTTTACTCATACATTATTTTTTATGTGATTATTAATTAGGTTTAATAATTCAGGTGTTTCAGCCTTCGCCCTTTTAATTGCCCTTAACATTTTGGCTACAGTATCCTTTGTAACACCTATTTCTTCCCCAAGTACTCTCAAACTTGATTGTATCAAATTCCTATCATATAAGTAGATAAGATAAAACCAAATCCGTAAATCAACCTTTGTTTTTTGAAAAATAGTTCCAACTGTAATACTAAATCCGGTATTACATTGATTGCAATGGTATCTGTTTTCTCTGTGTTGAACTGAAATATTAATTGATTTGCAATATGGGCATGCAGGCCCTGTCGGCCACAATGATTTTTCAAGGAACTTGAAGCAGGATGCTTTGTCTTGAAATATATCGTACATTTTATTTAATTTCATTGTCTTATTTAATGGTAGCAAAGATAAAAAAATAAATTTTGTAATTCAAAATATATTTTCTACCTTTGTCTATGACAAAAGGAAAACAATGAAAACATTCAAAAATATATTCGACTTTCAAAAAGAGTTCAGCAGCGAAGAAAAGTGCAGGGAGTATTTAGAGCAGCAACGCTGGAATGGTACGCCCGCATGCCCTTTCTGTGGTTCTGTGAACGTTCACCGCTTCCCTAATGGCAAAATATTCAAGTGCCGGGAGAAAGGTTGCCGCAATAAGTTCAGCGTAACAGTTGGCACTATTTACGAAAACACTAAAATACCGCTGACAAAATGGTTTTTGGCAACTTATATCCTTTCTGTACACAGCAAAGGAATCAGCAGCCTACAATTAGCCGGTTGGCTGGGTGTAACCCAAAAGACTGCGTGGCACTTAAACCACCGCATCCGTGAAATGCTGACAGATAAAGCCCCTGAATTACTGGAAGGGATTGTAGAGGTAGATGAAAGTCTGGTAGGAGGATCACTAAAAAACATACATGCAAGTAAAAAAGAGCGCTTGAACTTAAAAAGGGATGATAATAAAACTATGGTATTTGGCGCTGTTCAACGTGGTGGAAATGTAAGGACAAGGGTTATAAAAGAAGTAACTATCGAGAATGTAGAATCGGCGATTCAGGAATTTATTGCCACCGACAGCACTATGGTATCAGATGAAAATAGGGCTTACAACCAAGTAGGTAAAAAGTATGCTCACAGAAAAGTAAATCACCGGGATAAAGAATATGTTCGTAAAGAAGATATATTGGTTCATACAAACACGATTGAGGGCTATTGGAATATTTTAAAAAAGCAAATAGACGGCATCCATCACAGCGTTTCACCAAAGCATTTACAGCGTTACTGTAATGAATCTGCATTTCGTTACAATAACCGTAAAAAATTACAGGACGAAAGGTTTGCGGCTGCATTGACTAACTGCAATGGTTCTTTAAAATACAAATCATTAACAGGCAAAGAATGACCAACACAGAATATTTAAAGCAAATGGGCGCAAAGATCAGGAAAGCCCGGCAAGCAAAAGGAATCTACCTGCGTGATTTGGGGGCTATGTGCGATATTCACTTTGGAGCAATCAGCGAAATAGAAACAGGGAAAAGAAACGCCCATGTGCTTACATTAAAAAATCTTGCCGATAAGCTGGGGGTTGATGTGAAAGACTTTCTGTAAAAAAATAAGGGGCGCAATGCCCCTTTTATTTTAATCTATTTGGTCTAACTGGTATATAGTTACCTGAAGACACGAACCAAGGCGTAGAAATTACTTTAAATAAGAGTTGTATATGCCTGCTAAAATATTTGAAAATGAAATCGCACTAATTGAATCCACTCTTTCTAAGGTAGAGCACAGAATGATTTTTTTCGTTTCTATTAAGAATTTTATTTTATATATTGAAGAAATTCCAAACGTTGAAGATCGAGAGGAAACCAAAAAAATGCTTGCTCAATATTTTGACTTTATTGTTAATGAGCAAATAATTGATATTTCACTTAAGAAATTTATTCAAAAAAAATACCTTATACCATTATCTCAGGTTTATATTAAAAATTTTCACTTCAAATACCATACATCTTTAAAGACAATTTTATTTATCAGCATTCAGATAGATGTTTTACTTTATATTATTGGAATTAGCAAGAAGTGGTTTTTTTTACCAATGGCTACTATTGCTATGGCAGGATATTGGCTTTTTGTCGAAACCTTTTATGCGAAAAAAGGTAAAGTATATGGGGTGTAATTTCTCGCCGCCGTAGGTGAAGCTGCCTGTGCGCACGCCGCCGCTTGCGTCCCTACACAGTGTAGGGACCAGCGGCAGCAGGGCCAGTTAAAGAGTAGTGGCAGTTGTTTTTCTGCCATTTGTTAGGTTCCGCCCTGCCACAAAACAGGCATACCAACCGTGTATACCAAAAATAGATTCGTAAATTTATAGAGCGGGCCTCGCTGGTCCCTACAAAGTGTCGGGACACAGGCGAGGGCGTTTCAAAGCTGGAGGCATGGCTAACTGCGACGGCAAAATATTTCAGCACAAATCTCCTGGTACAGTATTGCCGCAATGAAAAGTAAATGTTATGAAAAGATAAAGATTTCGCCGGTACTACTTCTGCTTCTCACTTCACAGCAACGTCCTCTTCGTGAGACATTGCTCGGAACGTAGCTGCGTTTTAAAAATCAGTATCAAAACAAAAAAGAAGCCGTCTCATAAATAAATGAGGCGGCTTTTTTATACATAAGATTTTTTTTAGGTGTTGTTATAGAGAATTTATTTTTGTGGTTAGCTGCGGTACGTTATGAGTGCAGAAGTTAAGAAT
>JBATOU010000047.1:0-3088 GCA_049291115.1 Ferruginibacter sp.
ACAACATCGTATTGCTAACATTGGGGCGACAGCAAGTCAATCAGCTTCAGTAATTCTGTTAAACTGCGTATCTTCAACTGAGCTGACAAGCTATAAGCCCCAACGTCAGCAATACTTCGACGTTGGCAGCAAGCAGTTTGAATACCCTAAAAATTTAAAGCAGACAATGAAAATGGCTTACTTTATTATCGGACTTATCCTTAGCGTCGGAATTGTTTTTTACTTAACAAGTTGTGAAAACAAACAAAACTCTAAGCAAGGAGACAATTACGTTTCAAAGAGTAGCGACACAGTTAAAGTGCATACAGTTCCAGACAATCGTTTTTTGGATTTAAGAAATATGGCTTTAAATGTTACACCCGAACAACTTCAACTCTCTCTCCCAACAGACCAAACAAAAGTATTTGGTGTTGTTATGGATTGGGATTTAGGCGACGGAACTATGACACTTATTACTTATCAAACTGGTGACGCAAGTATGTATTTAAGCAGCGGCGGAGGTGTTATTGGGGGTGGACAACACGAAAGTGTAAGTAAAGCTTCAAAAGAATTTGTATCAATGGCTCAAAATTATCTTGCCAAATCATCTAAAGCTGACACAACTACTTTGCCCGAGAAGGATTGTTTCAAATTTTATTTCCTAACTAATAAAGGGAAATTTGTCGCTCAAGAAAATATAGGCAATATTGAAAACAAAACTTCGAAGTGGCTCAGCCTATTTGAAAATGCTAATAACGTAATTACAGAGCTGAGACTTACAACTGAAAAAAAATAACATGAGGTAAAAGCAGAATGCCTGCTGCCAACATGGGGCTTGCTGCTACTGCTGGCGGACGGAACAACAATCAGCATTTGAACTACTATCAGCTAATATCGGGCTTGACCGGTTCTAATGAGCATTTTTTTGTAAATTCATCAGCAAATTATTAATCGGCTTCAGTTGCCGGGCTGGACAAGCATAAAATTCCAGCACAGCAGCAAGCCCTGTACGTTGTGCGTAACCATAAACTAACATTGTCTTATATTTAAACTATGGCATCAATTTCAGATTCAAATGCAGTACTTGAGAAAAAAAGACTTCTTTCTCAGCACCATGCAGTACTGACATTAATTCATGGGCAGGTGGTCAAACCAACTGTTACCAGATATAAGTGGTTAGACCTTTGTTGTGGGCAGGGGCAAATAATTGTAAACCTTGAAGATAATTTCAATGTAACATTAAGAGAGAAAATTGAGTACCATATTCAAGATATTAATGAAGAATATTTACGTGTTACTCAAAAAAAGGCTGAGAGTCTTTCGTTAAATAAGGTTCAATGCTTCACTACCGATATCTATAGTTTTCCTCAAATAATCCCACTTTCAAGTAAGTACGACTTTATTACTCTTATAAATGCGGTGCATGAAATATCTCCAATATTTTTTCCAGTACTATTTCTAGAGGCACTATTACGCTTAAATCAAAAAGGGACACTTTATGTATATGATATGGAAACTATCAAACCACCTGAACTTGGTGCAGTTAGTTGGACGAGAGAAGAAGTTCAAGAAATAATAAATTCAATCCTTTCATTTATTGCAGCAGAAAATTATGAACCAAATGTGAGTCGCTGGAATCACTCTTCTTGTAATGCATGGAGTTTTGAGGTGCAAAAAGAATTTGTCATATCCGACGAAGAAATTCTCAAAATACGAGACGCAATACTTGCTAATTCAGATAAAAAAATTAAAGAGCTTTTGAATAGAAAGAAAGGAAATTGCGAAAAGGCACTTGAGAGTTATTTGAAATATGGCACTGAAACTGCGGAAGATGAAGAGAAAAAACGCAACTTGTTGTATGACTTTTATTCACTTAATAGAATAATAAATTTATGAAACGTATATATATATCAGCCAAATTAGGCGACACAAATAATGCAATTATCAAGTTGCTTGAAAACGAGGTTTCAGGTAAAAACATTGAGATACTCAATACAAATTTTGACAAAGAAAACTATGCGTTGGATAATCCAGAATATCTAATACATAAGTGCACAATATTTATTGCGATTCTAAATAAACCAGAACAAAATGTATATTTTGAAATTGGTTATGCAGCGGCTTTAGCCAAAGAAATTATAATTATATCAAACAATGAGGAAAGTTTGCCTTATAGTGTCAAGAGATTTCCTTTTATTAAAACAGACTTTCTTACTCAAAACTACATTCCAAGTTTAATATCTATAATTAAAAACTCATCTGGAGACAATCAAAATCTATTGACAAAATACCACAACTTAATATCTCATTCCGATACAAAAGAACTTTTGCATAACTATTTTGATATTGAAATGAATTATAACAAAAGAATGTTTTTTAATTTAAAAGACTTTCTAAAAGTGTACAAAACATTTCCGCAAATTTTAGAAAGTGTTTCCGAGAAAACGTTCGAAACTATGGTGTTCAGGTTTCTAAAAATTGACCATTCAATAAATTCTAAAATCATTGAGTCAAAAAAAGATTGTGGATATGACCTTGAACTTGAGGAATATAAAGGACACAAAAAGACTATTGTAGAAATTAAAAAACTTAATTCAAATTCTAAGGTGTCAATTAATATCATTTTGACACTTGCTAATGCGATGGAATTACATAAAGCCGAATGTGGTATTCTTATAACAACATCTTCATTTACAATGTCAGCCAGGGACTTTGCAAAATCATTACCACACAAAATTGAACTTTGGGACATAAAATACTTAGAAGAGAAACTTAATTCGAATGGCTAACGCACAACATGGGTATTTGCAAAAGCTGGGCGGACGGAAGCCGTGTTTCAACTTTTTGTTTTTCAATTTAGCTTCATATCGGGCAGGACGTTATTAATTTAGCTATGTGCAAATCATCAACTTTTATTTATAAATTTAGCTTCAGGTAGCCGGGCGGACGGAAGTCTATTTCCCAGCCTTCGCAAATACCTGGACGTTAGCCGCCATATTACACGAACGCCATGACATTTGAAGACTATAAAAGAGATTTTGAACAGTTCGGCAAAATTGATACCGCTGAAAAACTTGCTATTTGTCAGAACCAATACGAAAAGCATCTT
>JBATOU010000048.1:0-104518 GCA_049291115.1 Ferruginibacter sp.
CGCCTGGGCCGGTCTTCTTAAACCAGGTTTCTATGGTAAAGGTTGATGTGGCCAGGGAAGGTGCGGCACCAAAACTTACATAAGCACCAGACGCACCCAGGTCAAGTGCATTAGCGGGTTCTGCGGGAGGCGTTGCACATACGGCACTGGTATAACCGGAGCTGCCCGCACCGTTTATGGCACGGATACGGTAGCAAAATTCAATATTGGGCGCCACCAGGTTGTCGGTAAAAGAAGTGGCATTTGCTGCTGTAGTGGTAAGCAGGACGTAAGTTCCATTTATGCCGGTTAGCGATCTTTCAATTTGGAAACCGGTTTCATTTGCTGAGTTATCGGCCCATGAAATATTTACGGCATAATACACAGAAGAAACTGCCGCCGCCGACGATGGGGCAGCGGGTGGTACATCAAGTGCAGGTGCGCTGCTGATCCAGGAGGGCCCATTGGTAAGCACTCCCGATGGGCTTCCGCCGATTGAATTCCCTGCAGCAGTACCCGTACCTTCATTAAGTCCCCACCGGCCGATAAGGCCGGTACCCGAACTTATTTCTGTAGTAAAGTTGCTGCTTATTTCTGCAGCTGTTCTAACTACATTCCATATCCTTACTTCATCCATTCTACCGTTAAAAAATCCGGCAGCAGTACCGGCAGATGTGAGGCCGGTGGCAAGGGCCGCATGCTGTATGCTGGTATTGGCAGGGCTGATATTCGTACCAATATCGAGCGTGGCTTCGGGGTTTCCGTTGATGTATAAATTCCAAACAGCTGTTACTGGGTCGTAAGTAGCGGCCACATGCGTCCAGGTGTTAAGGGGAATCACTGTGCTGCCAATGATGGCATGGTTTGGCCCGGTGGGTTCTTCAAAATCGGCGGCGAGCCTGTTTCCTACCAGCCCCATGAAATAATTGATATTTACATTGGCAGGCGCTTCTGCTTCGCCTCTTCCCTTGGTAACCAGCGGCACAACGGCATTGGCCCCCTCGAGCCCACCGCCCCCGGCACCACTGGTGGTAGTGGTAATTCCCGCCCCTTGTATGCGTATCCATGCTTCAAGCGTAAAGGCAGAAACATTTAACGAGGGTGAGGCGGCACCAAAACTTGTATAATCGTTTGTGCCATCGAACTGGAGAGCCGACTGTGCAATTGTTTTTGTGCAAAGGGAAAATAACAGAAAGCCAATAACAAATAATTTTTTGCCGGCGTACTGGGTAATAATATGCATAAGACCGTTTTTTATTTGAAAAACACGGTTTTCAGGGATGTTAGAGGCCTTCTTATGCTTGAAAAAATTAATGGAAAAACACGTGACCGTTATTCAATAGGATAACTCAAATTACTACTAAAAATAGCGAAACCCCGGGTTAAATCAAAATAAATCAACAGTTTTATTGGAGCTTAACACGGAGTATTTGTTTCACCGGGAGTTACCCTTTAAAAGGGAAGTTTTCTATCGGCTGATATTTTCCGGCGCCACCTATTGGTATAATGCAGCCATTAATCTGTTGGTAGGATCACATATAGAAGATCTTGGGGCAGTTCTGCATTACTTGCTGCTTGGTTTTAATGTTCTTTATGACCGCAGTCATAAAAACTCCATTCTTTCCACCGCAATTTTGTACCTATAATTCAACAGCAAAATAACCTTTCAAAAATTTCTTCATGAAAAAAACAATCATTTTATCTGCTATCATCGGGCTTGGTATCCTGGGAAGCTGTGGTGGAAATAAATCTGAGAACAAATCCAGCGATGGCTCCAAAGAGGAAGGGCCTAAAAGTATGGTGAGCGATCCGGCTAAATATGATCCAAAGCGTGGCGAAGGCAAGTATACGGCAGAAAACCTGAAATTAGGAGTACTTGATAATACCCTTGCTACAGAGGGAGAGAAAATTGCCGGCGTAAAATGTACCAGCTGCCATAAAACAACAGATGAAAAATTAGTAGGCCCCGGATGGAAAGGGGTTACCGCCCGCCGGGCACCAGAATGGATCATGAATTTTATTACCAACCCCGAAGGAATGATTGAAAAAGATCCAGAATTGCAGGCTCAGCTTGAGATATGCCTGGTACGTATGCCTAACCAAAGCCTTACAGATACCGATGCAAGAAACCTGCTTGAGTTCATGCGTAAAAACGACGGAGTAAAGTAAACCGGTTATTAAATTTTGAAATTAATTTTTATGAGAAATAAACTATCAATAATTATCTGCGCTGTTTTGGCAACGGCTGCAGTGCTTTCATTGGGTTCCTGTAAACCTAAAAATACAGCCAGCGGCGTGAGCAGCGATGCAGCCGCCAAGGCCTATGTGGCCCCTGGTAAATACGATGAGTTTTACAATTTTGTAAGCGGCGGCTTCAGCGGGCAAATGAGTGTTTATGGAATACCAAGCGGCCGGTTGCTGCGGGTAATTCCTGTTTTTTCTGTTGATCCCGAAAAAGGTTGGGGTTATAGCGAAGAAACAAAACCGATGCTTAACACTTCTCACGGCTTTGTTCCCTGGGACGATCTGCACCACCCCGAACTTTCGCAAACCAATGGTGAAGTGGATGGCCGCTGGGTTTTTGGCAATGCCAACAATACCCCACGTGTGGCCCGTATCAGCTTAACCAGTTTCCGTACAGATGAGATCATTGAACTGCCAAACAGTGGTGGCAACCACTCTTCTCCGTTCATCACAGAAAATACAGAATATGTAGTGGCCGGTACACGCTTCAGTGTTCCTGCCGATGATGCAAACGGCGATGTGCCCATCAATACCTATAAGCAAAACTTCCAGGGATCTATAAGTTTCATCAGCGTAAGCAAAGAAGGAAAGATGGAAATCGCATTTCAGCTGCGTTGCCCCGGCGTAAACTTCGACCTCAGTCATGCCGGTAAAGGCAAGTCGCACGGCTGGTTCTTCTTCAGCTGTTATAATACCGAACAGGCCAATACCCTGCTTGAAGTAAATGCTTCGCAAAAAGATAAAGACTTCATTATGGCCGTGAATTGGAAAAAAGCCGAAGAATACCTCAAGGCAGGTAAGGGTAAAAAACTTCCCGCAAAATATGCACACAATTGGTACGACGAAAGCACGCATACGGCCAAGTCTGAAATGAAAACAGAAGTGAATGTACTGGATGTAAAAGAACTGAAAGATATCGTTTACATGATCCCATGTCCTAAATCTCCACACGGTTGCGATGTGGATCCCACAGGTGAATACATTGTTGGAAGTGGTAAGCTGGCTGCATTGATCCCCGTTTTCAGTTTCGATAAATTACAAAAGGCCATTGCCGATAAGGCATTCGATGGAGAATACGATGGTGTGCCTGTAATTAAATACGAAGCAGCCTTGTACGGCGAAGTGAAAAAACCCGGACTTGGCCCATTGCATACAGAATTCGACGGACAGGGCAATGCCATCACTTCATTCTTTGTATCATCCGAACTGGTTAAATGGAATATCAAAGACCTGAAAGTGATCGACCGTGTTCCCACTTATTATTCTGTAGGCCACCTTTGTATACCAGGCGGCGACAGCAAGAAGCCATTTGGTAAATACGTGATCGCTTATAATAAGATCACCAAAGACCGTTACCTTCCTACCGGCCCTGAACTGGCACAAAGTGCACAATTGTTCGATATCAGCGGAGATAAAATGCAGTTGATACTCGACTTCCCCACTATTGGGGAACCACACTATGCACAGGCTGCACCGGCAGACCTGATCAGTAAGAATTCCAGGAAAATATTTCCAATTGCAGATAATAAAAATCCTTATGTGGCCAAAGGCGAACCGGAAAGTAAGGTTATACGCCAGGGCAACCAGGTTCATGTTTACATGACTTCGATACGCTCTCACTTTGCACCGGATAATATTGAAGGGGTAAAATTGGGCGATGAGGTTTATTTTCATGTGACCAACCTTGAGCAGGATTGGGATGTTCCTCATGGCTTTGCAGTAAAAGGCGCCAGTAATGCCGAATTGCTGATCATGCCGGGTGAAACTTCTACGCTTAAATGGGTACCCGATAAAGTGGGCATCTGGCCAATGTACTGTACAGATTTCTGTAGTGCACTGCACCAGGAAATGCAGGGCTATATCAGGGTTTCTCCTGCAGGCAGCAATGTACCGCTTACCTACAGCGTGGGCAAAAATATGCCGGCTGCGGATGCAGCTAAACCTGCAGCAGCAGTTGCAGACACCGCACCCAAGAAGTAAACACTATTGAGAAATAAGCATAAAGGGGCGGTGAAATTATTCGCTGCCCCTTTGTTATTTGAGTGGAATAAATATTACGAAGATGAATAATAAAAAGCTATCCCTGCTGTCGAGGGTCATCCTTTCCCTGGCAGCAGTGGCCCTTGTGGTATCCATATTTGTACCATTATGGAGGATTGACCTTGATGCACCGCAATATCCCGAAGGTTTGAACCTGTTGATCTACCCCGATAAACTGGGGGGTAATGTAGAGATCATCAATGGGCTGAACCACTATATTGGTATGAAAACGCTGCATAAAGAAGATTTTATAGAATTTACTATACTGCCTTACATTATTGGATTTTTTGCAATGGCTTGCCTTTTGGTGGCAGCTCTTGGGAGAAAAAAAATACTGTACTGGCTTTTCGGATTATTTGTTGCTTTTGGCATTTTTGCCATGTATGATTTCTGGAAATGGGAGTACGATTATGGCCATAACCTCGATCCCAATGCAGCCATTATTGTTCCCGGGATGGCCTACCAACCACCGTTGATCGGTTTCAAGCAATTGCTCAATTTTGGGGCGTACTCCTTCCCCGATATTGGTGGATGGTTGTTCATTGGAGCCGGGCTGGCCATGTTGACCGCTGTGGTTTATGAGGCTAAATTTGCAAAAAAGAAAATATAGTATGAAGCCACTGGTAATATTTGTAACAATACTGTTTTTTGCATCCTGTACTGCCAAAGGACCGGAGCCGGTGCAATTGAATGTGGATGCCTGTACTTATTGCAAAATGCCTATTTCTGATGCCCGGTATGCAGCCGAAATAATCACAAAGAAGGGAAGGCTGTATAAATTTGACGATGCCGTCTGTATCATCAGTTATTCAAAAGAAAAACTGGCGAACGAAAGCGCCTCGTTTTATTTTTCTGATTTTGAAGCACCCGGAAAATTTGTTAAGGCCCCTGCAGCCGTATTTATTAAAGGAGGAAATTTGAAAAGCCCGATGGCCGGAAATACAGCTGCCTTCGGCAACAGAGAAAGCGCAGGAAAGTTTGCTGAAGAAACCGGCGCACAGATCGTAAGTTGGGAAGATATTCAGAAATGAATTTAAAACAGATCGCTAAACTCATTATAAAAAGTCCCGGATTTCTTTGGTACAATAAAAACATGAAATTCTTAATTTCTTTATTTTTTCTCTTCAGTTGCCTGCAATTGCCTGCAAGGGTTCTGCACGTGGGCATCCATCATTCCTATAAAAAAATAAAGGATGCACTGGCCGGCAGCAAAAATGGGGATACCATACTGGTGCACGGGGGCCTGTATAAAGAAGGCAACCTGGTGATAGACAAGCAGGTCTTTTTTTTAGGCGAAGGATTTCCTGTACTGGATGGGCAAAAGAAATTTGAAGTTGTTTCCATTAAGGCCGACAGTGTGACCATGAACGGATTCAGGGTACAGCATTCGGGCTTCGCCACACTCGACGACCCCGGCGGCATCAAAGTTTACGACAGCAAATATGTAACCATCAGTAATAATGTGCTCGAAGACAATTTCTTTGGCATATATATTCAATACGGGCTTCACTGTATTATTAAAAATAACCGTATCAAAGCTTACGGCGTGGAAGAACAGGAGATCGGCAATGGCATTCACTGCTGGAAAAGCGACAGCATGCAAATCATTGCCAATGAAGTGTCGGGCCACCGCGATGGTATTTACTTTGAATTTGTAACCAATTCGATCATCTGGCGGAATATTTCGTACGAAAATATCCGTTATGGCCTGCATTTCATGTTTTCTAACAACGATGCCTACATAACAAATGTATTCAGGAACAACGGTGCCGGGGTTGCCGTAATGTTCACCAAAGAGGTGCGTATGTATAACAACCTGTTTGAAGAAAACTGGGGCGATGCGGCTTACGGGCTCATGTTAAAGGAAATTTCTGACAGCCATATTGTGGGCAACCGGTTTTTAAACAACACATCTGGTATTTATATGGAAGGTACCAGCCGGATGCTGGTAGAGAAAAATATTTTCAGGAGTAATGGCTGGGCCATGAAGATACAGGCAAGCTGTATGGACAATACCGTTACCTCCAATAATTTCATTGGCAATACTTTTGATATGGGTACAAATGGTTCGCTGGTGCTCAATACATTTAACAGCAATTTTTGGGATAAGTACGAAGGATACGATCTCAACAAAGACAATACCGGCGATGTGCCTTACCATCCGCTTAGTTTGTTTTCTGTGATCGTGGAAAAAAATCCGCCTGCCATGATACTGTTCCGCAGTTTTATTGTATCGCTTTTAGATAAATCGGAAAAGCTCATTCCCAGTCTTACACCCGATAATTTTATTGATAAAACACCTTTGATGCATTCACTACCCTTATGATTGAAATTAAAAACATATCGAAGAATTTTGGAAAGCTCGGGGTGCTGAAGCATATTGATCTGTTTTGTAAAAAGGGAGAATGTATTGCCCTCATTGGCCCAAACGGCTGTGGAAAAACCACGCTTATTAAAACCATTTTAGGTATGGTGGTTCCCTCCGCAGGACAGATCCTCTTTAATGGAAAAGATATTGCAAAAGATTACCTGTACCGCAGGCAGATCGGGTATATGCCGCAGATAGGCCATTACCCCCAAAATATGACCATTGAGCATATCATCAGTATGATCAAACAACTGCGCAGTGATGCCAAAGAAACCGATGAAGAACTGCTCAATGCTTTTCAGCTTCCTTCTTTGTACAACAAACGGATGGGCACGCTCAGCGGGGGAACCACACAAAAGGTAAGTGCCACGCTGGCATTCTTATTCAGCCCGGCTGTATTGATCTTAGATGAACCCACCGCAGGCCTCGATCCGCTCTCGTCTGAAATATTAAAAGAGAAGATCATCAAAGAAAAAGAAAAAGGCAAACTGATCCTCATTACATCACACCTGCTGAGCGAACTGGATGACCTGGTTACACAGGTGATCTACATGCAGGACGGGCAGGTGCAGTTTCACCACAACCTGGAAGTGCTGCAGGAAAACACCGGCGAGAAAAAAATATCGAAAGCCATTGCTAACATTTTAAAAGCGGAGCAGGTATGAACCGTATAACAAAATTTGTGGTACTCGATATTTTAAAAAACCGCACGGTGATCGCTTACACCCTGCTGCTGGCGGTTTTGAGCTGGAGCGTATTTGGTTTGGAAGACAATACCACCAAGGGTACGCTTACCATGCTGAATATCATTTTGCTTACAGTGCCGCTGGTATCTATAATTTTTTCCACCATTTACCTCTACAACAGCAGCGAATTCATTGAGTTGTTATTAAGCCAGCCGGTACAACGCAAAAAAATATGGTTCAGTTTATTTGCCGGGCTCTGTCTTTCGCTGGTACCGGCATTTATGGTGGGTGCGGGTATTCCCATTCTTATAAATGCAGCAGGCGCCACCGGCTTTATGATGCTGGCGGTGGGTTGCATTATTACCATGGTGTTCATTGCACTGGCATGTTTAAGTGCCATCATGGCAAGAGATAAGGCAAAGGGTATTGGTATTTCCATTATGCTCTGGTTATTCTTTGCACTGTTGTTCGATGGGTTGCTGTTGTTTTTCCTGTTCCAGTTTGCAGATTATCCTATTGAAAAGCCGATGATCGCATTTACATCGCTTAACCCGATAGACCTGAGCAGGATATTGGTGCTGCTGCACCTCGATGTAAGTGCTATGATGGGTTATACCGGTGCCATTTTTAAGGATTTTTTTGGAACCGGCCCCGGGTTGCTTATGGCATTTGCATTGCTGATGTTGTGGATACTGGTTCCGTATTTGATTTCGCAGCGGAGGTTCAGGAAGAAAGATCTGTAGGAACACTGATTGTTATGATCTTTAAGATATACGCAGATGGTCATAATCAATCATAAGAATCATCAGTATCTGCGTTCGAAAATATGGTTATAAAAGAAATTTTACAACAGCTGGAAAACAGTACGCATCCCGTTGCCAGAGCTTTGCACAAAGGGGAACATTTTAAAGTGATAGCCATCGCCTTTAAAAGCGGGATGCTGCTGCACGAGCACCAGGCCATCCTGCCCTCGAAGCTTACCGTGCTTAAAGGAAGCGTGGTTTATAAAGAAGGGGAAAAGGAAATTACATTGAACGAATATGATGAAACAGAAATTCCCGCAAAGATTACACACAATGTTGCTGCGCTGGACGACAGTTTATGTTTACTTACACAGGGCTGATCCCCAGGTATAAAAAAATTATAAGATGAAAAAAGATATAGCCAACCGGAAAGATATCGAAAAGCTCATCTTTGCTTTTTACGAAAAGCTAAAGTCCGATAAACAACTCGCCCCCCATTTTGCCAAAACAAACTGGGATAAGCATTTGCCCGTTATGTACCGTTTCTGGGAAAATGCCATTTTTTACACCGGCAGTTACGACGGTAATCCTATGACGGTTCACCAGACCATCCACAAAAAAAAGCCTATGAATACAAAGCTTTTTTCCCAATGGATCAAAATTTTCAACGCCACGGTGGACGAAATGTACAATGGCGAAAAAGCCAGCCTCATCAAACAAAAAGCTTATGCTATTGCAACGGTAATGCAGTTGAAAATATTTGAATGATTATTTACACCAGTGCCGCAATGAATTGCTGCATTTCTTCCATAGTTCCAATTGTGATGCGTGTCCACTTGCCCGCCTCCTCATAAAATTTTGTTCCGGCGATCTGCCGGTTTTTTAACCTGTTAAAATAATCATCTTTGTAATTTGCAAGCGAAAAATAAAGGAAGTTCGACGACGAGGGAATGCAGGGTAGCCCAATTTTTTCCAGTTCAGCGATCGTATACAGCTTTGCAGCCTCATTTTTTAATTTACTTTCATTGGAAAATGCTTCATCTTTTAATGATGCCAGCGCAGCAGCAAGCGATACAGCACTGGTGCTGCCGTTTGGCCAAGGCTGCAATTGGCTAAATTTTTCTATTGTAGCTGCATGAGCAATTACATATCCCACACGTGCCCCTGCAAGCCCATGGACCTTTGAGAATGTTCTTACAACAGCCAGGTTTTTATTTTCTTTTACAAGATGGCATACTGATGGTTGACCTGAATATTCAATATATGCTTCATCCACCAGTACCAGCGCTTTTTTTGATGCCTCTTTGATAAATGCTGTTAATCCGGCATGATCACAAACCGTACCTGTAGGGTTGTTTGGATTGCAGATGTAAATAAGCCTAGTGGAGAGATTCATTTTCTTTAGGATCGAAGAAAGTTCAACCTCTTTTTTCTTTGTGAGCGGAACTGAAATATTTTGTAGTCCAAGTAAAGGGGCTGCTTCAGCCCAATAGTTGTAACTGGGCTCCGGCAAAATGATATTTCCTTTTTTTTGAGCAGCAAACCGCAAAATAAGGCCGAGCATTTCTGTAGAACCGGCACCCAATAAAATATTATCTGCGCTTACCTGGTTTTTTAGTGCCAGCGATTCCCTGAGAGCATTGCCGAGATCCCAGTTGTACCTGTTCGACAAAACAATTTTTGCCTGCATGGCCTTTATTGCTTCGGGAGATGGCCCATATGGATTTTCATTTGAGCTGAGCCTGATGGGTGAACCATTGGGCAGGTATTTACCGAGAAACTCAGCTTCCAGGGCGAAAGATTTGAGTGGTAGGCTGCTAAGCCCTGCCAGCCCCAGGCCCAACTGTTTCAAAAGCATTCGTCTTGTACTCATTTAAATTTCTTTTAAGTTTTTTTAGATGCCGAGAATATTTTTTAAAAGTACCACAATACTCAGGCTTATGCCGATTCTGCCGCAACTTTTTATTGTATGATGCTGCCAGGTAAAGCCAATTGAAACGGGCTGGTAAATTTTTCCATCTTTTTTAGTTTAGATGCGTGCTGGGCAAAATTGTTACAACCCTAACTTTTTTGTAACAAAATTTTCATTTCCTTCGTATTAACTATTTTATGAGATCATTTATCATCCTCGTAACACTGTTTTTTGCTATTAAAGCCGCAGCACAAACCTCCTGCTCCTGTGCGCAGGATTATGCTTTTACCAGCAGTTATATGGAGCGGAACCACCCCGGATTTTCTGATAATGTGACCGACAAAAACTCGGAGGCCTATGAAAAATTCCGCGACAGTATTGCGGCGCTTATAGAATACAGCAGGCCTAACCGGAAAAAATGCCTCGTATACCTGCAGCAGTACGTGGAGTTTTTTAACGACAGTCATACTTCCATTTTCGACGAACAGCCTTTGGTAAATGAAAAGGACAGCCTATCTCTGAAAAATTTCTTTGCTTCTGAAGAATACCTGCAAACGGGTACATTGGCAGCAGATGAAAATATACTTTCTCAAAAACCGGTCACAGATATTGAGGGTATCTATTATTCGGCCGACAGTACCTATAAGATCGGTATTGTAAAGTCGGTCACTGCAGATCGTGATTATGCCGGCGTGATCCTGCGAAGCAAAACCCTGTTGTGGAAGCCCGGCCAGGTTAAAATGGAACTTAAATACGACAGCCTGGGCAACCTGCAGCAACGGCTTTTTAAACGGGATCATACCCTGTCTGTTTTGCCCGGCATAAAATTTGAAAAAGGAAATATCAGCAGCGAGATGATTACCTGGACCAAGGCGGGCGCTGTTGCTGCTGTTTACACAGTGCCTGAAAAAAAGCAGCCTTACGTGTTCCGGCAACTCGACAGCCTTACCAACTACATAGAGGTAAGTTCCTTTCACGGAAACCTTTACACACAGCTCGATAGTTTTTATAAGTCTATTGCGCCCGAAGTGTATAAAAGGCCATACCTAATTATTGACGTACGCAATAATGGTGGCGGCAATACCGGCAATGCATTGCCATTGGTGGAATATTTTTATACTAAACCTATAAAAATGAAACTGCTGGTGCAGACCTATGTTACGAAAGATGTACTGGAGCGCAATGAAGAAGTATTGAACGGGATGAAAAAGTACCCGGAGTTTTATGGAAAGGAAAATCTTGCGAGGGCAGAGAAAGAACTGGCGCAATTAAAAAAAGTAAAGCTGAATAGCTTTTATCCTGCAAAGGCTGAAAAAAATACGATCCTTTTTAAAAAACATAGCTGGCCCCTTAAAGTGGCCATCCTCTATAACCGCGGCTGTGCCAGCGCCTGCGAAGACCTCTTGTTTTATGCGCAATATCCCTCAAAAGCCATCCTGATGGGCGAAAACTCAGGAGGTTATGTTGGTTACGGGAACGTATATCCTTTAAAAACACCCTGCCTGCAGTTTACGCTGAACTGTACCACCACCCGTTACGACATAAGCCAGCGGCAATACGAGGGCATTGGCATACCGCCACAGTACCCGCTCGATAAAAATACCGACTGGGTAAAACAGGCGGTGGAGATAATGAGAAGATGAGGCTGTTAGAATTTTGAAATAAGAATTGGGATGTCTGCAGAATAGCTTACTAGATCTCTTAACTTTTTGGTGCAAATACAAGTAAGGCCCCGTTCTCAACGGGGCCTTAAACAATCAACAACAAAATAAAATAATTCCACTTATTGTCCGGGTGTGATCACCTCATCTACTACATGTATAATACCATTAGAGGCAGGTACCGATGCCAGGATATGTGCTTTGCCATTAATAACAGGTTTTCCATCCTGCATGGTTATTTTTATGCTCGTGCCATCCACCATTCCAAGGCTCTGGCCATCCATTAACTGGTCTGCTTTTAAAACACCTACATAAACATGGTGCTGCAGGATGGCTTCCAGGGTTTCTTTCTTTTCTGGTTTCAGCAAACCTTCAACCGTACCGGCAGGCAGCTTGTCAAACGCTGCGTTGGTAGGTGCAAAAACGGTAAAAGGGCCCGCATTGCTCAGGTCATCTACCAGGTCGGCAGCTTTTACAGCAGTAACCAGGGTGGTATGGTCTTTACTGCCAACGGCCACTTTTACAACATCGGGCGTGGATGTTTCATCTTTAACACCCGCCTGCGAGTGTGTTTCGGCAGCAGCTGCAGGACTGGCTGAATCGGTTTTTGTTTCGGTGCCACTATTGCAGCTCCAAAAAGCTGCACAGGATACCAGGAGCATGGAAGATAAAATATGTCTCATAAAATTGCTGTTTTGAACAACAAAGCAACAGCATAAACGGGCAATATTTTATGCTTGCAGTCATAAAAAATGAAGATTTTCGAAGGGAAAAGAGGCCGCAGATGCGCAGATTGAATCATACATTCTTTTTTTTATTTACCAGTTGGCCCATCTGCAGCAGAGAATAAATCTCACGCAGCGCTGCAGCCGGCGCAGAGCGGCCAGCGAGAATTTAAATGCTTTGTGTCATTGAGCCTTTGTGAACAATCAAATCTGCGCATCTGCGGCAAAAAACCAGTCTCACGCAGCGCTGCAGCGGCGCAGAGCGGCCAGCGAGAATTTAAATGCTTTGTGTCATTGAGCCTTTGTGAGCAATCAAATCTACGGATCTGCGGCAATTTACAGGCATCATCCATGCGTTTCCTGCTTTCCACTGAAGCGCACAAGCAGTATTACCAGGCCCAGGAGCATGATCGCCGAAATACCCAGCAGCATTTCATTCGAATAGGGAACTGCGGTATAAGTGAACGAAGCCACACCCACTACTCCAAGAACAGCTTCATTCATAAAAATGCCTGCGGTAAAAATCCACAATGCCGTGAGGGCTTTTTTGCCCACATCACGCAGGGTAAAACTGAACATGTAGGTAAGCAGAAACAGCGTGATAATGGCCAGCAGTTCCAGGTGCAGGTAAGCAATTACAATATTACGGAAACCAAAAGCCAGCTTGCTCACTTCGGGTATGGTGGAGCCAAGCTGCAACAGCAATTTTATGCTGAGTGAAATGATGACAAGCAAAAAAAGCCAGCGGCTGCCTTTTGAGAGTACCGGCTTTAAAATGCCATACTGGTTTTTTAAGATCAAAAGAAATTTGATCCAAGCCCAAACCTGTACAATTGCGGCGATCACCACCAATGCATATACGATCACCGGGATATCCATCCATAATGCGCTTAAAAAATAGGCCGGCACACAGGCAATTGCAAACATCCAAAAAACAACATCATAATTTTTATGTAAAATGCCCATGCGGTACATCCGCCCTGTGATGAGCCCCATGCAGGCAAAAAAGAAAAGCCCGTTATACTGAAAATGCAGGTAGTAATAAAGCGAGGCCAGGTACCAGTTCTGGTGCAGGTTTTTGGTGGCCATCATATAGGCCAGCGCAAAAGTTCCCAGCGAGGAAACTACGTTAAAGATCAGCGCTGCCTTATACCATTTTTTTGCCGGGTTCGCTTTTTCCACGGTCTTAAGGTCTTTTATGTATTGGTAGGCGAACACAAATCCCACGAGGGTTGACAAAAAAGAAAAACCAATTGATACTGGTCCGTACCCCTGCACAGGAAAGGAAAAAAGCATACCATAAGCTGTAAGCAGGTTGGCCATTATAAGAAAACGGTATTTTTTATAGTTGAAGCAACTGCTGGTGCGTTGCAGAAAAAGTGCCATCAGTACGTAGAGTGTATGTATGACCCATCCTGTAAATGCAAAATGCGAGTGACCATGTTGCAGGTGTTTTTGGTCTAAATAGGGAAAACTGTAGGCGATCTTATACCGCATCAGTACCCCAATGACCGCCACGATCAAAAGGTTCAGGATGGAAAAGCGCAGCCAGTTTTTTGCAACCAGTATTTTCATAACTAATAAACGATCTTCCTGTTGTTAATGGCAACCATTTTCTTCTTCTCCATCTTTGTGAGTGTTCGGATCACTGTTTCCACGCAAAGGCCGGTAAAATTGGCGATCTCTTTCCTGGTAAAACCTACCACCACTGGTTTGTCGGAACCCGTTTTTTTCTTGTATACTTCTAAAAAAGCGGCAATGCGGTCTTCGGGAGAATGATTGATCAGGTCTTTGGCGGCGATCGATTTATCATAGATCCGGCGGGCAAAAGTTTGCAGGAATTCCATTTGCAGGTAAGGGTATTCTTCCAGTATTTTCAGGAAAATATCTTTGGAGAGTTTCAGCACCACACTGTCGCGTATGGCTACGGCATTTGCGGGGTATGGCTCATCTATGAACAGCGGCGGTTCGCCAAAACTGCAGCCCTCTTCAAACATACCCTGGGTAAATTCCTTATCTTCTGCGGTGCTGCTGTACATTCGCACACGGCCTTCTATAAGCTGGTGATAACAACGGGCGGCTTCTCCTTCATGGAAGATCAATTCATTCTTCCGGTATTTTTTTGCTACTGCACCCCAGGCTAAAAGAATATCTTCACTGATCTGCATATGGCTTAATTTTTCAGGAAACCAAGCCCACTGGCCACGGTTTCGGTGATGTCGGAAATTTTTGTTCTGCTGAAAAGTTTTTCGATCCTGGCTCTTACTTCTGCGAATTCAAAGTGTACAGGGCATGGGTGGGATGATGAGCAGCGGCTGAGCCCCAGTACGCAACCGCTCATGGCCTGGCTGCCCTCAATTGCCACTACAATATTAACGATTGGCTGCTTCAATTGCGTTTTTGTGATAAAAAAACCGCCGCCAATTCCACGGCTGCTGCTCACTACATCTTGTTTTACAAGTACCTGCAGCAGTTTGGCAATGGTATGTTCATTTTCGCCGGTTTCTGCCACTATCTGTTTAATATGTACGTTTCCGTTTATGTGCTGTATACCTGCTATACAGGCTACGGCTTTTATGGCCGCCTTGGAAGTTTGGCTGAGCAGCATTGATAAGGTTTAGAATGTAAAGTTAATGAAAAATAATTAAAAGAAGTATTTGAGTACTTGTTTTAAAAAATTATATCTGGCAGGATTGACTAACTTTATACAATGGATCATCCCCTCATACATACCATCCGGAAAGATGTGGATCTTTCCGATGAAGAAGCAGCTTATATGCTCTCTTTTTACCGGGAAAAAAGTTACCGCAAAAATGAACTGATCCTGCAGCCGGGTGTTGTGGCACACGATGTATTTTTTGTACTGAACGGCGGGCTGCACCAGTATTATATTACCGAAAATGGAGCCGACCGCAGTTGTGCATTCTGTTTTGAAAATAATTATATTACCGACCTCGAAAGCTTTTCAAAAAAGATCCCTGCTTCATCGTACCTGAGAACGCTGATGCCCTCAAAATGCCTGCTTATCAGTTGCGAAGATCTTACCGAATTGCTGAACACTTCTCCGGCCGTATCAAAATATTTTGGCATACTGATGGAACGCATTGCCGCAGAAAGTATCCGCCGCACCAAATCCCTGCTTTCTTCCACTCCCGAAAAGCAGTTTAAGGAATTGCTGGAACAGGAGCCTGAAATTTTCCAAAAAGTGCCCCAGCGTTATATTGCCCAATACCTGGGTGTTGCGCCCGAAAGCCTGAGCCGCATTAAGAAAAGGTTGATGCAGGCTGTAAAATCTTAACCCGGGTTATCGTTTTGCCGTTTAACAGGCTTTAGTTTTACATTAAATAATCAAATATGCAAACAATATTCGGAGCAGGTGGCGCTATAGGTATTCCGCTGGCTGGAGCTTTAAAAAAATACACAAACCATATCCGCCTTGTGGCCCGCAATCCAACACAGGTAAACGGCGATGATGAATTGTACCCTGCCGATTTAACAAAGGCTGCAGAGGTTGATAAAGCAGTGGAAGGTTCGGAGATCGTTTACCTGGCCGCAGGCCTGGAGTACCGGTTAACCGTTTGGAAGAAAAACTGGCCACTTGTAATGCAAAACGTAATTGACGCATGCATAAAACAGCAGGCAAAACTTGTTTTTCTCGACAATGTTTATATGTATGCAGCCGGGGCAATTCCGCATATGACAGAGGATGCTGCCCAAGATCCTCCATCCAAAAAAGGGGTTGTACGAAAACAAATTGCCGATATGATCTTTGATGCGGTTAAAAATCGTGCACTGCAGGCCATCATTGCCCGCAGTGCAGATTTTTACGGGCCCGCCAATAAAGCGAGTATGCTCAACATTGCTGTAACCGACAATTTTAAAAAAGGTAAAAAAGCTTTCTGGATGGCCAATGCCGATAAGGTACATTCATTTACCTATACTCCCGAAGCAGCCCGGGCAATGGCTTTGCTGGGCAATACAGCCGATGTATACAACCAGGTGTGGCACCTGCCTACCTCTCATGAAAGACTTACCGGTAAAGATTTTATTGACCTGGTAGCAAAGCAGATGGGCATAGAGCCACGTTTTTATATCCTGAAAACATGGATGATCAGGCTGATCGGTTTATTCAATCCTGTTGTGGGCGAGCTTGCTGAAATGCAATACCAGAACAACCAGGATTATTTTTTTGACAGCACAAAATTTGAGAAGCAGTTTAGATGGGAACCGGTAAAATATACAGAAGGAATAAAATTGATGTTAAACTCCTGATCTGAAAAAAATCTTACCTTTTGTTTCATTACAAACAAGTTTAAAATTTTATAATGACACAGGAGGATTTAATAAAAGAATTTGAACGCTGCAGCGGGCAGCTAAAATCATACATGCTGAGAATTTCAGGAAGTGCTGCTGATGCGGAAGATATTACACAAGACACTTTTATCAGGGCATCCGAAAAGCTGCACAGCTTCCGGGGTGAGTCTTCTTTAAAAACATGGATATTCAGTATCGCATCCAATTTGGCAAAGGATAATCTGCGGGTAAAGAGGCGCTGGGTTGAGAATGTAACCGATATCGCAAAAGAAGCCGCTTTCTCAAATCCGCAGTTCTTCCAGGAAGCCATGCATATAAGGACCACTTCGCTCCAGGGCCAGTTTGAAATAAGGGAGCATATTGCATTTTGTTTTACCTGCATTGCCAAATCCCTGCCCCTGGAACAGCAGCTCTGTATTTTTTTAAAGGAAGTTTATGAGTTTAAAGTGGCAGAGATCATGCTGATAATGGATGCAACAGAAGCCATGGTAAAATATTACCTGCATACCGGTCGGCAAAAGATGATTTCTATTTTCGATAACAGATGTGCATTGATCAATAAAGAAGGTATTTGCCATCAATGTTCTGAACTGAACGGAATTTTTAACCCTCAGCAAAAAACCCAGGAAGAGCTGGTGAAAATTGAAATGGCACGGCAAGCCGGCAAGGAAGGCAAAGACCGCCTCTTTGACCTCAGGATGCAGGTTATCCAGGGCATTGATCCGTTTCAATCGGATGCAGCGGAGTTGCAACTCCATCATTTAGAGCATAATAGGAAAGTGATGGAAAATTTTTTAGAAAAAAATGGCCTTTAACCTATCGTTTTTCAGCGCCCGGTCGTCAGAATATTAAATACACAAAGTTTAAATTTATTATTATGACAAACACATTTTCTGCAGCACAGAACGGCAAAGCAATAACCAGCAAAAAAATATTCAGCCGCCAAACCTCTGTTAGCACATCTATCCGGGCCGATGCATCTATTATATGGGCATTGCTTACCAATGCGGTTGATTTTTCCCGCTGGAACAGTACGGTTATTTCAGTTGAAGGCAATATTGCACCAGGCGAAACGATCAGGCTAAGATCTGTACTTGATGCCAAAAGGCTGTTTAAACTAAAGGTGAAAGAATTTGTTCCCGGGCAAAAGCTTACATGGGGTGATACCATGGGAAAAAGGGATTATCTGCTTGAAAATGGCCCTGGTGGGACAACATTATTTTCTATGACAGAAAAGATCGGGGGGCCACTTTTTCCGTTATTTGCAAAGATGATCCCGTCTTTTGACCGATCTTTTGAACAGTTTGCAGCTGATCTCAAAAAAGAAGCAGAGTCAATCATGAATGCACGATAGAATATTTTTTAACAGTTTTAAAGTTTTAAAATGAAAAATAAAATCGGAACAAAAGAAAAGCCGCTTGTGCTTAAAACGCCTCCACTCTCATCGGAATATACCATGCATACAGATCAAAAAGACGGGAAAGATGTGCTGGTTTGTACAGTTGGCAAAACCGTTTTGCTTTACGACTACCGATGCCTGGATGATTTGCATAAAATGCTGAAGAAACATGGCGACTGGATGGAGCTTGGCAGTGCCGATGAGCAAAAACCTGCAAAAGAAGGAACAGTGGAAGCATGGGGCCGCTCCGAAAAAAATCCTGTTGGCGGCTGGTATGGATTAAAAAAAGGATTGCGGGGGAGGTTCGGTATGTATATTCCGCCGCTCATGGAAGCACTGGGACTGGCAGAACTTACGCACGAGGCTAAAGGAAACAGGATGCGGGCAAAGTAAAATTATTTACAACCATCTGGGTAATATTATTGATATTCAGGAGAACAGAGATTTTTTTTAACAGGGCAAAAATTTAAAATCATTTTGGATGGGAACCCGAGTCATACGCCAATTGTATAAAAAAACTCGTGCAATAAAAAATCTTAAATCATCAATCATAAATATTAAATGATCAATAGGCCCACTTCAACCAGGTTGCACCCCAGGTAAACCCGCCTCCAAATGCGGCAAGAATGATATTGTCGCCTTTTTTTAACTGGGTTTCCCAATCCCAAAGGCAGAGTGGGAGGGTGGCCGCCGTGGTATTGCCATACTTTTGAATATTGATCATCACTTTTTCTTTGGGCAGGTTCATACGGTTGGCTGTGGCATCAATAATACGCAGGTTGGCCTGGTGCGGTACCAGCCAGGCAATATCATCGGCACTGAGGTTGTTGCGCTCCATCAGTTCATAACTCACATCGGCCATTCCTTTTACGGCAAATTTAAAAACGGCCTGCCCTTCCTGGTACACATAATGTTCTTTTGCCAGTACCGTTTCAACGGTGGCGGGTTTTACCGATCCACCCGCCTTCATATGCAGGAACTGCCGGCCGCTGCCATCACTGCGCAGTATACTGTCTTTAACACCGGTATCTTCTGTAGTGGGTTCTAATAAAACAGCGCCGGCCCCATCGCCAAAAATAATACAGGTGGCACGGTCGCTGTAATCAATAATGGAGCTCATTTTATCCACACCCACCACGATCACTTTTTTATAACGCCCGCTTTCAATAAAACTGGCGCCCGTAGTTAGTGCATATAAAAAACCAGAGCAGGCGGCGCCTATGTCGAAACTGAATGCATTGTTGATGCCTGCTTTATCGGCAATGATATTGGCCGTGGCCGGAAAAACCATATCGGGCGTTACGGTGGCACAGATCACGCATTCAATTTCCGATGGATCGATATTTTTTTTACGTAAAATTTCCTTTACTGCTTCCACGCCCATATCGCTGCTGCCCAGCCCATCTCCTTTTAATATTCTTCTTTCTTCTATGCCTGTACGGGTGCGTATCCATTCATCGTTGGTATCTACCAGGCTTTCAATTTCTTTGTTGGTAAGTCGGTATTCCGGAACATACCCTCCTACAGCGGTTATTGCGGCATTCAGTTTACTCATAAAACCATTTAAATTTTAATGTGTTTATTTTACACGGCTGCAAAAATACAGTAAAAAATATATGAGCTTGTAATACAGCTATTATTGCAGAAAATAGTATATATGAAGCAGCATTTGCAAATATTGGGGCGTTTTAAACAGGAAAATCCTTATTTTCGCCCCTACACTCGGAGATAAGCTATGATTGCATACCTGGAGGGAAAATTGAGTTATAAAAGTCCGGCACTGGTTTATGTAGATGTAAACGGCGTTGGTTACGAGGTTCATATCAGCCTCAATACCTATAGCGCTATCCAGGGCCTCGAAAACGTGAAACTCTATACCTACCTGCAGGTTAAAGAAGACAGTCACAGTTTATTTGGCTTCTCTGACAGGCAGGAAAAGGAAATTTTCGTATTATTGATAAGTGTTTCGGGGGTGGGTGCAGCTACAGCACGTATGATGCTGTCTAACCTCAGGCCCCAGGAAGTAACGGCCGCCATCGTAAACGGAAATGTAAAGACGCTGGAAGCAGTGAAGGGGATCGGCAAAAAGACCGCCGAAAGGCTGGTACTGGAGCTGAAAGACAAAGTGAGCAGGCAGGCTCATACAGGAGAATTGATAACACCTGTAAACAATACATTGGAATACGATGCGTTAACAGCATTGACTGCATTGGGAATTTCAAAATCGCAGGCCGAACAGGCCCTCAAAAAAGTGGCCCGCACCGAACCGGGGCCCTTGCAACTGGAAGATTTGATAAAAAAAGCACTAAAAGCCATTTGACAGAAGCTCTACGTAAACTTATTTACCGGAATGTCGCTTAGCAGAAAATTTAGTTTTACCGCTTTCTTACAGATAGTACTGGCTTTCTTGTGTGCGCAGGTTTCTTTTGCCCAGGGAGGCGACAGCCTGCATTATCCCATTCACGATAGGCGGGGCGATGAGCTTTCTTCAGGCGGACGTAGCATGTACAGCCTCAACGATCCGGCCAATATTAAAGACTCTGTTGTGTACGATGCCATTAACCGCCGTTACATCGTGTACGAAAAAATAGGCGACCGTTATTACCGCATCCCCACCACTTACAGCTTTGATGAATACTGGCAAATGCGCTACCGCCAGGCCGAAGTGGCTTATTTTCAAAAAAGGGCCAATACCACCAGTATCCTCAACCGGGGTAAACTTACCAAACCTAAACTATCGCTTTACGATAACCTTTTTAACAGGCTTTTTGGCAATGGTAAAATAGAAATATCCCCGCAGGGTAATGTAGACCTTACCGCCGGGTACCAGGGCCAAAAGATCGATAATCCCACCCTGCCCGAACGGGCCCGCAAAAATGGCGGACTGGATTTTAACATGAATGCCCAGGTGAACGTGAATGCCAGCATTGGCGATAAACTTAAATTTCCCATCAACTATAATACCATCGCCAACCTGGATGTAGATAACCAGCTTAAACTGGATTATACCGGTGCCGATGATGAGATCATCAAGCGTTTTGAAGCGGGTAACGTTTCCTTTTCGAGCCGTGGTACGCTTATACCAGGGGCACAGCAGCTCTTTGGTTTAAAAACACAATTGCAGTTTGGTAAATTGTATATAACCACGGTACTGGCCAATCAAAAATCGCAGCGGCAGAATATGAACCTGCAGGGCGGTGCTGCAGCACAGCCTTTTGAAATTAAGGCCGACGAATATGAAGAGAACAGGCACTTTTTGCTGAGCCAGTATTTCAGGCGCAATTATAACAAGCGCATGAACAACCTGCCGGCCATTACCAGCCCGGTTCAGATATTAAGGCTCGAGGCATGGGTTACCAACCGCAACGGTACCACCACCGAAACACGTGACGTGGTGGGGTTGATGGATATTGGCGAAGACACACCCTACAGCCCGGTGATCAACCCGCTCCCAACTTTACCGGTTCCTTCAAATGATGCAAATGATGTGTTGAGGCGTGTACTGGCCCAACCCGATCCACGCAACCCGGCCATGGTGTACAATAACCTGATTTCAATTGGGCTGAGCCCGGTGCAGGATTTTGAAAAAACTTTTGCCCGTAAACTCGATTCCACGCAGTATATTTATAACCCGCAAATCGGTACTTTATCATTAAGCCAGCCCCTGCTGCCCGATGAAGTGCTGGCGGTGGCTTTTCAATATTCTTACAACGGAAAAATTTTCCAGGTGGGCGAATTTTCGCAGGATGTACCGCCCGACAGCAGCAGTGCCACCCAAAAAGTTTTGTTCCTGAAATTATTAAAAGCCACATCGCAGCGAACCAGCCTTCCAATCTGGAACCTGATGATGAAGAATGTTTATACCATCGGTTACGGGCAATTAACGCCGCAGGATTTTAAACTGGATGTTGTTTTCCAGGAACCCGGCCTTGGTGCAAAACGCTATGTGCCGTTTGGCGATAAGAATGAAGGCGCACCCATCATTTCGCTCATCAATCTTGACCGCTTAAATTCGCAGCTTGATCCGCAGCCCGATGGCGTTTTCGATTACGTGGAAAATTTTACCGTGGTTTCGCAATACAGCCGGGTGATCTTTCCTGTACTGGAACCATTTGGCCGTGACCTTGCCGCACAAATTTATACAGCTGTTCCTGCCACTGCCAAAGACACTTTGTATTATGCACTGTACGATTCCATTAAAGCTGTGGCACAGCAATATCCAAACCTCAACCGCTTTGTGCTGAAAGGTATTTCTAAAAGCAGCGGTTCTTCCGAGATCAGTATCGGGTATAATGTGCCCCGTGGTTCTGTAACCGTAACCGCCGGCGGGCGCTTATTGCAGGAAGGAGTGGACTATGATATCAATTACGATTATGGAACGATCCGCATCATTAACCAGGCCATCCTGAATGCTGGCCTGCCCATACAGGTAAGTTCCGAAAACAATGCCAGCTTTGGTTTGCAGCAGCGCTCTTACATGGGCCTTCGCCTCGACTATATGGCTAAGAACACTGCCAGGGAACAATTGTCGATAGGGGCTACAGCGGTAAGGCTCAGCGAAAGGCCTTTTTTTACAAAAGTTAACCTAAATGAAGATCCTATCCGTAATGCGATGTACGGGGTGGATCTGAGTTACCGGAGAGATGTGCCAAGACTTACCAAATGGCTCGATAAACTTCCTTTCTATTCCACCACCGCGCCCTCCTCGGTAAATGCCTATTTTGAAGGAGCCATATTAAAACCGGGCCATGCACCGCAAATTGGCCGTGGTAAAAACGGGGTGATCTATATCGACGATTTTGAAGGAAGCAAATCGGGCATCGACCTGCGCTTTCCGCCCATCAGCTGGATGCTTGCATCCACACCTTCCGGCGCAAAAGATGTTTTTGGTGCAACCATGTTTCCCGAGGCTGACAGTAATAACAGCCTCATTTATGGTATGAACAGGGCTAAAATGTCGTGGTACCAAATTGAACAATCATTGCAGCAATACCGCGGGGCCAATAACCCCATTAATGATGCACGCCTGCTGAGCGACCCCCGCACAAGGGCCGTTTATCAAAAAGAAATTTTTCCGCAACGCACTACGGGTTTTGGAGAAAGCCAGTTGGTTACCTTCGATCTTTCATATTACCCACAGGAACGCGGTCCTTATAACTATTCCTCATCGCCCTTGCAGATCAATGCAGCAGGCAAACTGCAGAACCCCCGAAAAAAATGGGGTGGCCTTATGCGGGGTCTTGATCAAACAGATTTTGAAACAGCCAATATTGAGTTCATCGAGTTCTGGATGCAGGATCCGTTCATATTGCCTGAGTACAATACAACAAATGGTGGTAAACTTTACTTTAACCTCGGATCAGTATCAGAAGATATTTTAAAAGACGGACAACGTTTTTTTGAAAATGGACTTCCAACTCCTAATATACCAGCACAGGTAAACAATACGGTTTGGGGAAGGGTTCCAACAAACCCTATACAGGTTACCAATGCATTCAGTAATGTAGAGCAGGACCGTGCCTACCAGGATGTAGGTTTTGATGGCTTATCGGATACAGCCGAGGTTAACAAGAGGCAACAGGATTATCTCGACCGTCTTGCTGCAAATTTTGGTACAAGTTCGGCCATCTATCAATCGGCACTCAACGATCCATCGGCCGATAATTTTAAAAATTACCGCGATGCCGGCTTTGGTGCTGCTGATGGTATACTGGCACGCTATAAAAATTTTAATGGGCCCAATGGAAACTCGCCCATCAATACCGGTGGTGAATTTACCACAGCTGCCACACTTTATCCCGATGCAGAAGACCTTAACCGGGATGGAACATTGACTCCCGTGGAAGAATATTTTCAGTATAAGGTTGATATAAAGCGTACCGAGGATCCCGAAATGCAGATAGGTACCAATTATATTGTAGATAAAAAAGTAGTGAATGTAAACCTGGTGGATGGCACAAACCGGAATGAAACCTGGTACCAATTTCGTATACCGGTAAGTGAATACGAACAGAAGGTAGGGAATATCCCCGATTTCAAATCTATCCGCTTTATGCGTATGTATATGACGGATTTTGCCGATAGTTTGGTGGTGCTCCGTTTTGGCCAGTTGCAGCTTACCCGTAATATCTGGCGTAAATTCAAATACAAGGTCGATTCTACCGGTTTGTTCAATACAGCCAGCACCAGCCCGCTTAACATTGGCGCAGTAAATATTGAGGAAAACGACAGGCGGGTACCGCTTCCATACCGAACACCAAGAGAAATTGAAAGGGTGCAAACCACGGGCAACAATGGTGTGAACCTCCTGCAAAACGAACAGTCGATGGCACTGCAGTTTTGCGACCTGGAAAAAGGAGATGCCAAAGCCGTGTTCCAAACATTTGCCGACAGGGATATGCGCCAGTTCCGTAAACTGTTGCTCTATATTCACGCAGAGGAAGCAGTGAAATTTCAGAACACCCTGCAGGATAAAGAACTCACAGCAGTGATCAGGCTGGGTACCGATTTCATCAACAACTATTATGAGGTGAGGATACCCCTGCATCTTACTCCATTAAGTGCTGCCAGTATGAACCCCGACTCGGAAGCATATAATGATACTTTGTGGAATCCCAATAACTCGCTCGACCTTGATTTTACCACGCTTACCCGCCTGAAGCAGGACAGGAATCTTTCGGGTGTACCCATTGGACAGATATTCCGCCAGTTGCAGGCAAATGGCCATTCGTATGCTGTAATAGGAAATCCAAACCTTGCCGAAGTGCGTGGCATTTTGATTGGGGTTGAAAATACCAGTCATGCAGAAGTTGCCTGCGGCGAAATGTGGGTGAACGAATTGCGGCTTTCATCCATTGACGAAAAAGGCGGTTATGCAGCCTTGGGCAGGGTGGATGTAAACCTGGCGGACCTGGGAACCCTTTCGCTCTCCGGTAATTTGCATACTGCCGGTTTTGGAACACTGGAACAGAGGATCAATGAACGGTACCGCGATAATTTTCACCAGTTTGATATCACCACCAACCTGGAACTTGGAAAACTGCTTCCTAAAAAAGCCGGTCTTTCCATACCGGTACTCGCCAGCTATTCACAGTCTGTAAGCAAGCCCGAATACGATCCATATGATAAGGACATTAAGCTGAAAGATAAACTGAGAGATGCAAACCCATCTCAGAAAGATTCCATCAAGCGGGCATCGGTTGATTTTACTGCAATCAAAACACTCAACTTCACCAACGTAAGAAAAAACAAGACCAATGGCAAGAAGCCGCAGATATACGATATTTCAAATGTTGATGTAAGTTATTCTTATATCAATACCTACAGCCATAGCCCGCTGATAGAATACAATGACGTAACAAAACACCGCGGTGCCATCGGGTATAATTTTTCGCCCGAACCGAAATATATTGAACCGTTCAAAAAACTGTTCAAAAAATCAAAAACACATTGGTTCGACCTGATCAAGGATTTTAATTTTAATTATGTGCCATCTCAGCTTACTTTCCGGGCCGACCTCAGCAGGCAGTTTGGTGTAATAAGGCCACGTAGCGTGGGCGGTGGCGACAAATATAAAGTGCCCGAAACATTTGATAAATACTTTTTATTTCAGCGTGATTACATTATGCGCTGGAACTTTACCCGTTCGCTCAGTTTCGATTATACCGCCACCAATAATTCACGTGTGGATGAACCTGCCGGCCACCTCGATACAAAAGAAAAGAAAGATACGCTTTGGCGCAACCTGATGAAGGGTGGACGAAACACCATTTTTAACCAAACGGCCGCATTTTCGTATACCCTGCCTACAGCTAAATTTCCTTTGCTCGACTGGACAACTATCAACCTGAAATACCAGGCCACTTACCGCTGGATAGGCGCCAGCCGGCTGGCTGTTGAACTTGGAAACATACTGGAGAACGGGCAGCAGAAAGAGGCTACAGCGCAATTGGATTTTACCAAGCTTTATCAAAAAAGCAAATGGTTGCGCCAGCTCGATGCACCAAAAAACATAGAAGATAAAGAAAAATGGAAGAACCGCATTAAAAAAGTGAAAGACAGTGTTACACTTAAGAGCGGGAAAAAAGTGCTGAAAACAAGACGCATTGTTGATAAAACAGCCATGCCCTATGTAGGTACTGCCGGAAGGGTGCTGGGTAAACTGCTTACCAGTGTAAAGCAGGCAAATCTTACGATCAATGAAAATGCCAATACCAGGCTGCCCGGCTATATGGACAGTACGAATTACCTGGGGCAGAATTTTAAAAGCAGGGCACCCGGCTTCGATTTCATTATGGGCAAACAACCCGATAAGGCCTGGCTCGATAAAGCAGCCCGTAAGAATTTAATAACAAGGGATACGAATTTCAATACCATGATGCAGCAGAATTTCGATCAGCGCATCACGCTTACAGGAACCATTGAACCCGTGCGGGACCTCATGATTACCGTTAACCTGAGCAAGGCTTTCAATAAAAATTTCAGTGAAACTTTCCGTTTTATAGATACCAGTGGCGGTACCGATCATAAGTTTGTACACCTGAGCCCTTATACCGGTGGCGGTTTTGATATAACTTATATTGCATTTAAAACCCTGTTCCAAAAAGTGCCGCCAAACCAGATATCGCAAACCTTTAAAACTTTTGAGGCAAACAGGCTGGTACTTTCAAAAAGGCTTGGGCAGCAAAACCCTTACTCGCAGGGCCAGCAACCCGATGGTTATTATTACGGGTACAGCAAGTATGCGGTGGATGTGCTCATTCCTTCGTTCATAGCTGCCTATACAGGCCAGAGTCCCGAAAAAGTGGCCCTCATCAAGCAAAATAATGCCAATATTAAATCGAATCCTTTCCGGTCCATTATGCCAAAACCAAACTGGAAGCTCGACTACAATGGCCTTACCAAGATAAAAGGGCTCGAAAAGATATTCACTAATTTCAATATCTCTCATGCTTATACAGGTAACCTGAGTATGAATGGTTTTACATCGGCATTGCTGTACCAGGATGTATTTAATTTTGGTTACCCTTCGTTTTACGACAGTACCTCCAAGAATTTTATTCCTTACTTCCTGGTGCCCAATGTAACCATTACAGAACAGTTCAGCCCGCTGATCGGTTTTGATATGATGTTTACCAACCAGCTGCAGGCCAAGTTTGAATACACTAAATCAAGAACACTCAGTTTGAGCCTGTACGATTACCAACTGAGCGAAGTGCGCAGTACCGAGTACGTGGTGGGTGCCGGTTTCCGTAAGCGTGGATTGAAACTTTTTGGCGGACTGAAGCTGCCAAAATTCCTGAGTGCCAAAGGAGATGGCAAGCTTGATAATGAGATCAATTTCCGCCTTGATTTCCGCCTGCGTGATAACCTTACCTCTAATAACCGGTTAGACCAGGATACCAATTTCCCCACAGCGGGCAGCAAAGAGATCACCATCAACCCAACCATTGATTATTATCTTAATAACCGGGTGAACATAAAACTTTATTACGACAGGCGTAAAGTGATCCCCTATATCTCGTCCAGCGCACCCATTACCAATACAAGGGCAGGCGTGCAGGTGAGAATATCGCTTACGCAGTAAAAGAGTAAAAAATTTTTTTGAGCACCTGTGCAGGCAGGTGCTTTTTTTTAAATTTTTTCGAAAGGGATTTATAAAGTTGCTAAGCTTTTTGCAGGTACTCATTTGATGAACATCTATTGCTTAACCCTGAGCAACCTTGCCGGCTGAATATTGAGAATGCCATAAACATCCAGCGATTTTGCGTGTGCATCCTTGTTCACGATAACGGTATGGCCCGCAGCTATGGTTACTTCATCAAATGTAAAAGGCACATGTCCGCAACTCCATACCGCCGGATTGTTCCAGATACCGGTTTTAATACTGTAACAAACGGAAGGGGCATTGTATTCAGCCGCACCCCTGTCGGGATCAGCATCCCTGGAAATAGAATAAAAATCTAATGCAGGTGCAACTGTATTAAGAGCATTGTTGATAGCAGGCGAAATACTTTTGAGTTGAAACTGGAATGTATCGGCAAAAAGGGGATCGGCCACAATGGTATTTACATCAATAAGATCAATATCGGGGTCAAGCCCCCCATTCACCAAATTATTGGAAACAACGAGGTCGGCAGAACCGGGTGTGGTAGATATGCTAAACCCTCCCCATGAAAGATTTGTTGTGATAATATTATTGTAAATTTTTACATCATTAACTGAAGCGGCACTTATCCCTAAATTGTTCCCGTCTCCATAGCGGGAATTGTTATAGAGCGTATTGTTTATTATATCGATCCTGTCGCCTTCGTTTATATGGATACCGCTCAGGCCATTGTTAAAAGCAATATTGTTTTCTATGAGGATCCGGCCATGCAACCAGCCGTTAGCGGAAAAAGTTCTTTGTATTGTCATACCCTTACCCTCATCGATCACCGGGTTGAAGATGGTTTTTAATTCGCTCCAGGAAGCAACCTGGCAATAATTATCATGCACCAGGTTATTAGAAAAAATAATTTTTACGCCATCGTAGTTATCAATACTGTTGAGAGTGTAGCAGCTCATGCCATGCCCCCCGTTGGAAGATTTTCTTGAGCAATTATGGATTTCGTTGCCAATGGCATAAACATAATCGGAAGAAACAAAACGAACACCTTCGCCGGGCAAATGATGTATCAGGTTATTTTCAATGCTGATATGATGGGAACCCTGAACAACAACGCCATGGGTAAAAAAATAGAAGGGCCTGTAAATGGTAAGATTACTTAGATCCTCCAGCCCGCTTTGAAAAGTATTGGTTCCGGGTATGCAGCGGTATTCAATAGGTGTGGTGGGCGTATTGGTATTTCTTTTGAACGCAAACTGGTAACCGAGCGCAAGCGGCAGGGGAATATTATCCGACTCGCCAAAAAGCTCCAGCTCTTCCACCCTTATGTACGAACTGTTCCTGATCTGAAAAATAAAATTGCCATCACCTTTTAAAATCACCTGTTCATGATTATACGGTCTTATAACAAGGTAGTTGCCCGTTGCCGAATTTTTGTTGTTGATCCTGATCGTTTGTTCCTCTTTCCAATAATCGCCATTGCCGAAATTTGCATTAAAGTATGTGCCTCCCATGATGTTGATGGTGTCTCCATGAATGGCTACTGTGGCGGCATAGGTTACTGTGCCAAAGGCAGCAGCTGGGGCAAGGCCGTTATTGCTGTTTGAGCCTGAGGCAGCCACATAGTAATTTGTGCCGGCATGAAGGCTGCTCCAAAAAAATAATAAGGTTATGGAGAGAATTTTTTTCATTTGCAATGATATTGGATATGTTGATAAATACAGGTAATGTTAAATGGGTTTCCTGCATGTATTCCTGGTTCTTGTAAAAAGCCCCCAAATGTATTAAAAGTTCTTTTCATCGCCTTTTTTCAGCGACTGGCAGCTTTTACCCCTTTTAGGTATTTTTAATATGCTTACTATTGCAGAAATTCGTGCTTCAATTCCTCATATCAATCTTTCCCGATGCTTAAAAACATAAAAAACAACCTGCTGTTAATTTTAAAAGCGATCCCGTATTTTTTAAGGGCCATCTGGCTTTTTTTTCCGGGTATAGTTTTTTTACTGCTGGCATTGTTTGCGCTGGTATCCCTGGGGCAGGGGAGAGATGTAGTAAGACATTGCCTGGAAAGGCCCAACTGGGTGGGTGCAATCATGGTGCTGGCTGTTATTTTTTGGGTATTTGTTACCTGGTATACTGCCAGGCTGGTGGCATACAACAATAATGAACTTTTTGTAACAAAGCTCAACAACGGTGTTCGTGATTTTAATATTGGAGAAAAACTTTTATATCATGGGCCCAGGCTGATCGCCTTCTTTATTTTTTTTGTACTAATTATTGCTTTTTACCGGCACGACAGGATGAATGAGATGCCCAACCTGCTGATCACTTTTTTATTACTGCTTGAACTTTTTCTTTATTTTTTCTTTCATCATTATTTTACCAAATACGAAAAGCAAAAGGCCGATGCCGGCAAGGTTAAAGTACTGATCGGCCGCAGAAATATGGTGCGCTCGCTCATTCTCCTTGCCTGCTGTATTATTGTTATTTTTTGGGGTAATAAGTGGGTGCTTATTATTATGACGGCACTACTGCAGTTTGGTTTTCTTTTTTTGATCATTATCAGGCGTTCCATAGCATTGTGGAACCGCGATGCTGTGCAAAAACATCTTTTTTTAGACGGCTATCTCAATTGGGTTTTTGATAAAGACCGCCTCAAAAACAATCCATGGCTGCACGAGATGCGTGATGCAGAACGTTCCATCTTTTTTTACTTTAATCTAATTGCCCTGGTATGTATGGCATTTTATTTTGCATCGCTTTTCTCCCTCTCTTTTTCGAGGTATATTGGCCCGTTGGCTTTTATTTTTCTGGCCTTTGCCGTTTTATTGGGCGTGGGCAACCTGCTGGCACTTTTGTCGCAGCGCTGGAAAACAAATGTGCATCTTATATTGCTGGCATTTCTTTTTATTGTAGGCTTATTCAGCGAACCACACCGGGTTTCTCTTTTAAAGCAGGCCGACGAAGAAAAAAACAGGCCGGGCTTTCGTGAATACCTGCGTGAATGGGTGAATGACTCTTCCAGGAAGCAGGCCATTCTTGCCGATACAAACGGCTATCCTGTTTTTTTTGTACTGGCCGACGGAGGTGCCTCCCGCAGCGGTTACTGGACGGCACTTGTACTCAGCAAACTTACAGATGAAACAAAAAATTTTCCACTGCCATTTTACAAACATCTTTTTTGCCTGAGCGGTGCATCGGGTGGCAGTGTTGGCAACGGGGTTTATATGGCATCGCTGATGCACAAAGATTCATTGCTGAAAGCCGGCAGTGGTTTCAGGCAGGCATCAACAGAGGTTTTATCATCCGATTTTTTAACATTTACCCTGGCACGTATGCTCGGCCCCGATATTGCTGCCCCGCTTACCTATAAAATTTTTGGTGGCGACAGGGGGCGGGCCCTGGAGCAGTCATTGGAACACCCGGTGCATTCCAATTACCTGGCAAAAGACATCAGCGGCCCGTTTTCTTCGCTGTATCCTGCAAAGGATAAATATCTTTTTCCGATCACCGTTTTTAATTCCACCCGTATGCAGGATGGGAGCCCGGCGGTGATCTGTAATATTGACCTCGACAGTGCTGCATTTGGTAACCGCATTGATATTATAGATTCATTGCCCAAAGCAAACATGATAAGGCTCAGCAGTGCCATGGCACTCAGCGCAAGATTTCCTTACATAAGTCCAGCAGGAAAGATCGGGAACGATTATTTTGTGGATGGTGGCTATTTTGATAACAGCGGCGCCGGTGTGGTACACGAAATGCTGCTGGAAATAAACAGGATAAAACGATTAAAGTTAATGCCCACCGAGGACAGTGCACTTCATAAGCTGCGTTTTTACGTGATACATATCATCAACAGCCCTTACAGCAGCGGTAAGAAAAAACGGGTTCATCCTTTCAATAACGACCTGGCAGCCCCGCTGATAACGATGGCAGGTTCTTACGAATCACAAACCAGTGTTAACAATACCCGGTTGCAAAAATACCTCAGCGAACAGCAACCGGGATCGTACATCGAATTTAATTTGTATAAACGTGACTCAGCCGAAAGTTTCCCCATGAACTGGGTAATGAGTAACCATGTGATAAAAGCCATGAACAGGCGGGTGGAAAACATAGAGGCCCTCAACCGGATCATTCAAAAAATGAAAAAGAATGAAACAGAACTTTTCAGGGGACTCGATGTGCAGAATGAGCCACAGAATTGACAGGTAATATTTTGCAGGTACTATTGCAGGAGCTAACTTTGCATCTGTTTCATTTTACCAGCTCAAGCCTTAACTGCATTTTATGAAGAAGCTCCTCCCCATTCTTACTTTTGTTTTTCTGGTATGCTGCAAATCGGCACCAGGGCCAGGGCGTTACAGTACCCCTTTGGAAAAATTAGTGGAGGGAAACAACCGTTTTGTAAAAGGAAAGCCTGTACATCCCGATGAAACACTTGAGCGGATACGTTTATTGAAAAAGGGGCAGGAACCTTTTGTTGCCATTGTAAGTTGTTCAGATTCGAGGGTGCCGCCCGAACTTATTTTTGACCAGGGTTTTGGCGATATTTTCAGCATCAGAACGGCAGGTAATATAATTGGCGATTATGAACTCGGCAGCATCGAGTATGCCGTTGAACACCTGCACTGCAGCCTGGTGGTGGTGCTGGGGCACGAAGGATGCGGCGCAATCAGGGCATACCTGGAACATTCAGGCGAAAAAGGGCATGATCATATTCAGAAAATCATCGACCATATTTCGGAGGAAGCAGAAGAAAAAGTATTGCCCGACAGCCTGAAACATAATATAGACCATGCAATAACAGCCAATATTCATCATGGGGTGAACAGCCTGAAAAACTCTGAACCTCTTTTAAAGGAAAGAAACCAGAAAAATGCAGTTCAAATTGTTGGCGCCCTCTATGATCTTGATACCGGTAAAGTTATTTTCATGAATTGATTTTTTCAGCTGATTCAGGAAATGAATTTTTTTGAAGTTGTACAGCTACTATTTTATACCAAGCTTTTTGAGGATGTCTTCCATTAAGCACCAGCCTGTAAAAGACGATTGTAAAAGATTGGCTCCAACAAATGCAGTGAACCACAGCCAGTTTATATTTGCATAAACAGCCAGCAATAAGCTTAGCAGGATGAATGCTCCTGCAATTGCCCTGATATACCTGTTGATCATATTGATTTTTCTATTTGTAAAATGGATAAATGAATGCGTGAAAGCGATTGTTGCTTTGCGTTGAAATGCTGTACAGCCGCCTCCACCTTCGGCACATTTTCTGCCGGCACAAAGGCCCAAAAAAGGAGCGAATCTGTTTCGTTTACTTCGGAGGCAAACCAATTTTCGTCCAGGCTTTCTGCCGACAGGTCCTTATAACCTGTTACCGGCATAAATGTAAATGCACTGACCCCGGCATGCAAGAGGAGTTTTTTAACATCTTTTTCAAATTCCCTTACTACGGTGAGTGTGAGTAGTTTCATTTTATTGGTTTTATTTGATGTACAGTCTTTTTAAATTTCCGTTGCTGCATTTTCTTCGCCGTTAACCTGGTTTTCTTCTTCTATTTCTTTCCTTTCTTCTTCATTGGCTTTTTGTATTTTACTCCATTTTTTATTTTCAACCATGTAATAGATCAGCGGTACCACAATGAGCGTAAGCAGGGTGGATACAATGGCCCCTGCCACCAGGGAAATGGCCAGCCCCTGGAAAATGGGATCAAAAAGAATGATGGAGGCACCAATTACCACGGCACCAGTAGTGAGCAGGATGGGCGTGGTGCGCACAGCTCCCGCATCAATGATGGCCTGTTTCATGGGTATACCGTCGTTCAGCCTTATTTCTATAAAGTCGATAAGCAGCACCGAGTTTCGTACCATCACCCCGGCAAGAGCGATCATGCCTATAAATGATGTGGCAGTAAAGAATGCACCGAGCAGCCAGTGACCCAGTACAATGCCCACCAGCGAAAGCGGGATGGCCATCATCATCACCATGGGTGTTTTAAAATTCTGGAACCAGCCTACGATCAGCATATAGATTATAATGATCACCACCAGGAAAGCCGCACCAAGGTCACGAAAAACTTCAAGGGTGATCTGCCACTCGCCATCCCATTTTACCGTAAAATTTTCTTCACTTTCGGGTTGGTTCATATACAGCTCATTGATACTGTAGCCTTGCGGCAGTTTTATGTTTTTCAGTTTTTCTTCCATTCCGAGTATCGCATACACCGGGCTTTCCAGTTTGCCGGCCATATCGGCCAGTACATATACCACCCTTTTCTGGTCTTTCCTGTAAATGGTTTTCTGTACAGTGTCGGCAGTTACTTTTAATATGTCGCCTGCCGGAACCATGTTGCCGCCTGCCCCTTTGATTTTAATATTGAGAATATCCTGCAGGGTCGTTTTGTCTTTATCATCCAGCTTCATTACAATATTCACGGGGCTGTTCGATCGTTCATCATACAGCCCGCTTACCGGCTGTTCACCCAGCAGGTAAGTGATATTGCCCACCACCTGCTGTGGCGCAATGCCATTGAGCATCGCTTTTTCCTTATCTATCCGGAGCTTGTATTCTATCTGTGGTTCTTCCGTCATCCAGTCGATATCCACCACATCGGCGGTGCTGTCCAGTATATGTTTTACTGCACCGGCCACTTTAATTTGTTTTTCATAATCGGGTCCATATACTTCTGCCACGATGGTTGATAATACCGGTGGCCCTGGCGGCACTTCCACGATCTTGATATTGGCGCCGTATTTTTTTGCAATTGCCTGTATGGCAGGCCGCATTTTTTTGGCTATTTCGTGACTTTGCAATTTCCTGTCTTCTTTGTGCAGCAGGTTTACCTGTATATCGGCCATATTACTGCCACCACGCAAATCGTAATGCCGTACCAGCCCGTTGAATGTGATAGGGGCAGAGGAGCCTACATAGTTCTGGTAGTTTACCACTTCGGGCAGGGTGGTTAAATAGGCCGATACATCTTTTGTAACAGCTGCTGTTTTTTCAAGCGTCGATCCTTCGGGCATATCGATCACCACCTGCACTTCATTCTTATTGTCGAACGGAAGCATTTTTACTGCCACCGATTTTGTAAAGAACATGATTACCGAGCCAATGAGCAGCAATACTGTTATTCCCAGCATGGCCCATCTTTTGAAACGGCTGTCGAGAAAGGGCTGTTCTGTTTTTTTATACAGTTTATAGATCCGGCTTGTTTCGAGGTTATGATGGTCTTTATGCTGCTGCTTGTCTTTTTCGCGGAGCAGGTAATATCCTAAGTAGGGCGTAATAGTGAGTGCCACAAACAAAGAAAGCATCATGGCAATGGAGGCGCCAATGGGCATAGGGCTCATATACGGCCCCATCATCCCCGAAACAAAGGCCATAGGCAGAATGGCTGCAATAACGGTGAAAGTAGCCAGTATGGTGGGGTTGCCCACTTCATTAATGGCATAGATCGCGGCCTGCTTAAATGGTAAGCGTTTCATCTTAAAATGCCGGTGCATATTCTCTGCAATGATGATGCTGTCGTCTACCACAATACCCACCACAAACACCAATGCAAACAGGGTAATGCGGTTGAGGGTATAGCCCAGTAAATAATAACTGAATAACGTTAAGGCAAATGTAAGCGGTACCGAAAAGAAAACCACCAGGCCACCACGCCAGCCCATGGCAAGCATTACCAGCACGGTTACGGCAAGTATTGCAATGCCAAGGTGCAAAAGCAGTTCTCCCACTTTATGCGAAGCAGTTTCGCCATAATTTCTTGTTACCTCCATATTGATATCCTGTGGTAATAAAGTTTTTTTAAGCGATTCGGTTTTTTTGAGTACCACATCTGCTATCTTCATGGCATCTGCACCTTTCAGTTTTGAAACTGAAATGGTAACGGCCGGGTAATCTGATTTGTGATTTTTATATTGCTCATTGGCCTGCCCGTATCCAAATGATATATAGTTGGCAGGCGAAGATGGCCCGTCATCTATTTTAGCTACCTGCTTCAGGTAAACCGGCATTTGCTGATTGGTGCCCACTACGAGGTTTTCCACATCTTCTCTTGAAGAGAGGAACTGGCCGGTGGTGAGTAAAAATTCCTTATCGCTGTTAACAAAGCTGCCCGATTGTGAACTGCCATTGTTTGCCTGTATCATCTGCATAATACCCAGTGCGTCCAAACCATTTTCGGCCAGCTTATCTTTATCGAGTATTACTTTCAATTGTCTTGGCCTGCCGCCAATTACTTTTGTAAGAGAAACATCTTTTACCTTTTTTATTTCAGATGCCAGTTCTTCGGCAACCTGCCGTAACTGGTAATCATCATATTTTTCGCTCCACAGGGTAAGGCCGAGCATGGGCACATCATCTATACTGCGTGTTTTAACCATGGGCTGAAAAACGCCTTTGGGAAAAATATCCTGGTTCTTCATCAGTTCATCATAGAGTTTTACGTAAGACCGTTCTATATCCTGCCCTACAAAAAATTGTACAATGATCATTGCCCGGCCGTTCATGGCCATGCTGTGCACATGCTCTACGCCCTTAATATTTGAAATGATCTTTTCGAGGGGTTTTACCACCCGGCTCTCCACTTCTTTAGGGTTGGCGCCGGGGTAACCCACCATAATATCAGCCATTGGCACATTGATCTGCGGTTCTTCTTCACGCGGGATAAGCGTGGAGCTGTACACACCAATCACCATCAGTGCCACCATCAGTAAAATGGTAAGCTTGGAGTTAATAAAAAAATCGGCTACTCTTCCTGAAATTCCTTCTTTCATGTATATTTCTTTTACCGGTAGTTAAACCGCTTTTACTTTTTATTTATTGCACAAATGCCTGGTGCATATTTTTGCTATACAGGTGCTCACTATATTCGCACGGCATAAAATTGCCACAATGATGCTGTTATGGGTTGCAAATGCCGCCGCAAAAATTATTTCGCAATAACCCTTACGCCATTGTATAATTTTCCCTCTGCAGAAAGAATATAGCTTTCGTTTGCGCCAAGGCCGGATAATATTTCCACTTCATTGCCGTAACTATTACCTGTTCTTACCCAGCGCAAAACAGCCGTATTATTATTGCTTATTGTGTAAATGCCGGTAAGCTGGCCGTTTTGTACGAGAGCGGTTTTTGGAACCCTAATGCTGCTGCCTGCCACCTGCCTGTTTTGTGTACGGGTAACAGGGAACTGAACATTTACAAACATGCCTGGTAATAGTTCTTTTTCAAGTTTGGTTAGATTTACTTTTACCAGGTACTGCCCTCCTGTATTGCTGGCCGACATACTGATCTCAGAAACAATACCGGCCGTTATTTTGCCTGTAGATTTAAGGCTAACTTCCACAGGCATTCCTTTTTTAATGCTGGCAATATCATATTCGGATACCATTACAGATGCCTGGAGTTCTGATGGTGCTTCAATGGTGAGCAACGGCATGCCCGGATTTGCCATGTCGCCCTGCTTTACAAATGATTGGGTAACCACTCCCGAAATGGGTGCAGTGATATTACTGTAAGAAAACTGCGCATTCACTTCGTTTTTCATTTGCTGTACCGCACGAAGACCGGCAGTGGCCATTTCAAAGCGGGTGCGCATGTCATCCAGTTCTTTGGAAGTGGCGCTTTGCTGGTTGTATAAATTCTGAAAACGCTCCAGGTCTTTTTTTGCGCTATTATAGTTGGCCTGCGCCTGGGCAATTTGTGCAGTAACCTGGCCACTTTTTGCCTGTACATCGGTGCTGTTTACGTTTACAAGCAGCTGGCCGCGGCCAACCTGCTGACCTACCTGTACGTGAACAGCCGTAATGTATCCCATCATGCGGGTGCTTACGTTGGCGCTGTTTTTAGCTACCAGTTTTCCGCTGGCGTTTACAAATGTTCCTGTATCACTGCCTTGTGCCTTATACAACTGCACCGTAACGGGCTTGTCGGCCTCATTCAGTTTTTTTTCTTTAACCGAGCAGCCTGCACCGGCAGTTATGATTAACAGGAGGGAGATAATGTAAAACTTCATATAATTTATTTGTTTAAGAATCTTAAATATGCTGCGGTGGAATTGTATTCAAAGATCGCCTGCCGGTATTCCAGTTCCTTTTGAAGTACGAGTGTTTCTGCATTGAGGAGGTCGGCCGTTTTTTCGAGCCCCTGTGTAAACCTGTTTCTGCGAATGCGGTAAGCTTCCTGCGTTTGCTCCCAGGCAAGTTTTGTAAGCCACATTTTATTTTCTGCATCGTGCAGCTGTCGCGTGGTTTTATTTAACTCCAGCCGGCTTTGCGCTTTATATTGACTGAATTCTTCTTCTGCCAGCCGGTATTCTGCTTTGGCCTGGGCAATGCTACCCCTGGTTTTAAAGCCATCAAAGATGTTCCAGGATGCCTGCAGGCCCACCATATATCCTTCTCCCCTGAATGCAGTTATTTTTTTGTCATTAAATTCATAGCTGCCAAATGCATTGAGCCTCGGCAGTAATTTTTTCTTTGCTGCAGTTACCATATTGGTGTAGGCTTCCAGCGATTTGTTATAGGCTGCAAGATCTTTTCTTGCCGGGTTAAGTGATGTTAATGCTGTGGCAGTTTTTTCTGGCACAAGGCTGTCCGAAGGTTTCAGCACCTGGTTACTGTCTGAACTGTTCAGTAAAAAATTGATGTAGTCGGAGGCATTACGGATATTAGTTCCGGCATACTGTAACTGGTTGTCAATTTCTGTTACCCTTACCTGTACATTTAATAATTCTGATTTTTGCAGCATGCCATTATTGTAATAGTCTGTTACCAGTTTTAAATTGGCCAGTGCGGTTTGTTTGGCTTCCTTAAGCATATATTGGGCTTTATAGGCCATTTGCAACTGCATATATGATCTTTCAAGTTCAAAAATCACGTACTCGGCCGAACGTTCCATCTTAAATTTTAGGGCATCAGCTTTAGCCCTTGCTGCTTTTCGCTGGTAAACGGCATCGTAATTGAGAATCGGTTGCTGCACTTCAAGTTTGGTTCCGAAATTTTGTATACTGCCCGGGTCGTTGAGCAGGGCCGGGTTAAAGTCGGCCATTCCCACTCTTTCCTGGTTTAACTTAGATCCAAAGGCCATTAAGGGGCTGGAGGTACTCATGGCTGTATAAGAAAGGTTTAAGTTGGGCAGGTACATAGCCCGGGTTTGGCTGTAACCGGCTTCTGCAGCCAGGTAAGCCTGTTCTGCTATCCTTACCTGCAGGTTTTTGTCTGCTGCATTTTTTAAAAGCGCTTCCCTGCTGATGAGGATGCTGTCCTGCGCCTGCAACACCGATGGGTAAAAAATCAATAAAAATAATAGCCGCTTCAATAATGTCATGTACTTCTTTTTTTGAATGAATGCAAAAGTATCAGTACATGTTCAGGCATACAGTAACTTATATCACAAAATGATTTACTGCAGTACCAGGCACAAAAAGGGGATCATTGCCTGTAAAAAAGTTTTTCTCTTACAGCGGGGTTTGTTAAAAGATAACGGTTAAGAAATTCCTGCTGAAGCCTGAGTTTTTGTATAATAGTGGCGTGTTGCTGTTGCAGGCCTTCCGGGTCGTATTGAAAATTGTCTTTGGCTGCAGCGAGTTCGTTAATTTGCTGTTGGGCCTGTTTTAGCCATGCTTCCGCGTCGCCAAGCATGAGGCTTATTGCTGCATCAGGTTTTGATGGCCTGAACTGTTCGTTGCGGTAAACAATGAATTTATTAAGTGCGGCAGTGGCTTTATTAATACAGGCAACTGCATTATTGTACATATACATATATTTTTCACCCCTGATGATGGCTATTTTCATTGAATTGTACTTATGCCATTGGTTGATCATCTCGTCATCAAGTCCTGCCGCGGCAATGCGCCTGTTGGCTGCTTCAAAACGCTGCATGCTGTCCAGTGCAAGGAAATAGATTATCGAATCTTTAATATTCCATGGGGTTTTATTTTTTGATGATGTTCCAATACCGCGTTTGTATTCCCTGTGTGTGAGTGGCTGCGGCAGCAATTGCCAGAGCGGGTCGTAAGGCATATGTCTATCAATAAAAACAGCAGGTTCTGTCATGAAATATTTTGCAGGCTCATGGCCCGCATCCCAGGTAGGATCGCAAAGCAACCACTCATTTTCCTGTTTTACTGCCACCCAGGCATGACCTGCCATACCGCTTTGTTTGCCGTATCCATGTACAACAAAACTCTGTATGTTCATCTTTGAAAGAATATCGCTGAACAGGGCTGCATAATTTTCGCAAACGCCTTTTCGGCGCCGTATTGTGGCCGCCACCCTGGTATCATGATCGCAGTTCCAGTTAAAATAGTAAAGGCTGTCGGTATCGTAACGGATATGTTTTGTTATCCAATAGTAGGCTGCTGAGATCCTGTCCTTTTCTGCTTGTGTGTTTTTTGATATATAGGCAGCAATAGACCCTGATGAGCCTGTTTCAGCCTCCGGAATATTTAAAAAATGCAGTTCCTGGGCAGGTGCAAACTGGGGCAACAGTAACAGGCAAGCTGCAATATATTTCATGGTATAAAATTAACGCCATGAAACTAATTTTAATGCTAAAATTTAACCGGCTGGGTTATTTTTCTTCGAGGGCTTTTAACCTGCTCATTATTGCCTGAATTTGATCATTAAGCGCCCTGTTTTCTTTTTGGAGTTCCTCTATTTGTAATTGCTGTTCCTGGATAGCTTTAACAGCCAATACGCCCATGCCACTGTAATCAAGCGTCAGCAAAGGCTTTGTAATTTCCCTGTCGTACCGCTGGTAAACAAGTTCAGGAAAGTAGGGTTGTACATCCTGGGCCATTACACCAATTACACGGTGGTCGGTGTCTTTGCTATCGGAATAATTATAACTGTAAACTGGTAATTTTTTAAGTACATCTAATACAGGATTTAGCGGCCTGATATTTTTTTTCTTTGTACGGTCAGATAATGCTGTATATATGCCCGTCACCCTGTCGATATTAGCCCGAAGCGAGCCATTTGAATAAAGGTTCAGGGAGCTGTCAATACTACTCACATACAGGCCCCATTTGAGGTTAATACTGGATGGGTGGCGTAATGATAGCTGATCGCCATTGCTGAAGCCGGTGATTTGCAGGCGGCCTTCTGTAACATTATTAATGTCGGTAGCATAAGCGCCAATACCAACATTATGCCGGAGCATACTCATTGAAGGGGTATCTGCTACGGCAGTATTTTGGGGTGTTGCAAATGTGTAAAATGCGAGCCCGTTGTACCGGTTGTCTGAGGGTTGTGTAGTCCCGGGGTTTTCTGTATAACCCGAAATAGCTGCCACCTGGGAGCTTCCGGAAGTATTGTTTTGACTCAATATATAATTGGACTCAAACATCAGGGTTGTTTTTTGCCTGAACTCCCATCCTGCATTGGGTTTACGGTTTACACCCGCTAATACCAGGGCAGGAATATTGTTTTTTGCATTTAAGAGGACAGAATCCACGATCTTTAAAATTTTTACCTTGGGGCTAAAATTCAGGGTGGCTCCGTTATAATTATCCATCATTTCAATTCCATTATTTTTATCCCTGAGCTGTATCCCCAGCAAGCCACCGTTTTGCCACACATTATCAGTCAGGTTATCAGACAGTCTTACCCAGCTAAGGGCTGTGGTACTGTAATAATAGTAGCCACGCTGCATATCGTTTCTTGCACCTTGCACTGTGGTATTGTACACGATCAGTCCATTGGCAGGGTTGGGGATGCTTGTTATATCTTTAAGACTGTCGATTGATACCTGCGGAATTAAAACGCCTTTATTAGTGCTGCTTACATCCAGCATGGCACTTGCCGCAGGCGCTGCGCCAGTAGTATTTATGGCAACTTGTGCATGAATGGTTAAACTAACAAGTAATGCTATGCCGAAAAGAAATATCTTTTTCATTTATTCAGGTTTTACTTAAATAAATGTACCGGCTATTTTAATACTTTGCAATACCTAAAAAAGAGTAGTTTTTTGCCGGAGAATGATTTTATGGACGTATATAGCTGCAAGAGATCTTTGCTGTTTAATACAGAGGATACCTTCATCTTAATATCAGCCTGCTACCCCTGGTGGATTTCTTTTAACGTGCAGCGGCTGAACGTATTAGTAATTAATTGTAGTTAGAAAAGAGAAGCAGTTATTGTTTTTTTTGGCAATTTGCGGCAAGCTATCCAATATCATCCGCATTTTTTCTTGATTCAATACAAAAACTGAAATCAGCTTCAAGCTCAGTTTGTGCATCCTGCATCAAAGTAATTAGTTTCCCAAATTTTTTTAGCTGAAAATCAGACAGGTTTGTAAAAAGAACCGAGAGTGGAAGCACTGCCTCCCCGGTGACCCAATCCCAAAGCGCATCCAGGTTGTTGCCAAAATATTCGGGCAGTTCTGTTTGCTCATGTAAGCTGCGGTAAAATGCTGCCCAGGTATGTATACGGTAAAAATCTATGTTGATTTGTTTGGTCATTTTTCTTCGAATGTTTTATAATGATCGTGTGTTACAAACACCAGCCCGTCGTTCGAAAACAGCAGGCGGTCGGCATTGCGGTGCCCGCAATTATAATTTAAATCGGCCTCGTACCAGGTACGGCCGTTTTTTGTTGGCAATGTTTTTTCACGGTTGGTAAAAATATCTCCGCCAATTGCCCTCCCGGGCAATACATCGCAAAGATTGCCTTTGCCGGCATTCCAGCCTTTGCGGCGGGCTTCCCCTTTTGTGATATAGCAATCCGGCAGTTTCCCGTTTTGTTTCACATAAGGAACCACCAGGTCTTCATTGGTAAGTTTATCTATATCGTTTGTTGATCCGGGGTTTGTATTTTCCGGTCTTTTTTCTTTTCTGTTTTTTGAAGGGTTCTCCGTAACGGTTGGATGATCTTTGTTGCTGTCTGTTATGGTTTGTACATTGTTATTTTTTTTGAATACCAACATGCCAATAATGACCAGCAGCAAAACAATGATGATGATATATTTGAGATCTAACGGAGCCTTATTGTTCATATCGCTAAGATAAGGAATGCCTGGTCAAATAAGGGTGTCAGCTTTTACAAAGGTGACACCCTTATTTGGAGCGGTATTTATAAAAAGGTCATCCACCCAACCAGCAGTTTTAGCCAGAAGTTTGCAAATAAGGGTGTACGACCTTATCGTACCTTAAACCTGAAGCCCAAATAAATGATGCGTTCATTTACCGGGCCCCAAACCATGCTTGCATCAAAAAATTGGCTGAAAGGATCGTTGGCCGAAAGAATAATGTTTTTTTGGGTATAGTTTGTAATATTTTCTGCTCCCAGGTAAATCTCCCATTTTTCTCCCAACCTTTTACTTACCTGGCTGTTTGCCTGAAAATAGGAGGGGGAAAAGGACGGCATTTTTTTGTCGGCGGGATTGCTTTCCGTATAGGGGATGCGTTTTTTGCCGATCCACTGAGTGGTCATATCAAATTTCCAGCCACTGTGCGTTTCATACGCCAGGTTTACAAATGCCCGCTGATTGGCAACCAGGGGTTTTTGCATAAGTCCCCTGGCGTAATTTGTTTTTACATTCAGCCAGCGGTAGGCCAACCTCATATCAAAATGTTCAAATGGAGAATAATTGATCTCAGCCTGTAAACTGTTGGAGAAAGATTTTCCATTTAAGCTGTACACAAACACCTGGTGCGGGTCAAGGTCCATATCTATCACATTCTGCCTGTCAAATCTTGTGTGGTAGGCGTCAATACTCACGCTGCCATTATTGTTATTAATGCGAAAATTGTGTACAAAGTTGAACCCAAAATTCCACCCTTTTTCATAGCCCAGGCCATAACCAAAATTATTTTGTGCCGCAATATGCCATGTTCTCGAACTTGCCAGCAGGCCTGTGTTTTCGGCAAAAATATTGGCAGTACGCCAACCCGATCCGGCAGTAAAACGAAGGTTCGTTTTATTGGTAAAATCGTATTTCAGGTGAAGCCTTGTTATTGTCATTAAGCCATATTCATTATGAGCATCTGCCCGGAGGCCTGCGATGGCTGTAAATTTTCTGAGGCCGCTGAAAGTATATTCAAAAAATGCCCCGGGTACGGTTTCCGTTCTCTTAAAATGTTGGGTAAAAATAGTTTCAGCAAACCGGTCGTTCATAAAACTCAGCCCGGTGCGGTATTTGTGAAAACTGTTGCCTATCACCGACTGAAAAATGAAATTACTATAAAAACTTGTTTGCCGTGCTTTATACGCATTTGTTCCGTAATAAGAATGATTGTTGAAATTGCCTGCCGAAACGATCAATCCTAAACTTTTATATTTCTGCTGCGGAAAAACATAGCCGAGTTTGGCAGTGCCAATATACTGTTCTGCATTTATTCCCAATCCATAGTGGTTGGTTGTTAACCTGTCTTTGTTTTCATCAAAGGCAGTTTCGCCTGCCTGTTTTTTGTCGTTCACCGCTTTTAATGCCAGTTGAAATATCCATCCTTTTGTATCGGCATATTTCCAGCGGCTGATGATATTATATTGCCTTCCAAGCGGCATGTCAAGAAAGCCATCCCTGTTGTCATCATTTTTTGTAAATACGGTACTGGCATGGGTTAGCAGGGCGGTACTCCATTTACTGTTGAAATTTTTAGCCATATTGATATTGCTTTCAAGCCGGCCCATATTGTTTGCATAACCATTAAGCAAGATCCTTTCTGCACGGTCGGGCTTTTTTTCTTCTATATTGATTTGCCCGGAGATGCTTTCGTAGCCATTCAGCACGCTGCCAATACCTTTTGTTACTTCAATGCTTTCGAGCCAGGGGCCCGGAATAAAATTCAGTCCATAGCTCCCTGAAAGGCCACGCAGCTCAGGCGTGTTTTCTGTTGTGAGCATCGAATAGCTTCCCGATAACCCAAGTAACTGAATTTGTTTTAAGCCGGTAACCCCATCACTGTAATTTACATCTACCGATGGGCTGGTTTCAAAACTTTCACTGAGGTTGCAGCAGGCGGCTTTGGCCAGTTCACGGGAAGTGATCACCAGGCTGTTCAGGGTGCTCAAAGAAGAAATATAAGTGGAGGGTACTTTCGATCGCACTACCACTTCGCTGAGATTACTTGTGCTTGAATTCTTTAAGATCACTTTTATATCGCTTACACTGGTTATTTCAACAGTATCTGGCTTAAAGCCCACGTAGCTGATGACCAGTTGCGTTGGTATTTGGGTGGTAAAATGAAATACGCCTGCACTGTCGGAAACTACGGCTGTTTTATTATGCAGGCTTGTAATGCTGGCATTGCCAATGGGCATCATACCCCCTTTTTTATCTTCTTCCATTACAATGCCTGTAATGGTGCCGCTGGCAATTTCTGCCTCATCGTTAACCCCTGCGGGTCCATGTGTGCTCAGGCGGTTGTATTTGCAGCATTCGGGCAGGTTCCGGTAATCGAAATCATTGGCTTTAAAGTCGTGTGTGTCGTGTCCTTTGGAAGCAATTTTTCTTTCAATTTTTTCACGAGTAAGTTTGCTGCTGTCGTAACTTACGGTGAGCATATTTGTTTCAACGATCCATTCTGCAAACTGAACCTTTAGTTTATGTACGGTGCTTTCGATCCTGTCTTTACACATTTCGCAACTGCCAAGCACGCGGAATGTTTCTGTCTTAATATTGTTTTGTGCTATGCCTGCATGGCACAAAAGCACTGCAGGCAGCAAAAGATATTTTTTCATGATTAAGATTTTGATAAGTGAAAAATTATTTTTCAATTCTTATCAAATCCTGAAAACACAGTGGAGTATATTTTTTTTCAGAAGAGAAAGAGGAGGCCCATTGCTGAAATTGTTTTGGCCGGCAGCAGTATCCCCGAAAGTTTCACTTTTTACAGCCGCATACCGGGCGGGCGTAATGTCTTTAAAGGGTACATCTGCAGCAATTGATTTTGTTTCTGCGGCCTTTTGATCGATGCCCAGTTTAAGCGATACTTTTTTGTTTTCGCAACATCCCTTTTTTTTCTTAGGCGAACATCTTGGATTTGTCTGGGTCTTGAGGGTTACAGATTTCAGCTTTCCGCAGCAATAAAAATAGTTGAGGCTGACCCCAAAGGAGGAAAGTCCGTAACTGATTATCAATGCTATAAGGAATAATTTTTTCAACATGTCAAAGATAAACAAAAAAAATCAGCATATGCTTCTCACCTGTTTACCGCCCGTCATTTTAAATCCGGATGCAAAATGTAAATCATTATATTTGGTACCTAAATTTTTTTTATGATAAAACAAGCACTCCTGGGTGAATTTATGCATGAAGCAGAAAACACCCGCAAACTCTTACAGGCCATTCCTGATTCAGCATTGGATTACAAGCCACAACCACATCTTTGGTCGGTTGGTCAACTTGCCTCGCATATTGCCGAGGTTTACAACTGGTTCGACTGCACGTTTAACCAGGATATATTTGATATGGGTGCGTATAAATACGACAAAGGAGATATTAGTAAAGCGGCCAATATTGTAGCAAAATTTGAAGAGAATTTCGCAGCCGCAAAAGCTGTACTTGAAAATTCTGATGAATCAAAGTACATGAACAACTGGCATATGCAGATGGGCGGGCAGGACCTGATGCCGCCCATGCCAAAAGTAGTGGTAGCACGTGGATTTTTATTTAACCACCTGTACCATCACCGCGGCGAACTGGTGGCGCACCTGCGTGCAACCGGCAATAAGATACCAGGTCTTTACGGACCTACTTACGAGGAAAGTATGGCTATGCAGCAGAACTGATTTCGTTATTAACTAACTTATGTTATTACAAGACCGTCCGGCTTGAAAGTTCCCTAAATTTGGGGTAAAATCAACAGCCTGACGGCCTTGTTATTTATGAAATATAATTTAGAGAACAGCAACCTTGCCATAGAAGTAAACACAAACGGCGCCGAACTTCAAAGGCTTTTTAACAAACAAAACGGCATTGAGCATTTATGGAGTGGAGATCCAGCTTATTGGGGAAAATTCAGCCCTGTGCTTTTTCCAATTGTAGGTGCTCTAAAGGAAAATGCTTACCTATACAAGGGCACTGGGTATCATTTACCACGCCATGGCTTTGCCAGGGAAAAAGAATTTACCCTTACCGGTAAAACCGAAGATGAGCTTTGTTTTTTGCTGGATGCCGGTGAAGAAACATTGAAGTTTTACCCCTTTCAGTTTTCATTGGAAATATCTTACCGCCTGCATCAAAATTCCATGTTATGCAACTACACCGTACAAAATAAAGGGGAGGACCTCATGCCTTTTTCATTGGGGGCACATCCGGCATTTGCCCTGCCTTTTTTACCCGGCACCGGTTTTGGAGATTATTTTCTCAGGTTCGATAATGACGAATCTATCATCCGCTGGAAACTCAATGATGCCGGCCTCATCAGCAACGAATCAGTAAAAATAGAACTGGAAAATAATGAGCTTAACCTGCATCACCGGTTATTTGCCGAAGATGCCATTGTTATAAAAGACCTAAGATCGGGCAGCATCCGTCTTTCAGATTCAGAAAATACACATGGTTTTCATTTTGCCTTCAGCAATTTCCCTTTCTTTGGCATATGGTCGGCTAAAAATGCGCCCTTTATTTGCCTCGAACCCTGGCAGGGTATTGCCGATGCGTCTGATCATAACCAGGATATTTTGCAAAAAGAAGGCATTGTTTTACTTCCGCCGGGCCAAAGCTGGAATGCAGGCTGGACTGTGAACTGCTTCTGATAAAAGATCATTTTTTCAATACGTTTTCAAATAATTTAAAAATGCGTTTATATTCATCTGTCCAGCTGCTGGCTTCCACAAAACCATGGTCTTCCATCGGGTAGCTGGCAAGCTCCCAGTTGTCTTTTCCTAATTCTATCATGCGTTGGCCCAGCTTTACTGCATCCTGGTAATGCACGTTCACATCCACCATGCCATGGCAGATCAGTAAATGACCTTTTAACCCTTCTGCAAAATAAAATGGAGAACTTTTTCGGTAGGCAATGCTGTCTGTGGCCGGTTCATTCAAAATATTTGAAGTATAACCATGGTTGTAGTTTGCCCAATCGGTTACCGGCCTTAAAGCAGCACCTGCGGCAAATGTTGCGGGTTCATTAAACAAGGCCATTAACGAAATAAACCCGCCGTACGAGCCACCATAAATGCCGATCCTGATTGGCGATACCCCAAAATTCTTCACAAGGTATTTTGCGGCATCCACGTGGTCGCTAAGGTCTTTTCCTCCCATATGCCTGTAAATGCCTGTTCGCCAGTTGCGGCCATAACCGGCACTGGCACGGTAATCAATATCCATTACATAATAACCCTCATCGGCAAGCAGGTTATTGAACATATATTCACGAAAATAATTGCTCCACCATTTATGCGCATTTTGCAGGTAACCTGCTCCATGCACAAACAACACCGCCGGTTTGGCGGGATGCGGGTTTGCAGGCTTATAAACACGGGCATACACCGGCGCTCCGTCGGCTGCGGGAAAGCTGATGAGTTCGGGTTCTTTCCATGCATAAGATTTAAATTCATCGCTCTGCGCCTTAAAGGTTATTTGCTGTGGTTTTGCCCGGGCAGTATTTTTTTGCAGGTAAAGCTCCCAGGGTTTATTCATGTAAGAATACAGAAATGCAATATATTTTTCATCGGGCGATAAGGATACATTATGCGCACCTGTCATTTGGGTAAGCTTTTCTTTTTTACCGCTGGCAATATCCAGTTTATAAAAATGCTGCTCGCCTGGATGCACTTCATTACTGGTTACATAAAAAGATCTTTTATCGTTGCTCAGCTGCGCTTTCTGTATTTCGTAATTACCGCTTGTAAGTTGTTTTTTTTGTTTGCTGGGCAAACTGACCGTGTATAAATGCGAATAGCCGCTGGCTTCACCCTGGTACCAGAATGTTTGTTCATCGATCCATCCCATGCTGAACAGCCCTGGCCCGCCGATCCAGGCATCATCATGCTGCCGGTCGAGCGGTTCCAGTACATTGTTAGCCGGGTTCCAGCGCATGATCCAGCGGTCTTTATTGTCGAGGCTGCGGATATCAAGTACGGCAAAAGTTCCGGCCGGGCTCCAGATGGGCCCCGAAATAAATACCGGCCGCTTCTCATTTTTCTTTTTTCGCTCTTCATATTGCGCGGGGTAATCTTTTACAAAGGCAGGAATATCCCTGATGCCCGGAATGGTATCGGTGCTGATGGAATAAATGCTGTCCTGCACCCGGTCGTAAATAAAAAAATCGGTTGCTGCCTGCGGGGCGCCTACTTTTGTACGGGTGTTAATATCGTTTGTAAAGCCGCTTTCTGTTACAAATTCGGGTACAATGGCCTGCTTTCCCGAACCAGGTGAAGAAAGGCGATAGCTGATGAAACGTCCGTCGGGACTGATGTTCAGGTTCTGCAGGTTTTTTTCGCCCAAAATTATACTGCGCAGTTCTTTTGCACGGGCTGTTTTATTATAAGCTTCAGCGGCATCTTTTTTTTGTTTTCGCTGTTTTAAAATTTCAAAATAAGCGAGTTGATCCTTTTTGAGCCATTCTTCCTGCACATTTAATTTTTGCGGCGCCCTGCTGCCTTCGGTACGGATATTGGTCAATTGCATTGTTTCGCCCGAAGTAATATCCCATGCGTACAGGTTCCTGTTTGCCTGGTAAACGATCTTTGTTTCTTCAAAACTGAAAACAGGGTTGTTTTCAAAATCAGTGGTTTGGGTAATGCGCCTGGTTTTGCCCGTTTTTAGATCGGCATAGAAAATATCCCCGTCTTTTGAATAAGTATAGGCCCTGCGGTCATTACTGTAAATAATATTGTCGAAAGACAGGAACGCCTGTTTTTGCTGCATACCGGCCTTTACCGGGCTGGTTTGGGTGCTGCTGACGAAATAGAAGGAATCAGCCAGGTTTTTTTCTGGATTCCACAAAAACCAAAGTTTACCTTCATTGTCCCATGAAAGGCCCGATGGGGAAGTTCCGATCCATTTGGGGTCACGCATTATTTTTTCTACGGTAAGTTTACCCAACTGGGCGTTTGCACCCGGTTGAATGAGCAAGAAGAGTGTGCACAAAAGCCATTTCATGATAAATTCGTTTTTAATCTTAAATATATGCTGAAAGTATGGTTAATCCTGTAACATAGGTGAACTTATTGACGGGCGGAAGCTGCTAAAATATTTCCTTTTCGAATTTGTTTTCCGTATAACTTTGCCCGTTATTTTTCCAAAAGCTAATTTCTAATAAATTTAAACTGTGGCACATCAATCAGATATTAATAAAGTAACGGCAGGTGGGTTACTGGTAGCGCTCGGAATCATTTATGGAGATATCGGCACTTCACCTCTTTACGTATTTAACGCAATTATTAATGGCCGGTCCATTGACGAACTGCTGATCATTGGAAGCTTATCCTGTATCATCTGGACACTTACCCTGCAAACAACCATCAAGTATGTGATTCTCACATTGAAGGCCGATAACCGGGGTGAGGGCGGCATCTTTTCTTTGTACACCCTTGTAAGGCGGCAGCGCAAGTGGCTGGTGATACCCGCCATGCTGGGTGGAGCGGCTTTGCTTGCCGATGGTATGATAACCCCGCCGGTGACCGTGACTTCCGCTATCGAAGGTTTAAGAAATATACCGGCGCTTGAAAATATACAAGAACAAACCATCGTCTATATTGTACTGGGAATTTTAGTGTTGCTTTTTTTTATGCAGCAGTTTGGTACCGATATTATCGGCAAACTTTTTGGCCCGGTGATGTTTGTTTGGTTTGGAATGCTGGCGGTGCTCGGTATATCGCATTTATCTGATGATTGGAGTATACTGCGGGCATTCAATCCTTATTATGCTTTTGAACTGTTATCGAAATACCCGGGTGGCTTTTTATTATTGGGAGCAGTGTTTCTTTGCACCACCGGGGCCGAAGCTTTATACAGCGACCTCGGCCACTGCGGCCGTGGTAATATCCGCATTTCATGGATATTCGTAAAAGCCACGCTTATCCTGAACTATCTTGGGCAGGGGGCTTACCTGCTCACACAAAAGGGGAAAATATTTGCCAATCCCGATTTACTTGAAAAAGCATCTTTTATGGCAGATTTTCCGGCAGCACAAAAATTGCAGAGTGTGTTTTTTGCATTGATGCCGCAATGGTTTGTGCTCATTGGAATCGTAATAGCAACACTGGCAGCAGTAATTGCCAGCCAGGCCCTTATAAGCGGGTCATTTACGCTTATAAGCGAAGCTATCCGCCTCAACCTTTGGCCGAAGATGCGTATTAACTATCCAACAGAGGCAAAGGGACAGTTATATATCGGCGGAATCAACCTGTTATTGTTCATTGGCTGTTGCGGAATGGTTTTATACTTCCGTAATTCAGGCGCCATGGAAGCAGCCTATGGATTGGCTATCACGTTATGTATGCTTGCCACCTCGGTACTGTTCAGCAATTTTCTCATCAGCCGCCGGGTACAGCAAGGCTGGGTATGGCTTTTCCTTCTTACTTATTTGATCATTGAGATCAGTTTCCTTATTGCAAACCTCGATAAATTTCCTCATGGTGGTTATGTTACACTGATCGTTGGGGGGGGGCTTTTTGTGGTGATGTATGTATGGTACCGGGCACGTAAGATCAAGAACCGCTACGTGGAGTTTGTACGGGTGGAAGAGTATGTGCCAAAACTGGAAGAATTGAGCAATGATAGCTCGGTTCCAAAATATGCCACACACCTGGTTTATCTTACCAGTGCCAATAGTCCCCGTGAAATTGAACACAAGATCATGTACAGTATCCTCAGCGGTAAGCCCAAGCGTGCAGATATTTACTGGTTTGTGCATGTAGATACGCTTGATGATCCCTATACCTCTGAGTATTCTGTAGAACATATCATTCCAAACGATATCATAAGGGTCGAATTCAGGCTGGGTTTCCGGGTGGCCCCACGCATCAACCTCATGTTTAAAAAAGTGGTGGAAGACCTCGTGGCAAACAAAGAAGTGAACATCATGAGCCGTTATGAAAGCCAGAAAAACAATAACATGGTGGGCGACTTCCAGTTTATTGTAATGGAAAAATTCCTGAGCCAGGATAATGAATTGCCATTCTTCGAAAACCTTATCATGAAGATATATTTCATGCTCAAGGAGTGGAGTGTGAGTGAAGAAAAAGGGTTTGGCCTCGAGCAAAGCAATGTGGCCACAGAGAAATTCCCGCTGGTAGTGGCCCCGGTGAGCAAGCTTAAGATGAAAAGGGTGTACGACAACGAAGACGAATAAGAATCATGCAGTCAATTGATGCACATACATTAAAGCAAAAAATATCCTCGCATGAGGATATTTTGCTGATAGATGTAAGAGAAACCTGGGAGCACGAGGCGTTTAATATCGGCGGGTTGCTGCTGCCCGTAACTGTTATCATGGAAAACCTGCACAGGGTACCCAAACACAAACCTGTGGTCATCTACTGCCAAAAAGGGATCCGCAGTGTGATCGTGATACAAAGGCTGGAGGAAAGATTCGGGTATTCCAATCTCATTAATCTTACAGGCGGTATGGATGCATGGAAAAAAATATTTTGAATTTACCTGTAGGAACACGCCTCGAGGCGTGTTCCTACAGGTAAATTCAAAATATTTTTTTCCATGCATCCATACCGCCTGTAAGATTAATGAGATTGGAATACCCGAATCTTTCCTCCAGCCTTTGTATCACGATCACACTGCGGATCCCTTTTTGGCAGTAGATGACCACAGGTTTGTGTTTGGGTACCCTGTGCAGGTTTTCCATGATAACAGTTACGGGCAGCAGCAACCCGCCGATATTAAACGCCTCGTGCTCCCAGGTTTCTCTTACATCTATCAGCAAAATATCCTCATGCGAGGATATTTTTTGCTTTAATGTATGTGCATCAATTGACTGCATGATTCTTATTCGTCTTCGTTGTCGTACACCCTTTTCATCTTAAGCTTGCTCACCGGGGCCACTACCAGCGGGAATTTCTCTGTGGCCACATTGCTTTGCTCGAGGCCAAACCCTTTTTCTTCACTCACACTCCACTCCTTGAGCATGAAATATATCTTCATGATAAGGTTTTCGAAGAATGGCAATTCATTATCCTGGCTCAGGAATTTTTCCATTACAATAAACTGGAAGTCGCCCACCATGTTATTGTTTTTCTGGCTTTCATAACGGCTCATGATGTTCACTTCTTTGTTTGCCACGAGGTCTTCCACCACTTTTTTAAACATGAGGTTGATGCGTGGGGCCACCCGGAAACCCAGCCTGAATTCGACCCTTATGATATCGTTTGGAATGATATGTTCTACAGAATACTCAGAGGTATAGGGATCATCAAGCGTATCTACATGCACAAACCAGTAAATATCTGCACGCTTGGGCTTACCGCTGAGGATACTGTACATGATCTTGTGTTCAATTTCACGGGGACTATTGGCACTGGTAAGATAAACCAGGTGTGTGGCATATTTTGGAACCGAGCTATCATTGCTCAATTCTTCCAGTTTTGGCACATACTCTTCCACCCGTACAAACTCCACGTAGCGGTTCTTGATCTTACGTGCCCGGTACCATACATACATCACCACAAAAAGCCCCCCCCCAACGATCAGTGTAACATAACCACCATGAGGAAATTTATCGAGGTTTGCAATAAGGAAACTGATCTCAATGATCAAATAAGTAAGAAGGAAAAGCCATACCCAGCCTTGCTGTACCCGGCGGCTGATGAGAAAATTGCTGAACAGTACCGAGGTGGCAAGCATACATAACGTGATAGCCAATCCATAGGCTGCTTCCATGGCGCCTGAATTACGGAAGTATAAAACCATTCCGCAACAGCCAATGAACAATAACAGGTTGATTCCGCCGATATATAACTGTCCCTTTGCCTCTGTTGGATAGTTAATACGCATCTTCGGCCAAAGGTTGAGGCGGATAGCTTCGCTTATAAGCGTAAATGACCCGCTTATAAGGGCCTGGCTGGCAATTACTGCTGCCAGTGTTGCTATTACGATTCCAATGAGCACAAACCATTGCGGCATCAATGCAAAAAACACACTCTGCAATTTTTGTGCTGCCGGAAAATCTGCCATAAAAGATGCTTTTTCAAGTAAATCGGGATTGGCAAATATTTTCCCCTTTTGTGTGAGCAGGTAAGCCCCCTGCCCAAGATAGTTCAGGATAAGCGTGGCTTTTACGAATATCCATGAAATGCGGATATTACCACGGCCGCAGTGGCCGAGGTCGCTGTATAAAGCTTCGGCCCCGGTGGTGCAAAGAAACACTGCTCCCAATAATAAAAAGCCACCCGGGTATTTCGATAACAGTTCAAAAGCATAATAAGGATTGAATGCCCGCAGTATACTCCAATCATCAGATAAATGCGATATACCGAGCACCGCCAGCATTCCAAACCAAACAAACATCACCGGGCCAAAAAGTTTGCCGATAATATCGGTACCAAACTGCTGCATAAAAAAAAGCAACACTAAAATTCCCAGTACAATATAGACGATGGTTTGTTCTTGTATATTTTCAAGCGCCGGTATATTTCTTAAACCTTCGATAGCGGAAGTCACGGTCACCGGCGGGGTTATCATACCATCGGCAAGCAAAGCCGCTCCACCCAGCATGGCGGGTATCACCAGCCACTTGCGCTGCCGCCTTACAAGGGTGTACAAAGAAAAGATGCCGCCCTCACCCCGGTTATCGGCCTTCAATGTGAGAATCACATACTTGATGGTTGTTTGCAGGGTAAGTGTCCAGATGATACAGGATAAGCTTCCAATGATCAGCAGTTCGTCAATGGACCGGCCATTAATAATTGCGTTAAATACGTAAAGAGGTGAAGTGCCGATATCTCCATAAATGATTCCGAGCGCTACCAGTAACCCACCTGCCGTTACTTTATTAATATCTGATTGATGTGCCACAGTTTAAATTTATTAGAAATTAGCTTTTGGAAAAATAACGGGCAAAGTTATACGGAAAACAAATTCGAAAAGGAAATATTTTAGCAGCTTCCGCCCGTCAATAAGTTCACCTATGTTACAGGATTAACCATACTTTCAGCATATATTTAAGATTAAAAACGAATTTATCATGAAATGGCTTTTGTGCACACTCTTCTTGCTCATTCAACCGGGTGCAAACGCCCAGTTGGGTAAACTTACCGTAGAAAAAATAATGCGTGACCCCAAATGGATCGGAACTTCCCCATCGGGCCTTTCATGGGACAATGAAGGTAAACTTTGGTTTTTGTGGAATCCAGAAAAAAACCTGGCTGATTCCTTCTATTTCGTCAGCAGCACCCAAACCAGCCCGGTAAAGGCCGGTATGCAGCAAAAACAGGCGTTCCTGTCTTTCGACAATATTATTTACAGTAATGACCGCAGGGCCTATACTTATTCAAAAGACGGGGATATTTTCTATGCCGATCTAAAAACGGGCAAAACCAGGCGCATTACCCAAACCACTGATTTTGAAAACAACCCTGTTTTCAGTTTTGAAGAAACAAAGATCGTTTACCAGGCAAACAGGAACCTGTACGCATGGGATATTACTTCGGGCGAAACAATGCAATTGACCAATATCCGTACCGAAGGCAGCAGGGCGCCGCAAAAATTAAATGTGCAGGAAGAATGGCTCAAAAAGGATCAACTCGCTTATTTTGAAATTTTAAAACAGCGAAAACAAAAAAAAGATGCCGCTGAAGCTTATAATAAAACAGCCCGTGCAAAAGAACTGCGCAGTATAATTTTGGGCGAAAAAAACCTGCAGAACCTGAACATCAGTCCCGACGGACGTTTCATCAGCTATCGCCTTTCTTCACCTGGTTCGGGAAAGCAGGCCATTGTACCCGAATTTGTAACAGAAAGCGGCTTTACAAACGATATTAACACCCGTACAAAAGTAGGCGCCCCGCAGGCAGCAACCGATTTTTTTATTTACGACCGGGTGCAGGACAGCATTTATTCCATCAGCACCGATACCATTCCGGGCATCAGGGATATTCCTGCCTTTGTAAAAGATTACCCCGCGCAATATGAAGAGCGAAAAAAGAAAAATGAGAAGCGGCCGGTATTTATTTCGGGGCCCATCTGGAGCCCGGCCGGAACTTTTGCCGTACTTGATATCCGCAGCCTCGACAATAAAGACCGCTGGATCATGCGCTGGAACCCGGCTAACAATGTACTGGAACCGCTCGACCGGCAGCATGATGATGCCTGGATCGGCGGGCCAGGGCTGTTCAGCATGGGATGGATCGATGAACAAACATTCTGGTACCAGGGTGAAGCCAGCGGCTATTCGCATTTATACACGGTCAGTTTGCCCAGCAAACAAAAAAAACAACTTACAAGCGGTAATTACGAAATACAGAAAGCGCAGCTGAGCAACGATAAAAGATCTTTTTATGTAACCAGTAATGAAGTGCATCCAGGCGAGCAGCATTTTTATAAACTGGATATTGCCAGCGGTAAAAAAGAAAAGCTTACCCAAATGACAGGTGCGCATAATGTATCCTTATCGCCCGATGAAAAATATATTGCATTTCTGTATTCTTACATGAATAAACCCTGGGAGCTTTACCTGCAAAAAAATACTGCCCGGGCAAAACCACAGCAAATAACCTTTAAGGCGCAGAGCGATGAATTTAAATCTTATGCATGGAAAGAACCCGAACTCATCAGCTTTCCCGCAGCCGACGGAGCGCCGGTGTATGCCCGTGTTTATAAGCCTGCAAACCCGCATCCCGCCAAACCGGCGGTGTTGTTTGTGCATGGAGCAGGTTACCTGCAAAATGCGCATAAATGGTGGAGCAATTATTTTCGTGAATATATGTTCAATAACCTGCTTGCCGATGAGGGTTATTATGTAATGGATATTGATTACCGTGCCAGTGCCGGTTATGGCCGCAACTGGCGAACAGGCATTTACAGGCATATGGGAGGAAAAGACCTTAGCGACCACGTGGATGCCGCAAAATACCTTGTGAAGAATTTTGGGGTATCGCCAATCAGGATCGGCATTTATGGTGGCTCGTACGGCGGGTTTATTTCGTTAATGGCCTTGTTTAATGAACCCGCAACATTTGCCGCAGGTGCTGCTTTAAGGCCGGTAACCGATTGGGCAAACTACAACCATGGTTATACTTCAAATATTTTGAATGAACCGGCCACAGACAGCATTGCCTACCGAAAAAGTTCTCCATTTTATTTTGCAGAAGGGTTAAAAGGTCATTTACTGATCTGCCATGGCATGGTGGATGTGAACGTGCATTACCAGGATGCAGTAAAGCTGGGCCAACGCATGATAGAATTAGGAAAAGACAACTGGGAGCTTGCCAGCTACCCGATGGAAGACCATGGTTTTGTGGAAGCCAGCAGCTGGACAGATGAATATAAACGCATTTTTAAATTATTTGAAAACGTATTGAAAAAATGATCTTTTATCAGAAGCAGTTCACAGTCCAGCCTGCATTCCAGCTTTGGCCCGGCGGAAGTAAAACAATGCCTTCTTTTTGCAAAATATCCTGGTTATGATCAGACGCATCGGCAATACCCTGCCAGGGTTCGAGGCAAATAAAGGGCGCATTTTTAGCCGACCATATGCCAAAGAAAGGGAAATTGCTGAAGGCAAAATGAAAACCATGTGTATTTTCTGAATCTGAAAGACGGATGCTGCCCGATCTTAGGTCTTTTATAACAATGGCATCTTCGGCAAATAACCGGTGATGCAGGTTAAGCTCATTATTTTCCAGTTCTATTTTTACTGATTCGTTGCTGATGAGGCCGGCATCATTGAGTTTCCAGCGGATGATAGATTCGTCATTATCGAACCTGAGAAAATAATCTCCAAAACCGGTGCCGGGTAAAAAAGGCAGGGCAAATGCCGGATGTGCCCCCAATGAAAAAGGCATGAGGTCCTCCCCTTTATTTTGTACGGTGTAGTTGCATAACATGGAATTTTGATGCAGGCGGTAAGATATTTCCAATGAAAACTGAAAGGGGTAAAACTTCAATGTTTCTTCACCGGCATCCAGCAAAAAACAAAGCTCATCTTCGGTTTTACCGGTAAGGGTAAATTCTTTTTCCCTGGCAAAGCCATGGCGTGGTAAATGATACCCAGTGCCCTTGTATAGGTAAGCATTTTCCTTTAGAGCACCTACAATTGGAAAAAGCACAGGGCTGAATTTTCCCCAATAAGCTGGATCTCCACTCCATAAATGCTCAATGCCGTTTTGTTTGTTAAAAAGCCTTTGAAGTTCGGCGCCGTTTGTGTTTACTTCTATGGCAAGGTTGCTGTTCTCTAAATTATATTTCATAAATAACAAGGCCGTCAGGCTGTTGATTTTACCCCAAATTTAGGGAACTTTCAAGCCGGACGGTCTTGTAATAACATAAGTTAGTTAATAACGAAATCAGTTCTGCTGCATAGCCATACTTTCCTCGTAAGTAGGTCCGTAAAGACCTGGTATCTTATTGCCGGTTGCACGCAGGTGCGCCACCAGTTCGCCGCGGTGATGGTACAGGTGGTTAAATAAAAATCCACGTGCTACCACTACTTTTGGCATGGGCGGCATCAGGTCCTGCCCGCCCATCTGCATATGCCAGTTGTTCATGTACTTTGATTCATCAGAATTTTCAAGTACAGCTTTTGCGGCTGCGAAATTCTCTTCAAATTTTGCTACAATATTGGCCGCTTTACTAATATCTCCTTTGTCGTATTTATACGCACCCATATCAAATATATCCTGGTTAAACGTGCAGTCGAACCAGTTGTAAACCTCGGCAATATGCGAGGCAAGTTGACCAACCGACCAAAGATGTGGTTGTGGCTTGTAATCCAATGCTGAATCAGGAATGGCCTGTAAGAGTTTGCGGGTGTTTTCTGCTTCATGCATAAATTCACCCAGGAGTGCTTGTTTTATCATAAAAAAAATTTAGGTACCAAATATAATGATTTACATTTTGCATCCGGATTTAAAATGACGGGCGGTAAACAGGTGAGAAGCATATGCTGATTTTTTTTGTTTATCTTTGACATGTTGAAAAAATTATTCCTTATAGCATTGATAATCAGTTACGGACTTTCCTCCTTTGGGGTCAGCCTCAACTATTTTTATTGCTGCGGAAAGCTGAAATCTGTAACCCTCAAGACCCAGACAAATCCAAGATGTTCGCCTAAGAAAAAAAAGGGATGTTGCGAAAACAAAAAAGTATCGCTTAAACTGGGCATCGATCAAAAGGCCGCAGAAACAAAATCAATTGCTGCAGATGTACCCTTTAAAGACATTACGCCCGCCCGGTATGCGGCTGTAAAAAGTGAAACTTTCGGGGATACTGCTGCCGGCCAAAACAATTTCAGCAATGGGCCTCCTCTTTCTCTTCTGAAAAAAAATATACTCCACTGTGTTTTCAGGATTTGATAAGAATTGAAAAATAATTTTTCACTTATCAAAATCTTAATCATGAAAAAATATCTTTTGCTGCCTGCAGTGCTTTTGTGCCATGCAGGCATAGCACAAAACAATATTAAGACAGAAACATTCCGCGTGCTTGGCAGTTGCGAAATGTGTAAAGACAGGATCGAAAGCACCGTACATAAACTAAAGGTTCAGTTTGCAGAATGGATCGTTGAAACAAATATGCTCACCGTAAGTTACGACAGCAGCAAACTTACTCGTGAAAAAATTGAAAGAAAAATTGCTTCCAAAGGACACGACACACACGACTTTAAAGCCAATGATTTCGATTACCGGAACCTGCCCGAATGCTGCAAATACAACCGCCTGAGCACACATGGACCCGCAGGGGTTAACGATGAGGCAGAAATTGCCAGCGGCACCATTACAGGCATTGTAATGGAAGAAGATAAAAAAGGGGGTATGATGCCCATTGGCAATGCCAGCATTACAAGCCTGCATAATAAAACAGCCGTAGTTTCCGACAGTGCAGGCGTATTTCATTTTACCACCCAAATACCAACGCAACTGGTCATCAGCTACGTGGGCTTTAAGCCAGATACTGTTGAAATAACCAGTGTAAGCGATATAAAAGTGATCTTAAAGAATTCAAGCACAAGTAATCTCAGCGAAGTGGTAGTGCGATCGAAAGTACCCTCCACTTATATTTCTTCTTTGAGCACCCTGAACAGCCTGGTGATCACTTCCCGTGAACTGGCCAAAGCCGCCTGCTGCAACCTCAGTGAAAGTTTTGAAACCAGCCCATCGGTAGATGTAAATTACAGTGATGGGGTTACCGGCTTAAAACAAATTCAGTTACTTGGGTTATCGGGAAGCTATTCGATGCTCACAACAGAAAACACGCCTGAGCTGCGTGGCCTTTCAGGGAGCTATGGACTGAATTTTATTCCGGGCCCCTGGCTCGAAAGCATTGAAGTAACAAAAGGTATTGGCAGCGTGCTGAATGGCTACGAAAGCATCTCCGGGCAAATCAATATAGAAGAAAAAAAGCCCGACCGTGCAGAAAGGATCTTGCTTAATGGTTATGCAAACAATATGGGCCGGCTTGAAAGCAATATCAATATGGCTAAAAATTTCAACAGTAAATGGAGTACCGCCCTGCTAACCCATGCCAGTACCGTATTTACAAAAAATGATGACAACAGGGATGGCTTTCTTGACATGCCGCTTGGAAGGCAATATAATATCATCAGCCGCTGGAAATATGCCGATACAAAAGGATGGATATTTCAACTGGCATTAAAAGCGGTGAACGACAAAAAACAGGCAGGCGAAACTGCCTTTGATGAAAACAAAGACAGGTTAACAACCAACCACTATGGATTGGGAATAAATGCAGAACAGTATATTGGCACTGCCAAACTCGGCTATGTTTTTCCGCAGCAGAAATATAAAAGTTTAGGATTGATCGTTTCGGCAGGCAATTTCAACAATCATTCTTATTACGGAACAAATGCGTATAAAGCACGGCAAACAAGTTTTTATAGTAATTTCATTTTTCAGTCGGTGATAGGCAACAGTTTTCACAAATACCGCACCGGGCTGAGTTTTATGAACGACCGGTTTGCTGAAACTATTTTTACCCAACATTTTAAGAGAACGGAAACCGTACCCGGGGCATTTTTTGAATATACTTTCAGCGGCCTCAGAAAATTTACAGCCATCGCAGGCCTCCGGGCAGATGCTCATAATGAATATGGCTTAATGACAATAACAAGGCTTCACCTGAAATACGATTTTACCAATAAAACGAACCTTCGTTTTACTGCCGGATCGGGTTGGCGTACTGCCAATATTTTTGCCGAAAACACAGGCCTGCTGGCAAGTTCGAGAACATGGCATATTGCGGCACAAAATAATTTTGGTTATGGCCTGGGCTATGAAAAAGGGTGGAATTTTGGGTTCAACTTTGTACACAATTTTCGCATTAATAACAATAATGGCAGCGTGAGTATTGACGCCTACCACACAAGATTTGACAGGCAGAATGTGATAGATATGGACCTTGACCCGCACCAGGTGTTTGTGTACAGCTTAAATGGAAAATCTTTCTCCAACAGTTTACAGGCTGAGATCAATTATTCTCCATTTGAACATTTTGATATGAGGTTGGCCTACCGCTGGCTGAATGTAAAAACAAATTACGCCAGGGGACTTATGCAAAAACCCCTGGTTGCCAATCAGCGGGCATTTGTAAACCTGGCGTATGAAACGCACAGTGGCTGGAAATTTGATATGACCACTCAGTGGATCGGCAAAAAACGCATCCCCTATACGGAAAGCAATCCCGCCGACAAAAAAATGCCGTCCTTTTCCCCCTCCTATTTTCAGGCAAACAGCCAGGTAAGTAAAAGGTTGGGAGAAAAATGGGAGATTTACCTGGGAGCAGAAAATATTACAAACTATACCCAAAAAAACATTATTCTTTCGGCCAACGATCCTTTCAGCCAATTTTTTGATGCAAGCATGGTTTGGGGCCCGGTAAATGAACGCATCATTTATTTGGGCTTCAGGTTTAAGGTACGATAAGGTCGTACACCCTTATTTGCAAACTTCTGGCTAAAACTGCTGGTTGGGTGGATGACCTTTTTATAAATACCGCTCCAAATAAGGGTGTCACCTTTGTAAAAGCTGACACCCTTATTTGACCAGGCATTCCTTATCTTAGCGATATGAACAATAAGGCTCCGTTAGATCTCAAATATATCATCATCATTGTTTTGCTGCTGGTCATTATTGGCATGTTGGTATTCAAAAAAAATAACAATGTACAAACCATAACAGACAGCAACAAAGATCATCCAACCGTTACGGAGAACCCTTCAAAAAACAGAAAAGAAAAAAGACCGGAAAATACAAACCCCGGATCAACAAACGATATAGATAAACTTACCAATGAAGACCTGGTGGTTCCTTATGTGAAACAAAACGGGAAACTGCCGGATTGCTATATCACAAAAGGGGAAGCCCGCCGCAAAGGCTGGAATGCCGGCAAAGGCAATCTTTGCGATGTATTGCCCGGGAGGGCAATTGGCGGAGATATTTTTACCAACCGTGAAAAAACATTGCCAACAAAAAACGGCCGTACCTGGTACGAGGCCGATTTAAATTATAATTGCGGGCACCGCAATGCCGACCGCCTGCTGTTTTCGAACGACGGGCTGGTGTTTGTAACACACGATCATTATAAAACATTCGAAGAAAAATGACCAAACAAATCAACATAGATTTTTACCGTATACATACCTGGGCAGCATTTTACCGCAGCTTACATGAGCAAACAGAACTGCCCGAATATTTTGGCAACAACCTGGATGCGCTTTGGGATTGGGTCACCGGGGAGGCAGTGCTTCCACTCTCGGTTCTTTTTACAAACCTGTCTGATTTTCAGCTAAAAAAATTTGGGAAACTAATTACTTTGATGCAGGATGCACAAACTGAGCTTGAAGCTGATTTCAGTTTTTGTATTGAATCAAGAAAAAATGCGGATGATATTGGATAGCTTGCCGCAAATTGCCAAAAAAAACAATAACTGCTTCTCTTTTCTAACTACAATTAATTACTAATACGTTCAGCCGCTGCACGTTAAAAGAAATCCACCAGGGGTAGCAGGCTGATATTAAGATGAAGGTATCCTCTGTATTAAACAGCAAAGATCTCTTGCAGCTATATACGTCCATAAAATCATTCTCCGGCAAAAAACTACTCTTTTTTAGGTATTGCAAAGTATTAAAATAGCCGGTACATTTATTTAAGTAAAACCTGAATAAATGAAAAAGATATTTCTTTTCGGCATAGCATTACTTGTTAGTTTAACCATTCATGCACAAGTTGCCATAAATACTACTGGCGCAGCGCCTGCGGCAAGTGCCATGCTGGATGTAAGCAGCACTAATAAAGGCGTTTTAATTCCGCAGGTATCAATCGACAGTCTTAAAGATATAACAAGCATCCCCAACCCTGCCAATGGACTGATCGTGTACAATACCACAGTGCAAGGTGCAAGAAACGATATGCAGCGTGGCTACTATTATTACAGTACCACAGCCCTTAGCTGGGTAAGACTGTCTGATAACCTGACTGATAATGTGTGGCAAAACGGTGGCTTGCTGGGGATACAGCTCAGGGATAAAAATAATGGAATTGAAATGATGGATAATTATAACGGAGCCACCCTGAATTTTAGCCCCAAGGTAAAAATTTTAAAGATCGTGGATTCTGTCCTCTTAAATGCAAAAAACAATATTCCTGCCCTGGTATTAGCGGGTGTAAACCGTAAACCCAATGCAGGATGGGAGTTCAGGCAAAAAACAACCCTGATGTTTGAGTCCAATTATATATTGAGTCAAAACAATACTTCCGGAAGCTCCCAGGTGGCAGCTATTTCGGGTTATACAGAAAACCCCGGGACTACACAACCCTCAGACAACCGGTACAACGGGCTCGCATTTTACACATTTGCAACACCCCAAAATACTGCCGTAGCAGATACCCCTTCAATGAGTATGCTCCGGCATAATGTTGGTATTGGCGCTTATGCTACCGACATTAATAATGTTACAGAAGGCCGCCTGCAAATCACCGGCTTCAGCAATGGCGATCAGCTATCATTACGCCACCCATCCAGTATTAACCTCAAATGGGGCCTGTATGTGAGTAGTATTGACAGCTCCCTGAACCTTTATTCAAATGGCTCGCTTCGGGCTAATATCGACAGGGTGACGGGCATATATACAGCATTATCTGACCGTACAAAGAAAAAAAATATCAGGCCGCTAAATCCTGTATTAGATGTACTTAAAAAATTACCAGTTTACAGTTATAATTATTCCGATAGCAAAGACACCGACCACCGTGTAATTGGTGTAATGGCCCAGGATGTACAACCCTACTTTCCTGAACTTGTTTACCAGCGGTACGACAGGGAAATTACAAAGCCTTTGCTGACGCTTGATTACAGTGGCATGGGCGTATTGGCTGTTAAAGCTATCCAGGAACAGCAATTACAAATAGAGGAACTCCAAAAAGAAAACAGGGCGCTTAATGATCAAATTCAGGCAATAATGAGCAGGTTAAAAGCCCTCGAAGAAAAATAACCCAGCCGGTTAAATTTTAGCATTAAAATTAGTTTCATGGCGTTAATTTTATACCATGAAATATATTGCAGCTTGCCTGTTACTGTTGCCCCAGTTTGCACCTGCCCAGGAACTGCATTTTTTAAATATTCCGGAGGCTGAAACAGGCTCATCAGGGTCTATTGCTGCCTATATATCAAAAAACACACAAGCAGAAAAGGACAGGATCTCAGCAGCCTACTATTGGATAACAAAACATATCCGTTACGATACCGACAGCCTTTACTATTTTAACTGGAACTGCGATCATGATACCAGGGTGGCGGCCACAATACGGCGCCGAAAAGGCGTTTGCGAAAATTATGCAGCCCTGTTCAGCGATATTCTTTCAAAGATGAACATACAGAGTTTTGTTGTACATGGATACGGCAAACAAAGCGGTATGGCAGGTCATGCCTGGGTGGCAGTAAAACAGGAAAATGAGTGGTTGCTTTGCGATCCTACCTGGGATGCGGGCCATGAGCCTGCAAAATATTTCATGACAGAACCTGCTGTTTTTATTGATAGACATATGCCTTACGACCCGCTCTGGCAATTGCTGCCGCAGCCACTCACACACAGGGAATACAAACGCGGTATTGGAACATCATCAAAAAATAAAACCCCATGGAATATTAAAGATTCGATAATCTATTTCCTTGCACTGGACAGCATGCAGCGTTTTGAAGCAGCCAACAGGCGCATTGCCGCGGCAGGACTTGATGACGAGATGATCAACCAATGGCATAAGTACAATTCAATGAAAATAGCCATCATCAGGGGTGAAAAATATATGTATATGTACAATAATGCAGTTGCCTGTATTAATAAAGCCACTGCCGCACTTAATAAATTCATTGTTTACCGCAACGAACAGTTCAGGCCATCAAAACCTGATGCAGCAATAAGCCTCATGCTTGGCGACGCGGAAGCATGGCTAAAACAGGCCCAACAGCAAATTAACGAACTCGCTGCAGCCAAAGACAATTTTCAATACGACCCGGAAGGCCTGCAACAGCAACACGCCACTATTATACAAAAACTCAGGCTTCAGCAGGAATTTCTTAACCGTTATCTTTTAACAAACCCCGCTGTAAGAGAAAAACTTTTTTACAGGCAATGATCCCCTTTTTGTGCCTGGTACTGCAGTAAATCATTTTGTGATATAAGTTACTGTATGCCTGAACATGTACTGATACTTTTGCATTCATTCAAAAAAAGAAGTACATGACATTATTGAAGCGGCTATTATTTTTATTGATTTTTTACCCATCGGTGTTGCAGGCGCAGGACAGCATCCTCATCAGCAGGGAAGCGCTTTTAAAAAATGCAGCAGACAAAAACCTGCAGGTAAGGATAGCAGAACAGGCTTACCTGGCTGCAGAAGCCGGTTACAGCCAAACCCGGGCTATGTACCTGCCCAACTTAAACCTTTCTTATACAGCCATGAGTACCTCCAGCCCCTTAATGGCCTTTGGATCTAAGTTAAACCAGGAAAGAGTGGGAATGGCCGACTTTAACCCGGCCCTGCTCAACGACCCGGGCAGTATACAAAATTTCGGAACCAAACTTGAAGTGCAGCAACCGATTCTCAATTACGATGCCGTTTACCAGCGAAAAGCAGCAAGGGCTAAAGCTGATGCCCTAAAATTTAAGATGGAACGTTCGGCCGAGTACGTGATTTTTGAACTTGAAAGATCATATATGCAGTTGCAAATGGCCTATAAAGCCCAATATATGCTTAAGGAAGCCAAACAAACCGCACTGGCCAATTTAAAACTGGTAACAGACTATTACAATAATGGCATGCTGCAAAAATCAGAATTATTAAATGTACAGGTAAGGGTAACAGAAATTGACAACCAGTTACAGTATGCCGGAACTAATATCCGTAATGCCTCCGACTACATCAATTTTTTACTGAACAGTTCAGACAGTAACCAGGTGCTGAAACCTTCGGACAGCCTTGTGCCAGAAAAAACTGCCACAGCATTAACATCACTTAACCCGGCAAGAAAAGATCTTGCAGCCTATAACAAATCGCTGGAAGCCTACACCAATATGGTAACTGCAGCAAAGAAAAAATTACTGCCGAGGCTCAATGCATTTGGCAGCTATGAATTTAATGACAAAAAAATAACTGCATTCAGGGGAGAAGGATATATGGTGGGCCTGCAGGCATCCTGGAACATCTTTGATGGCTTTAAAACCAGGGGTAGCATTGCCCAGGCCAAAGCAGAATACCGGCTGGCAGAAGAAGAATTCAGTCAATATAAAGCGCAAAGCCGGCTGGAGTTAAATAAAACCACGCGACAGCTGCACGATGCAGAAAATAAAATGTGGCTTACAAAACTTGCCTGGGAGCAAACGCAGGAAGCTTACCGCATTCGCAGAAACAGGTTTACACAGGGGCTCGAAAAAACGGCCGACCTCCTCAATGCAGAAACACTCGTACTTCAAAAGGAACTGGAATACCGGCAGGCGATCTTTGAATACAATTCCACCGCAGCATATTTAAGATTCTTAAACAAATAAATTATATGAAGTTTTACATTATCTCCCTCCTGTTAATCATAACTGCCGGTGCAGGCTGCTCGGTTAAAGAAAAAAAACTGAATGAGGCCGACAAGCCCGTTACGGTGCAGTTGTATAAGGCACAAGGCAGTGATACAGGAACATTTGTAAACGCCAGCGGAAAACTGGTAGCTAAAAACAGCGCCAACGTAAGCACCCGCATGATGGGATACATTACGGCTGTTCACGTACAGGTAGGTCAGCAGGTTGGCCGCGGCCAGCTGCTTGTAAACGTAAACAGCACCGATGTACAGGCAAAAAGTGGCCAGGTTACTGCACAAATTGCCCAGGCGCAGGCCAACTATAATAGCGCAAAAAAAGACCTGGAGCGTTTTCAGAATTTATACAACCAGCAAAGCGCCACTTCCAAAGAACTGGATGACATGCGCACCCGCTTTGAAATGGCCACTGCCGGTCTTCGTGCGGTACAGCAAATGAAAAACGAAGTGAATGCGCAGTTTTCTTACAGTAATATCACTGCACCCATTTCGGGAGTGGTTACCCAATCATTTGTAAAGCAGGGCGACATGGCAAATCCGGGCATGCCGTTGCTCACCATTGAAGCACCATCAGAACTCCAGGCATCTGTAATGGTATCCGAATATGATATTGCCAGCATTAAAAAAGGAATGCCTGTGGAAGTTAGCCTTAAATCTACAGGCAAAATAACGGCCGGTATTGTTTCTGAGATCAGTATGTCGGCCAGCAATACAGGAGGGCAGTACCTGGTAAAAGTAAATCTAACCAAACTTGAAAAAGAACTATTACCAGGCATGTTTGTAAATGTTCAGTTCCCTGTTACCCGTACACAAAACAGGCAGGTGGCAGGCAGCAGCATTAGGGTTCCAAAAACCGCTCTCGTACAAAACGGCCAGCTTACCGGCATTTACACAATAAGCAATAATAATACGGCTGTTTTGCGCTGGGTAAGAACAGGTAATAGTTACGGCAATGAAGTGGAAATATTATCCGGCCTTGGCGCAAACGAAAGCTATATTCTTTCTGCAGAGGGAAAATTATACAATGGCGTAAGGGTTATTGCGAAATAATTTTTGCGGCGGCATTTGCAACCCATAACAGCATCATTGTGGCAATTTTATGCCGTGCGAATATAGTGAGCACCTGTATAGCAAAAATATGCACCAGGCATTTGTGCAATAAATAAAAAGTAAAAGCGGTTTAACTACCGGTAAAAGAAATATACATGAAAGAAGGAATTTCAGGAAGAGTAGCCGATTTTTTTATTAACTCCAAGCTTACCATTTTACTGATGGTGGCACTGATGGTGATTGGTGTGTACAGCTCCACGCTTATCCCGCGTGAAGAAGAACCGCAGATCAATGTGCCAATGGCTGATATTATGGTGGGTTACCCCGGCGCCAACCCTAAAGAAGTGGAGAGCCGGGTGGTAAAACCCCTCGAAAAGATCATTTCAAATATTAAGGGCGTAGAGCATGTGCACAGCATGGCCATGAACGGCCGGGCAATGATCATTGTACAATTTTTTGTAGGGCAGGATATAGAACGGTCTTACGTAAAACTCTATGATGAACTGATGAAGAACCAGGATATTTTTCCCAAAGGCGTTTTTCAGCCCATGGTTAAAACACGCAGTATAGATGATGTGCCCATGCTCGGCCTTACCCTGTGGAGCGAAAAATATGATGATTACCAGTTACGGCAGGTTGCCGAAGAACTGGCATCTGAAATAAAAAAGGTAAAAGATGTTTCTCTTACAAAAGTAATTGGCGGCAGGCCAAGACAATTGAAAGTAATACTCGATAAAGATAAGCTGGCCGAAAATGGTTTGGACGCACTGGGTATTATGCAGATGATACAGGCAAACAATGGCAGTTCACAATCGGGCAGCTTTGTTAACAGCGATAAGGAATTTTTACTCACCACCGGCCAGTTCCTCTCTTCAAGAGAAGATGTGGAAAACCTCGTAGTGGGCACCAATCAGCAAATGCCGGTTTACCTGAAGCAGGTAGCTAAAATAGATGACGGGCCATCTTCGCCTGCCAACTATATATCATTTGGATACGGGCAGGCCAATGAGCAATATAAAAATCACAAATCAGATTACCCGGCCGTTACCATTTCAGTTTCAAAACTGAAAGGTGCAGATGCCATGAAGATAGCAGATGTGGTACTCAAAAAAACCGAATCGCTTAAAAAAACTTTATTACCACAGGATATCAATATGGAGGTAACAAGAAATTATGGCGAAACTGCTTCGCATAAAGTGGGAGAACTGCTTTTGCACCTTGGCATTGCAATACTTGCCGTAACCGTGCTGGTAATGCTTGCCATGGGCTGGCGTGGTGGCCTGGTGGTTTTCTTTTCGGTACCGCTTACATTTGCCTTAACGTTATTCAGTTATTATTTACTGGGCTATACCCTCAACCGCATTACCCTGTTTGCATTGGTGTTTGTGGTGGGTATTGTGGTAGACGACAGCATCATCATTGCAGAGAATATGCACCGGCATTTTAAGATGAAACGCTTACCATTTAAGCAGGCCGCGATCTATGCCATTAATGAAGTGGGCAACCCCACCATACTGGCTACTTTCACCGTTATTGCAGCCATTCTGCCTATGGCCTTTGTTTCGGGGATGATGGGGCCGTATATGAGCCCTATGCCCATTGGCGCCTCCATTGCCATGATGCTTTCTTTGTTTGTGGCACTCACTATTACGCCCTACTTAGGATATTACCTGCTCCGCGAAAAAGACAAGCAGCAGCATAAAGACCATCATAACCTCGAAACAAGCCGGATCTATAAACTGTATAAAAAAACAGAACAGCCCTTTCTCGACAGCCGTTTCAAAAGATGGGCCATGCTGGGAATAACAGTATTGCTGCTCATTGGCTCGGTAATCATGTTCTTTACAAAATCGGTGGCAGTAAAAATGCTTCCGTTCGACAATAAGAATGAAGTGCAGGTGGTGATCGATATGCCCGAAGGATCGACGCTTGAAAAAACAGCAGCTGTTACAAAAGATGTATCGGCCTATTTAACCACCCTGCCCGAAGTGGTAAACTACCAGAACTATGTAGGCTCCTCTGCCCCTATCACATTCAACGGGCTGGTACGGCATTACGATTTGCGTGGTGGCAGTAATATGGCCGATATACAGGTAAACCTGCTGCACAAAGAAGACAGGAAATTGCAAAGTCACGAAATAGCCAAAAAAATGCGGCCTGCCATACAGGCAATTGCAAAAAAATACGGCGCCAATATCAAGATCGTGGAAGTGCCGCCAGGGCCACCGGTATTATCAACCATCGTGGCAGAAGTATATGGACCCGATTATGAAAAACAAATTAAAGTGGCCGGTGCAGTAAAACATATACTGGACAGCACCGCCGATGTGGTGGATATCGACTGGATGACGGAAGAACCACAGATAGAATACAAGCTCCGGATAGATAAGGAAAAAGCGATGCTCAATGGCATTGCGCCACAGCAGGTGGTGGGCAATATCACTTACCTGCTGGGTGAACAGCCGGTAAGCGGGCTGTATGATGAACGATCGAACAGCCCCGTGAATATTGTAATGAAGCTGGATGATAAAGACAAAACGACCCTGCAGGATATTCTCAATATTAAAATCAAAGGGGCAGGCGGCAACATGGTTCCGGCAGGCGACATATTAAAAGTAACTGCCGACACTGTACAGAAAACCATTTACAGGAAAGACCAGAAAAGGGTGGTATATGTACTGGCCGATATGGCCGGCAAACTGGAAAGCCCGGTGTATGCGATACTCGGAATGGAAGAAAAACTGAAAAACATAAAACTGCCGCAAGGCTACAGTATCAATGAGCTGTATATGAACCAACCCGAAAGTGAAGAAAATTTTACGGTAAAATGGGATGGCGAGTGGCAGATCACCCTTGAAGTTTTTCGTGACCTTGGTGCGGCTTTCCTGGTGGTGATCATTATAATCTATATGCTGATCGTAGGCTGGTTCCAGAATTTTAAAACACCCATGGTGATGATGATGGCCATCCCGCTTTCGCTGGTGGGCATTGTACTGGGTCACTGGCTGCTCGGTGCATTCTTTACTGCCACATCATTTATAGGCATGATCGCTCTTGCCGGGGTGATGGTACGAAACTCGGTGCTGCTTATCGACTTTATAGAAATAAGGCTGAACGACGGTATACCCATGAAACAGGCCATCATTGATGCGGGAGCTGTGCGCACCACGCCCATCCTGCTCACTACTGGTGCCGTGGTAATTGGTGCCTCCATCATTCTTTTTGATCCCATTTTCCAGGGGCTGGCCATTTCCCTGGTGGCAGGGGCCATTGTATCCACCCTGCTTACGCTCATTGTGGTACCGCTGATCTATTACATGGTTGAAAATAAAAAATGGAGTAAAATACAAAAAGCCAATGAAGAAGAAAGGAAAGAAATAGAAGAAGAAAACCAGGTTAACGGCGAAGAAAATGCAGCAACGGAAATTTAAAAAGACTGTACATCAAATAAAACCAATAAAATGAAACTACTCACACTCACCGTAGTAAGGGAATTTGAAAAAGATGTTAAAAAACTCCTCTTGCATGCCGGGGTCAGTGCATTTACATTTATGCCGGTAACAGGTTATAAGGACCTGTCGGCAGAAAGCCTGGACGAAAATTGGTTTGCCTCCGAAGTAAACGAAACAGATTCGCTCCTTTTTTGGGCCTTTGTGCCGGCAGAAAATGTGCCGAAGGTGGAGGCGGCTGTACAGCATTTCAACGCAAAGCAACAATCGCTTTCACGCATTCATTTATCCATTTTACAAATAGAAAAATCAATATGATCAACAGGTATATCAGGGCAATTGCAGGAGCATTCATCCTGCTAAGCTTATTGCTGGCTGTTTATGCAAATATAAACTGGCTGTGGTTCACTGCATTTGTTGGAGCCAATCTTTTACAATCGTCTTTTACAGGCTGGTGCTTAATGGAAGACATCCTCAAAAAGCTTGGTATAAAATAGTAGCTGTACAACTTCAAAAAAATTCATTTCCTGAATCAGCTGAAAAAATCAATTCATGAAAATAACTTTACCGGTATCAAGATCATAGAGGGCGCCAACAATTTGAACTGCATTTTTCTGGTTTCTTTCCTTTAAAAGAGGTTCAGAGTTTTTCAGGCTGTTCACCCCATGATGAATATTGGCTGTTATTGCATGGTCTATATTATGTTTCAGGCTGTCGGGCAATACTTTTTCTTCTGCTTCCTCCGAAATATGGTCGATGATTTTCTGAATATGATCATGCCCTTTTTCGCCTGAATGTTCCAGGTATGCCCTGATTGCGCCGCATCCTTCGTGCCCCAGCACCACCACCAGGCTGCAGTGCAGGTGTTCAACGGCATACTCGATGCTGCCGAGTTCATAATCGCCAATTATATTACCTGCCGTTCTGATGCTGAAAATATCGCCAAAACCCTGGTCAAAAATAAGTTCGGGCGGCACCCTCGAATCTGAACAACTTACAATGGCAACAAAAGGTTCCTGCCCCTTTTTCAATAAACGTATCCGCTCAAGTGTTTCATCGGGATGTACAGGCTTTCCTTTTACAAAACGGTTGTTTCCCTCCACTAATTTTTCCAAAGGGGTACTGTAACGCCCTGGCCCTGGTGCCGATTTGCAGCATACCAGAAAAACAAAAGTAAGAATGGGGAGGAGCTTCTTCATAAAATGCAGTTAAGGCTTGAGCTGGTAAAATGAAACAGATGCAAAGTTAGCTCCTGCAATAGTACCTGCAAAATATTACCTGTCAATTCTGTGGCTCATTCTGCACATCGAGTCCCCTGAAAAGTTCTGTTTCATTCTTTTTCATTTTTTGAATGATCCGGTTGAGGGCCTCTATGTTTTCCACCCGCCTGTTCATGGCTTTTATCACATGGTTACTCATTACCCAGTTCATGGGGAAACTTTCGGCTGAGTCACGTTTATACAAATTAAATTCGATGTACGATCCCGGTTGCTGTTCGCTGAGGTATTTTTGCAACCGGGTATTGTTAACACTGGTTTGTGATTCGTAAGAACCTGCCATCGTTATCAGCGGGGCTGCCAGGTCGTTATTGAAAGGATGAACCCGTTTTTTCTTACCGCTGCTGTAAGGGCTGTTGATGATATGTATCACGTAAAAACGCAGCTTATGAAGTGCACTGTCCTCGGTGGGCATTAACTTTAATCGTTTTATCCTGTTTATTTCCAGCAGCATTTCGTGTACCACACCGGCGCCGCTGTTATCAAAATAGCCACCATCCACAAAATAATCGTTCCCGATCTTTCCTGCTGGACTTATGTAAGGAAATCTTGCGCTGAGTGCCATGGCACTGCTGAGCCTTATCATGTTTGCTTTGGGCAATGAATCTATAATATCAATGCGGTTACCAAATGCAGCACTGTCGAGGTCAATATTACAGATCACCGCCGGGCTCCCATCCTGCATACGGGTGGAATTAAAAACGGTGATCGGAAAAAGATATTTATCCTTTGCAGGATACAGCGAAGAAAACGGGCCGCTGATGTCTTTTGCCAGGTAATTGGAATGCACCGGGTGTTCCAATGACTGCTCCAGGGCCCGCCCCCTGTCGCCACCAAAAATTTTATAGGTAAGCGGGGCAGCAATATCGGGGCCGAGCATACGTGCCAGGGTAAATGTTAAAAAATCGGATGATAAAACCTCTGTTGATGCCTGCCTGAAACCACTGCCGGCTTTCAGCAATGAATCTTTGTGCATCAGCGATGCCATATAAACCCCGTTGCCAACACTGCCACCCGATGCACCGCTCAGGCAAAAAAGATGTTTGTAAAATGGCAGTGGAAAATTTTTTGTTTCATCTGTAAGTTTGCTGAGTACAAGTGCCGTCCAGTAACCGCTGCGGGAGGCACCTCCGTCGGCCAGTACAAAAAAAACAGGATAGCCGTTTGTATCGGCAAGAATGGCCTGCTTCCTGGAAGAGTCATTCACCCATTCACGCAGGTATTCACGAAAGCCCGGCCTGTTTTTTTCTTCGTCGGCCTGCTTTAAAAGAGAAACCCGGTGTGGTTCGCTGAATAAGCCTACAATAAAAAGAAATGCCAGCAATATAAGATGCACATTTGTTTTCCAGCGCTGCGACAAAAGTGCCAGCAGGTTGCCCACGCCCAATAAAACGGCAAAGGCCAGAAAAATAAAAGCCAACGGGCCAATATACCTCGAAAAAGAGAGGGAGAAAAGCGATGCAAAATAAAATGCCATACATACCAGGGCAATTAGATTAAAGTAAAAAAAGATGGAACGTTCTGCATCACGCATCTCGTGCAGCCATGGATTGTTTTTGAGGCGGTCTTTATCAAAAACCCAATTGAGATAGCCGTCTAAAAAAAGATGTTTTTGCACAGCATCGCGGTTCCACAATGCTATGGAACGCCTGATAATGATCAAAAAAAGAAAACCAAACTGCAGTAGTGCCGTCATAATAATAAGCACCCACTTATTACCCCAAAAAATAACAATAATACAGCAGGCAAGGAGAATGAGCGAGCGCACCATATTTCTGCGGCCGATCAGTACTTTAACCTTGCCGGCATCGGCCTTTTGCTTTTCGTATTTGGTAAAATAATGATGAAAGAAAAAATAAAGAAAAAGTTCAAGCAGTAATAAAAAAGTGATCAGCAGGTTGGGCATCTCATTCATCCTGTCGTGCCGGTAAAAAGCAATAATTAGTACAAAAAAAATAAAGAAGGCGATCAGCCTGGGCCCATGATATAAAAGTTTTTCTCCAATATTAAAATCACGAACACCGTTGTTGAGCTTTGTTACAAAAAGTTCATTATTGTTGTATGCCACCAGCCTGGCAGTATACCAGGTAACAAATACCCAAAAAATAACAGCCAGCACCATGATTGCACCCACCCAGTTGGGCCTTTCCAGGCAATGTCTTACTACATCTCTCCCCTGCCCCAGGGATACCAGCGCAAACAATGCCAGCAGTAAAAAAACTATACCCGGAAAAAAAAGCCAGATGGCCCTTAAAAAATACGGGATCGCTTTTAAAATTAACAGCAGGTTGTTTTTTATGTTTTTAAGCATCGGGAAAGATTGATATGAGGAATTGAAGCACGAATTTCTGCAATAGTAAGCATATTAAAAATACCTAAAAGGGGTAAAAGCTGCCAGTCGCTGAAAAAAGGCGATGAAAAGAACTTTTAATACATTTGGGGGCTTTTTACAAGAACCAGGAATACATGCAGGAAACCCATTTAACATTACCTGTATTTATCAACATATCCAATATCATTGCAAATGAAAAAAATTCTCTCCATAACCTTATTATTTTTTTGGAGCAGCCTTCATGCCGGCACAAATTACTATGTGGCTGCCTCAGGCTCAAACAGCAATAACGGCCTTGCCCCAGCTGCTGCCTTTGGCACAGTAACCTATGCCGCCACAGTAGCCATTCATGGAGACACCATCAACATCATGGGAGGCACATACTTTAATGCAAATTTCGGCAATGGCGATTATTGGAAAGAGGAACAAACGATCAGGATCAACAACAAAAATTCGGCAACGGGCAACTACCTTGTTATAAGACCGTATAATCATGAACAGGTGATTTTAAAAGGTGATGGCAATTTTATTTTTCAGATCAGGAACAGTTCGTACATAAGGGTGGAAGAGCTGGAGCTTTTTGGCGAGTCGGATAATATTCCCCTGCCGCTTGCGCTCGGTTACCAGTTTGCGTTCAAAAGAAATACCAATACGCCCACCACACCTATTGAATACCGCTGCATACCCGGAACCAATACTTTTCAAAGCGGGCTGGAGGATCTAAGTAATCTTACCATTTACAGGCCCTTCTATTTTTTTACCCATGGCGTTGTTGTTCAGGGTTCCCATCATATCAGCATTGAAAATAACCTGATACATCATTTGCCCGGCGAAGGTGTTCGTTTTGTTTCTTCCGATTATGTTTATGCCATTGGCAACGAAATCCATAATTGCTCAAGAAAATCTTCCAACGGGGGGCATGGCATGAGCTGCTACACTCTCAACAGTATTGATAACTACGATGGCGTAAAAATTATTTTTTCTAATAACCTGGTGCATGATAATTATTGCCAGGTTGCTTCCTGGAGCGAATTAAAAACCATCTTCAACCCGGTGATCGATGAGGGTAAGGGTATGACAATACAAAGAACTTTTTCCGCTAACGGCTGGTTGCATGGCCGGATCCTCATAGAAAACAATATTGCTTTTAACAATGGCCTGAGCGGTATCCATATAAACGAAGGCGACAGGATCGATATAATAAACAATACGCTCTATAACAATTCCCGCTATGGAGACGGGAACAATTTAGGGATAAGTGCCGCTTCAGTTAATGATGTAAAAATTTACAATAATATTATCACAACAAATCTTTCATGGGGAGGGTTTAGCATATCTACCACACCCGGTTCTGCCGACCTCGTTGTTTCCAATAATTTGGTGAATGGGGGGCTTGACCCCGATATTGATCTTATTGATGTAAATACCATTGTGGCCGATCCCCTTTTTGCCGATACATTCCAGTTTCAACTCAAAAGTATTTCGCCTGCTATCAACAATGCTCTTAATACAGTTGCACCTGCATTAGATTTTTATTCTATTTCCAGGGATGCTGATCCCGACAGGGGTGCGGCTGAATACAATGCCCCTTCCGTTTGTTACAGTATTAAAACCGGTATCTGGAACAATCCGGCGGTATGGAGTTGCGGACATGTGCCTTTTACATTTGATGAAGTAACCATAGCTGCGGGCCATACCGTTATCGTGAACAAGGATGCACACGCAAAATCGCTGGATGTTTATGGCATTCTCAATATTCAGCCGGCAAGGTTGCTCAGGGTTAAGCAATAGATGTTCATCAAATGAGTACCTGCAAAAAGCTTAGCAACTTTATAAATCCCTTTCGAAAAAATTTAAAAAAAAGCACCTGCCTGCACAGGTGCTCAAAAAAATTTTTTACTCTTTTACTGCGTAAGCGATATTCTCACCTGCACGCCTGCCCTTGTATTGGTAATGGGTGCGCTGGACGAGATATAGGGGATCACTTTACGCCTGTCGTAATAAAGTTTTATGTTCACCCGGTTATTAAGATAATAATCAATGGTTGGGTTGATGGTGATCTCTTTGCTGCCCGCTGTGGGGAAATTGGTATCCTGGTCTAACCGGTTATTAGAGGTAAGGTTATCACGCAGGCGGAAATCAAGGCGGAAATTGATCTCATTATCAAGCTTGCCATCTCCTTTGGCACTCAGGAATTTTGGCAGCTTCAGTCCGCCAAAAAGTTTCAATCCACGCTTACGGAAACCGGCACCCACCACGTACTCGGTACTGCGCACTTCGCTCAGTTGGTAATCGTACAGGCTCAAACTGAGTGTTCTTGATTTAGTGTATTCAAACTTGGCCTGCAGCTGGTTGGTAAACATCATATCAAAACCGATCAGCGGGCTGAACTGTTCTGTAATGGTTACATTGGGCACCAGGAAGTAAGGAATAAAATTCTTGGAGGTACTGTCGTAAAACGAAGGGTAACCAAAATTAAATACATCCTGGTACAGCAATGCCGATGTAAAACCATTCATACTCAGGTTACCTGTATAAGCATGAGAGATATTGAAATTAGTGAATATCTTTTCGAGCCCTTTTATCTTGGTAAGGCCATTGTAGTCGAGCTTCCAGTTTGGTTTTGGCATAATGGACCGGAAAGGATTCGATTTAATATTGGCATTATTTTGCTTGATGAGGGCCACTTTTTCGGGACTCTGGCCTGTATAGGCAGCTATGAACGAAGGAATGAGCACATCCACCGCATACTTGCTGTACCCGTAATAATAACCATCGGGTTGCTGGCCCTGCGAGTAAGGGTTTTGCTGCCCAAGCCTTTTTGAAAGTACCAGCCTGTTTGCCTCAAAAGTTTTAAAGGTTTGCGATATCTGGTTTGGCGGCACTTTTTGGAACAGGGTTTTAAATGCAATATAAGTTATATCAAAACCGCCACCGGTATAAGGGCTCAGGTGTACAAACTTATGATCGGTACCGCCACTGGTATCTATAAAACGGAAAGTTTCACTGAAATTTTTATTGAAAGCCTTGCTCAGGTTAACGGTAATCATGAGGTCCCGCACGGGTTCAATGGTTCCTGTAAGCGTGATGCGCTGATCGAAATTCTGCTGCATCATGGTATTGAAATTCGTATCCCTTGTTATTAAATTCTTACGGGCTGCTTTATCGAGCCAGGCCTTATCGGGTTGTTTGCCCATAATGAAATCGAAGCCGGGTGCCCTGCTTTTAAAATTCTGCCCCAGGTAATTCGTACTGTCCATATAGCCGGGCAGCCTGGTATTGGCATTTTCATTGATCGTAAGATTTGCCTGCTTTACACTGGTAAGCAGTTTACCCAGCACCCTTCCGGCAGTACCTACATAGGGCATGGCTGTTTTATCAACAATGCGTCTTGTTTTCAGCACTTTTTTCCCGCTCTTAAGTGTAACACTGTCTTTCACTTTTTTAATGCGGTTCTTCCATTTTTCTTTATCTTCTATGTTTTTTGGTGCATCGAGCTGGCGCAACCATTTGCTTTTTTGATAAAGCTTGGTAAAATCCAATTGCGCTGTAGCCTCTTTCTGCTGCCCGTTCTCCAGTATGTTTCCAAGTTCAACAGCCAGCCGGCTGGCGCCTATCCAGCGGTAAGTGGCCTGGTATTTCAGGTTGATAGTTGTCCAGTCGAGCAAAGGAAATTTAGCTGTAGGCAGGGTATACGAAAATGCGGCCGTTTGGTTAAAAATGGTGTTTCGTCCACCCTTCATCAGGTTGCGCCAAAGCGTATCTTTCTTTTCTTTTGTATCGAGGTGGCCGGCAGGTTCATCCACACGTGAATTATTGGTGGCGGTATAATCGAAACTGAGCGAACGGGTAAAGTTCCAGCGCATAATGTAATCACGCTGAAATAAAAAGTATTTATCAAATGTTTCGGGCACTTTATATTTGTCGCCACCGCCCACGCTACGTGGCCTTATTACACCAAACTGCCTGCTGAGGTCGGCCCGGAAAGTAAGCTGAGATGGCACATAATTAAAATTAAAATCCTTGATCAGGTCGAACCAATGTGTTTTTGATTTTTTGAACAGTTTTTTGAACGGTTCAATATATTTCGGTTCGGGCGAAAAATTATACCCGATGGCACCGCGGTGTTTTGTTACGTCATTGTATTCTATCAGCGGGCTATGGCTGTAGGTATTGATATAAGAATAACTTACATCAACATTTGAAATATCGTATATCTGCGGCTTCTTGCCATTGGTCTTGTTTTTTCTTACGTTGGTGAAGTTGAGTGTTTTGATTGCAGTAAAATCAACCGATGCCCGCTTGATGGAATCTTTCTGAGATGGGTTTGCATCTCTCAGTTTATCTTTCAGCTTAATGTCCTTATCATATGGATCGTATTCGGGCTTGCTTACAGACTGTGAATAGCTGGCGAGTACCGGTATGGAAAGACCGGCTTTTTTAGGAAGCAGTTTTCCAAGTTCCAGGTTGGTGGTGATATCAAACTGGTGAAAATTATCGCGGTACCGTTCATTGATCCTCTGTTCCAGTGTTCCAAAACCGGCAGTATGCAAATTACCGGAGAGCGAAAGGGTTCCCAGGTCCGCCAGGTTTACATCCACCCTGCCCAAGGCTGCATAACCGCCTTTTTCGTCAATGGATGAAAGCCGCAATTCGTTCACCCACATTTCGCCGCAGGCAACTTCTGCATGACTGGTATTTTCAACCCCAATCAAAATGCCACGCACTTCGGCAAGGTTTGGATTTCCTATTACAGCATACGAATGGCCATTTGCCTGCAACTGGCGGAATATCTGTCCAATGGGTACACCCGAAAGATTCCTGTCCTGCTTCAGGCGGGTAAGCGTGGTAAAATCAAGGTCGAGCGAGTTATTGGGATTCCACAAAGTATCATTATATGCTTCCGAGTCGGGGTTCATACTGGCAGCACTTAATGGAGTAAGATGCAGGGGTATCCTCACCTCATAATAGTTGTTGATGAAATCGGTACCCAGCCTGATCACTGCTGTGAGTTCTTTATCCTGCAGGGTGTTCTGAAATTTCACTGCTTCCTCTGCGTGAATATAGAGCAACAGTTTACGGAACTGGCGCATATCCCTGTCGGCAAATGTTTGGAACACGGCTTTGGCATCTCCTTTTTCCAGGTCGCAAAACTGCAGTGCCATCGACTGTTCGTTTTGCAGGAGGTTCACACCATTGTTGCCCGTGGTTTGCACCCTTTCAATTTCTCTTGGTGTTCGGTATGGAAGCGGTACCCGCCTGTCGTTTTCCTCAATATTTACTGCGCCAATGTTAAGCGGGCTGGTGCTGGCTGTATTGAACAAACCGGTAGAATCGACCTTGTATTTGAATTTACGCCAGATATTACGGGTAAGCTGCAACTGGCCAAAACGGAGCACCACCAAACTATCGGCAAAATCCGTCATATACATACGCATAAAGCGGATAGATTTGAAATCGGGGATATTCCCTACCTTCTGTTCGTATTCACTTACCGGTATACGAAATTGGTACCAGGTTTCATTCCGGTTTGTGCCATCCACCAGGTTTACATTCACTACTTTTTTATCTACAATATAATTGGTACCTATCTGCATTTCGGGATCCTCGGTACGCTTTATATCAACCTTATACTGAAAATATTCTTCCACGGGAGTCAATGTTCCATCCCGGTTAAGGTCTTCTGCATCGGGATAAAGTGTGGCAGCTGTGGTAAATTCACCACCGGTATTGATGGGCGAGTTTCCATTGGGCCCATTAAAATTTTTATAGCGTGCCAGTATACCATCAGCAGCACCAAAGCCGGCATCGCGGTAATTTTTAAAATTATCGGCCGATGGATCGTTGAGTGCCGATTGATAGATGGCCGAACTTGTACCAAAATTTGCAGCAAGACGGTCGAGATAATCCTGTTGCCTCTTGTTAACCTCGGCTGTATCCGATAAGCCATCAAAACCTACATCCTGGTAGGCACGGTCCTGCTCTACATTACTGAATGCATTGGTAACCTGTATAGGGTTTGTTGGAACCCTTCCCCAAACCGTATTGTTTACCTGTGCTGGTATATTAGGAGTTGGAAGTCCATTTTCAAAAAAACGTTGTCCGTCTTTTAAAATATCTTCTGATACTGATCCGAGGTTAAAGTAAAGTTTACCACCATTTGTTGTATTGTACTCAGGCAATATGAACGGATCCTGCATCCAGAACTCGATGAACTCAATATTGGCTGTTTCAAAATCTGTTTGATCAAGACCCCGCATAAGGCCACCCCATTTTTTTCGGGGGTTCTGCAGTTTGCCTGCTGCATTGATCTGCAAGGGCGATGAGGAATAGTTATAAGGACCGCGTTCCTGTGGGTAATATGAAAGATCGAAGGTAACCAACTGGCTTTCTCCAAAACCCGTAGTGCGTTGCGGAAAAATTTCTTTTTGATAAACGGCCCTTGTGCGGGGGTCGCTCAGCAGGCGTGCATCATTAATGGGGTTATTGGCCCCGCGGTATTGCTGCAATGATTGTTCAATTTGGTACCACGACATTTTAGCCCTGTTCATACCATAAATGAGGCTGTTATTACTGTCAGCCTCGGGAAACATGGTTGCACCAAAAACATCTTTTGCGCCGGAAGGTGTGGATGCAAGCATCCAGCTGATGGGCGGAAAGCGCAGGTCGATGCCCGATTTGCTTCCTTCAAAATCGTCGATATAGATCACCCCGTTTTTACCACGGCCAATTTGCGGTGCATGGCCCGGTTTTAATATGGCTCCTTCAAAATAGGCATTTACCGAGGAGGGCGCGGTGGTGGAATAGAAAGGAAGTTTATCGAGCCATTTGGTAAGTCTTGGCACATCTCTCCGGTAACTCAGATCCACCCCGTACATCGCATTACGGATAGGATCTTCATTTAGGTTAACTTTTGTAAAAAAAGGCCTTTCGCTGAGCCTTACCGCTGTAGCCCCTATCGACAATTGTTCCCTGGCAGTGTTCTTAGCCATATAGTCGAGGCGAAGGCCCATGTAAGAGCGCTGCTGCAAACCAAAGCTGGCATTGTTTTCGGAACTTACCTGTATGGGCAGGCCAGCATTCAGGATGGCCTGGTTAATGATGCGGATCGTTCCATAATCGTAATTGATATCATAGTCCACTCCTTCCTGCAATAAGCGCCCGCCGGCGGTTACGGTTACAGAACCACGGGGCACATTATACCCGATACTGATCTCGGAAGAACCGCTGCTTTTAGAAATACCTTTCAGCACAAAGCGGTTGAGGTTTGGATATTGCTGTGCCACAGCTTTAATGGAATCGTACAGTGCATAATACAAAGTGTCTTTGGCAGTGGCAGGAACAGCTGTATAAATTTGTGCGGCAAGGTCACGGCCAAATGGTTCCAGTACAGGAAAGATCACCCGGCTGTATTGCGAAACCACGGTAAAATTTTCCACGTAATCGAAAACGCCATCGGGCTGCGGATCAAGCTGCGAATTTAAGCGGTCAAGATTGATGAGCGAAATGATGGGTGCGCCTTCATTCTTATCGCCAAACGGCACATAGCGTTTTGCACCAAGGCCGGGTTCCTGGAAAACAACATCCAGTTTAAAATCCTGCGGCGTTAATTGCCCGTAACCGATGGTATAAACATTCTTCATCATCAGGTTCCAGATTGGAAGGCTGGTTCGCTGCGATGTGGCTTTTAATAATTTCAGGAACAAAACTTTTTGGGTGGCACTGCTGCTGTCGGGCGGTACATCCTGCGAAAATTCGCCCACCTGGAAAATTTTTCCGTTGTAAGAATATTGAAAAGCCACCGCCAGCACTTCATCGGGCAGCAGGGGCTGGCTTAATGATAAAGTACCGATTTGCGGGTTATAAATATACTGCGTGGAATCGAGTTTACGGGCAAAAGTTTTTTCAAAATCCTGCACCGGGCTCAGCCCAATTGAAATCAGGTTATTGTACACCATGGCCGGGTTGCGTGGATCGGGTTGGGCCAGTACACGCCTCAACACATCATTTGCATCATTTGAAGGAACCGGTAAAGTTGGGAGCGGGTTGATCACCGGGCTGTAGGGTGTGTCTTCGCCAATATCCATCAACCCCACCACGTCACGTGTTTCGGTGGTGGTACCGTTGCGGTTGGTAACCCATGCCTCGAGCCTTAATATCTGAACCGGGCTGGTAATGGCCGGCAGGTTGTTCATGCGCTTGTTATAATTGCGCCTGAAATACTGGCTCAGCAAAAAGTGCCTGTTCTCTTCATATTCGTCGGCCTTAATTTCAAAAGGCTGTGCTGCAGCACCGCCCTGCAGGTTCATATTCTGCCGCTGCGATTTTTGATTGGCCAGTACCGTGGTTATATACAATTTACCAAACTGCAATTGTGTTTTTAAACCAAAGAGCTGCTGTGCCCCTGGTATAAGCGTACCACGGCTCGAAAAGGAAACGTTACCCGCTTCAAAACGCTTGATGATCTCATCATCGGCACCGGTATAATCCAGTTTAAGCTGGTTATCTACATCCAGGTTGGCGATGGTATTATAGTTGATGGGAAATTTAAGTTTATCGCCAATGCTGGCATTCACGTTCACCTGGGCATTCATGTTAAAATCCAGTCCGCCATTTTTGCGGGCCCGTTCGGGCAGGGTGGGATTATCGATCTTTTGGCCCTGGTACCCGGCGGTAAGGTCTACATTACCCTGCGGGGATATTTCTATTTTACCATTGCCAAAAAGCCTGTTAAAAAGGTTATCGTAAAGCGATAGTTTAGGTTTGGTAAGTTTACCCCGGTTGAGGATACTGGTGGTATTGGCCCTTTTTTGAAAATAAGCCACTTCGGCCTGGCGGTAGCGCATTTGCCAGTATTCATCAAAGCTGTAAGTGGTGGGGATGCGGTAATAACGGTCGCCTATTTTTTCGTACACGATGTAACGGCGGTTAATGGCATCGTACACAACAGAGTCTTTAATATTGGCCGGATCGTTGAGGCTGTACATGCTACGTCCGCCTGAAGAAAGCTCATCGCCCCGCCTATCGTGAATGGGATAATGCAGGCTGTCGCCTCCCTGGGCAAAAGAAACCTGCGCACACAAGAAAGCCAGTACTATCTGTAAGAAAGCGGTAAAACTAAATTTTCTGCTAAGCGACATTCCGGTAAATAAGTTTACGTAGAGCTTCTGTCAAATGGCTTTTAGTGCTTTTTTTATCAAATCTTCCAGTTGCAAGGGCCCCGGTTCGGTGCGGGCCACTTTTTTGAGGGCCTGTTCGGCCTGCGATTTTGAAATTCCCAATGCAGTCAATGCTGTTAACGCATCGTATTCCAATGTATTGTTTACAGGTGTTATCAATTCTCCTGTATGAGCCTGCCTGCTCACTTTGTCTTTCAGCTCCAGTACCAGCCTTTCGGCGGTCTTTTTGCCGATCCCCTTCACTGCTTCCAGCGTCTTTACATTTCCGTTTACGATGGCGGCCGTTACTTCCTGGGGCCTGAGGTTAGACAGCATCATACGTGCTGTAGCTGCACCCACCCCCGAAACACTTATCAATAATACGAAAATTTCCTTTTCCTGCCTGTCAGAGAAGCCAAATAAACTGTGACTGTCTTCTTTAACCTGCAGGTAGGTATAGAGTTTCACGTTTTCGAGGCCCTGGATAGCGCTATAGGTATTGAGGCTGATATGAACCTCGTAACCAACGCCGTTTACATCTACATAAACCAGTGCCGGACTTTTATAACTCAATTTTCCCTCCAGGTATGCAATCATAGCTTATCTCCGAGTGTAGGGGCGAAAATAAGGATTTTCCTGTTTAAAACGCCCCAATATTTGCAAATGCTGCTTCATATATACTATTTTCTGCAATAATAGCTGTATTACAAGCTCATATATTTTTTACTGTATTTTTGCAGCCGTGTAAAATAAACACATTAAAATTTAAATGGTTTTATGAGTAAACTGAATGCCGCAATAACCGCTGTAGGAGGGTATGTTCCGGAATACCGACTTACCAACAAAGAAATTGAAAGCCTGGTAGATACCAACGATGAATGGATACGCACCCGTACAGGCATAGAAGAAAGAAGAATATTAAAAGGAGATGGGCTGGGCAGCAGCGATATGGGCGTGGAAGCAGTAAAGGAAATTTTACGTAAAAAAAATATCGATCCATCGGAAATTGAATGCGTGATCTGTGCCACCGTAACGCCCGATATGGTTTTTCCGGCCACGGCCAATATCATTGCCGATAAAGCAGGCATCAACAATGCATTCAGTTTCGACATAGGCGCCGCCTGCTCTGGTTTTTTATATGCACTAACTACGGGCGCCAGTTTTATTGAAAGCGGGCGTTATAAAAAAGTGATCGTGGTGGGTGTGGATAAAATGAGCTCCATTATTGATTACAGCGACCGTGCCACCTGTATTATTTTTGGCGATGGGGCCGGCGCTGTTTTATTAGAACCCACTACAGAAGATACCGGTGTTAAAGACAGTATACTGCGCAGTGATGGCAGCGGCCGGCAGTTCCTGCATATGAAGGCGGGTGGATCGGTAAAACCCGCCACCGTTGAAACGGTACTGGCAAAAGAACATTATGTGTACCAGGAAGGGCAGGCCGTTTTTAAATTTGCCGTAAAAGGAATGGCCGATGTGAGTTATGAACTGATGGAGCGCAACAACCTCAGTGCCGATGATATTGCCTGGCTGGTACCGCACCAGGCCAACCTGCGTATTATTGATGCCACAGCCAACCGTATGAACCTGCCCAAAGAAAAAGTGATGATCAATATTCAAAAGTATGGCAATACCACGGCGGCCACCCTCCCACTCTGCCTTTGGGATTGGGAAACCCAGTTAAAAAAAGGCGACAATATCATTCTTGCCGCATTTGGAGGCGGGTTTACCTGGGGTGCAACCTGGTTGAAGTGGGCCTATTGATCATTTAATATTTATGATTGATGATTTAAGATTTTTTATTGCACGAGTTTTTTTATACAATTGGCGTATGACTCGGGTTCCCATCCAAAATGATTTTAAATTTTTGCCCTGTTAAAAAAAATCTCTGTTCTCCTGAATATCAATAATATTACCCAGATGGTTGTAAATAATTTTACTTTGCCCGCATCCTGTTTCCTTTAGCCTCGTGCGTAAGTTCTGCCAGTCCCAGTGCTTCCATGAGCGGCGGAATATACATACCGAACCTCCCCCGCAATCCTTTTTTTAATCCATACCAGCCGCCAACAGGATTTTTTTCGGAGCGGCCCCATGCTTCCACTGTTCCTTCTTTTGCAGGTTTTTGCTCATCGGCACTGCCAAGCTCCATCCAGTCGCCATGTTTCTTCAGCATTTTATGCAAATCATCCAGGCATCGGTAGTCGTAAAGCAAAACGGTTTTGCCAACTGTACAAACCAGCACATCTTTCCCGTCTTTTTGATCTGTATGCATGGTATATTCCGATGAGAGTGGAGGCGTTTTAAGCACAAGCGGCTTTTCTTTTGTTCCGATTTTATTTTTCATTTTAAAACTTTAAAACTGTTAAAAAATATTCTATCGTGCATTCATGATTGACTCTGCTTCTTTTTTGAGATCAGCTGCAAACTGTTCAAAAGATCGGTCAAAAGACGGGATCATCTTTGCAAATAACGGAAAAAGTGGCCCCCCGATCTTTTCTGTCATAGAAAATAATGTTGTCCCACCAGGGCCATTTTCAAGCAGATAATCCCTTTTTCCCATGGTATCACCCCATGTAAGCTTTTGCCCGGGAACAAATTCTTTCACCTTTAGTTTAAACAGCCTTTTGGCATCAAGTACAGATCTTAGCCTGATCGTTTCGCCTGGTGCAATATTGCCTTCAACTGAAATAACCGTACTGTTCCAGCGGGAAAAATCAACCGCATTGGTAAGCAATGCCCATATAATAGATGCATCGGCCCGGATAGATGTGCTAACAGAGGTTTGGCGGCTGAATATTTTTTTGCTGGTTATTGCTTTGCCGTTCTGTGCTGCAGAAAATGTGTTTGTCATAATAATAAATTTAAACTTTGTGTATTTAATATTCTGACGACCGGGCGCTGAAAAACGATAGGTTAAAGGCCATTTTTTTCTAAAAAATTTTCCATCACTTTCCTATTATGCTCTAAATGATGGAGTTGCAACTCCGCTGCATCCGATTGAAACGGATCAATGCCCTGGATAACCTGCATCCTGAGGTCAAAGAGGCGGTCTTTGCCTTCCTTGCCGGCTTGCCGTGCCATTTCAATTTTCACCAGCTCTTCCTGGGTTTTTTGCTGAGGGTTAAAAATTCCGTTCAGTTCAGAACATTGATGGCAAATACCTTCTTTATTGATCAATGCACATCTGTTATCGAAAATAGAAATCATCTTTTGCCGACCGGTATGCAGGTAATATTTTACCATGGCTTCTGTTGCATCCATTATCAGCATGATCTCTGCCACTTTAAACTCATAAACTTCCTTTAAAAAAATACAGAGCTGCTGTTCCAGGGGCAGGGATTTGGCAATGCAGGTAAAACAAAATGCAATATGCTCCCTTATTTCAAACTGGCCCTGGAGCGAAGTGGTCCTTATATGCATGGCTTCCTGGAAGAACTGCGGATTTGAGAAAGCGGCTTCTTTTGCGATATCGGTTACATTCTCAACCCAGCGCCTCTTTACCCGCAGATTATCCTTTGCCAAATTGGATGCGATACTGAATATCCATGTTTTTAAAGAAGACTCACCCCGGAAGCTGTGCAGCTTTTCGGATGCCCTGATAAAAGTGTCTTGTGTAATATCTTCCGCATCAGCAGCACTTCCTGAAATTCTCAGCATGTATGATTTTAGCTGCCCGCTGCAGCGTTCAAATTCTTTTATTAAATCCTCCTGTGTCATTATAAAATTTTAAACTTGTTTGTAATGAAACAAAAGGTAAGATTTTTTTCAGATCAGGAGTTTAACATCAATTTTATTCCTTCTGTATATTTTACCGGTTCCCATCTAAACTGCTTCTCAAATTTTGTGCTGTCAAAAAAATAATCCTGGTTGTTCTGGTATTGCATTTCAGCAAGCTCGCCCACAACAGGATTGAATAAACCGATCAGCCTGATCATCCATGTTTTCAGGATATAAAAACGTGGCTCTATGCCCATCTGCTTTGCTACCAGGTCAATAAAATCTTTACCGGTAAGTCTTTCATGAGAGGTAGGCAGGTGCCACACCTGGTTGTATACATCGGCTGTATTGCCCAGCAAAGCCATTGCCCGGGCTGCTTCGGGAGTATAGGTAAATGAATGTACCTTATCGGCATTGGCCATCCAGAAAGCTTTTTTACCTTTTTTAAAATTGTCGGTTACAGCAATGTTGAGCATACTCGCTTTATTGGCGGGCCCGTAAAAATCTGCACTGCGGGCAATGATGGCCTGCAGTGCACGATTTTTAACCGCATCAAAGATCATATCGGCAATTTGTTTTCGTACAACCCCTTTTTTGGATGGAGGATCTTGGGCAGCATCCTCTGTCATATGCGGAATTGCCCCGGCTGCATACATATAAACATTGTCGAGAAAAACAAGTTTTGCCTGCTGTTTTATGCATGCGTCAATTACGTTTTGCATTACAAGTGGCCAGTTTTTCTTCCAAACGGTTAACCGGTACTCCAGGCCTGCGGCCAGGTAAACGATCTCCGAACCTTCCACTGCTTTATCAACCTCTGCAGCCTTTGTTAAATCGGCAGGGTACAATTCATCATCGCCGTTTACCTGTGTTGGATTGCGGGCCACAAGGCGGATATGGTTTGTGTATTTTTTTAAAGCTCCAGCCAGCGGAATACCTATAGCGCCACCTGCTCCGAATATTGTTTGCATATTTGATTATTTAATGTAAAACTAAAGCCTGTTAAACGGCAAAACGATAACCCGGGTTAAGATTTTACAGCCTGCATCAACCTTTTCTTAATGCGGCTCAGGCTTTCGGGCGCAACACCCAGGTATTGGGCAATATAACGCTGGGGCACTTTTTGGAAAATTTCAGGCTCCTGTTCCAGCAATTCCTTAAACTGCTTTTCGGGAGTGGAAGAAAGCAGGGATTTGGTGCGGCGGATACTTTCTGCGGCAATGCGTTCCATCAGTATGCCAAAATATTTTGATACGGCCGGAGAAGTGTTCAGCAATTCGGTAAGATCTTCGCAACTGATAAGCAGGCATTTTGAGGGCATCAGCGTTCTCAGGTACGATGAAGCAGGGATCTTTTTTGAAAAGCTTTCGAGGTCGGTAATATAATTATTTTCAAAACAGAATGCACAACTGCGGTCGGCTCCATTTTCGGTAATATAATACTGGTGCAGCCCGCCGTTCAGTACAAAAAATACATCGTGTGCCACAACACCCGGCTGCAGGATCAGTTCATTTTTGCGGTAACTTTTTTCCCGGTAAAAAGAGAGCATATAAGCTGCTTCTTCATCGGAAAGATCCACATCTTTCCGGATGGTATGTATGAGGGGATGATCCATTGTATAAAGTTAGTCAATCCTGCCAGATATAATTTTTTAAAACAAGTACTCAAATACTTCTTTTAATTATTTTTCATTAACTTTACATTCTAAACCTTATCAATGCTGCTCAGCCAAACTTCCAAGGCGGCCATAAAAGCCGTAGCCTGTATAGCAGGTATACAGCACATAAACGGAAACGTACATATTAAACAGATAGTGGCAGAAACCGGCGAAAATGAACATACCATTGCCAAACTGCTGCAGGTACTTGTAAAACAAGATGTAGTGAGCAGCAGCCGTGGAATTGGCGGCGGTTTTTTTATCACAAAAACGCAATTGAAGCAGCCAATCGTTAATATTGTAGTGGCAATTGAGGGCAGCCAGGCCATGAGCGGTTGCGTACTGGGGCTCAGCCGCTGCTCATCATCCCACCCATGCCCTGTACACTTTGAATTCGCAGAAGTAAGAGCCAGGATCGAAAAACTTTTCAGCAGAACAAAAATTTCCGACATCACCGAAACCGTGGCCAGTGGGCTTGGTTTCCTGAAAAATTAAGCCATATGCAGATCAGTGAAGATATTCTTTTAGCCTGGGGTGCAGTAGCAAAAAAATACCGGAAGAATGAATTGATCTTCCATGAAGGAGAAGCCGCCCGTTGTTATCACCAGCTTATAGAAGGCCGTGTGCGAATGTACAGCAGCACCGCAGAAGATAAGGAATTTACCCAGGGTATGTTTGAAGAGGGCTGCAGTTTTGGCGAACCGCCGCTGTTCATAGATGAGCCATACCCCGCAAATGCCGTAGCCATACGCGACAGTGTGGTGCTGAAACTCTCCAAAGATATTTTCCTGAAAATACTGGAAGAATACCCTTACCTGCAAATGGAATTCCTGCAAACTTTTGCCCGCCGGATCTATGATAAATCGATCGCCGCCAAAGACCTGATCAATCATTCTCCCGAAGACCGCATTGCCGCTTTTTTAGAAGTATACAAGAAAAAAACGGGTTCCGACAAACCAGTGGTGGTAGGTTTTACCAGGAAAGAGATCGCCAATTTTACCGGCCTTTGCGTGGAAACAGTGATCCGAACACTCACAAAGATGGAGAAGAAGAAAATGGTTGCCATTAACAACAGGAAGATCGTTTATTAGTTATGAAAATACTGGTTGCAAAAAACTGGCTGCGCTTTTCCATCCTGAACCTTTTGATCGTGGCGGTCATTGGGGTACTGATGCGGTATAAGATCGCCTACAGTTTTCCCTATTTAGACCAAAAACACCTGCAACATGGTCACTCGCATTTTGCATTTACAGGATGGGTCATACATACACTCTACGTACTGATGGCACTTTTTCTGCAACGCACCAGCAGTTGCTTCAACTATAAAAAATACCGTTTTCTTATAATGGCCAACCTGCTTACAGCTTATGGTATGCTTTTTTCCTTTCCTGTGCAGGGGTACGGACCAGTATCAATTGGTTTTTCTTTTTTGTCAACCCTCGTGGGATTTGTGTTCGCCTACCAATACATAAAAGACCTTAAGACCGTGGAAAAAGCGAACCCGGCAAAAAAATGGTATAAGGCAGCGCTGATCTTTAACGTAGTTTCCTCGCTGGGAACTTTTGCGCTGGCCTATATGATGGCCACCAAAAACCTGCACCAGAACTGGTACCTGGCCTCGCTTTATTACTACCTGCATTTTCAGTATAACGGGCTTTTCTTTTTTGCCTGCATGGGGCTCATCACAGGGCGGATGTACCGCATGGGCATTTTACATAAAAATTATGATGTTGTTTTTTGGATGTTTGCAATTGCCTGTGTGCCGGCCTATTTTTTAAGCGCATTATGGATGGATATCCCGGTGATCGTATATGCATTGGTGGTGATCGCCGCAATTGTACAGGTTTGGGCTTGGATCAAATTTCTTTTGATCTTAAAAAACCAGTATGGCATTTTAAAGCCGGTACTCTCAAAAGGCAGCCGCTGGCTTTTTTTGCTTGTCATCATTTCACTCAGCATAAAATTGCTGTTGCAGCTTGGCTCCACCATACCCGAAGTGAGCAAGCTGGCTTTTGGTTTCCGTAATATTGTAATTGCTTACCTGCACCTGGAACTGCTGGCCATTATCACGCTGTTTCTGCTTACCTACATGTTCAGTTTTACCCTGCGTGATGTGGGCAAAAAAGCCCTCACGGCATTGTGGATTTTTACCGCAGGCATTTTTATGAATGAAGCTGTTCTTGGAGTAGTGGGTGTGGCTTCGTTCACTTATACCGCAGTTCCCTATTCGAATGAAATGCTGCTGGGTATTTCGGCGATCATGCTCCTGGGCCTGGTAATACTGCTTGTGCGCTTCAGTGGAAAGCAGGAAACGCATGGATGATGCCTGTAAATTGCCGCAGATCCGTAGATTTGATTGCTCACAAAGGCTCAATGACACAAAGCATTTAAATTCTCGCTGGCCGCTCTGCGCCGCTGCAGCGCTGCGTGAGACTGGTTTTTTGCCGCAGATGCGCAGATTTGATTGTTCACAAAGGCTCAATGACACAAAGCATTTAAATTCTCGCTGGCCGCTCTGCGCCGGCTGCAGCGCTGCGTGAGATTTATTCTCTGCTGCAGATGGGCCAACTGGTAAATAAAAAAAAGAATGTATGATTCAATCTGCGCATCTGCGGCCTCTTTTCCCTTCGAAAATCTTCATTTTTTATGACTGCAAGCATAAAATATTGCCCGTTTATGCTGTTGCTTTGTTGTTCAAAACAGCAATTTTATGAGACATATTTTATCTTCCATGCTCCTGGTATCCTGTGCAGCTTTTTGGAGCTGCAATAGTGGCACCGAAACAAAAACCGATTCAGCCAGTCCTGCAGCTGCTGCCGAAACACACTCGCAGGCGGGTGTTAAAGATGAAACATCCACGCCCGATGTTGTAAAAGTGGCCGTTGGCAGTAAAGACCATACCACCCTGGTTACTGCTGTAAAAGCTGCCGACCTGGTAGATGACCTGAGCAATGCGGGCCCTTTTACCGTTTTTGCACCTACCAACGCAGCGTTTGACAAGCTGCCTGCCGGTACGGTTGAAGGTTTGCTGAAACCAGAAAAGAAAGAAACCCTGGAAGCCATCCTGCAGCACCATGTTTATGTAGGTGTTTTAAAAGCAGACCAGTTAATGGATGGCCAGAGCCTTGGAATGGTGGATGGCACGAGCATAAAAATAACCATGCAGGATGGAAAACCTGTTATTAATGGCAAAGCACATATCCTGGCATCGGTACCTGCCTCTAATGGTATTATACATGTAGTAGATGAGGTGATCACACCCGGACAATAAGTGGAATTATTTTATTTTGTTGTTGATTGTTTAAGGCCCCGTTGAGAACGGGGCCTTACTTGTATTTGCACCAAAAAGTTAAGAGATCTAGTAAGCTATTCTGCAGACATCCCAATTCTTATTTCAAAATTCTAACAGCCTCATCTTCTCATTATCTCCACCGCCTGTTTTACCCAGTCGGTATTTTTATCGAGCGGGTACTGTGGCGGTATGCCAATGCCCTCGTATTGCCGCTGGCTTATGTCGTAACGGGTGGTGGTACAGTTCAGCGTAAACTGCAGGCAGGGTGTTTTTAAAGGATATACGTTCCCGTAACCAACATAACCTCCTGAGTTTTCGCCCATCAGGATGGCTTTTGAGGGATATTGCGCATAAAACAAGAGGTCTTCGCAGGCGCTGGCACAGCCGCGGTTATAGAGGATGGCCACTTTAAGGGGCCAGCTATGTTTTTTAAAAAGGATCGTATTTTTTTCAGCCTTTGCAGGATAAAAGCTATTCAGCTTTACTTTTTTTAATTGCGCCAGTTCTTTCTCTGCCCTCGCAAGATTTTCCTTTCCATAAAACTCCGGGTACTTTTTCATCCCGTTCAATACTTCTTCATTGCGCTCCAGTACATCTTTCGTAACATAGGTCTGCACCAGCAGTTTCATTTTTATAGGTTTAGTATAAAAATATTCCACCAATGGCAATGCATTGCCGGTATTGCCGCCACCATTATTGCGTACGTCAATAATTAGGTATGGCCTTTTATACACTTCGGGCGCAATAGACTTATAAAAACTATCGAGCTGTGTGTAAAGGTTTCCGTGAAAGGAACTTACCTCTATGTAGTTGGTAAGGCTGTCGAGTTGCCGGAACACGTAAGGCTGCTTTTTTTCAGGCACTGTGTAAACAGCAGCAACAGCGCCCGCCTTGGTCCAGGTAATCATCTCGCTGCTGATATTTCCTTTTTCAAATTTTATGCCGGGCAAAACAGACAGGGTATGATCCCGTTTAAAAAGCCGTTGCTGCAGGTTGCCCAGGCTGTCGTATTTAAGTTCCATTTTAACCTGGCCGGGCTTCCACAACAGGGTTTTGCTTCGCAGGATCACGCCGGCATAATCACGATCTGCAGTGACCGACTTTACAATACCGATCTTATAGGTACTGTCGGCCGAATAATAGATACCCTCAATATCTGTGACCGGTTTTTGAGAAAGTATATTTTCATCTGCTGCCAATGTACCCGTTTGCAGGTATTCTTCAGAAGCAAAGAAATTTTTCAGAGATAGGCTGTCCTTTTCATTTACCAAAGGCTGTTCGTCGAAAATGGAAGTATGACTGTCGTTAAAAAACTCCACGTACTGCTGCAGGTATACGAGGCATTTTTTCCGGTTAGGCCTGCTGTATTCTATAAGCGCCGCAATACTGTCGCGGAATTTTTCATAGGCCTCCGAGTTTTTGTCGGTCACATTATCAGAAAATCCGGGGTGGTTCCGCTCCATATAACTGCTGGTAAAAGCATAATCCTGCGCACAGGAGCAGGAGGTTTGTGCTGCGGCTTTAATAGCAAAAAACAGTGTTACGAGGATGATAAATGATCTCATAAAATAGTTAATACGAAGGAAATGAAAATTTTGTTACAAAAAAGTTAGGGTTGTAACAATTTTGCCCAGCACGCATCTAAACTAAAAAAGATGGAAAAATTTACCAGCCCGTTTCAATTGGCTTTACCTGGCAGCATCATACAATAAAAAGTTGCGGCAGAATCGGCATAAGCCTGAGTATTGTGGTACTTTTAAAAAATATTCTCGGCATCTAAAAAAACTTAAAAGAAATTTAAATGAGTACAAGACGAATGCTTTTGAAACAGTTGGGCCTGGGGCTGGCAGGGCTTAGCAGCCTACCACTCAAATCTTTCGCCCTGGAAGCTGAGTTTCTCGGTAAATACCTGCCCAATGGTTCACCCATCAGGCTCAGCTCAAATGAAAATCCATATGGGCCATCTCCCGAAGCAATAAAGGCCATGCAGGCAAAAATTGTTTTGTCGAACAGGTACAACTGGGATCTCGGCAATGCTCTCAGGGAATCGCTGGCACTAAAAAACCAGGTAAGCGCAGATAATATTTTATTGGGTGCCGGTTCTACAGAAATGCTCGGCCTTATTTTGCGGTTTGCTGCTCAAAAAAAAGGAAATATCATTTTGCCGGAGCCCAGTTACAACTATTGGGCTGAAGCAGCCCCTTTACTTGGACTACAAAATATTTCAGTTCCGCTCACAAAGAAAAAAGAGGTTGAACTTTCTTCGATCCTAAAGAAAATGAATCTCTCCACTAGGCTTATTTACATCTGCAATCCAAACAACCCTACAGGTACGGTTTGTGATCATGCCGGATTAACAGCATTTATCAAAGAGGCATCAAAAAAAGCGCTGGTACTGGTGGATGAAGCATATATTGAATATTCAGGTCAACCATCAGTATGCCATCTTGTAAAAGAAAATAAAAACCTGGCTGTTGTAAGAACATTCTCAAAGGTCCATGGGCTTGCAGGGGCACGTGTGGGATATGTAATTGCTCATGCAGCTACAATAGAAAAATTTAGCCAATTGCAGCCTTGGCCAAACGGCAGCACCAGTGCTGTATCGCTTGCTGCTGCGCTGGCATCATTAAAAGATGAAGCATTTTCCAATGAAAGTAAATTAAAAAATGAGGCTGCAAAGCTGTATACGATCGCTGAACTGGAAAAAATTGGGCTACCCTGCATTCCCTCGTCGTCGAACTTCCTTTATTTTTCGCTTGCAAATTACAAAGATGATTATTTTAACAGGTTAAAAAACCGGCAGATCGCCGGAACAAAATTTTATGAGGAGGCGGGCAAGTGGACACGCATCACAATTGGAACTATGGAAGAAATGCAGCAATTCATTGCGGCACTGGTGTAAATAATCATTCAAATATTTTCAACTGCATTACCGTTGCAATAGCATAAGCTTTTTGTTTGATGAGGCTGGCTTTTTCGCCATTGTACATTTCGTCCACCGTGGCGTTGAAAATTTTGATCCATTGGGAAAAAAGCTTTGTATTCATAGGCTTTTTTTTGTGGATGGTCTGGTGAACCGTCATAGGATTACCGTCGTAACTGCCGGTGTAAAAAATGGCATTTTCCCAGAAACGGTACATAACGGGCAAATGCTTATCCCAGTTTGTTTTGGCAAAATGGGGGGCGAGTTGTTTATCGGACTTTAGCTTTTCGTAAAAAGCAAAGATGAGCTTTTCGATATCTTTCCGGTTGGCTATATCTTTTTTCATCTTATAATTTTTTTATACCTGGGGATCAGCCCTGTGTAAGTAAACATAAACTGTCGTCCAGCGCAGCAACATTGTGTGTAATCTTTGCGGGAATTTCTGTTTCATCATATTCGTTCAATGTAATTTCCTTTTCCCCTTCTTTATAAACCACGCTTCCTTTAAGCACGGTAAGCTTCGAGGGCAGGATGGCCTGGTGCTCGTGCAGCAGCATCCCGCTTTTAAAGGCGATGGCTATCACTTTAAAATGTTCCCCTTTGTGCAAAGCTCTGGCAACGGGATGCGTACTGTTTTCCAGCTGTTGTAAAATTTCTTTTATAACCATATTTTCGAACGCAGATACTGATGATTCTTATGATTGATTATGACCATCTGCGTATATCTTAAAGATCATAACAATCAGTGTTCCTACAGATCTTTCTTCCTGAACCTCCGCTGCGAAATCAAATACGGAACCAGTATCCACAACATCAGCAATGCAAATGCCATAAGCAACCCGGGGCCGGTTCCAAAAAAATCCTTAAAAATGGCACCGGTATAACCCATCATAGCACTTACATCGAGGTGCAGCAGCACCAATATCCTGCTCAGGTCTATCGGGTTAAGCGATGTAAATGCGATCATCGGCTTTTCAATAGGATAATCTGCAAACTGGAACAGGAAAAACAACAGCAACCCATCGAACAACAGTGCAAAGAATAACCAGAGCATAATGGAAATACCAATACCCTTTGCCTTATCTCTTGCCATGATGGCACTTAAACATGCCAGTGCAATGAACACCATGGTAATAATGCAACCCACCGCCAGCATCATAAAGCCGGTGGCGCCTGCTGCATTTATAAGAATGGGAATACCCGCACCCACCATAAATGCCGGTACCAGCGAAAGACAGAGCCCGGCAAATAAACTGAACCATATTTTTTTGCGTTGTACCGGCTGGCTTAATAACAACTCAATGAATTCGCTGCTGTTGTAGAGGTAAATGGTGGAAAAAATTATAGATACCAGCGGCACTGTAAGCAAAATGATATTCAGCATGGTAAGCGTACCCTTGGTGGTATTGTCTTCCAAACCAAATACGCTCCAGCTCAAAACCGCCAGCAGCAGGGTGTAAGCGATCACCGTGCGGTTTTTTAAAATATCGAGTACCACAAATTTTGTTATACGGTTCATACCTGCTCCGCTTTTAAAATGTTAGCAATGGCTTTCGATATTTTTTTCTCGCCGGTGTTTTCCTGCAGCACTTCCAGGTTGTGGTGAAACTGCACCTGCCCGTCCTGCATGTAGATCACCTGTGTAACCAGGTCATCCAGTTCGCTCAGCAGGTGTGATGTAATGAGGATCAGTTTGCCTTTTTCTTTTTCTTTGATGATCTTCTCTTTTAATATTTCAGACGAGAGCGGATCGAGGCCTGCGGTGGGTTCATCTAAGATCAATACAGCCGGGCTGAATAAGAATGCCAGCGTGGCACTTACCTTTTGTGTGGTTCCCCCGCTGAGCGTGCCCATCCGTTTGTTGTACAAAGAAGGAAGCTGAAAAGCATTGAGCAGTTCTTCATCGGTTTCTTTGGCATCACTGCGCAGTTGTTTGATCATACTGATGATATGCTCAATGGTCATATTTTGGGGGTAATGGCCTATCTGCGGCATATACCCGATCTGCCTGCGGTACAGGTAATCTTTTGCAATATCTTTTCCATTAAAGAGGATCTGTCCTGCGGAGGGAACCACCATACCTAAAATGGTTTTAATAAGCGTGGTTTTTCCACAGCCGTTTGGGCCAATGAGGGCAATACATTCTCCCTTTTTACAAAACAGATCAATATGCTTCAGCACCCCGAGCTTTCCAAAATTCTTCGATATGTTTTTAATTTCAATCATAAGGGTAGTGAATGCATCAAAGGTGTTTTATCAATAAAATTATCGGGTGTAAGACTGGGAATGAGCTTTTCCGATTTATCTAAAAGCGATACAATAAAACTGCGGAACAGTATCATGGCAGGCGGATTTTTTTCCACGATCACAGAAAACAAACTAAGCGGATGGTAAGGCACATCGCCGGTATTGTCTTTGTTGAGATCGTATCCTTCGTACTTATCCCAAAAATTGCTGTTAAATGTATTGAGCACCAGCGAACCATTTGTACCCATATCAAAAGTATTGCCAATGAAATTATTGGAGGTAACGGTATTGTCCATACAGCTTGCCTGTATCTTCATGGCCCAGCCATTACTCCTGAAAATATTTTTCTCTACCAGCATCCGGCTGGTACCTTCCATATAAATACCAGATGTGTTGTTTAAAAACCGGTTGCCCACAATATGGCTGTCAGAAATTTCCTTTAACATGAGCCCGTAAGCCGCATCGCCCCAGTTTTCTTCAAACAGGTTGTTATACATACGCACCTCTTTGGTGAACATTACGGCAACCCCGGCACCGTTGTTCCTGAATACATTTGTTATGTAGGCATCGTTGTTAGAAAACATGAAATGCAGGCCATAACGGATATTTTCGTACGAAATATTCCGCCAGATGATCGAATTGGTTACAAATTCAAAGTAAATACCATCGCGGTGGCCCGACACTTCATTGGCAATGATTTGCATGCTGTCGCTTTTCCAGCAGTGAATGCCATTGCCGATCTCCTGTTCTTCCACGCCGTAAGCTTTGATACGGTTATTTTTAATAATACAGTGAAGCCCGTATTGAATATATATGCCAAAGAAATTGTCTTCGAGCACATTATTACTGATGGTTACATATTTGCTGTCGTAAACTTTGATGCCGCCGGGGTCGTCGAGTGTGGCGAAGCCCGAATGCTGTACCCTGAATCCGTTCATGGTCACACTGTCGGCCTTAATGGAAACAACTTCAAATTTCTTTTGCCCATCCAGTACAGGAAATCCTTCGCCTAAAAAAAAGACCTGCTTGTCTATCACCAGGTTGCCTTCTTTATACAGGCCCCCGTGCACCAGTATGGTATCCCCATTTTTGCTGCCGGCCAGTGCATCCTTTATTTTTTTATAGGAATGATGGATGCCCACGTGCAGAACCCTTGCAGGCAATTGCAGGCAACTGAAGAGAAAAAATAAAGAAATTAAGAATTTCATGTTTTTATTGTACCAAAGAAATCCGGGACTTTTTATAATGAGTTTAGCGATCTGTTTTAAATTCATTTCTGAATATCTTCCCAACTTACGATCTGTGCGCCGGTTTCTTCAGCAAACTTTCCTGCGCTTTCTCTGTTGCCGAAGGCAGCTGTATTTCCGGCCATCGGGCTTTTCAAATTTCCTCCTTTAATAAATACGGCTGCAGGGGCCTTAACAAATTTTCCGGGTGCTTCAAAATCAGAAAAATAAAACGAGGCGCTTTCGTTCGCCAGTTTTTCTTTTGAATAACTGATGATACAGACGGCATCGTCAAATTTATACAGCCTTCCCTTCTTTGTGATTATTTCGGCTGCATACCGGGCATCAGAAATAGGCATTTTGCAATAAGTACAGGCATCCACATTCAATTGCACCGGCTCCGGTCCTTTGGCAGTACAGGATGCAAAAAACAGTATTGTTACAAATATTACCAGTGGCTTCATACTATATTTTCTTTTTTGCAAATTTAGCCTCATAAACCACAGCGGTCAACATGGCCAGCCCGGCTCCAATGAACAACCATCCACCAATATCGGGGAAGGAGTACGCCCCAAAATTGAGCAATTGCTTGAAACCGATCAACGGTGGTTGGTAGGCCATCCCGGGAACAATAATGGCTGCATTGGGATCGAGGTTATGGCCATAATCGTACTCCCATTTCCAGAAATCATACATGGCAAAAATGCCAAAAGCAACAAATAATCCGAAAAGCCAGTACAGTATTTTTTTTCTCCCAAGAGCTGCCACCAAAAGGCAAGCCATTGCAAAAAATCCAATAATGTAAGGCAGTATAGTAAATTCTATAAAATCTTCTTTATGCAGCGTTTTCATACCAATATAGTGGTTCAGCCCATTGATGATCTCTACATTACCCCCCAGTTTATCGGGGTAGATCAACAGGTTCAAACCTTCGGGATATTGCGGTGCATCAAGGTCAATCCTCCATAATGGTACAAATATGGATACCACAAGGGCCACTGCTGCCAGGGAAAGGATGACCCTCGACAGCAGGGATAGCTTTTTATTATTCATCTTCGTAATATTTATTCCACTCAAATAACAAAGGGGCAGCGAATAATTTCACCGCCCCTTTATGCTTATTTCTCAATAGTGTTTACTTCTTGGGTGCGGTGTCTGCAACTGCTGCTGCAGGTTTAGCTGCATCCGCAGCCGGCATATTTTTGCCCACGCTGTAGGTAAGCGGTACATTGCTGCCTGCAGGAGAAACCCTGATATAGCCCTGCATTTCCTGGTGCAGTGCACTACAGAAATCTGTACAGTACATTGGCCAGATGCCCACTTTATCGGGTACCCATTTAAGCGTAGAAGTTTCACCCGGCATGATCAGCAATTCGGCATTACTGGCGCCTTTTACTGCAAAGCCATGAGGAACATCCCAATCCTGCTCAAGGTTGGTCACATGAAAATAAACCTCATCGCCCAATTTTACCCCTTCAATATTATCCGGTGCAAAGTGAGAGCGTATCGAAGTCATGTAAACATGAACCTGGTTGCCCTGGCGTATAACCTTACTTTCCGGTTCGCCTTTGGCCACATAAGGATTTTTATTATCTGCAATTGGAAATATTTTCCTGGAATTCTTACTGATCAGGTCTGCCGGTGCAGCCTGTGCATAGTGTGGTTCCCCAATAGTGGGGAAGTCGAGTATCAACTGCATTTTATCTCCGCTGATATCGAACAATTGTGCACTTTGTGCCAGTTCAGGGCCGGTAGGAAGGTAACGGTCTTTGGTGATCTTATTATAAGCGATCACGTATTTACCAAATGGCTTCTTGCTGTCGCCGCCTGGTATACAAAGGTGGCCTACAGAATAATAAGTGGGAACACGGTCGATCACTTTCAGGTCTTTGATATTCCATTTAACCAGTTCGGATGATACAAAGAATGAAGTGATGGCATTGCCCTGTCCGTCGAATTCTGTATGCAATGGGCCAAGTCCGGGTTTTTTCACTTCGCCGTACAAGGCTGCTTCGTATTTAATTACAGGCACACCATCGTATTCTCCATCGAATGCCTTATCGGCAATGGCCTTTTGTAATTTATCGAAACTGAAAACGGGGATCAATGCAGCCAGCTTACCACTTCCAACAATGTATTCACCTGTGGGATCCACATCGCAACCGTGTGGAGATTTAGGACATGGGATCATGTAAACGATATCTTTCAGTTCTTTTACATCCAGTACATTCACTTCTGTTTTCATTTCAGACTTGGCCGTATGCGTGCTTTCGTCGTACCAATTGTGTGCATATTTTGCGGGAAGTTTTTTACCCTTACCTGCCTTGAGGTATTCTTCGGCTTTTTTCCAATTCACGGCCATAATGAAGTCTTTATCTTTTTGCGAAGCATTTACTTCAAGCAGGGTATTGGCCTGTTCGGTATTATAACAGCTGAAGAAGAACCAGCCGTGCGACTTGCCTTTACCGGCATGACTGAGGTCGAAGTTTACGCCGGGGCAACGCAGCTGAAATGCGATTTCCATCTTTCCTTCTTTGCTTACGCTGATGAAACTTATAGATCCCTGGAAGTTTTGCTTATAGGTATTGATGGGCACATCGCCGTTTGCATCATCGGCAGGAACACTGAAGCGTGTACCGGCCACTACATATTCTGTATTTTCTGTGATGAACGGAGAAGAGTGGTTGCCACCACTGTTTGGCAGTTCAATGATCTCATCTGTACGGAAACTGGTTAAGCTGATACGGGCCACACGTGGGGTATTGTTGGCATTGCCAAAAACCCAGCGGCCATCCACTTCACCATTGGTTTGCGAAAGTTCGGGGTGGTGCAGATCGTCCCAGGGAACAAAGCCGTGAGAAGTGTTAAGCATCGGTTTTGTTTCTTCGCTATAACCCCAACCTTTTTCGGGATCAACAGAAAAAACAGGAATTACCCGCAGCAACCGGCCGCTTGGTATTCCATAAACACTCATTTGCCCGCTGAAGCCGCCGCTTACAAAATTGTAAAACTCATCGTATTTACCAGGGGCCACATAGGCCTTGGCGGCTGCATCGCTGCTCACGCCGCTGGCTGTATTTTTAGGTTTACAGGAACCCAATGAAAGCACTGCAGCCGTTGCCAAAACAGCGCAGATAATTATTGATAGTTTATTTCTCATAAAAATTAATTTCAAAATTTAATAACCGGTTTACTTTACTCCGTCGTTTTTACGCATGAACTCAAGCAGGTTTCTTGCATCGGTATCTGTAAGGCTTTGGTTAGGCATACGTACCAGGCATATCTCAAGCTGAGCCTGCAATTCTGGATCTTTTTCAATCATTCCTTCGGGGTTGGTAATAAAATTCATGATCCATTCTGGTGCCCGGCGGGCGGTAACCCCTTTCCATCCGGGGCCTACTAATTTTTCATCTGTTGTTTTATGGCAGCTGGTACATTTTACGCCGGCAATTTTCTCTCCCTCTGTAGCAAGGGTATTATCAAGTACTCCTAATTTCAGGTTTTCTGCCGTATACTTGCCTTCGCCACGCTTTGGATCATATTTAGCCGGATCGCTCACCATACTTTTAGGCCCTTCCTCTTTGGAGCCATCGCTGGATTTGTTCTCAGATTTATTTCCACCACAGCTTCCCAGGATACCAAGCCCGATGATAGCAGATAAAATGATTGTTTTTTTCATGAAGAAATTTTTGAAAGGTTATTTTGCTGTTGAATTATAGGTACAAAATTGCGGTGGAAAGAATGGAGTTTTTATGACTGCGGTCATAAAGAACATTAAAACCAAGCAGCAAGTAATGCAGAACTGCCCCAAGATCTTCTATATGTGATCCTACCAACAGATTAATGGCTGCATTATACCAATAGGTGGCGCCGGAAAATATCAGCCGATAGAAAACTTCCCTTTTAAAGGGTAACTCCCGGTGAAACAAATACTCCGTGTTAAGCTCCAATAAAACTGTTGATTTATTTTGATTTAACCCGGGGTTTCGCTATTTTTAGTAGTAATTTGAGTTATCCTATTGAATAACGGTCACGTGTTTTTCCATTAATTTTTTCAAGCATAAGAAGGCCTCTAACATCCCTGAAAACCGTGTTTTTCAAATAAAAAACGGTCTTATGCATATTATTACCCAGTACGCCGGCAAAAAATTATTTGTTATTGGCTTTCTGTTATTTTCCCTTTGCACAAAAACAATTGCACAGTCGGCTCTCCAGTTCGATGGCACAAACGATTATACAAGTTTTGGTGCCGCCTCACCCTCGTTAAATGTTTCTGCCTTTACGCTTGAAGCATGGATACGCATACAAGGGGCGGGAATTACCACTACCACCAGTGGTGCCGGGGGCGGTGGGCTCGAGGGGGCCAATGCCGTTGTGCCGCTGGTTACCAAGGGAAGAGGCGAAGCAGAAGCGCCTGCCAATGTAAATATCAATTATTTCATGGGGCTGGTAGGAAACAGGCTCGCCGCCGATTTTGAAGAACCCACCGGGCCAAACCATGCCATCATTGGCAGCACAGTGATTCCCCTTAACACCTGGACGCATGTGGCCGCTACTTACGACCCAGTAACAGCTGTTTGGAATTTATACATCAACGGAAACCCCGAAGCCACGCTCGATATTGGTACGAATATCAGCCCTGCCAATACCAGCATACAGCATGCGGCCCTTGCCACCGGCCTCACATCTGCCGGTACTGCTGCCGGATTTTTTAACGGTAGAATGGATGAAGTAAGGATATGGAATGTAGTTAGAACAGCTGCAGAAATAAGCAGCAACTTTACTACAGAAATAAGTTCGGGTACCGGCCTTATCGGCCGGTGGGGACTTAATGAAGGTACGGGTACTGCTGCAGGGAATTCAATCGGCGGAAGCCCATCGGGAGTGCTTACCAATGGGCCCTCCTGGATCAGCAGCGCACCTGCACTTGATGTACCACCCGCTGCCCCATCGTCGGCGGCGGCAGTTTCTTCTGTGTATTATGCCGTAAATATTTCATGGGCCGATAACTCAGCAAATGAAACCGGTTTCCAAATTGAAAGATCGCTAACCGGCATAAATGGAACTTACGTCCTGCTTACCACTACAGCAGCAAATGCCACTTCTTTTACCGACAACCTGGTGGCGCCCAATATTGAATTTTGCTACCGTATCCGTGCCATAAACGGTGCGGGCAGCTCCGGTTATACCAGTGCCGTATGTGCAACGCCTCCCGCAGAACCCGCTAATGCACTTGACCTGGGTGCGTCTGGTGCTTATGTAAGTTTTGGTGCCGCACCTTCCCTGGCCACATCAACCTTTACCATAGAAACCTGGTTTAAGAAGACCGGCCCAGGCG
>JBATOU010000049.1:0-75345 GCA_049291115.1 Ferruginibacter sp.
GTGACGATGAAGGTTCATCTTCCTATTCTGAACGGGTGCTTCCTTACACATCAGCATTATTCCCGGATGATATTGATTATAATGCTATCAAAGAATACATTGAAAAAGAAGTTCAGGGCGATGCTGATGCAGAGAATATCTTTCTGGGCATATACACTTATGGTATGAAGCGAAGGGAAGTGATAGAAGAATTTACCATGACAGCAGTTGCGTTTGATAATGCAATGCGCCGGTTGAATACAGTAATCAACCGGGCTGCTATTCATTTCAACATTAATAAGCAAACGGTATGAGCAAAAAAACAAATCAAAGTAAATCTGATTTTGTAAACCTGTTTCTCAGTACTACGGAAAACGACAGCAGCAGTAAAGAAGCTGCCAAAGCGTTTCTTGCATCCGAAGGAGTAAATACCGAAAAATTGGTTTTAGAAGGATTGAAAAAAATAAAGAAAATGCAGATGCTGGCTGATGCCAAAAGAACTGAGGATGAAATGCAGGCCGCCGAAAGCGTAAAATCAGCGGCAATTGAATGGGTTGATAATTTATTAGCCAATATCAATTTTTCATTGCCGGAACTTGTGCAGAAGGAAGAACTATCCATGAGTTTTCGCAATGTAGAAAATCTTAGTCAGGACGACATCAGAAATATTCTTATCCGGCATTTTACATTGAAGTTTATGAACCAGCAGAACAATAATGAAAAATGAATTTCACATATACAGCAGCAGAACATAAAGCGAAGAAGGTATTGGATGAGTGCGGATTGAATGACCCTACAGAAGAGCCATTAAAGAAAATTATTTTCGGGAGAAAAGCTTTTTACGAAGAAGTTCCCTTAGAAGGTAAAGAAGGTGAAATTGTTTCGGTGGATAACAGGTCAATTATAACCATTAACTCCAATATTCAATTTGAAACAAAAAAAAGATTTGCTGCTGCACATGAATTAGGGCATTATGAAATGCACAGACATATTAAGCCTATTTTTTCCGATACCGAAGAAGATTTAATGAACTGGTATAAAGCAGGGCCACACGAAATGGAAGCCAATGAATTTGCGGCTGAATTTCTAATGCCTTCTGAACTGTTTCGTAAAGAGTGTGAAAGAAAAAAGTTTGAACCGAAAGTTATCGAGCACCTGGCTAACCGTTTCCAGGTAAGTAAAACGGCGGCTATCTTAAAGTTTGTAAAGCGGGGTAATCATCCTGTATTTATAATGTATTGCAAGGATAATAAAATGAAATGGTGGAAAAAGTCTGATGACTTTTATCATTTTTGTCCTTTTGAATATGATGCTCCGCCTCCTACCGGCTCAGTAGCTTATGAAGTGTACACCGGTAACAAAACTTATTTTGGCGATGAATCAAAACAGGATATATGGAAATCAGACTGGTTTCAAATGAAAAATGACGATGAAGCTGATTCGAGGTTTTTTGAATATTGTTTATATGCCAGGTCTTATAACTATACATTGAGTGTTATTTGGGAGAAGTAATTTTTTTTACACCAATTTGAACTGATTATTTTACCGGCGGCACCAGGATATGTTTGCACAGGTAAGCATAGTTTTCGGTATCACCCATTACCTTTTTTATATAGTCTTCTACTTTTTTTATCTCTTTCAAAAGTGCTTTGCTATATTCTTCAATTATATTATTCTCCCCATCCTTCATTAGTATTTCACTAATCATAATTGCCTTTTTAAGAATCTCATTTTTATCAATTGGGTATGGAACATTTGCCTGCAAGTTATCTAATACGAATACCAACATATAGGATAATCTTACAGATGGATGAGGGTGACATTTCTCTTGGTAGTAAATAACTGGATTTTTATCTGTTCGGTTAATAAAATACATGTACATAGCAGCCAATCCCAATGCTGCTATTTCCAACAAAATTGCGGGGTCAACTAAATAGTCCCCATTTGATTCCACTTCAGCAAATTGCTTTAAGTGTAAAGCCATACAATAAGCAGAATTCCAATCTGCATCCAGCTCTCTCATGTGTCGTATCGCAATTTCATCTCCTTCACATTCGTTTTGAAGATATTCAACATAATCTGCATCTTGACCACTACGCTGGATTAGGTGACCAACTTCATGATAGAAATAATAGATAGTTGCCAATTGCAATAAAAACTTACCCGGCGTTACTCCCCTTAGTTGTGAAATGTTTTGATAATGCTGCAGGCCGTCCTGATTAAACTTATCCTCCATTGATGAATAGAAATTTTCCATCCAGGCAATTGTACCCATATAAATTTCCACCAAATAGTAATCATTTACTTTTCTGGCCAGAGCATTCAATCCGGTATTTGTGCTGTAGTATAATCGTGCAGGCTTAATATTAAATTCAAGGTCATCTCTGTCAAGGTATTCCTGACCAAAATGGAAGAATTCATCAAACAATGATTTCAGGGAGCTTTCTTCATTTTCCGTATAATCATAAAAATGACTTTCGGCATCGTATGGCTTTATGTGCTTATCAGAAAGTTCATCAATGACTTCTTTAATTGTTCTCATACTATTAAAAGTAACTTTTTTTTTCTTCATTAATTCCACCACAAAGTTCGCCTTTTGTCTCTGTAGCGGCCATGAAATTCCGGCATAAACCGCTGCGCTATTTATTCCGTTGCTTCATTGCCTTGGTCGCCAAAAGGCGGTGGAGGTTCCATAATTAATTTTTAAATCTTTAAAATGAAATGTTATGGAACACACAATGATTCAACCAGAATGGAGTAAAGTAGCAGAAGTAGAACTGGTTTATAAAACCAAAGTAAAAGCTTTTGAAAGGCCATTGATTAAATCTTCTAAAGATTGTTATGAGACATTTTTAAAAGTTTGGAATGAAAACAAGATAGAATTTCAGGAAGAATTTAAAGTGTTATTGTTGAACAGGGCTAACCGGGTAACTGGTGTTTACGAAGCATCTGCCGGAGGTATTACAGGAACTGTAGCTGACCCGAGATTAATATTGGCAGCAGCTATTAAATCTTTATCCGTTTCAATTGTATTAGCCCATAACCATCCAAGCGGTAACTTAAAACCAAGCCGGGCTGATGAGGAACTTACTTTAAAGATTAAAGAAGCTGGTAAGTACCACGACATAAAGGTGCTTGACCATATCATTGTTACCAGCGAGGGTTATTATTCCTTTGCTGATGAGGGGCTTCTATAGCCCTTTTTTTATTCAGTCGTTCGGCTTGCAAAGGCTGAAATTGACCCTGATAGGTTATATTTACAGCTAACTCCTTTAGTACGATGCCGTTAAGCTGGAACGAAATAAAAAGCAGGGCCACTGCTTTTAGCAAAGAATGGGAAAATGAAATAAGCGAAGATGCTGAAGCCAAATCATTTTGGGATGATTTCTTTAATGTATTCGGGATAGGTCGTCGTAGGGTAGCGACATTCGAACAACAAGTAAAAAAGATAGACCACAAAATGGGTTTTATTGACCTGCTTTGGAAGGGTGTAATTTTGGTGGAGCATAAAAGCCGTGGCAAAGACCTCGATAGGGCTTACCAACAGGCAAAAGATTATTTTCCCGGATTAAATGAAAAAGAACTGCCACGCTACATATTGGTGAGTGATTTTGAGCGGTTCCGGCTGTACGATTTGGAGGAGAACAAGCACCATGAATTTAAACTCACTGATTTTGTAAATCATGTTCACTTATTTGGCTTTATAGCCGGTTATCAAAAACGCAGTTATAAAGAACAAGACCCCGTAAATATTGAAGCGGCTTTGTTGATGGGTAAGCTGCATGATAAATTGAAGGCCATTGGTTACGAGGGTCACCGCCTTGAATTGTATTTGGTTCGTTTGCTCTTTTGTTTGTTTGCCGATGATACAAGCATTTTTGAAAGAGGCATCTTCAATGAATATGTTGAGCTTAAAACAAATGAAGATGGCAGTGACCTTGCCGGACATATCGGGCAATTATTTCAGGTGCTGAATACACCTGAAGATAAACGCTATAAAAATTTAGATGAAGCATTAGCTGCATTTCCTTATGTAAATGGTAAACTGTTTGAAGAACAATTACCGATGGCACATTTTGATAGTGAAATGCGCCGTATACTGCTCGATACTTGTCTGTTGGATTGGGGCAAAATATCTCCGGCTATTTTTGGTTCCTTGTTTCAGAGTGTAATGGATGAAAAGGCAAGAAGAAACCTGGGCGCCCATTATACCAGCGAAAAGAATATACTCAAACTAATAAAGCCATTGTTCCTGGATGAACTATATGCAGAGTTTGGAAAAGTAAAGAACGATAAGAGTAAACTTAAAAAACTGCATGATAAAATCAGTAAGCTGCGGTTTTTAGACCCTGCCTGCGGATGCGGCAACTTCTTAATCATTGCTTACCGGGAATTACGTTTGCTTGAACTGGAAATAGTAAAGGCATTACTGAAAGGCCAGCAGATAACCAGTGTCAACGATTACTTTTTGGTGGATGTGGACAGGTTTTACGGAATAGAGTATGAAGAATTTCCCAGCCAGATAGCACAGGTAGCCATGTGGCTGATGGACCACCAGATGAATGAACAGGCAAGTGTAAACTTTGGCGAATATTACAAACGCATACCATTAAAAAAGAGTGCCACCATTGTACATGGTAATGCTTTGCGTACCGATTGGCAAAGCCTGATTGAGCCAATGCCGTGGGAGAAAGAGCAACCGAGATATCATTATATTTTGGGTAACCCTCCTTTCTTAGGACACCATTATCAGAATGAAGAACAGAAAAAAGATATAGACGTAATATTTAATGATGTTAACGGAGCTGGAGTATTGGACTACGTCTCTGCCTGGTATATTAAAGCCTCGCAATATTTACAACAAAATAATCAAGATTGTATTTTAAAATGTGCATTTGTTAGCACAAATTCAATTTCCCAGGGAGAGCAAATTGGAATTCTTTGGAATGAGTTATTAAATAAGTATAAGATTAAAATTCACTTTGCTCATAGAACCTTTAAATGGGGTAACGAAGCAAAGGGGAATGCAGCAGTGCATGTAGTTATTATCGGATTCTCAAATTGTGATGCTTCTGAAAAAAAACTTTTTGAATATGATGACGTAAAAGCTGAACCTCACGAAGTAAAAGCGAAGAATATTAACCCATACTTAGTTGATGGCCCTGATATAATAATTACAAATAGAAAAGAACCGATTAACAATGTCCCGAAAATGATATGGGGCAATAAACCTACAGACGGAGGGAACTTTCTGTTTTCTGACGATGAAGAAAAAAAGAAATTTATTCAATTAGAGCCAAATTCAAGGAAATGGATTAGACCTTTTATGAGTGGGGAAGATTTTATCTATAATAAATATCGTTGGTGTTTGTGGCTGGAAAATATAATGCCTCAAGAATTAAAGCAAATGAAGGAAGTTGTTAAAAGAGTTGAAGCAGTAAAAAACTTTAGGCTTGCAAGCAAAGCTGAAGCGACAAGGAAAAAGGCTTTAACTCCTACTTTATTCGCCCAAAATGCCCAACCCAAAACTAATTATTTGGCGATTCCTGAAGTTTCTTCGGAAAAAAGAATATATATACCAGTTGCCTTTCTTCCGTCAACTGTAATTGCAAGTAATACAATTCAATTAATACCGAATGCATCACTATGGCACTTCGGTATTTTAACTTCAGCAATGCACATGACATGGGTAAAATCTGTTTGCGGGAGATTGGAAAGTCGGTATCGGTATTCTAACTCCATTGTTTATAATAATTATCCTTGGCCGGACAGTCCAACAGCCAAACAAAAAGCAGTAGTTGAAAAGGCAGCCCAGGCTATACTGGATGCAAGAGCAAGTTTTCCTAACAGCAGTCTTGCTGACTTGTATGACCCTAATACAATGCCACCTGCGTTGATAAAAGCACATCAGGCTTTGGATAGGGCAGTAGATTTATGCTATCGCAGCCAGCCATTTATAAATGAAACCAAAAGGATTGAATTTTTGTTTGAGTTGTATGATAAATACACGGCGGGGTTGTTTGTGAAGGAGAAGAAAAAGAAGAAAGAAAAATAAAAATTTCTATAATTAAAAATGCCAAACGCCATAAGAAGACCTGTTCTGGAAGCAGCAGTTATAGAATCAATTTGTAAAACCATTGCCGACACCAATGATGGTTTAAAAGGAACTGAGATTGGAGGCCTTTTGATTGAATGTAAAATAAAGGACATTGACCCGGCAAATACCAAATGGAAAAGATTGTACAATGCCTTTGTTGAATGGCAGAATTCTAATCAATGCTCAAATCATATCTTAACTTTTATACAATCAGCTTTAAGCCCCGTTAGATACGTTGGAAAAGAGGAGCTGTTTCATTTTCGCAGACACGAAGTAAATAAACGACTTTCTTTTATCGGTGTGGAATTAAATGAAAGAGGCAAATTTCAGCAAGTTGATAAAGCGACTACAATATCCGAAGCACAACAAAGAGCAAGTCATTTTAAATATAAACTTGAGGTAAGAAATGTCCATCCCAGTATATTCGAATATTGTAAACCCGAATTACTGAATGAAAACTATTTTCATTCAGTATTTGAAGCTATTAAGAGTATTGCTGAACGGATAAGAAATATGACAGGTTTATATGCTGATGGTAATGTATTAATCGAAACAGCTTTTGCAACGGGTAACCCTTTAATAAAAATAAATCTTATAAATAGTGATACAGACCGGAGTGAACATTTGGGGTTAATGAATGTCATAAAGGGGCTATTTGGATTAATCAGAAACCCAACGGCACATGAACCAAAAATTAAATTCAGAATAGAAGAAGATGAGGCATTAGATTTAATGATTATGGTATCATACATCCATAAAAGACTTGACAAGGCACTATAACTTAAAATTGAAATGATGGGCCAACTTGAACATCCTGATTTTGAATTATGGGAAGAAAGAAAAGAGTGGTTTGAAAAGGAATTGGAAAGCAAGCAGCATCCAATGGCAAGCTACCTTTTAAGTGACCAGGCTACAGCTTTGCTGGTAGAGATACAAAGTTGCTATTGTGCAGGTGCTTTTTTAGCTGTAATTATTTTATCGGTGTCTATAATTGACGCACAATTAAGAGAAACTGAAGCTATTGATAATAAAATAGGTACTGCAAAATTGTTAGATGAATATTTTACAGGAAAAGATATTAACTGGTTGCGGAAATTGAGGAACAAATATGTACACGTTGATATGGATAATCCGGCTCTGACAATTGACGACCAATACACTAACAGAAAACAAATGGAAGATGAAGCCAGACGTGCCATTCAAATGGTTATATATGCATTCTTTCAAAGCCCGGGAACTTAAAGTATCTTTGTACCATGTTTTACCGCAGAAAAATAATATTAGCCTTATTACAAGTGTTTGGTGGCAGATTGGAGAAAATTAATCTGCAAAAATTGCTGTTCCTTGTCTGTCATAAACAAAAGGAACCGGAGTATGATTTTATTCCTTATTTATACGGTTGTTATTCTCATTCTGCCAAGGCTGATTTATATACAATGGTGCAAAAAGGATTTTTAACTGAAGATGAAACAGGTTATTTAAAAAAAGACCGGAAAAACTATTTGTCATTATTAGATGAAGAAGATAAGAAGCTGGTAAATCAGGCCTACTTTTTATACAATAAAATGGATGGCGATGGCTTAATGAAACATACCTACAAAAATTTTCCATATTACGCTATAAACAGCACTACTGCTATAAGATTATTAACGAAAGAGCAAATGGATACAGTTAATGCTTTTCGTCCTGCTTTAACCCAAACAACCCTTTACACCATAGGCTATGAAGGCATATCGCTGGAAGCATATTTGAACAAACTCATTAAACATGATATTAAGGTATTAGTAGATGTACGCAATAACCCGTTAAGCCAAAAATTCGGCTTTTCAAAAAGCCAGTTGATTCGGTACTGCGAAGGTTTAAATATTGAGTATATACATTTCGCTGACGTGGGTATCCAATCTGAATACCGGCAGGAACTAAAAGAACAAACTGATTACGATAATCTTTTTAATAACTATAAAAAGAAAACGCTTCTCAAAACGATTTCAACGCAGGATAAAATACTGACCCTATTAAAAGATAAAAAACGGATTGCCTTAACCTGTTTTGAAGCAAATATTTGTCAATGCCATCGCAAACATTTGGCTGAGGCAATTACTCGATTACCCCAATGGAATTATGAACTAAAGCATATTTAGAATGGCCCTGACCAAAGTATTAATTGCTGTAAAAACTTATCCAACACTTTCCACCAAATATGACGAATTGGTTTGTACTGCCGGGTTCCTGGAAGATGGTAGTTGGGTAAGGATTTATCCAATTCCGTTTCGAAAATTGGAGTATGAAAAGCGTTACAGCAAATACGATTGGGTAGAAATTGACTTAGTGAAAAATGGCGCAGATTTCAGGCCGGAAAGTCATAAGCCCTGGTCTATTGACACTGCCTTTAATGTAGTGGGTCATATTGATACTGTTAATAATTGGCAGGAAAGAAAGAATATCGTTTTAAAAAAAGTTTACACAAACATCACTCAACTGATTGCAGAAGCAAAAGACAAAAAAATAGCTACTTCTTTGGCCACATTCAAACCAACCGAAATACTTGATTTTACTATTGAAGAAGTGGAACGAGAATGGGACAAAGACAAATTAGATACCCTGAAAGCAAAAGCCCAGCAATTACATCTATTTCAGAACGCAGAAAATCCATTTGAAGTGGTAAATAAATTGCCGTTCAAATTTTCGTATAGGTTTAAAGATGATGAAGGTACTATCTCAAAATATATGATAGAAGATTGGGAGATTGGCGCACTGTATTGGAACAGCCTGAAACGGCACGAAGGCCATGACCAGGAACGCAAAGCTTGTGAAGATGTAAGGAAAAAATATTGGGATGATTTTGCCTTAACAAAAGACCTGTATTTATTTTTAGGCACTATCTATGAAAGTCATGCAAAAAAACTATCCTTACCCATTTGTTATCGTAGGAACATTTCATCCTACATTTCCCAAGCCAGTCAAAGCAGAGCCTCAATTAAAACTGTTTTAAAAAACTCAATTCCCCCACCGCTAATGAACGGATTGTAATACCTCCCAAAAATGTAGCTTTTGTCTATTATCCGTCGCCCATTTTACAGCCATTAAAATTGCAATTTTTCATGTAATAACTCTCTAAGAAATATCGTTCTAATTGTCCCTCTTTTGGCTTGTTTCTGTATGGTTTTCCCCGCTCCTATTTGTGATAGAAATTCCTCCTAAGTATCAATAACAAATCTTACTTACTAACATGGCTAAAATATAGCCACGTAAGTAACGACTTTGGTATAAAATTTACCTTTATACCCTTGTAATTTAATAGTGAAAAAGAGTAGTGATGAAAGAGAAAAAAACTTATACCAGTCCTCCTATCTTACCTCCATATCCCCGAATCAGGATTTTTTTCAATCATTATTTTAAAAATTTTCAAACAGTAAATCTTTATCAAGGCATAATGTGCCGTGTCTTGCACATGGCAAGATGTACAAACGTTATACGTTTGGGGCATCTTGCCCTTCACTCCGAAGTCGTTTCGGGGTATTAAATCAGACAATCACAAACTATGAAGAAGCAGGAAACAGAAGTGAGAAAGAAAATGGTAGTGGTTCGGATGAATAACACAGAATTTGAACAGGCTGAAAAATTCTGTAAGCAAAGCACCGAAAGAAACCTGAGCAGCTATGCTCGAAAATTGTTTTTGCAAAAGCCGGTTACCATCAAATATCGCAACCAGTCAGCAGATGATTTTTTAAAGCAAATGCTGGAGCTAAAAAAAGAATTGAATAGCATTGGTAATAATTTCAACCAGGCAGTACACAAATTACATATTCTGGATAAGATACCAGAATTCAGGGTTTGGGTAAACCAATATGATGGCCTGCAAAAGGCATTGCTGAGCAAAGTAGAAGAAATAAAATTACGGATGAACCAACTCTATGAACAATGGTTGCAAAAATAACTATACCGAAAAGCATTGAAGCTGCACTAAACTACAATGAAAAGAAAGTGCAGAAGGGAAATGCAGTTTGTTTACATGCAGCCAATTATTTAAACGAAGCAAAAAATATGAATTTCTATCAAAAATTAAACGGCTTTGAAAGACTGAACAGTTTAAACGAAAGAGCGACCACTAAAACCCTGCATGTTTCACTCAATTTTGACCCTTCAGAAAAAATAGCCGATGATAAGCTTTTAAAGATTGGAGAACTGTACATGGATAAGATTGGATTTGGTGAGCAGCCGTTTTTAGTTTACAAACACGAAGATGCAGGGCATCCGCACATTCACATTGTAAGCACCACCATTAAAGAAGATGGAAGCAGGATTAATACCCACAACATCGGAAGAAATCAATCTGAAAAGGCAAGGAAAGAAATCGAAAAAATATATGGTTTAGTAAAAGCCGAAAGGCAGCAGCAAATAATGAGGCCTGGTATCAAACCGGTAGATGCTGAGAAAGTCATGTATGGTAAGTCTGAAACGAAAAGAAGTATATCGAATGTGGTGGGTGCAGTATTCAGTCAATACAAGTTTACATCCTTGCCGGAATTTAATGCTGCATTAAGGCAATTCAATGTAGTTGCCGACAGAGGCAAAGAAGAAGGACGTATTTACAACAACCGTGGGTTGGTTTACCGGATTTTGGATGCAGAAGGAAATAAGGTTGGTGTACCTATTAAAGCAAGCTCTATTGGTTGCAAGCCAATACTCGATAATCTGGAAAAGAAATTTGCGGCGAATGAGCCAGCAAGGGAACCAATAAAACAAAGAACTAAAAATGCCATTGATGAAAGCCTGCAATTATCATCAGGCAGCATGAAAAATTTGGTAGCGGCTTTGGAGCAAAAACAAATCTATACAGTGTTAAGACAAAATGCAGATGGCAGATTGTATGGCATCACTTTCGTGGATAATCAAAACAAAGTTGTTTTCAATGGCAGTGATTTGGGCAAGGGGTACAGTGCCGCAGCATTACAAAGCAGATTGAGCAATCCTGATGAAAATATACTAAAGCAAGATGACGCAACAAGCAACAATTCATCCGGCTTATTGCAGAAAGAAACAGGATTTCAGAAGAACCAGGAAAAATCAATTACTACTGCTTTAAAAACTGAGGGCATACTTGATGTGCTGCTTTCCACAAAAGAGCAGTATGATAACACACCAAATAGCTTACTGAAGAAGAAACGAAAGAAGAAAAAGAAAAACCGTGATTTTTAAAATTTAATATAAGTTATGTCACACACAGGAGAAAATGAACAGGGGCTTCGGAAAATAGTTGACCTGACAAGATTTGCAAGCATCTTTATTTTACTGTTGCATTTTTATTATTACTGCTATACAGCATTTGAGCAGTGGGAAATAAAAAGTACCATTACCGACAGGCTGATGACGAATATCATGCACACCGGTTTATTCAGCAACCAATTTACATCAAAGTTTTTAGCAATTGGTTTATTGATAATTTCACTTTTTGGAGCACAAGGAAAAAAAGATGAAAAAATTAGCCGGAGGAGCATTGTCGCTTATTTATTGATTGGCTTGTTACTTTTCTTTGGTAGTTATATGTTATTCCAATTGAACTATGCTTTAGAAACTGTTGCTATTGTTTATATGACCGTAACAGGTATTGGCTTTCTACTCATCTTGGCTGGAGGCAATTTACTTAGCCGGTTAATACGGCTTAATTTAGCCGATGATGTGTTCAATTCTCTGAACGAAACCTTTCCGCAGGAAGAAAGGCTTTTGACAAATGAATATTCTATAAATCTTACAGCCAGGTATAATCTCAAAGGCAGGATAAGAAAAAGCTGGATAAATATTATCAATCCGTTCCGGGGATTATTGGTCATTGGCAGCCCCGGCGCTGGTAAGAGTTGGTTTGTCATACAGCATGTTATCAAACAGCATATTGAAAAAGGTTTTGCCATGTTTGTATATGACTTCAAATATGATGACCTTTCTAAAATAGTTTACAACTGGCTGCAGCAAAACAAACATAACTACTTTGTTAAACCTTCTTTCTACGTTATCAACTTTGATAATCTTTCCATATCCCATCGCTGCAACCCTTTAGACCCAAACACTATGAATGATATTACAGATGCAACGGAATCAGCCAGAACAATTCTCTTAGGGTTAAACAGAGAATGGATAAACAAACAAGGTGATTTCTTTGTAGAATCACCTATCAATTTTGTAACTGCCATCATTTGGTTTTTAAGAAAATATAGTGATGGAAAATATTGTACCCTGCCGCATGTAATAGAACTGATGCAGGCTGAATACGATGAATTATTTCCGGTACTCAATACGCAACCAGAAATTGAAGTATTGGTAAACCCATTTATCACAGCTTATCAAAACGATGCAATGGAACAATTGGAAGGGCAAGTGGCGTCTGCAAAAATTGGTATGGCAAGATTAGCTTCGCCGCAATTGTATTGGGTGCTGTCCGGCAATGATTTTACTTTAGACATAAACAATCCTAAACATCCCAAAATTGTTTGCGTTGGTAACAACCCGGAGAAGCAACAAATCTATGGGGCAGTTTTGTCGCTTTATATTTCAAGACTGATACGGCAAGTGAATAAAAAAGGAATGTTGAAATGCAGCTTGGTATTTGATGAATTTCCTACTATTTATTTCAATAACATGGATAGCCTGATTGCCACTGCAAGAAGCAATAAAGTAGCCACCACATTAGCCATGCAAGACTTTAGCCAGTTGAAAAAAGATTATGGCAAAGAACAGGCCGATGTAATTGTAAACATCACCGGTAACATCATCAGCGGCCAGGTGATGGGAGAAACTTCTAAGCTGCTATCGGAACGTTTCGGAAAAATTATGCAGGACAGGCAGAGTGTTTCCGTAAACCGTACCGATACTTCCATCAGCCACTCGAAACAACTGGACAGCGCCATACCGGCTTCCAAAATTGCGGCCCTTTCCTCTGGTGAATTTGTAGGCTTAGTTGCTGATAACCCGGACAAAAAAATAAAACTTAAAATGTTTCATGCAGAAATTATCAATGATGCTGATAAGTTGAATGAGGAAGTGAGTCGGTACAAAGAAATTCCGGTTGTTTCGAATGTTACCCAACAACAAGTATTGGATAACTACTATCAGGTAAAGATGGAAGTGAAACGGTTGATTGCGGGAGAAGTCGAAAGGTTAAAGGCAGAGATGACCCACTAATAAAATACCTGTCATTTTATTTTTTCTTTTTCTTCTTCAATAATTTCCTGCAACTGCTTTACACTTGGCAGATTGATTAAATACCTTGAAACAAACACTTGCTGTGACAAACCCATTGTAGCATATTTTACTAATGCTTCATTTTTACCGGAACATAAAATAATTCCAATGGGTGTTTTATCCCCGTCATGGCCTTCGTTCTCTTTATAATAGTTGAGGTACATATTCATTTGCCCTGCATCAGCATGAGTAAACTCTCCTATTTTTAAATCTAACAGGATGTGGCATTTTAATATCCGGTGATAGAAAACAAGGTCAATCCTGTAATGAGTGTTATCAAAGGTTATCCGCTTTTGCCGTGCTTCAAAACAAAATCCCTGGCCCATTTCAATGAGAAAATTTTGCAAATGGGTAATGATACTTTCTTCCAGGTCAGATTCACTGTAAGAAGGCTTTTCTTCCAAACCAAGAAACTCCAGTAGATAGGTATTGCGGAAAACATCTTCCGGCTTCAGGCTGTTTTTGGATATATGCTGGGTGAGGATGGTTTCTTTATTGGCACTTAGCCCGGTTCTTTCATACAGCATGCTTTCAATAGCCCTTTTTAAATCCCTTACGCCCCAATTGTTCTGAATGGTATGTACCTCATAAAATCTGCGTTTGTCCTCAGAATCAGGCTTTAAAAGCTCTATAAAATGAGAAAAACTCAGGTTGTTTACCAGTACTGAGGCTTTAATTTCGGTTACCATCTCGCCTGTTTTTTTAGTAGTTGAGGGAGTAAATTGGTCAGACGTCGCCTGACCAATTCTAAGATGCTGAAAATCAACCATTTTTAATTCGTCAGACAGCGTCTGACGAATTTGAGGGTAAGAGGAATAAAACTGCCTGAACAGCTTTAGGTTGGTTTCTGCTAATCCTTTGCTCCCTTTTTCCTTTAGGCGGGTAGCAAGGGTTTCCAATACTTTTTTGCCATATTTAGCTTTGTCTTTACCGGATTGCTCATATTGAACAATATGGCAACCGATAATCCAATTTCTCAGGGTCATCGCAACATTCACCTGCTTTTGCACCCTGTTTATAAAAAACTGGTTAGTATCCTGTATCGCTTTGGATAGTATTTCTATATTATTTATCTGATTCATATTTTAATAATTGTGTAGTAAAAAAGATTCTTTTATAATCCCGGTCTTGTATCCCACAACTTTTTAATCATGTGTGCTTTTTGCACCTGGTCAGCTTTAATATATCTCCTGAATGCTTTCTCTGTTTTATGCCCGCTGATAGCCATAATTAAATTAGTCGGAGTACCATCCAAAAACTCATTGGTACAAAATGACCTGCGGCAGGTATGGGACATTATCCACGCATATTTTGGTCTTGTTTCTTCTACAATTTTATTCCCCCTTTTATGAGTAATCTTTATCATTTCATTAATGCCTGCCAGCTTCACTACTTCTTTTATATAATAATTGAAGTTTACATTACTCACCTGTGGCATTTGCATATTGTATTTATCAATTAGTATATCCTTGGCATCTTTTCGCAATGGCACCACAACAGTTGAAAGTGTTTTAGTTTGATTAACATACAGCATACCGCCCCTTACTTCTTCGGGTTTAATATCTGAGTAATCGCTAAACCTAAAGCCGGTAAGACATCCTAAGACAAACAAATCCCGGTATTTTTCGAGGTTGGCATTTTTTGATAAATCAAGATGATAGATGAGAGATAATTCCTGCCAGGTGAGATAAACAGTATCAACTTCTTCTTCCATTACTTTATAAGCACCTAAATCCATAAAAGGAATAATCTTCTTCCGCATCCTGTCTTTCAGGAAAGATTTTAAGTGCTTAATAGTTTTACCAACACTGTTTATTTTTAATCCTTTGATAACATCTTTTCTTCTTAGCTGTACAATGTCATAAGTGAGAAATTTTACAAAGGCTTCATAAAAGTGAACATCGAATGAATCAAATGTGATGGGTTCTTTTCGGAAAGATTCAAAACTCAGCAAATGAGCTTTCATAGCATTGATGACATTAATGGTACACTGCTTAACTGTACTTATTTTACTTTTTACATAATCGTCAATATTCCAGTAAACGTCAAGGCTTTTTTCAGTGTCAGACATTTGTTCCAGTTTCCAGTTATCCTGCAAATGGAAGTTGTCTTTTAAGAACTTCATTGGGCAAGTATCCCTTTGCTTTAGGGCATACGTAATCATGTCTTCGGCTTTTCGGAGTTTGCTGGTAAGGTCTGTTTGAAGTTCACCGGCATTCCCATATTGAGGCGGCAGTGTTTCTGTAATCCGGTTAGTTTTTTTACTCCAGAATTGCGGCGGAATAGCCACATCGGTACTCAATAAAACTCTTTGTTCAGCATTGTGGCAATACTGAAGAAAAACGAGGGCAGTTCCATCTTTGCGAACGGCTCCTTTTTTGGTAATTAGTTTAACAGGCTGTCCCATAACTTTATTCTATTTTCGTTCTATAAAAGGGCAGTCAGGTAGAATAAAGTTAAAAAGCTATGCTTTCTAATTTTGTTGCAAAAAACTGAAAATCATTGCTTTGAAATAAAGCTAAGGCAAGTTAGATAAGATTAGGATTGTTCAATATTGGGATGATATTTCCCGTCCGGTCCGCACAAAGCTCTGAAGAAATTCGGAGCTTTTTTATTTTATGAAATATTGGGTTTATATCATCAAAAGCAAGCTTGATGGGTCTTATTACAAAGGCTTCAGTGAAGACCCGTATAAGCGCTTGTTGCAACATAATATTGGAGAATCAACCTATACATCGGGTAAAATTCCTTGGGAGTTGGTATTCTTGCAATCATTTACTTTAAAACGGGATGCTTTGATAAGGGAAAAAATCCTCAAAAAGTACAGCCATGCACAAATTGAAATTCTATTAGAAAGCAGGTTGAACGAATTGGTTGGGTAGAATGTTGCCCTGTCATCCCAACCGCAGGTCGGGACGGGTTCGAGTCCCGTCCGGTCCGCACAAAGCTCTGAAGAAATTCGGAGCTTTTTTATTTTATGAAATATTGGGTTTATATCATCAAAAGCAAGCTTGATGGGTCTTATTACAAAGGCTTCAGTGAAGACCAGAATAAGCGCTGAATTTAACAGATTAATGGCGAATGAGTTTATATTTTCCGCTTCTTTGAGAGTTAGTTTTTCTACAATCCTATATTTCAAAACGCTTATGGCACTTTATTTTTTTATGAATTTTCCGGAAATAGTTCTTTTATTTTTATTAAATAAACTGATTGTATAAGTACCCGCCGGCAGCCTTGAAATATCAATCTGCTTTAGATCTGCAATGCCCGCTTGCAGGCTTATAACTGGTTTCCCCAGCATATCAGTAATTTCTACAGATACATTTCCTAATTCAGTGTTGTATTCCAGGTTCAGGAGATTGCTTGCAGGATTGGGGAATACTGTGATGAAACTTTGATGGCTATTGAACAATAGCTGGATGATATTACTGTATGTGAACTGCCCATCCCTGTCCATCATCTTCAAGCGGTAAAATGTTTTACTTTTTTTCTGAACTATGCTGAAACTGTAATTTTCAATATTGGTGCTGTTTTTGGCAGGCACAGATCCGGCTTTTGAAAAATTAATGCCGTCATCTGAATCCTGGATCTCATAACCGGCTGCATTTGTTTCGTGTATGGTTTGCCATAATAAATTAGCCTGTCCGCTCTGTGTGATGTTTCCTGAAAAATCCAATAAACGAAGTGGAACAATCGACGTGGTTTGAATAACAACAGAAGTTGGATTATAAATAACAACAAATATACGGCCGGGGATGGGAGGGATATTTACAGAAGCAAACTGCCCCGTTCTGCCGGCACAGGTAAGTATCGTAAAGCTTTGTCCATTCACAGGAATGAATGAACCCCAGTTTACAGTTAACCTTGCATTACTGAGATTGGCAAAACCAGCCATGCTGAGCCAATCGTGGCTTACCCCCATACTTGTTCCATTTATATCGCACTCATAAGTAGTGCTTCCGGGTACATTGGCGCTGGATGATCCTGTGACGGATAGTTTTCCGGTACCCGCATTACCAGGCGAAAATTTAGAACCACTAAAACCATTGTATATCCAATTATGATTAAAAGTGCCATTGCCCCCGATGGTTCCGTTACTAAAATTTGTAAAGGTTCCGGTATTGTATAGGTAACAGCCATTATCAATATTAATAGAACCGGCATTCTCGATTATATAGCTGCTTTGAACAAATCCCCCGGAAATGCAATTGATAAGCCCTCCGGGCGCAACCTGCACCCGTCCATTATTTGAGAGACTGACCTGGTTTAAATGTAATTGCCCGGCTATATAAATATTATTGTTCATATTATTTAACAAACTACCTGCATTTTGCATCGTTAATCTGCCAGCGGCATTAATAGTTATATACCCATAATTGCGCAGGGGCTGAGTCATGTTTACAGAACTGTTTACTATAAAATTTGAGTTGTTGGTAAACACAGTATTTGATACAAAAGTACCATTAACCGTTAATGTGCCATAGTTAGTGAGGTTGGCAATGGTAAAACTGCCACCCGCACCAATTGATAAGGAAGAATATATATTTACTGGAAAATTTCCTGCATAACTGATACTTCCATTAGAGGTAATGGGCTGGTCAATATTACATGTGGCGGTTAATACCACATTATCTCCGGCCGGAATGGGGTTTGGAGGCATGCCCGTTGGCCAGCTCCACGAAGAGGACCAGTTGCTTCCAAATGCGCCGGTGAAGGTATAAGTTGCAGCACTGGCCCTGCTTGTAATAAGCAGCAGGGAAAGCAGAATGAAAATTTTTGTGGGCCTGGGTATAAGTATTTGATTTTTCATGACCGTGTTTGGTTTTTATTGGATGTAAGTCCAAATAATGAAAAATCAATAACAAATGGTATCAGCCCGGCTGGACAAAAACTGGACAATAAAGAAAATTTCGGTTAACCTAATGAAGTTCAACTCATTAAAATAAATTACAACGAAGCAATTAACAGGGCCAATTCATGTTCTGAGTCGCTTTCTGTAACCCTTTTTCTAAGGCGGTAACGGGTTTTATGCACACTGTTTTGGGATATACCCAGCATGGAGGCAATATGTTTGATGTCGAAATTCAGGCGGATGAGGGCAGCCATCCTCAATTCCGCATTAGTGATATCCGGAAACTGTGTATTCAATGCCCTGAAGAAATTTGGATAAACCGTATTAAAGGTTTCTTTAAAAACTTCCCAATCTTTTTCAGTGAGTATGATTTGCCTGCTGAGGGCTTCAATTTTTTCTGTATGGGCCTTGGTTTCGGCCTTTTTGTCCAGGTCTTCTTGGAGGGCATCCAGTTTTAAGGTATAATCGGCTATTTTATTTTTAAATGCCAACAATTGCTCTTCTGCGTTTTGGTACTTATCCAGGAAATAGGCCGATTTCTGTTCAGCTTCCTTTCTGGCGATTTCTGTTTTATTCTTTTTGCGCAGCAGGTAAAAGATGATAAATCCAGACAGCAGGATGCCAATGGCAATAATGGCATTTCTTGCCGATACCTGGCTGCTGCTTTTTTCACTTAACTTTTTATACCGCAATTGGGTTTTCAGGAATTCACTTTTTGCAAGCAGGAATTCACTGGTTGCCCTTCCCGCAATGCTGTCTCTCCTGTCTGTCATTTTTTTATTCAGCCTGAAATAAGGTAATGCTTTGTCATTTTGACCCAGTTTTTCATAACAATAGGCGATATCGTAATATACAGCGATAAGGAATTTTTTTGCATTGCCTGCATATTGTTCACTTTGCAAACTCCATTTTAGCCCTTCTTCGAAGTGCTTGTTACGGATGGCAATGCGGGAATACATATGACAGGCGCTCATAAGCATCATTGAATCCCGTGGATTGTTTGCTGCTGTATAAAGTTCATCTGCAATTTTTTTACAACTGTCGTATTGTTTTAGTTCGAGATAGGGCTCAAAACGGTTATCGCTGGCGCTGTAGTACCAGTCTTCCTGTGCACCGCTTTCTTTTACAAATTTCATACACTGCTGGTAGGCTAACACGGCGCTGTCATATTTTTTATTGTAGTGATAGCATTTGCCCAGCGTATTCATGGCATTGGCTATAAAATTTTTATCGGTGGTTGTATCTTTCAGCTTAAGTGCCAGTGTGTAATAATCAATCGCTTCCCTGTAGTTGCGTGTACGTGCCAGCATTTCTGCGGTGGTAAGGTAAAATGTTTTTACTGTAGGAAAATATTGGAGCCCTGCCTCCTCCTGTAATTTAAGGGAGTTTATGCAATAGAGTGCTGCACCGGCCTGGTCGTCGACCGTATTCAGCATCTCGCCATACCAGCGGCTGAATTCTGCGATCATATAGATATCATTAAGCCGGTATGCTTTTTCCAATGCGTCCCTCATCACGGTTGCGTATAATGAATCGCCTAAATCCAGTTTGTAGAAAAGCAGCCTTGCCTTTAAGCCCTGCACCCTTGCCTGTAACCTAAGACCAGATTCTTTTGTTTCATGCTCAAGTAGCCGTACGAAATCTTTTATTTGAACAGTGTCGTAACGCCCGATGGAATCGGCAACTTCAAGTGCAGCGAAAACCTGCTTGTTGTCATTTTTATTCAGCAGCCTCAGCCATTGATCGATGCTGGGTTTTTGGGAAATGCCCTTGCTTACACTCAGAAAAAAAATTGGTAATAAAAGTAAATGCTTCATTGCAGAAATAACAGGATGATGAAATGAGGACATTTAAAGATAAATATTTTTTGAAGGCAGGCATGAAAATTACTGCTTGGAGTAAAATTGTGTATGAGGTGGCCTCCTCACTGTGTTAGCGGGGATTTTCTTCCGGGCAGCAAAGCGGGTATCTCGATAAAAAGTTGCGCTACACTTTCAATTAACAAAACAGGATCGTAAAAATTGAAGAGTTCAATGTGCAGAATGGGCAGTTGCTTACAGAAATATTTTATACTTATCCCCGAGTTTTGGGTTTAGGCAAGTTCTTTTTTAAGCCGTTTGTAAGAAGGCATTATGAATTATTTGACTTTTTGCAAAACTGCTCAATTTTTCAGTATTAGTTTCAGACTTTTTTCCAGGTTCCTGTTTTGTACATGCAGCATATATGTTCCTTCAGGTAAGTTAGGTTCAAGAGGAATGTTTATATACTGCTGGCCCGCAGGTAAATTATATCCCTTCCTCAAAACTATTTTACCCTCCATATCCACTAAACATAAGTGCAGAATTGACTGCTGTGCCATTGATACGCTTAATTTAATAATACCCGGTACAGGGTTTTGCAGCAGTTGTACAAAATTGCTGTTTGTTTCTGAAAAATGGATCATCCTGCTATATGTTTCCCGGCCGGCAGCGCTGATTATTTTAATACGGTAATAAAGGTTTTCGAAATCAGCAGCTTCTGAAAATCTATATTCATTGTAAATAGATCCCTTTCCAGCAATACTTCCAATAATATCAAACTGCCTGCCATTCGTGCTGCGTTCCACTTCAAACCGGTCTCCCGTATCTTCGTTGCCGGTAGTCCAGTTTAAAATGCTGTTATTGACACTTCGGTATGCCGAGAATGAGATCAGTTTAACAGGTAATACCACCGATGTCCCCATTTTTAATCCATTTCCAAAACTTGTTACCCAAATTTCATTGTTGTTAAAAGGATTGAAGAAAACCCTTTCGGGCTGACGGAAAGGATAATTGTTTACAAGCGACCAGGAGGGAACAGCCGTGTTCATATTACTACTGATCCACAAACCCTGCATTTCGGTAGTGAGATAAGCCTGCGACAGAAGTTGCGGGTTAAAGCTTATGGAAGTAACACGGTCAAATTGTGTGCCTGTAAGTTTTGTCCAAGTACTACCGCGGTTTGTGGTTCTATACAAACCACCTAATCCGTTGGGTGCACCACCCCAGCCGCTGAACACGCAAACATACCAAGTGCTTTGAGTGGCATCAGATGGATCAACTACAATGTCTTTGGTCCAGTATAACATTCCGCTATGAGATAGATCCGTCCAACTGGCCGTATTTGGATCGTAAATAAACACCCCCGAACTGGCTGTAAATGTACCAGAGCTGTTTCTTCTGCCCGAAAAAGTGCATAGTACTTTACCATCATTAAGAACAATTATACTGGCAGGATGGCCTTCTGTGCGGGGCGGATTACTCAGTTTGCTCCATACAGATGAGCCGAGCTGATCAAGATTCTCTGTTTTCCAGATACCGCCCTGGCCTGCGCCGCCCCCGTAATGCACCACGCTTGCATACAACCTGTTTACATTAGTGGGATCGGCGGCCAGCCAAAAAACCGGGTGATTGAACTGGTGAAGCAATTGCCAGGCGGCACCATTATTTGCTGAATAGATGATGCTGCCTGCAGCATCATTGGCGTCTAAAATATTATCCTGTAAGCGGGTGCTTTGGTACATATCATGAATGCCCGATGTGGCTGCATACAGGGTACTGCCGCTTACCCGCCTGGAAATACGGTACATGGTATTGGCCGTATGCCCTGTATAATTAAAACCCCACGAATTTCCGGCATCTTCGCTGCGGATCCCCCTGATATCAGAAAAGCAGGCAAACATATTATTGGCATCCTGCCAGTGAACCTGCCAGGCAGATGTGTTTTCGAGGCCCGAGCTCCTGTAGTATTGCATGGGTGGAGTAGGAGTATTTACAGGGTTTTCGTCAGCCGGGTTTACATATGCCTGTTTCCAACTGGCACCTCCGTCATTGGTTTTATGAACAAAGCCAAAATCGCCGATCAAAACCTTGTTGGCATTATTTGGCGCTACGGTAATACCAAAGCAGGTTTCTCCATATCCCCATCCACGATCGCCGCCCTGGCCCGACCAACCCGTATAAACATTCTGGTTGTTGTTGGTAAGAAATACCTTGTTCCAGCTATTACCTGCATTGCTGGTTTTAAAAACAAGGTTGCCGCCTGTTATTCCATCGCTGCCGCCAAGATAAACGGTATTAATATCGTTTCTGGCCATGCCTGCATACATAACAAAATCGCTTGAAAAATTGATGCCCGAAGATTTTATCGTCCACACATTGGTGCCGGCATCCATTGAAAAAACCCCCTGTGCAAAACCATAATATTCCCAGGGAAAAATACCATTATACACATCGGTGGCTGTTATACAAAAAAAACGTGTGGTGGTTCCTGATTTTGCGGCAGCCAGCGAAAATATTTTTTGGTTTGCGGGGATCCCTGTAGTGGGTAAAACAGAAAATGAGTTGCCTCCGTTGGAAGAAAATAACAGGCCTTCGTTTGTGCCGATATAAATATTATTCCCATCAAAAAAAACGCCGCCTACGGTAATTCCCGAACCGGCATCGGCCGCATTTTTTATGAGCGTAAAACTTAGGCCCTGGTTGTTTGAAATATACAGCGAACCGTAATAGCCGATGATGATACGTGACGGGTTATTATAATCTGCCTTCAGGGCATAAACATCTTCGCCTGCAAGCGGATTGCCGGGTAATGCATTCCAGGTATTGCCGCCATCAAGTGTGCGTACGGCATAATTGATGTTGCCGTCATTAGCGATGCAGTAAGCGGTATTGCTGTTATTTGTAAACTCATAACTGGAAATACTGCCGGTTTGTAATTTTGAAAATGGCACCTGCGTGTAGCTGTTGCCAAAATCGGTGCTGCGAAAAAGCTGGCTCATGTCGCAGGTTACGTAATACTCATTATCATTTGCGGGGTTGATAGATGGAAAAAACATACTGCCACCACCACCCACACCACGGGGAAGCCAGGTAGTTGGTTGGGCAAACATCAAAACAGATTTGCAGGTCAGCACAATCAGGAACAGCAGTTTCAGAATGGAAGATTGGTTACGCATGAGATTACGGTTTTTCAGGTTTGGCTTTCTCAGTGTTTTAATCAAATAATAAGCCAAATATGTATGGCGGGCTGCAGTTTCATCTTCAGCCCGGCATTTTATTTGAAACAGGTATTTTTGCTAAGTATTAATGGCCCCCAGGCAGTGAAAAAAGGGTAAAAATCCGAACCGTGGTTCAATTGCGTATTTTCTGCTTTGTGAACAAAAAAAAGCCCGGCTATATTGCCAGGCATATCTTAATTTAATTATAAACTTATTCTGCAGGTTTTTCAACCGGCTGGGCCTCCACGGGTGGTTTATCATCCCTGTGCAGTTTTCCTAACCCGGTATCTCTTTTTGATTTTTGAGTTTTGGGTGCAAACATTACGTGCATCCTTTTTCCCTCCATCTTGGGCAATCCTTCGAGGGCACCCACATCCTTCAGCCTGTCGGCAAATTTCAGGAGTAACAATTCGCCCCGCTCTTTAAACATAATGGCACGGCCCTTGAACTGCACATGTGCTTTAACCTTATTGCCATCCTGCAGAAATTTTTCTGCATGCTTGCATTTGAATTCAAAATCGTGATCGTCGGTATTTGGCGTAAAACGGATTTCCTTTACCTCGCTGGTTTTGGCCTTGGCCTTCATTTCCTTTTTCTTCTTCTTTTCGTCGTAAAGGAATTTATTGTAATCAATGATTCTGCACACAGGCGGTGTGGCACCGGGAGAAATTTCCACAAGGTCGAGACCCTGGCTTTGGGCAATTTTTTGAGCTTCCTGGGTAGGATATACACCCGGCTCCAGGTTTTCGCCCACCAGCCTCACCTCGGGTACTTTTATCATGTGATTGGTACGGTGTTCCTGCTGTTGTTCTTTTTTAAATCGGGGATTAAATGTACCCCTTGGTTTGTTGGGAAATGCCATTTATTAATTTTGGTTTACAATATTTTTTATGATCATTTATTATTTGATTATTAATTATTGGCGGTTACTGTTTTTTGTGCCGTATCTAAAAAAAATAATTAGTAATCAATAATCTTACTTAACTCTCCGCTCTCTCCGAAATTTCTTTTTTGATTTCGGCAATAAAATCATCCACCAGTTTTGCCCCCAGGTCGCCCTTGCCCTGGCGGCGGATAGATACTTTTGCTTCGTTCATTTCTTTTTCGCCTATTACCAGCATATAAGGCACCCGCAGCAATTCTGTGTCTCTTATCTTTTTTCCTATTTTTTCGTTCCGGTCGTCTATTTCGGCACGAATATCCGCTTTTTTCAGGTTTTGCAAAATACTATTTACATAATCCATGAACTTATCGCTGATAGGGAGTATTTTTACCTGCAGCGGGGCCAGCCAGGCAGGAAATTTACCGGCATAATGCTCCAGCAAAAAGCCAATGAACCGTTCGTGGGTTCCCAGGGGCGCCCGGTGAATAATGAGTGGTACTTCGGCCTGGTTATGCTGGTTGGTAAAGCTCAGTTTAAAGCGCCTTCCCTGGGCAAAATCCACCTGGTTGGTGGCCAGCGTAAACTCACGCCCAATGGCACTCCATATCTGTACATCAATCTTGGGGCCATAAAATGCACCTTCCCCTTTAACCTCAACAAACGGAATATCGCTTTCAATGAGCACATTTCGTACCAGTTCTTCTGTTTCTAACCACAGTTCGGGCTCATTAACGTATTTCTGTCCCAGTTTTTCGGGGTCGTGCAGGCTCAGCCGCATAATGTATTTTTCAATGCCAAATATCTTGAAATACTTCTGGTACATTTCATTAACCGCCCTGAACTCGCTTGCAAACTGCTCTTTACTGCAATAGATATGCGCATCGTTCATATGCAGGCAGCGCACCCTCATAAGGCCAAAAAGCTCCCCGCTTTGCTCATAGCGGTAACAGGTGCCATATTCGGCAATACGGTAAGGAAGGTCTTTATAGCTCTTTTGCTCGGCATCAAATATTTTGTGATGGTGCGGGCAGTTCATGGCCTTTAGGTAATATTTTTCGCCATCCATGTCCATGGCAGGAAACATACTGTCGGCATAATAGGGAAGATGACCGCTGGTGAGGTACATGCTTTCCTTGGCTATATGCGGTGTTACCACACGTTTGTAACCGGCGGCATTCTCTGTTTCCTTGGCCAGTTTTTCCAGTTCTTCAATAATAACAGTACCGTTTGGCAGCCATAATGGAAGGCCCTGTCCCACATCATCATCCATGGTGTAAATGCCCAGTTCTTTACCAAGTTTGCGGTGGTCACGTTTTTTGGCTTCCTCCAGCATGGCAAGGTATTCGTCCAGTTCTTTTTGGGCCGGGAACGTGATGCCGTACACACGGGTAAGCTGTTTATTCTTTTCATCGCCTTTCCAGTAAGCGCCGGCCACACTCAGTAACTTGATCGCTTTAATAAAACCGGTATGCGGAATATGAGGGCCACGGCACAGATCGGTAAAATCACCCTGGGTATAAAAACTGATCTCCCCATCGGTAAGGTTTTGCAAAAGATCGATTTTATATTCATCGCCTTTATCGCCAAAATATTTTAAAGCATCTGCTTTGGCTATCTCTTTTCTTTGGTAAGGGTTGTTGGCCTTTGCCAGTTCATTCATCTTTTTTTCCAATACAGCAAGGTCTTCTTCGCTCATTTTACGGTCGCCCAGGTCCATATCATAATAAAAGCCTTTGTCGATGGCCGGGCCCACCCAAAATTTTACACCCGGAAAAAGGCTTTCAACTGCTTCAGCCATCAGGTGTGCCGAAGAATGCCAAAAAGTGGATTTGCCATCATTATCATCCCAGGTAAGCAATTTGAGGGAGGCATCGCTGTTTATAGGCCGGGATGCATCCCATACCTGGCCGTTTACTGTAGCGGCCAGCACCTTACGGGCCAATCCTTCACTGATCGATTTTGCCACGTCCATACTGCTGGCACCTTTTTCGTATTCTCTTACCGATCCATCCGGCAGGGTTATCTTTATCATTTGTATCCTTTTTTTGGGATTGCAAATTTAACGAACTCTTGGCAGAGCAAAAATTTATGTGGAATATCTTTGAATTTCTTAAAATTGCAGCGCAAGAAATGATGAAACGACTACTTTTCCCCTTTTTACTGGCATTTTCTGTACATCCGCTCTTCGGTCAAAGCTTTACCGGGCAGTGGAAGGGTGGTTTTGTGGATAAAAGCACTTCTTTTATGAATTGGGGCGGAGACCAATGCGATTATACCCTGGAGCTTGAGATCAGCGGATCAAAAGTTACCGGTTATTCCTATACTTATTTTACAGATGGAACAATGAAGTATTATACCATCTGCCGGCTAAAAGGCTTTATCGACAGCAGGAAAAAATATATTGAAGTAACCGAAACCGAGCGCACCAAAACCAATGTGCCTGTTAATATTCATAACTGCTTCCAGGTACATAAGCTTAATTATAGTAAAAAAGACGGGCAAGAATTGCTGCATGGCTCCTGGTCGCCGGCACCGGGGCAGGATGGTGACTGTGGTTATGGAACCACATCTCTCAAAAGGCGTGTGCTCAAAGACATCATACCGGGATTTAAAACAGCTTCTGCAAAAAAAACTACTGCAAACCAGCCTAAGGCGAATACGGCCGCAGTAAAAAAAACGAACCCGGTAACGGCAGGAAGAACGCCTGTTATAACTAAAAAAGAACCATTGGTTGTGGAAAAGCAACCAGCAAAAAACCTCGCAGTAAAAAAGGATTCTGCCAAAAAAACCATCTTGCCGCCGGTTGCAAAAATGGCACAACCTGCCATTTCAATTCCGGGGCGCTACGAGAAACGAAGTAATAACCTCATCAAAACAATTACTGTTGAGCACATGCAGGTAAAGGTAGACCTGTACGATAACGGCGAAATTGACGGCGACACTGTTTCTGTTTTTTTTAATAATAAACTGGTACTTGCCCACAAAAAATTAACCGCCCGGGCACTCTCGCTCAGTCTTGATATAGAACCCAGCGATAATTCGGCGAACGAACTCGTAATGTATGCCGAAAACCTGGGCGCTATCCCGCCTAATACGGCATTAATGGTGGTTACCGACGGAGATAAACGCTACGAGGTACGCATCAGCAGCGATCTTCAGAAAAGCGGTGCCATCAGGTTTATACACGAACCGGCAGGGGTAAAAAAATCAAAATAACATAAAGCGCTCTTTACTTCAGTTTTATAAATGATGTGCGGTGTTCTTTTTTACCCTGATTAATATCACCCGGCCTTGTTACGCATCTCCTTAACTTTGCCTGTCAAAAAAAAATTACATGGACTGGCTCAGGGAACTTTTTACAACACACAGCATTGCACAAACAATTATTGTTTACGGACTTTTAATTGCAGCCGGCATTTACCTGGGCCGTATCAAGATTTTTGGTACATCGCTGGGCGTTACCTGGATATTATTTGCGGGTCTCATAGCAGCGTACATGGGTATAAGCACCGATGAGGCTACCACGCATTTTCTCCGCGATTTTGGCCTCATCCTTTTTGTATATACCATTGGCCTGCAGGTAGGCCCGGGTTTTTTTTCGTCGCTTAAAAAAAATGCACTCATCAACAACCTGCTCGCAGTGGCCGTAGTGGTCCTGGGGGTTTTGATAACTGTTATCTTTTATTTAAGTACTAAATACGGTATTAACATCATGACCGGTGTAATGAGTGGTGCGGTTACCAATACACCCGGCCTTGGTGCAGCGCAATCGGCCATACTCAGTTTAAAAACACCGGGTGCCGATGCCACGATCATTACGCTGGCTTATGCCGTAGCTTACCCTTTTGGTGTGTTCGGTATAATTCTCAGCCTCATCATTCTTAAAAAAATAATGAAGGTGGATGTGGAGAAGGAGCGGGAACTGCACCGCAGGCTGGCAATTTTTAAATCTAACAAGGTAATATCATTTCACCTGAACCTGGAGAATAAACAGTTGGTTGGAAAATCGCTTAAAAATCTTTTTTCATTTTTAAAAGAGCCCATCGTTGTTTCACGTATGATCAACAGCGGGCAGATCATTACGCCCACACCCGAAACCATCCTGCAGCAGGGAGATGTGTTGCTGATAGTGGCCAGCCGCAGCCAAAAGGAAATGCTGCAAACACTTATTGGCAGCCCCAGCGATGCCAATCTTAAAACAGATCCTAAAAGTCAATTGATAGACCGCACTGTTACCGTAACCCGGCCCGAGGTAACGCATAGCCGCCTGGGCGATATTCCCGAATTACACCAGCAGAATTTCACTTTTGCTAGAGTGAGCAGGGCAGGGGTGGAGATCATGCCTGAGGGTGATCTTTTTTTACAACTGGGCGATACCATAAAAATTGTGGGAACAAAAGAAGGCGTAAACAGGGTTACTGCTGTATTGGGAAATTCTTTTAAAAAGCTGGATGTGCCCGACCTGGCGCCCATCTTTTTGGGAATCGTTTTGGGTATCCTGCTCGGCAGCATCCCGCTGCGTTTTCCGGGTATCCCTGTGGCCGTAAAAATTGGTTTGGCCGGAGGGCCACTTATAGTGGCGCTCTTACTCAGCCGTTTTGGGGGAATGCTGTATTTGAATAATTATACCACCGTAAGTGCCAACCTGATGATGCGTGAACTCGGTATAACCCTGTTTCTTGCCAGCGTGGGCCTTGGCAGCGGTCATCATTTGGCCGAAGCTTTTGGAGGCGGTGCAGCCTATGCCTGGATGGCAATGGGGCTTGCTATAACCATGCTTCCATTGCTCATAGTAGGATTTATTGCGCATAAGTATTTTAAGAAAACTTATTTTGAGACCTGCGGATTGCTGGCCGGTGCCAGTACCGATCCGCCGGCCCTTGCATTTGCTATAAAAACCGCCGGCAGCGATATCCCATCCACCACTTATGCCACGGTTTACCCGCTTACCATGATATTAAGAATTGTGGCGGCACAGTTGCTGATATTGCTCTTTGGGTGAAGTTGATGGAGCAAGCCATTATTTATTCAGGGTAAAGTTAAAACTACCTGAAAGGGTAGTATTATTTTGGCAGAAATATACCAATTTTAGGGTACGGTAATTGCTGCAAGAGGTAAAAACCTTTTATTGGCCGGCAGCATCCATTGCTGAATACTAAAACAAATTTTTATGAGAGCAGGGTTTGCCTTTTTGCTGACATTGCTTTTGACAACGCACACCCATAGCCAGCAACCGGGAAATTCTTTTTCTTTTACAACTGCTGGAAAACGGTATGCAGACACCTGCTTAGCGGCCGCCATGAAGTATTTTTACAGGTCCAATTTCGATAGTACCATTTATTTTCTCGAAAAGGGAGCTTCCTCAGCCGGGAGTGTCGGCGATGCTGCGTACAGCATTCATTATTACCTCACTCTTGGCAATGCTTATACTTTAAATAACTATCCTTCAAAAGCTCTCTATTGGCTGCAAAAGCTGAGTCCCCAAATTTTAAAATCAGCCTCTCATGAGTTGCAGCAAAAACATTTGCTTCTGCAGGGAATGGCGTATGAACGAATGCAAAAAACCGATTCGGCGCTGCATTATTACCGCCTTTGTGAAACATTCAATAAAAAATCTGATGCTTACAATAACTGGAGAGTGTACGACCTGATGGGCCTCCTGTTTCAAAGGGCAGAAATGTATGCCGAAGCCGAAAAGTATTTTCTGGATGCCCGGCGGATCAGTAAGGCCGGGGGTATACGGGTCGATTATGGTATTGTACTTTATAACCTCACTAATTTTTATTATCAATGGAATAAACCGGAAAAATTTGCTTCCATACTCGCAGAACGGGAGGCATTTATGCAGGCAGGTAAAAGAGATTACTCAAAAGACCCCGGTCATAAAATGATTTTTGCCAACTGGAAGAAGGAGCCATTTGAAAAAAAAGTAACTTTTCTAAAAATGGTAAAGAATGAATTTATTAAAAATGGGGCGGCATTAAACGTGGAAATGGCCAATATTTATCTTGCCGGTTTTTATGAAGAAAAGGCGTTGTACGGGGAAGCTCTTCAGCTCATCAGTGAAAATGATGCCATGCCCCATATTAGAAAAAATATTATCAATGATTATATAAATACAAAAATCCTGTACCGGCTGCTAAAAAAAACGGGCAACGAAGCATACGCAATTAAAACAGCAGACAGGATGTTCATGCTGAAAGATAGTATTATCAAGCTTCAGCAAAGGGATATACTGACGGAGGCGGAAATAAAATTTGAAACAGAAAAAAGGGAAAAGGATATAGCCGCACTTAATAAAGAGAATGGGCTTAAACTATTATTGCTGATGCGACAGGGAAGCCTGCTGGCAAGGGAAACAGAACTTAAGGAAGCCCTGGAAAGGGAGAACCTCCTGAAAGATTCTGTGGTGGAAAGCGAAAGGCTCTACAGCCGGTTGCTGGTGAGCGAAAATATGATGCGGAGCAGAGAACTGGAAAACGAATCAAAGCTGAAAAATGCCGTTGAAGAACAGAACAGGGCTAAAGACAAGGAGTTGGAGCGCCAAAAAAAAGTAAGAACCACACTGGTAGCCGGTTCCTTACTGCTGCTTTTGAGCGGTGCGCTGATTTTCAGCCTTTACCGAAAGCAAATGGAGAAAAACAGGATCATCCAGCGGCAGTCAGAAGATTTGAAAACGCTCATGAAGGAAATTCATCACCGGGTAAAAAATAATTTACAGGTCATATCAAGCATGCTTGATCTGCAGTCGCTTTCCATTAAAGATGAACAGGCGGCAGGGGCTGTACGGGAAGGGAAAATCAGGGTTCAGTCAATGGCACTTATTCACCAGAATCTCTATAGTGAAGGAAATATAAAAGGGATTGTTATGAGGGACTATATCCGGCACCTGGTGCAAAATCTTTTTCATTCCTATAATATCCGTGAAGACCGGGTGCACCTTGTTACAGATATTGATGAACTTAATCTTGATGTGGATACGGTAATTCCCCTGGGGCTTATACTCAATGAACTCATCACCAATTCCCTTAAGTATGCGTTCAAAGAGTCGGCAGAGGGGGAGATTTTTGTTGGCCTGAAGCATTGTAATAAAGAATTGCAGTTAAAAGTAAAAGATAACGGGTGCGGATTTCCACCAAACTGGAACAGCCTCAAGGAAACTTCTTTTGGGTACAGCCTGGTGAGTACTTTTGCACAAAAGCTGAAAGCAAAATTGGATGTGTATAACGATGGCGGTGCCTGTGTTTCTATGAATATCATGCGTTATAAACTTGGATAAAATGAGCGAATTCAGAATACTGATTGTGGAAGATGAGCCTATCATTGCTAAAAACATTGCTGTATATCTTACCAACGGCGATTTTACTGTAAGTGGTATTGCATACGACGATGAAGAGGCTTTGCAGCAACTTCAGCAGAACCCGCCCGATGCAGTTTTGCTCGATATTAACCTTGGCGCTGCCGTAGATGGGATCACTATTGCAGAGTACATCCGCAGCGAATGCCCGGTGCCATTTGTATTTTTAACATCCCATGCCGATAAAGACACGCTTGAACGTGCAAAAAAAGTGGAACCCTGGGGTTATGTGGTAAAACCCTTTAATGAGAAAACGCTGCAGGCCACGCTCGAAATTGCTATATATAATTTTGCCCAGCGGAGTAAACAGCAAACTCCTTTCATCAATTTGCAGAAAATAAACAAATATCTTCTGAGTCCGGTAAGCGACCGGGAGTTTGATGTGTTGCAACTGGTTTACGAAGGCAGGCCAAACCGGGAAATTGCTGCGTCGCTGTTCATATCTATGAATACAGTAAAGAAGCATATCAACAGTGCCTATCTTAAGCTGGATGTAAATTCCCGTTCCGGCGCAATTGCCCGTCTACGGGAACATATGATGAAATAAAAAATTGCAGTTCTTACTCTTTTCATTCCCCATACTCATTTTAGCGTATTCTTACAATACTACCCAAAAGGGTAACTGTTTTTCCTTGCCTGCAGGGCAATTTTACATCGTAAATTTCATCCACCACTAAAAAAAACTACAATGAAAAAATTCTCTGTTCTCCCATTGTCATTCATATTCCTGCTGCTCATCGTATTCTTACCCCAATGTAAAAAACCGGCAGATGCTGTACAAACTGATTGCAAAACCTGCAGGGCATTTAACGCCGGAGTAGATAATGGTGCCGTGCAAAGGCAGGTTTGTTCAGCTGCAGAAGAAACAGCTTTCCGGAATGAATTTGCTGGTAAAGAAATCTCCTGCCAGTAAACAAAAGCGAATTTTTAAAACCGAATAGAATGAAATATTATTTTGGCCTCCTGCTTTTACTGCTGAATTCAATGGTGCCTGCACAGAACGTTGCCATTAATGCCGATGGCAGCACTGCCCACGCTTCGGCTATGCTGGATATTAAAAACCCCAATAAAGGCCTGCTCATACCGAGGGTAAGTTTGCTCTCTGATCTGGATGTTACAACCATCAGCAATCCGCAGTTATCGCTGTTGGTTTACAACAATAATAATGCTTTGCCCGATGGGGATGGATATTATTACTGGAATGGGGCAAAATGGACTAAACTTGCCACCAGGGTGAACCTTGCTAACCTTGCCTGGAATATAGCCGGTAATACAGGCACTAACCCTGCCAACGATTTCATTGGTACTACCGACAACAAACCGCTTGTTTTTAAAACTAATAATACGCTTTCAGGAAAAATAGATCCGGTACCCAATAATACATTTTTTGGCAATTCAGCGGGAATGCTGACGAACAGCGGAGTCAATAATTCTTTTTTCGGTCAGTATGCAGGACAATCCAATACCACAGGCGTAGGGAATTTATTTGCCGGGCACAATGCAGGTGCAGGCAATATCTCAGGCAGCTCGAATGTTTTTTTAGGACAGGGAGCAGGGAAATCTAATGGATTTAGCAGCAACATTGTTTGTATAGGCGAAGATGCCGGGTTTAATAATTTGCGGAATGGAGTGGTTGCTATCGGGGCCAATGCACTTTATTCAAGTATATCCGGGGATTATTCAACTGCTGTTGGTTTTCAGTCCATGTACTCGAATACATATGGAGATGAAAACACCGCTATAGGATATCAATCTTTGTATTCTAATACACTGGGCTCCCGAAACACAGCCGTTGGCGTTCAGGCTTTGCTTTTCAACGATCTTGGATCTTTTAATACAGCAGTTGGGTACTGGGCCCTGGCCAATAATATAGGCGCAAACAATGATGCATTTGGATATGAGGCGCTTAAAGCAAATATAGCCGGAATGAACAATGCCGCATTTGGCAGTTTAGCTTTGCATAGCAATATAAGCGGGGATGGGAACATAGCGATGGGCCATTTGGCATTGTATGATAATACGACCGGTAATAATAATTCCGTTTTGGGTTTAGAAGCTATGCGGTCGAATACTACTGGTTCTGATAATACAGCATTGGGCCATTTGGCGCTATTTTCCAATACCAATGGGTACGAAAATGTAGCTATCGGGGATAGTGCGCAATCAAATAATGTGTCTGGTTTTCAGAACACTTCAATTGGTAATTTATCGATGACAGCGAATCTGAATGGTGACAAAAACTCAGCGTTTGGTTATTCCAGTGGTCCTTCACTGGCAAGTCTGAATAACACTACGGCAATTGGCTACAAAGCTATCGTCAGCACCAGTAATACAATGGTTTTTGGTGATGGTAATGTAGACCGTTGGGCATTTGGTATTCCCACCACCAATGCCCAGCATGCACTGGAAGTTGGTAATGCTGCTGCAAATGGCAATGGTGCATACCTTACGCAGGGCGGCAACTGGACGAATACGTCTGACATAAGCAAAAAAGAAGACTTCTCCGATTTAAACCCGGCAGAATTGCTTCAAAAAATTTCTCAGCTCTCCATCCGGCGCTGGAAATATAAAGGCACCAATGAATACCATATTGGCCCCACCGCACAACAGTTTTACCGCCTTTTTAATGTGGGAACAGATGATAAAGGGATCAGCACGGTTGATCCTGCCGGTATAGCCCTTGCCGCCATCCAGGAGCAGCAAAAAATCATTCAGCAACAACACGAGATGATCGTTCAACTGAAAAGAAGAATTGATCTGCTGGAGAAAATAAACAAGTAAGTCTTTTAAAATGAGATAACTTAGCCTTATGAAAGGGCTATGTTTTACCGGGGTATTGTTCTTGCTCGCTTCCTGCGGATCAAATCCGTCTAAACAGCCTGTGGTAGGTTCTTCTTCAACAAGGGCAGACTCCTTTTATGCAACAAAACCGGAATCTGTTTTGAAAGATTTCAACACCTGGTATTCATATACTTATTACAACATCAAACTGGCACGGGAATTTACTGCTCTTGGAACTGATTCTTCAAATATCAATAAAACTGATTTTTTGAATAAGCTTGTCACCGGTAAGTACATCGCTTTAAAAACAACGGTTAAAGAAAACAAACCTGTATACAGATTGTTTTTTTTGCCAATAACAGCCAATAAAGATATTTCAGCGGTTGTTTCGCAAATGGCAGCTAATGAAATGTTCAATTTTAAAAAAGAAGGAACAACCCTGCCTGCCTATCGTTTTACAGATATCGATAACCAGGTATATACTGCAGAAAATGTGAAAGGCAAATATTTATTGCTCAAATGCTGGTTCATACATTGCAAAGCATGTGTGGCCGAATTTCCTCAATTGAATAAACTGGTGGCCGAATATAAAAACAACAGTGATATTATTTTTGTGAGCCTGGCCATGGACAGCAGTCACCTGTTGAGAGATTTTTTGAAAACCCATCCGTTCAGCTATAAAATTGTTGCAGGGGCGAAGGATTATATGCTGAAAGACCTGGGCTTAACATCTTTTCCCACGCATATACTTGTTGGCCCCAGCGGAAAAATAATAAAAGTAGCCAATGAAGCGGAAGATATTATTGCGGTGCTGGAAGAAAAAATCCGTACCTGAAATAATAAATAAATTGTTTAGAGAAATTCCTTAACTAAACATCTCCCGCACCTTATCAAAGAATGATTTGTCTGATTTCTCCGGTTTAGGTTCAAAGTTTTTAGAATGCTGCATTTTTTCGAGCATGTCTTTTTCTTCGGGTGTTACATGCTGCGGCGTCCATATGTTTACATGAATGAGTTGGTCGCCTTTTTCGTAACTCTGCACCTGTGGGAACCCTTTTCCTTTCAGGCGGAATATCTTGCCGCTTTGTGTACCCGGCGGAATTTTTATTTTGGCACGGCCATCAATGGTGGGCACTTCTACATTGGTGCCAAATACCGCATCAGGAAATGAAATATGAAGATCGTATGCCACATTCAACCCGTCGCGCTGCAGATCAGGATGTGCTTCTTCTTCTATAAGCACCAGCAGGTCGCCGGGGCTTCCACCACGTTCTCCGGCATTGCCCTTGCCGTTTACACTCAGTTGCATGCCCTCGCTTACGCCTGCAGGAATGTCCATGGTTACGGTTTCTTCCCCGTACACACGGCCTTCGCCACGGCAGCTGGTACATTTACTGGTAATAGTGGTACCTTCTCCACTGCAGGCAGGGCAGGTGGTAACGGTTTGCACCTGGCCTAAGAATGTATTTTGAACCCTGCGTACCTGCCCGCTGCCGCCGCAGCTCCCGCAGGTTTGCACACTGCTCCTGTCTTTTGCGCCATTGCCGCCACAGGTTGTACAACGAACATGTTTTTTTACTTTGATGGTTTTGCTGGTGCCTTTTGCTATTTCTTCAAAATTGAGTTTAAGCTTTACCCGCAGGTTGCTGCCACGGCTTCCGCCTCCACGCTGGCTGCGCTGACCGCCACCGCCAAAAAAACTTCCAAATCCACCTTCACCAAAAATATCACCAAACTGGCTGAAGATATCATCCATATTCATGCCTCCGCCGCCAAAACCGCCACGCCCGTTGCCAAATGCATTATGCCCGAAACGGTCGTACTGTGCACGCTTGTCGGCATCATTGAGCACTTCGTATGCTTCTGCTGCTTCCTTGAATTTTTCTTCTGCTGCTTTATCGCCGGGGTTACGGTCGGGGTGATGCTGCATGGCCACTTTACGGTATGCTTTTTTTATTTCATCGGCCGAAGCAGATTTATTTACACCCAGTATTTCGTAGTAATCTCTTTTCATAATATGCTAATATGCTAATGTGCTAATGCTATAATGTACCAATCGGGATAGCCTTATTTGGCATATTATCCAATTGGCTTATTGGCACATTATTTTCCCACCACCACTTTGGCAAACCTTATTAATTTTTCGTTGAGGTAATAGCCTTTCTGCACTTCATCCACCACTTTTCCTTTCATATCGTCCGGAGCAGGAATTTCGGTGATTGCTTCATGTTTTTCCACATCAAATTCGGTTCCGATGCTTTCGAGTTTTGACAGGCCTTTTTGCTGAAGCAGGTTGCGGAGTTTATTGAACACAAGTTTATTTCCTTCCTTCAGTTGCTCAATATCTGCGGAGCTATCCATTTGTTTTTCTGCCCGGTCCATATCATCCAGTACATCAAGCAGGGAGCTTATTATATCTTTTCCGGCGGTTTGGATCAGTTCCAGCCTTTCTTTGGCAGTACGGCGTTTGTAATTATCAAATTCTGCAAAAAGCCGGATGTATTTATCCTTTTGTTCCTGCAGTTCGGCATTTAATTTTTCTGTTGCTGTTTCTTCGAGTGGATTGCTTAAATGGGTGTTTCCGGGCACATCGGCATCGGAATTAATATCCATTTCTGTTTCGGGGCTGGTATTTTCTGTGTTATGCATCTTTTTATCCTTCATCTGTTTCTTTTAAAAATGAGTGCAAAGGTAAGCAGTCAAAGATTCTGCCAATAGATTTTTGCAGTCAAAATGACATTTTTCTTCATAAGAATACCGCTGGCAAAATGAGTTGCCTCTTAAAAACGTAAAAAATACATTAAAAAGGAAGATTACTTAACAACCTGGAATTTTCCGGATTCGGCAATGGAACCGTTTTTATCCCTTAACTGGAAAATATAAACACCACGATAGAAGTTATCGAGGTTGATATTGAGGCGGGCAGGGACATTTTTAACCTCGTAAACTTTTTTCCCTATGAAATTATAAATTTCAAGTGAATACGATTTATCGTACCCACGCAGAAAATCAAAATTGATAGACGAAGACGCAGGGTTTGGGTAAGATTTTATCATTTTCTGCTGCAAAACCACCGGTTCGGGCGATAGTTTATTTTGAGCAAATGATGTAAAACTTAATCCAAATGTAAATGTCAGTATATAGAATAATTTTTTCAACTAAGTAAAAATAGGAAATTCTTTTAAAATGCCAAATTAAAAATGTTCAAGCCTGGTTATTAATTATTTGAACCTGTTTATGAAATAATTGAGCCTGTTAGCTATTATAAACACTAAAACTATGCCCGATATTGTGAATAGCAGGCATAGTTTAGAGAAATTTTTAAGAAAGAGAGGCCAGTTTTGCGTCAATTGCCTCAAAATTGGGCAGGTCGCCAGCTGATTCAAGCACTTCTGCATATTGTATAATTCCCTGTTTATCAATAATAAAAGCTGATCTTTTGCTAACGCCTTTCATGCCCATATCTGTAAAAGATGCGTAAATGCAGCCGTAGCTTTCGGAAACCTCTTTATTGAAATCACTTAATAGTGGGAACTGGTATTGCTGTTCTTCTTTGAATTTGCCCAAAGTAAACACCGAATCTACTGAAATGCCCAAAACCTGGGTTTTATCATTATCGTACCGGTTAATACCGTCTCTTACGCTGCAGAGCTCTTTTGTACAAACGCCTGTAAATGCCATGGGGAAAAATAACAGCAGCGTGTTTTTCTTTCCTTCAAAATCTGCCGGCGAAACTTTTGCTTTTTCTGTATTGTAAAGTGTGAATGCCGGGGCTTTTTGCCCTACTTCTATAGCCATATTATGATGTTTTTATGAGCTGCAAAGATAATGATCAGGCATTTATTTTAAATAACATTGGCAGAAACAGCAAGCCCCGCCTTGCGGCAGGGCCTCTGTTATCCAAACAATCCATAAAAACAAAAATTTGCTCCGCAATGTGTTCCTTCCGATTGCAGGATGGATCAGCTTTTCGTGGGTGGCGAATAAGAATGATTTAGCTCAAAAGAGATATGATTGATAAAATTGAAATAAATGAGTATTGAGTTTTTCCGGCACAGTTCAAGGCCCGGAAAAGTGGGGCGTATTGGTTTTTTCATTCGGTTGTTTTAGCCAGGCATTTTAAAAAATACCTTTAGGTTCACTAGCTAAAACGGCATTTGGGCAAAAATATTTTGTTGGGGGCTGTCAATAAATTACTACAAAAGCTCAGAGCCTGCGCAAATAAAGCCTGGTGGAGGAGCCGGCAACGCCCCAGGGTGCAAGTTTCATTACCGGGAGGTTTTTTTCTAGAAAACGCCAGCTGCGGTTAAAAAAAGGGAACCCGGCAGGCGGGTTTGTAAAATTAATGCTCAGTTTGCCGTATGATTCTGCTGCAAGCCAGGTGCCATTAACGATGCTGTCGGTCTTGGTGGCCGTGATAGGCCCATCGGTGAGGGTGGTTTTTAACAACCTCATGCGAAAACCGGCATAACGGGCTGTAATATCAACATCATTATCGTATGCTGAATCTATAACAAAATCGCTGTTGAGGATATTGTTTTCAAAATATTGCTGGGCAATATCCTGCTGGGTATCTTCTACAATTTTTTTGCAGCTGAACAGGAAAAGTATGGCTGCAGCCATAGCAATGGCCACGGCAAAGCGCCACCTGAATAAAGATCTTAAAAAAGGGCTTTTGTGCGGCATGTGTTCAGAACTGTTTTCTTGAAGCATAAAGCTACGGTATTTGGTGTAAAGCAATGGTTAAATAACGGTGGGGTTGGGGATTATGTTGTATGTGTTGGTCTTGCAAAGACGGCTGCTTTTTGAAAAATGCTGCTTTTTTAACCAAAATTACAATGACCTGTATTTAAAACTCACAATAGAAATAGAGTCAGGTGCATATTCATCAACAATTCTGCTTGGGTAGCCATTTGGCAAATAGCTGTATTTCCCAGTCAGATCCTCGGTATAGCCATTGCCGGTAAATGCATTTATTTCATTGGCACGAAGCCTGTTGTTTGTGCCCTGCATCTCATAAAAAAAAGTCTCTCCAAATGGCGTTACAACAAGCGAGCTGAAGTTAGAAAGTTTTTTAAAGGGGGATGGCTTATTGTCATAAGTGAATTCGGAAGTATAATCGAGCGTTGAAACATTGTTGTATACAGCATACTTTTTCGAAAACCTGATATTGCCATTTAAGTCCAAAACTGCAGTATCTCTGCGTGAGATTACCGGGATTGAACTTGTACTTAAATAGAAAAGTTCTTCCATATAAATATTCTGGCCGGCGTATTCATATCTTTTAACTATGTATTGAGAGGGGCCATTCTGGTTAAAGGTCACCAGTGAATCTTTTATATTTCTTCCCTGGGCATTGTAGTAGTACATAGTTAAAGAGCTGTCTCCAAGCTCCCATATATTATTAACAAGATTATAATTGTAATTAAGTGTTTTGAAAGGTAAGCTGTCATTGCCATTATAAAAATACCTGTAAATATCCTTCCCGTCAATCATGCCACTATAGTTATCGTATTCTGTTAGTGAAGCAACTCTTTTCTGATTATCGTACTCATATATCCATCTGCCAAATGTATCATTAACCCCTGCTATGCTGTCTATTTCGTATATAATGTCGAGGTAATTGCTGTCCAGTAAATTCGTTACCGGCGGATTCAATAAGCTGTTCTCATCCATCTCCTTCTGACAGGAAAACATGATGGCGGAAATCACAAGTACGGCTATTATTATTTTTTTCATTACAGGTTTAATTTAAAAGCTGTTTAACTTAGCAAACGGTAAAAATAACAAAATGTTCATTAAAGAGATCATTAAAGCACTCGAAAACGCTGCCCCGCCTGCACTGCAGGAAGATTATGACAACGCCGGGCTCATCACCGGAAATGCATCCTGGCCCTGCAGCGGTATACTGGTAAGCCTCGATGCCACAGAAGCGGTGGTTAAAGAAGCAGTAAAAAAGGGTTGCAATTTGATAGTGGCCCATCATCCCATTGTTTTCAGGGGGTTGAAAAAAATAACCGGGAAAAATTATGTCGAAAAAACGGTGATAGCCGCCATTAAAAACGATATCGCCATTTACGCCATACATACCAACCTCGATAATGTTCTGCATGGTGTAAACAATAAAATTGCCGATAAGCTTTCTCTCGAAAACCGGCAGATACTATTACCCAAACAGGGAGTTTTACAAAAATTGGCCGTTTTTGTGCCAGATATCCACAAGCAGCAATTGGCTGATGCGCTTTTTGAGGCTGGTGCCGGTCATATTGGCAATTACAGCGAATGCAGCTTTTCTGCCGCTGGAACGGGCAGTTTTAAAGGCGGGGCCGACACTAACCCTTTTGTGGGCAAACCGGGGCTGAGGCATAACGAGCCGGAGAGCCGCCTGGAAGTTATTTTTCCACACTGGTTAGGTGATAAAGTGCTGGCTGCCATGAAGAAAGCTCATCCATACGAAGAAGTGGCCTACGACCTGTACCCATTGGAAAATGTTTATGAAAATACCGGCAGCGGCATGATCGGTACGCTTCGCCGGCCAATGGAAACCCTGGCTTTTTTGAACCAGTTGAAGACGATCTTTAAAGTTCCGGTGGTTAAACATACCCGGATATTGAAGAAAAAAGTAAAAAAAATTGCCATATGTGGTGGATCGGGTAGTTTTTTAACCGCGGCTGCCATTGGGGCCGGGGCCGATATTTTTGTAACGGCCGATGTTAAATACCATGAGTTTTTTGATGCCAACGAACAGCTTGTTTTGGCCGATATTGGCCATTATGAAAGCGAACAATACACGATTGACCTGCTTTTTGAGGTTTTAAAGCAGAATTTTCCTACCTTTGCCGTCCAAAAAACGGTGGTAAACACCAATCCCGTAAAGTATCTCTGCTGATGCAACAGTAATGTTGCAGTAAAAGAGAAGCCCGATAGTGATCGGTACAAAAGGGATTGCGTGACGATACAAAAGCCGGCTAAATAAATCAAACTTAAAATTTCTTATGGCAAAAGTTGCAGATTTTTCGGTGGAAGAAAAATTATCTTCATTGGTACGCTTACAAAAAATTGACAGCAAGCTGGATGAAATTCAGATTTTAAAAGGAGAACTTCCCATGGAAGTAAAAGACCTGGAAGATGAGATCGAAGGTTTGCATGCCCGCCAAACAAGGGTGGAAGAGGAGATCAACGGTATCAACGAGTTCATTGAGCAAAAGAAAGAGGCCATTAAAGAAGCACAGGCGCTCATTAAGAAATACGAAAAGCAAAGCGAAAACGTAAAGAACAACCGGGAGTTTGAAGCGATCAATAAAGAAATTGAAATGCAGCAGCTCGAAGAGAAACTTTGCGAAAAGCACATTAAAGATGCTACCGAAGAAATAGGCGATAAAGCCAGGCAACTGGAAAGTGCCAAAAAAGCGGTGGCTGCTAAAGAAGCCAATCTTGCCAATAAAAAAGGCGAGCTCGAAAAAATTATTGCAGAAACAGATAAGGAAGAAAAACATTTCAATAAAGATATTACAGCAGCAAGGGAGCATGTGGAAGAGCGTTTGCTGATGAGCTACGACCGCATCCGCAAAAATTACCGCAACGGCCTGGCCGTGGTGCCGGTAGAAAGGGATGCCTGCGGCGGATGTTTTCATGCCATTCCTCCACAAAAGCAGAGCGAAATAAAGCTGCGCAAAAAGATCATGGTTTGCGAGAACTGCGGACGTATTTTGGTGGATGACGACCTGAACAATACGGTAGAAGTAAAATAAGATATTAGCCTTACAGGAAGCCCCGCCAGCAGCGGGGCTTTTTTATTGAGATTCACCGGTCAATTACTGCCCCAAAAAAAGCAACTTTCGTTGCTTTGTATGTGCCCCGGAACGGAGTTGAACCGTTACTTGCATTGCTGCAAACAGGATTTTAAGTCCTGCGTGTCTACCAATTCCACCACCGGGGCGTACTGGTGAAAAAAAATCCCGACTATGTCGGGACTTTGAGCGGAAGACCGGGCTCGAACCGGCCACCCCGACCTTGGCAAGGTCGTGCTCTACCAAATGAGCTACTTCCGCAAAATGTATAAGAACTGTCCTTTTTTTTGGGACTGCAAATTTACAGCTTGATTCCGAATTACAAAATTTTATTTATACTTTGGATTGTACAAAGTGTTGTCAGGAACTTTTACTTCGGGTGTGCCTTTATACCGGTGTGTATAAAGATTGTAGCAACCACCCAATACAAAAGCGACTACAAGAAAAACCTGTGCCAACCACAGGAACCTTGATGTAGATACCCAGTTGTGGGTAAAATCCTTGTGTTTTTCGTCTATGATTTCTTTATGTTCCATAGCTGTTTATTTTCGCTGGCAAAAATAAGGGCTTCCTTTCAAAAAAAATTATTTGCTGCCAACAATTTCTGAAAAGGTCTTTTTCTTTTTAATAAAATAATCCCATAACAAATTCCCTTTATAAAATCCCGGCGTTTTTCCAAGATTTGTTTTTTTTATGCTGGCTGTTTTTTTTTCTGTCAATACCCAGCCAATATAATGCCGATGGGCTTTTGCAATCGCAAACAAATAACCCGGGTCTCCTCCTAAAATGCCTTTTACAGCTGCAATTCCGTTCAGCATTATCCGCATTGGAATGACCCAGGTCTTTTTCGCCATAGGCAGGTTCTTGTGCAGCATGATCATGTTGTTCCGGTAATTGAGATAGGTTTTTCGGCTGTTTCCCTGCGGAAGTGTTCCCCCTCCAACATGATAAACCACTGAAGCTGGTTGCACATAAACAGCATAACCTGCGGCATGCATCCGCCAGCACAGGTCAATTTCTTCTTGGTGCGCAAAAAAATATTCATCAAACCCGCCCAACTCATGAAACACCTGTGCCTTTACAAACATGGCCGCACCAGTGGCCCAAAAACATGGGGCGGCATCATCATACTGGTTTTTATCTTCTTCGCAGGTTTCAAATACACGTCCCCTGGCAAACGGGTAACCAAATTTATCTATCCAGCCACCACTGGCGCCGGCATATTCAAAAAAACCTTTTTTGTGATAAGATAATATTTTGGGCTGGCATGATGCAATTCTCTTATCAGATTCCATCAACTCAATCACCGGTTCTATCCAGTCATTTGCAACTTCCACATCGCTGTTGAGCAGTACATAATAGTCGCTGCTCACTTTTTTTAAAGCACTGTTATACCCTTTGGCAAAACCCTGGTTACTTTCATTAATAATGATTTCAACCTGTGGAAAATGTTGCTGAAGAAAAGCGATGGAATCGTCGGTGGAGGCATTGTCGGCCACAATCACCCTTTTGTTTGGGTAACTGCTTTGTAAAACCCCCGGAAGAAATTTTGAAAGGAATGCCTTACCATTCCAATTAAGAATAACGATGGCAACAGCAGGTACTTCCCGGTTAATAACATTTTTATATGTGAATGTACTTGTAGTGTCCATTACAGGTCCAGGGAACTTGTTTTACGCAAACATAAATCATTTAAACAATGTGAAATAGACCAAAGAGCAGTTTTGATGGTATTCCTCTATAAATCCTTATTTTTAACTATGTTTTCTCAATACCTGAACTGGAGAACTGTATTAGCCTTTGTAGCCATTGCCATAGTGGCGGCAAGTGTGTATTTCTCTAATTACCTGGCAAAAAAAATTGCGGCAGAAGAGCGGCGTAAAATTGAACAGTGGGTGGAGGCGGTGAAAGAAGTGGGTTCTGCAACCACCCAAACAAACCTCTCGGGCAGGGTACTAACCGAAAACAGTAAGGATATTCCCATTATTGTGGTAACCGAAAAAGACAGCATTCTTGATCACCAGAATATCGACAGCAGCAGGATACAGCAGGATCCCAATTACCTGGCAAATAAACTGCAGGAATTTAAAGGACTTAACAGGCCGATCGTTTGGAAAAATCCTTTTGATGCCAGGCAAAATAATTTTGTTTATTATGGCGAATCTTTTTTGCTCAAGCAGATCAGGTATTTCCCAATTGTGCAGTTGCTGGTGGTGTCGCTTTTTATTGTTGTGATCCTGTATGCCATTCAAACCCGCAATAAAAGTACCCAAAACCAGGTTTGGGCGGGTATGGCCAAAGAAACAGCTCACCAGCTTGGAACGCCTTTAAGTTCACTGGAGGGCTGGGTGGAAATGCTGAAGGAAAGCAACGGCAATGAAAAAATAGCTGCCGAAATGGGTAAAGATGTAGAACGCCTGAAACTGGTGAGCGAGCGTTTTGGAAAAATTGGAAGCACGCCCCATCTTGATGAGGAAGATCTGGTGAAACAGGTAGGAAATATGGTGGCCTATATCAGGCGGCGGGCCCCGGAGAAAGTAAGTTTTAATGTAAATAACCATGGCCAGGATTTAATTCCTGCCATGATCAATGCGCCGCTTTTCGACTGGGTGATAGAAAACCTCCTGAAAAATGCACTTGATGCAATGGACGGACACGGTAATATTGATATTGATATTAAAAATGATGCGGCCGAGATCATCATCGATGTAAAAGACAGTGGTAAAGGCATCAGTAAAAAAAATGTGGGCAACGTGTTTAAACCCGGGTTTACCACCAAAAAAAGAGGCTGGGGGCTGGGCCTTTCCTTAAGTAAAAGAATAATTGAACAATACCATAAGGGCGAATTGTTTGTTAAGCAAAGTGAGCCCGGTAAAGGAACCACGTTCAGGGTAGTGCTTAAGAAGTAACAGGGGAAAGGATATTTAATATTTCTTATGTAATATTTAATATTTTTTGAGGGCTATGAAAATAATGTTTACAGCAGTGCTGGATAAATATGGCGATATGGGAGAAAAAACGGGCTGGACCTATTTTACCATACCCGCCCGGATCGCTGAAAAACTGATGCCCGGGGTTAAAAAATCATTCAGGGTAAAAGGAAAAATAGATGCACATGCAATTAAGCAGGTTTCTTTATTGCCCATAGGGGGCGGCGATTTTATTATGCCCGTGAATGCCACAATGCGAAAAGCTATTCGCAAGAAGAAAGGCGATAAAATAGAACTGATGCTGGAGGCAGATAAAGAAGAAATAAAGATCAACGCCGAACTGCTCGAGTGCCTGGCCGATGAACCCGCTGCTTTGAAACAATTTAATTCAATGCCTTTATCTCACCGGAAATATTATTCTAAATGGATAGAAACGGCCAAAACAGAAGCAACCAGAACAAAACGCATTGCCCTGGCCGTAAGTTCCCTCGCAAAAAAGATGGATTACGGGGAGATGCTGAGAAGCCAGCGGGATAATAATTGACAACTATTTACATCAATATAAGCAATATGAAAACCCTTTATTTGTACATTTCCCTCCTTGTAACGGGTGTATTATTATTCTCCTGCGGTATGCAAAAAAACGAACCTGTTTCGGGGGCAGAAGCATTAAAGCTTTCTGCAGACATTGAAGCAGCAATCAAAAACCGGTCGGAGCAAAATATAGACCAGATGATCAACCCCGAAATTGTTGCCGACAGGGCATCAAAGGGAATGCAATCGGCATTCAGGGAGGGTGTGCAGGAAGGGATAGGGAAAGCCCTGGCAAAAAATAACCTTGCCAGGCAGATCGTGCGCTCGGTGGGTAAAAATGGCAGCTATAAAATGCTAAGGCAGTATGAAAAAGACGGGATTCAGCACCTTATTTTCCGTTTATATTCCGACGAAGGCCTGAACTACCATGATTTTGAACTTACAAAACGAAATGGAAAAATCTGGATCGCAGATATATACATATATGCCTCTGGCGAAAATTTCAGTAAAAGCATGGCCGATATTATCAGCAATTATATCGGCACAGATAAAGATTTTGATGACGCAAAAATAAAGCAGCTGGAAAAACTGCGGGATATCAGGACCTTGTTGAACAGGGGCGATTATGAAAAGGCAAACAGCATTTATCAATCTATCCCCACGCAACTGAGAAACACCAGGCTGTTGGATATTGCTTACCTGGAAATAGCAAATGGGCTCAGTGATACAGCGTATAAAAATGCCGTGGTACAGTTTGAAAAAATCTACAAAAACGACAGCGGTATGTACCTGCTCCTGATAGATCCTTACATCCTGAATAAGGATTATAAGAGGGCAATGGAATGCGTTGAGGGCCTGGACAAACTGTTAAACAAAGATCCGCTGCTGGATCTTTTTCGTGCCAATATTTTTACAATGATGAACAGGCCCGCAGAAGCCGGGGCTGCACTTGAAAGGCTCACTGTAAATATGCCTGCATTCCAGGACGGGCATATTGCACTCATTAATTATTACCTGGAGAATGATCTAAAAGAAAAAAGTAAAAAAGCAATTGAACAGTACAGGGGCAATAAGGCATTTGACCAGGAAAAACTGGAGGAAAATTCAGGTGTATACTACTAAAGCAAGCTATTCTGATACTTCCATTTTATAGGCCAGTAACTCCCTGCCATCGGCCGTTATCTTTAACGGGAACTCATCTTCCGTTTTAAATTGGTAAGTAAAACTGATGATCCCGCCCGAAGTGGAAAAATTCATGGGCACAGGTTTTGGTTGTTTTTTTTCATCTCCTATGATCAATTCTATGGCGCTGATATTTTTTGTGCCGGTAAAAGGAAAACTGAATGATACACTTCCCTTTGTTTTTGTTTTGATAAGTCCTCCCGGGGGCTGGGGTTTTTGGAGGCCCAGTTCATATGCCGCCGCAGCTATTACCGGTAAAGCATAAAAATCTTTGAGGCTTTTTGGGCCGGTGCCAAGCTGCCAGGCGCTGTTGTCGGGGTAATGGTCGAGGTTAAAAAGTATACGGTCGGCAAAAAAATATTCACTCGTAAATTTTTTGGTAAAGCTGGCCTGCTTCTTGTCGAGAAAACCCGAACCTTTGGCCGCATCTACATAATACCATTCTTCCGGGCTTTGCCCAAGCTGCACCACATTCCACGAATGATTGATCTCATCGGAGGGGTCGTTGATCTCTTCGGGAAAGAATTTGCTGTAGCCGTCTACGCTCAGGCACCTGATATCGGCCTGGCTGCACATTTCCTGCAGCAGCAGCGAAAAGCCAAGTGCAGTGGCTTTGCGGAGTTCGATCACTTTAACAGGATCGTTGTTTCGCTGGTCGTTACTTTTAATGGCTTTTGGATCGAGTGCCACGTTATTGCTGATCCAGTAATAAATGGCCCGGGCTTTATCCTTTTTATCGGTAAAAGAAATGGTTATTTCCCTGGCAATGGTAGCCACATTTTTATCGCTCATGGCACCAAGGCTTTTTACGTACTCATCCACCTGTGAATAATTTTGCGAAAAAGCAGCAAAGGCCGGAACAAGATTGGCAAGGAAAAACCAAATGGATATTTTACTTTTCATGGCGTAAAAATAAGCAAGCGTTCGTTAAGGGTATGAAAAAACTGGTCTCCTGCAAACATAAAATAGCCGCTGCGGCCAAGCAAAGGAATTACTATCTTTATCGAAATAATACCATTCTTATTATGAAAAAAATATGCTATCTCTTTATTTTTATAGCTTTTTCATTTGTTGCAAAGGCCGATGAGGGTATGTGGCTCCCGCAATTGCTGGGTAAGCTCAACGAAAGCCGTATGAAAAGCCTGGGCATGAAGATCAGTGCTGCCGACATTTACAGTATCAACAAAGGAAGCTTGAAAGATGCCATTGTGAGCCTGGGTGGTTTTTGTACCGCCGAAGTGATCTCGGAGAAAGGATTGATCCTTACCAATCATCACTGCGGATTTGATGCGATTCAAAATCATACCACGCTCGAAAAAAACTACCTGCGGGATGGTTTTTGGGCAAAAAATAACAGCGAAGAACTGCCAAACAAAGGGCTTTTTGTAACGTTCATTGTACGTATTGATGATGTAAGCACCGATGTATTAAAAGGCGTTTCATCTTCCATGACTGAGGCAGAACGGCAGGCTGCCATCGACAGGAATATTGATGCAGTTCAAAAAGCAGTTAAGAAAGAGGGCACACAAGCTTCCTTTGTTCGTGGCTTTTTTGAGGCCAACCAGTATTACCTTTTTGTTACCGAAACCTACCGCGATGTGAGGCTTGTGGGTGCGCCGCCTTCGGCTATTGGAAATTTTGGAAAAGATACCGATAACTGGGTTTGGCCAAGGCATACCGGCGACTTCAGTATGTTCCGCATTTACGCTTCAAAAGACAATAAACCGGCAGATTATGCTGCTGATAATGTTCCCTATAAACCCAAACGTGCACTCAGTATTTCACTGAAAGGGATCAAAGAAAATGATTTTACCATGGTGTTTGGCTTCCCCGGCCGCACCACGCAATATCTTCCGGCCGTGGCTGTAGAACAGATACGCACGGTAAATGACCCGGCAAAAATTGCCATCCGCGACAAGGCTTTGAATATCATCGACGGATTTATGCGCAGGGATGAGGCCATCAAAATACAGTATGCAGCAAAATATGCAGGCATACAAAATGCTTACAAAAAATGGCAGGGCGAAGTGCTGGGCCTCACCCGGACCGATGCTTTTTCGAAAAAGAAAAATTACGAGGCAATATTCCAGCAAAGAGTGGATGCCAACCCGGCATGGAAAAACGATTACGGTAACCTGCTTGCCGAACTGGCCGCTGCTTATAAAGACCTTGAGCCCTATGGTCGCGCCAGGGATTATTACAGCGAAATATTCAATAAAACAGAGATTTTTGCCATTGGTATGCAGCTTAACTCACTTGCCGCGGCTTATGCTAAAAACGGCGACCAGGGTTATACCGACAGGCTTAAAATAGTTCAGCCATTCATAAATGGTTTGCTGGATGAATATAATGTGAACGTTGATAAAAAATTATTTGAGGCCCTGGGTGAAATGTATGTAAAAGACCAGGATAAGAATTATGTATCGCCCAAACTGCTGCAGGCCCTTGAAACAACCGACGGAAATTACACGGCTTTTACAAACCGTATTTACAGCCAAACCAACCTGTACAACAGGGATTCGCTGAACGCAATGCTGGCCAAGCCTGCGGCAGAAGCGGTGGCACAGATAAATGCCTTTGATGCTATTGCCTTGTTCAAAGATATTCAGTTAACCTACCAAACAACTGTTCAGGCTAAATTAAATGAATACCAGGCCCGGGTAAATAAGCTTCAGCGTACTTATACAAAAGCACAGATGGAAGTGATGAAAGAAAAGAAATTTTACCCCGATGCCAACAGCACCCTGCGGGTAACTTACGGGCAGGTAAAGGGCTATTATCCTAAAGACGGATCTTACTATCATTATATGACAAGCCTGGATGGCGTAATGGAAAAGTACAAGCCAGGCGATTATGAATTTGATGTACCCGAAAGGCTTCGTACACTTTATAAAAACAAAGATTACGGCGTATATGGTAAAAACGGACTGATGCCTGTTTGCTTTATTGCCACCAATCATACCACGGGCGGCAACAGCGGCAGCCCGGCACTGGATGCTTACGGAAACCTGGTTGGGCTGAACTTCGACCGGGTTTGGGAAGGCACCATGAGCGATATCAATTATGATCCTTCTATTTGCCGGAACATCATGGTAGACATCCGCTATGTGCTTTTCATTGTGGATAAGTTTGCCGGGGCCGGTCACCTGGTAAGCGAAATGAAGCTGGTAAGCCAGGTTAAAAAATAATTTATCCACATAACAATTTCTTAATATTCCGGTTTCATTTAAACCGGAATATTTTTATACCTTACTCCCCCTAAGTCCAACTTTCCTATACGAATGTGAAAACCATTTTTTTTAACGCTTAATTAAAACATTCGTTATGCAACCAAAAGAAATTCAACAAATTAAAAAGGATTTGTCTTTTCAGAACCTGTTTGTAGATGTGGAAACAAAACGAAAAATTGACGAACATCTGTCGGATATCAATCACCAGATCACAGATGCCGATTTGCTCAATGCAAAAAGCGATAATTCTCTCTTCCAGATAAAAAATGATACTAAGCAACGTGTGCGTTTTGTTTAGGCAGCGCAGCGTTTGTTTACTGGTATAAATAATAAAAGCGGCAATTGCCGCTTTTATTATTTTATTTTTTTGATCTGACTTTACCAGATATTTACCCTTAAACTATCTGCCCGGTACATTTTATCTCCGGGTTTAACTCCAAACGCTTCATAAAATTCGGGGATATTTACCACAGGGCCGTTTACCCTTTCTTTTGCGGGGCTGTGCACATCTGTCATTACCAGGTTGGCCAGGCGCTCATTGCGTACTTTGTAAAGCCATCCCAGCGCATATCCCATAAAATAGCGCTGCAGGGGGCTGAGGCCACTGATTTTTTCATTCTTTTTCCATGCTTCTGTTTTTTTAAATGCGTCAAGGCCAATGAGCATACCGCCCAGGTCGGCAATATTTTCTCCCTGCGTGGCATCGCCGTTTATGTGCAGGGTATCTACCGGGTTGTATTCATTAAATTGCTTAATGATAAATTGTGCCCGCTTCGAAAATTCTTCTCCGTCTTTTTTGGTCCACCAGTCGGTAAGGTTTCCTTTGGCATCATACTGGCGGCCCTGGTCATCAAAGCCATGTGTAATTTCGTGGCCGATCGTACTTGCCGCCGCATAACCATATACGAGTGCATCGTCCAGGTCTTCATCCCTGTATCCTGCTACTGCAAAAATGCCTGCGGGTAAAACAATTTCATTGTTGCTGGGGTTGTAATAGGCATTATAAGTTTGTGGTGTCATATCCCATTCTGTACGGTCTACCGGTTTTCCCAGTTTATTGATCTCATAATTATGCCACCACTCGTTTGCCCGCTGTATGTTAAGCACCCAGGGGCCTGCATCAATGGAAAGGCTGCTGAAATCTTTCCACTTATCGGGATAGCCCACTTTTTTGCTGATCTTAGCCAGTTTGTCGTAGGCTTTTTGCTTGGTGCTGTCGCTCATCCAGCTAAGTTTGGCAATACGCTCGCGGTAAGCTTCCCTAACATTTTCCACCATATCACTGTAGCGTTTCCTGGCTGTTTCATTAAAATATTCTTTTACAAATAATTGCCCCAGTGCTTCGCCAATAGCGCCTTCCTCGGCATCCAGCACCCGCTTCCAACGGGGGCGTGTTTCGCTGGCGCCGGTAATGGTTTTACGGTATTCGAAATAATTGTTATAGGTGGTTGTGTCAAGGTAAGCAGCACTGCTTTGTACAAGGCGAAGTTTAAGGTAGTTTTTCCATACTTCGGGCGAACTGTTTTTTACTTCATTACTGAGGGCGGTATAAAATTCGGGTTGGCCTACTATTACCGAATCCACTTTATTAACACCGGTTATGCCGGCGTAATTTTTCCAGTTGATGGCCGGGGCAATTTTAGCAAGCCCATCCCAGCTCATTTTATTGTAATTTTTATAAGGATCACGCAGGTCGGCCAGTTTGCGGCTGGCTTTTGCCAGTTTTGTTTCCAGAGCAAACACATCGTCGGCATTTTTTTGGGCATTACTGCTGTCGATCTGTGTAAATGTTTTAAGCATATATTGCTTATAGGCCGCTTTTACTTTTAGTGTACGTTCATCTGTATTAAAATAGTAATCACGGTTGCTCATGCCAAGCCCGCCCTGTTGCAGTTGAAAAGCCATCATTTCACTGTTCTTATCATCCTGGGAAACATAGTTTGTAAACATCCCGTTCACCCCCTTGCGGTGCAGGTTGCCCATTACGGCAATCAATTCTTCGGGCCCCTTAATGCTGTTGATGGCATCAAAATCTTTTTGCAGGGGAGAAAGTTTAGCGCTTTCGGCAGCGGCAGAATCCATCCCGCTTTTCCAGAAGTCGCCAATTTTTTGGGAAATACTGCCGGCCGCTGCTTTTTCTTTGGCTGCATCTTCATTGATCTTACGCAGTTTTTCATAGATCTCTTCCTGCACCATATTGCCAATGCCCCAGCCACTTTCTGCGGCAGGAATTTCTGTGCGTTTGTACCAGGCCCCGTTTGTATACATAAAAAAATCTTCGCCTGGTTTAACAGTGCTGTCCATATTATAAGCAAGTATATCGGGTTTTGCACCTGCTCCTTTTGTGTTTGACTGGTTGTTACAGGCGGTTAACCCGGCTGCAGAAAAAAGAAGAATAAAAATCCTTTTCATGAAAAATATTTTATGGATAAATGTAGTGAATGCTGCCCGTATGGAAGTTTTTTTTTGATATACGGTAGCCGGCTGATTTTTGTCATGCTTTTGAAAGCCAATTGTCATTAATTGTACTGAGATCAATACCGATCTTGCAGAACCTATTTGGAATGAATTGATTAAATTACAATCAAAATTGCATTATGCCAGAAAATAAAACCTTTAAAGTAAAGGCCGGTGAATTTGAATTTGAATTTTCCCAGGATGATATAGATGCGGTGGATTTTATTAAGCACAATAATGCTGAGTTCAACCTCATCAGGAATTACCGGTCTGCCACAGCCAGGCTCGTTGATGAAGCTGATTCAGAAAAACAGATGAAGCTGGAGGTGGATGGAGATGAGTTTGATGTGGAAATAAAAGACAGCCTCGACCAGATGCTCGACAGTATGGGCTTTAATGCTGCTGCAGGAAAGCATATCCGGGAAATTAAAGCACCCATGCCCGGCCTTGTTATTAATGTGGCAGTAAAAGAAGGCCAGCAACTAATGGAAGGAGAGCGTGTTTTGATCCTGGAAGCCATGAAAATGGAGAACAGCATCATGCTGCATGCCAATGCAACGATAAAAAAGATACATGTAAAAGCAGGGCAGGCGGTGGATAAAGGACAGGTATTGGTGGAACTTGAATAAATGAATACTGGAAAATTAAGAATTGAAAATTTCTGCACTTTCAGTATTCAATTGTCAACTTTCAACTAAAATAATTATGAAAAAAATATTAGTAGCAAACCGCGGCGAGATCGCTTTACGCATCATGCGTACCATCAGGCGGATGGGCATTAAAACCGTAGCAGTATATTCAGAAGCCGACCGGCAGAGCCCGCATGTTTTGTTTGCCGATGAAGCAGTTTGCCTGGGCCCGGCTCCCAGCAGCCAGTCTTACCTGAATGCGGATAAGATCATTGCTTTTTGCAAAGAACTGGGGGTCGACGGTATTCACCCGGGCTACGGATTCCTGAGTGAGAATGCCGATTTTGCCCAAAAAGTAACCGATGCCGGTATTGAATTTATTGGGCCCTCGCCCCATGCCATGAGGGTAATGGGAAGTAAACTGGCAGCTAAGGAATCTGTTAAGCAGTTCAATGTACCCATGGTGCCGGGCATTGATAAGGCAATAGAAGATGTGGCACTTGCTAAAAAAATTGCAGCAGAAGTGGGATATCCTGTGTTGATAAAAGCTTCGGCAGGCGGAGGAGGAAAAGGCATGCGTGTGGTGGAAAAAGAAGCCGACCTGCAGGAGCAGATGGAGCGGGCCATCAGCGAAGCCACTTCGTCTTTTGGCGATGGTTCGGTATTTATTGAAAAATATGTGACCTCACCCCGGCATATTGAAATACAGGTGCTGGGCGATAAGCATGGCAACTATGTTCACTTGTTTGAACGGGAATGCAGTATACAGCGCCGGCACCAAAAAGTGGTGGAAGAAAGTCCCAGTGCAGTGGTAAGTGCCGATATGCGCAGGCTAATGGGCGAAGCTGCCGTAATGGTGGCCAAATCCTGTAACTATACCAGCACCGGTACTGTAGAATTTCTGGTGGATGATAAAATGAACTTTTATTTCCTGGAAATGAATACCCGCCTGCAGGTGGAGCACCCGGTTACTGAAATGATCACCGGGCTCGACCTGGTGGAGCAGCAGATAAGGATCGCCCGTGGCGAAAAACTTTCATTTACCCAGGATGATCTTAAAATAAATGGTCATGCTGTAGAGCTGAGGGTATATGCAGAAGACCCGCTCAATAATTTTATGCCATCAATTGGAACATTGGAAAAATATGTTCGGCCAACCGGCGAAGGCGTAAGGGTGGATGACGGGTATGAAGAAGGAATGGCCATCCCCATTTATTATGATCCCATGATCGCCAAACTGGCCACCCATGGTAAGGACCGCACTGAGGCCGTTCAAAAAATGCTGAAGGCCATAAAGGAATATAAAATTGAAGGGGTTACCACTACCATGCCTTTTGGCGTGTTTGTGTTTGAACATGATGCGTTCTTAAGTGGAAATTTTGATACCAACTTTGTAAAAAAATATTATACACCCGAACTTATTAAAGAAAAGCAAAGGGCAAATGCAGAAATGGCTGCTTTGGCAGCGGTAAAGATCTGGCAGCAAAAGAAAAAAATTACAACAGCCGTTAACCATAAAACAACGAGCTGGAAGAGGCGGCTGGCGCATTAGAAAGTTTAAAGTTATGAGTTGAACGTTGGCTCACGGCTCATAGCTCATAGCTGACTGCTCTTAGCTCACTGCTCATAGCTCTTGCTAAAATTGTAAAAATTAAAGTTGATATATTAAAAAGCTGAAGATGAAATCAAAATCAGAGATATTAAACGATAAAATTGCCGAAGGTAAACTGGGTGGTGGTCAAAAAAGAATTGCGGCCCAGCATAAAAAAGGTAAATTAACTGCAAGGGAGCGTATTGAATTGCTCATGGATCCCGGGTCATTTGAAGAAATTGGCGCATTGGTCACACACCGCACCAAAGATTTTGGTATGGCCGATCAGCAATTTTACGGCGATGGGGTGGTAACGGGCTATGGTACGGTAGACGGAAGACTTGTTTACGTTTTTGCACAGGACTTTACGGTATTTGGCGGGGCACTTTCTGAAACGCATGCCGAAAAAATATGCAAGGTAATGGATATGGCCATGAAGGCCGGTGCCCCTATGATCGGGCTTAACGACAGTGGGGGAGCACGCATACAGGAAGGTGTGCGGTCATTGGGTGGCTATGCCGATATTTTTTACCGCAATGTACAATCATCAGGAGTTATTCCGCAGATATCGGCCATCATGGGCCCATGCGCCGGCGGTGCAGTTTATTCGCCTGCTATGACCGATTTTACCATCATGGTTGAAGGAACAAGTTATATGTTTGTGACCGGCCCAAACGTGGTAAAAACCGTAACCAACGAAGAAGTGAGTTCCGAGGAACTGGGTGGCGCCTCCACGCATTCCACCAAGAGCGGCGTAACGCATCTTACAGCCAGCAATGATATGGACTGTATCATGCAGGTGAAAAAAATGCTCAGCTATATGCCTTCCAATTGCGAAGACATTGCGCCAAAACTGCCTTACAGCCTAGGGGATGAAACCCGTGATGTGCTGGAAACCATTGTGCCCGAAAGCGCCAATAAACCTTATGATATCCGTGCGGTAATAAACGGCATCTGTGACCTGGACAGCTTTTTTGAAATTCATAAAGACTATGCCGATAATATTGTAGTAGGCTTTGCAAGGCTTGCCGGCCGAAGTATTGGCATTGTGGCAAACCAGCCGCAGAGCCTTGCCGGTGTGCTTGATATAGACAGTTCTAAAAAAGGAGCAAGATTCACCCGCTTCTGCGACTGCTTTAATATTCCATTACTTGTACTGGTGGATGTGCCCGGCTTTTTGCCCGGTACCGACCAGGAGTGGAACGGCATTATCACCAATGGCGCAAAATTGCTTTATGCACTCAGCGAAGCCACCGTGCCGCGTTGCACCGTTATTACCCGTAAGGCATATGGAGGTGCCTATGATGTAATGAACAGTAAACATATCGGGGCCGATATGAACTATGCCTGGCCCGGTGCAGAAATTGCCGTAATGGGAGCCAAGGGCGCCAGCGAGATCATTTTTAAAAATGAAATTGCAGCAGCAGAAGACCCGGCAAAAAAACTCCTGGAAAAAGAAGCAGAATATGCCGAGCTGTTTGCCAATCCTTATACAGCTGCAGAAAGGGGATTTATTGATGAAGTGATAGAACCCAGGGATACCCGTAAAAAATTGATACGGGCTTTTGCCATGCTCGAAAATAAAGTGGCCAAACGGCCCAGGAAGAAACATGGAAATATACCATTGTAGGTATTACTGCATAATTGTGTTTACCAGGTTTTGCAGGTTATTTTTGATGGGTAGGAACAATTTCCTATCTTAGAAACAAAAAAAGGTATGACAACAACAACAAACCCCGGCGATAAGCTGAATTTTGATGATGGCAATTCAGGCAAATTGCCTTCAACACTTAATGTACTGACTATCCTCACCTTTATTGGTTGTGCATGGCAATTCATTGGAGGGATATGGCAATATTTTAAGGCAGAAAAAAGTTATAAAGATATGATTGAAGCACAGTCCAAAATGGGAGATGCACCTGCTTGGGCAAAGAAAATGTTAGGCCCCGAAATGGTGGAAATGACCCGTAAGGCCATGGAATACAAATTGCCGCTTTTAATACTTGGATTAGTGGGGGCCGTTTTATGCCTTTATGGTGCGATGGAAATGCGCAAACTAAAAAAGCAGGGTTATTTTTTATGGGCAGCCGGAGAAATATTGCCGATCATTGGCTCCGCATTCCTTCTTGGCATGGGGGCTTTTTCGGGGTTTGCCGCAATTGGCCTTGTTTTTCCAATCTTGTTTTTGGTATTATACACAATGCAACGCAAACATCTTGTAAACTAATTTTTGGTTTTTTATTTTTAAAGCATGAATGCGGTTTAAATGCATTCATGCTTTTTTATAACAGGGTATTTATTGCTCTTTATTTTCTTCTTACTTTCGTTTTATGACGCCGGAAAGATATGACCGCCTTACCAATGTATTACACAAACGGCAGCCCGGGCTAACCGTGGTGCTCGAAAATGTGGAAGACCCTCATAATATCTCTGCCGTTATGCGCACCTGCGATGCCGTGGGTATCCAGGATATCTATATACTCACCACAAAAATTCCAAAGCATAAAAAATGGGGGGCCAAAAGTTCTTCCAGTGCTGCAAAATGGCTTACCATTCACCAGTTTACAGATACAAAGGAATGCTTTGACACGGTGCGGAAAAATTTTGATAATATATATGCAACACACCTGAGTGCAGATGCGGTTGGCTTATATCAGCTTGATCTTACCCAAAAAACAGCCCTCGTTTTTGGCAATGAACATGGTGGGCTTTCCATTGAAACCCTTGCCTTTTGCGATGGTAATTTTCTTATTCCACAGGTGGGCATCATTAAATCGCTTAATATTTCTGTGGCCTGTGCCGTAAGCCTGTATGAAGCCTTCAGGCAAAAAGAACTGGCCGGCCATTATAACCAGCCGCAACTCGATCCTGCATCGATGGCACAATTGAGAAAAGACTGGGGATTCCTGGAAAGGGAAGATTAATTTCTCCACAAATGTGTGAAATCGTTTTTTCGCTACAGCCCACAATATAAATTTTGCTATTTTTAAGAATTATTTCAAAACCTGGCAAGCCACAGGGAAAGCCAAATATATTCTCATGAAAAAAAACTACCATGTTGCGGTTCATAACAACCACAGGTTCCTGTTTAAATTTATTGTGCCCGCTGTTATTTTGATCTTATCTTTTAACCGCTCTTTTACGCAGGCTGTATTGCGTAACCCCGAAGTGAGTTATGGCGAACTGATCAAAGTGATCCCTTCTCTTAAAAATTATAAAACCCCGGCGGGCTTTGTGCCAACTGTTTCCCGCATTGGCGACCGCATCCTCGGGCTCGAAGAAGAAAATAATGAGCCAATGGAGCGTGTTCAAAATAACAGTGGGGTGAGGCCCGATGCAGTTGTTCAACGGGCCCCGGTAGCGCCGATGGCAGTTTCTGTGACCACCCAAAACTTTGCCGGTATGGGTTATTCGAGCGTTACGCCAGCCGACCCAAGCCTTTGTGCCGGGCCTGCTCATATTATTCAAATGATCAACGGAACATCGGGTGCACGTATGGCCATCTGGAACCGCAGTGGCGTGCAGGTGCTTACACCCCGTTTTCTGTCGACCCTTGTTGCATCCCCTGGTTATACAGGAGTGGGAGATCCCGTGGCATTGTATGACCAATTTTCCGACAGGTATATGGTAACCGAATTTGGGCGGGTAAGTTCAACCGCTATCAATACACTCATTGTTTTTGTATCGCAAACCAATGACCCAACCGGCGGATGGTATATTTATAAATTTACCGACAATACTTTTTTCCCTGATTACCCGCACTGGGGTGCATGGCCCAATGTACTATACGCCACCACAAATGATTTCAATACAGCAGGCACCAGTTATCTCGGCTCATCTGTTTGGGCCATTAACAAAGTAAAAATGATCGCAGGCAATGCCACAACAGAATTGCAGCGCTTCCGGCTGAACTTTGATTGTGCGCCTGTAAACATCAGCGGCCCGGCTGCGCCTTCAGCTGCAGGTACCATCGGGCATTTTATGTACCTGAATGACAATAATTATAATCCAACGCCGGGTGCTGCCGACAGTATCGGAATGATGAGGTTCGACCCCGATTTTGTTACGCCGGCCAATACCACCTTAACTTTTGCACAGGCGCTGGTAACGGCTCCTTACAAAACAAATATGTGCGGTACCCGAAATTGTATTCCCTCTAACACCGCGGGCTCAGGTTATGATGCCGTGAGCGACCGGGTAATGAACAGGGTGATGTACCGTAATTTCGGCACACATGAGAGCATGGTGTTAAATTATACCGTTGATGCAAATGCGGGCACAGCCAATCCGCCCAAAGCCGGTATCCGTTGGTATGAGTTGAGAAAAAACGGTGGGCCCTGGAGCATTTTTCAGCAATCTACCTATGCACCCGATAATAACCACCGCTGGATGGGTAGTATCAATATAAATAGTAAGGGGCAGATCGCATTGGGTTATAACCGCAGCGGCAGCAATACCTGGGCCTCTGTTTGCTATTCGGGCCGTAACGAAAATGATATACCCAATACCATGACCACAGCCGAAATTGTGGCCAGGGCCGGTACGGGTTACGGAACAGGTGGCAACCGCTGGGGCGACTATAATGATTTGCCGGTAGATGTTGTAAACGATTCACTTTTTTGGATGACAGCCATGTATGGCAATACCGCATCTCAATGGGCAACGCAAATTGTGCAGTTTAAAATTGGAGACTGTAACATTATCAACTCTGCCATGTCTTCTAACCAAAATAATACTTCCGTAGTACGGGAAGCGCAGAACCTTATTTATAATACTACCATTAACAATACGGGTTGCCTTGCGGTGAGCAATCATTTACTTACCGATACCATTCCTGCCAATGTAAGTTTTGTAAGTGCTACAAACGGCGGAAGCTATAATACAACCAACAGGGTGGTGAGCTGGCCGGTAAATTTAACTGCGGGTCAATCGCAAACATATTCATTAACAGTGAGCGTTAACCCGGGGAGTTATTTTACACCTGCAACCCTCTTAAACGAAACAGTTGCTGGTGCTTCCATTCCTGCGGGATGGGCCGCTACAATTGGCAGTGGTACCAGTAACTGGGTAAGTTCAACAACCAGCTTTCATAGCCCGGCTAATTCATTATTTGCAACTGATAATGCTGCTGCCGTTACCGACTTCAGGGTTGCAACCACGGCAGCAGTGGCATTGGGTAGTCCTGCGCCAGTATTATCTTTTTGGCATAATTACAATACCGAAGCAGACTGGGATGGCGGCGTGGTGGAAATGAGTATCAATAACGGCACCACCTGGACCGACCTGGGCCCAAATATGGTTGAAAACCGTTACAACGGATCTGTTGGCACCGGTAATCCTATTGCAGGCAGGCTGGCATTTAGCGGAAACAGTAATGGCTGGATAAAAACGGTCATCAAATCTCTGCCTGCAAACCAAAACGCTTTATTCCGTTTCCGGATGACATCAGATAATAACACAGCACCATCGGGGGGCGGTTGGTATGTGGATGATATTTTACTGCAGAAAACACCCGAGGTACTGAACAGGGTCAATTATTTTGATAATACAGGATCAAGGATCAGTTTTGCCGACAGCTCTGCAGCCATTCTTCCTTCGCTTTACGGTGGCAGTATGTGTAATGGCGCCAGTTCGGTAATGGTTTCATCCCTTACTGGCACCAGTTATCAATGGCAGGTGGATATGGGAACTGGTTTTGTAAACTTAAGCGATGATGCCATTTATTCGGGTTCCGGCACCGGCAATCTGCAATTACTCAATGCGCCTTCATCCTGGTATGGATACAATTACCGCTGCGTGGTGGATGGATCGAACAGTGCTGTTTCTACCCTTAGGTTCTCTTCTACCTGGCGGGGTTTGGTTGACAATACATGGGAAAATGCCGGCAACTGGGATTGCGGAAAAGTGCCCGATGCCAACACAGATGTGATCATCAATGCGCATGCTGGTACCATTACAGTAAACTCAAACGGGTTCTGCCGCAGTCTTACCTTAAATACAGGTGCCGATCTGGATGTAAGGCCCGGGTTTAAATTAACCGTAACGCATTAATTTATATTGCTAACAGGGTTTTATTTTTCAGCCACTGAAGTAAATCCCTTTTTATTTGTAGGGAAATTATTCGGAAGGAAAAATATTTAAAATGAAAATTAAATTTTATTTACTGGCTTCAGTTGTATTGTTTTTTTGTATGAATACTGCTGCACAGCAGGCAGTATATGATTCGGCACTGGCAAAAAGGCTGGGGGCCGATGAGCGTGGTATGCGTTCCTACATATTTGTAATACTAAAAACAGGCACAGCAGAAAATATAAGTAAGGCAGTATCCGACAGCCTGTTTGCGGGCCATATGAAAAATATCGGCCGGCTGGCCGATGAAGGCAAACTTGTATTGGCGGGGCCATTTGGTAAAAATGACAAAACTTACCGCGGACTTTATATTTTCACCGTTTCAACCATTGATGAAGCCAAAGAGCTGGTTGCCACCGATCCGGCCGTAGCGGGGAAATTGCTGGAGGCAGAATATTTTAAATGGTATGGCTCCGCAGCTGTTATGGCAATACCGGAATTGCATGGCAAGATCCAGAAAAAATCTCTTTAAATTTGAACAGGTAACAAAGGGTACTATTCATCTGAATACTCAGGCCAATAAAAATAGTTCATTGCCCATTCCTGCAATTTTCCGGTAAGGGGGGGCTGAATATAAAGCGGGCTTTAGTTTTAATTGACTGCTTTCGTAAATTCAAGGAGGTTATCGTCTGACAGGTACAGGTAAAGCCTGCCGTTTTGAAAATAATAACTGGCGGCCTGCCCCGAAATTTTTTCTCCGATAATTTTTTCAGCAACAGGGTCATTGCCTGAACAAAACATTTCTGTTTGCATCAACGGCCCAAAACGGATACGGCTTCCTTCTACACTGATATTGCCGCCAAAGCTATTGCAGCCATTATGACCACTGGTGTTGCCCGCGCTTAAATCGAACTGCATGCGGGGCAAACCTTTGCTGAACATTTTTTCGTTGAGAACCTGTGAGCCGATCTTTTGTAATACCCAGGTATCGTTAAGCAGGTTGTTGTACAGGTATTTACCGCAGCCCGTATAGGTTTTTCCGGCAATACTCACCGTTACTTTTTTTTCCCTGCTGCCGTTGCTGCAGGTTTCCTTAAAAATGTGTATGCTTAATTTACCTGCTTTTGTTTCTGTATCATAAATGGTTTCGTTTTCAACAGCTGCTCCCTTAACCGCATAGGTACTTATATTAACGCCATCGGATGCAGAGAAGCTGAAATTTTTATCAAAATCCATATCCAGTTCCCATGACGCAGGTTCAATGCCGCTTGCAAAAAAATCGGTGCCACTGTTGAATTTTTTGCGGAGGCTGTCTCCCAATTTTAGATCGTACTGCTGTGCGGCTGCAGATGGTTCCCCGGCCAGTTTTTTACCCGGGTTGCAGGAGCCCAGCAGCAAAAGGAGGGCAGCAAAGATGGAAATAAATTTCATGTGTGTAAAGGTAGAAAAAGGATTCCGGTGGAGGTAAAATGAAATGCTAAAAGCAGGGGAACAGTTTTTTAATCTTTCCACAAGTATGGAAACAAAATAACCGCCAACGCTATTACCAGCACATCAAGCCCCGCAATAATGCCAATGAGCTGCAGTACGGCGCCTTCCCTGAAAATTTCGGCAAAAGCGGTCTTGCTCAGGCGCATGAGCAGGAGTAGCTGGGGTAAAATAACCGGGAAGCCTAATATGGCAATAAGGGCTGCATTTTGCTGGGCCCTGGCCGCAATGGCGCTCATAAGCGTAAATACCAGGCTGATGCTGAAGCCTCCCAGCACGGCAATACCGGTAAAAAGAAGCGGGTTGTTAACGGGTTTGCCCAAAAAAACAAAAAACAGCCCAAGGCTCACCACGCTCATGAGGAGCATGAGTATGGTATTGAAAATAAGTTTTGCAATAATGAACTGTACCGGGGATGCAATCGAGTAGAAGTAGAGCATCCTGCCCCGGCTTTCCTGTAAAAAACTTTTGGCCACCGTGTTTACACATACAAAGAGCTGTATCACCCAAAACAGGGCGTTCCATACAGTTGAATCTGGGCTGTCGGGCATTGAAAGGTAAAGTACAAAAATGGTGGAAGCAATATACAGCAGAATGCCATAGAAGGTATGCTGCTGGCGCAATTCCAGCAAGAGGTCTTTTTTTACAAGGGTTAATATTTTTTGCGAATTGTTCATTAATTAAAATACTTCTATGACGTGTTTAATTTTTTAAAAATTCGTAAAACTGCTTTTTACTGAAAGGATACAAAGTTTCATGCAGGGTTTATTTCAGCAGCGGCACCTCGTTGCCCAGTGTGCAGCAATGGCGGCACCGGGGTTCGTAAATATCTTTTTCGCCCAGCACCACCTGGCCTTTGTCGGCACTTTTACGATAACTGATATTGGCAATACCGCCACAAACAACACAAATGGCGTGCAGTTTGGTAATATAATCGGCCTTGGCTAGCAGGGCAGGCATTTGTCCAAAAGGGTTTCCCTGGAAATCCATATCCAGCCCGGCTACAATTACCCGCATGCCCCGCATGGCCAATTGCTCGCAAACATTGCCTATTTCGGCATCAAAAAATTGGGCCTCATCAATACCCACCACATCCACATCCTGGGCAAGGAGGAGAATATTCTGGCTGCTGTCTACCGGGGTGCTGTTAATGAAATTGGTATCGTGGCTTACTATTTTTACTTCATCGTAGCGGGTATCAATGGCCGGCTTAAAGATCTCCACCTTCAGGTTGGCAATTTTAACCCGCTTAAGGCGGCGGATCAATTCCTCTGTTTTTCCACTGAACATGCTGCCGCAAATCACTTCTATCCAGCCCCGGCGCTCACCCCTCAAACTTGGTTCTATAAACATTCGCTTATTTTTTTGAAATTCTGTTAGTAACTTTAACCGTTGGCTGCAAAGATTAAAGTTTTGGGCCAAGAAGCAAAACAAAATTTTTAATGCGGCGGCACCGGTCTTTTTCCTGGGTTGCAGGTTTTTAGCCCGGTTTTTGTTTATAAAAAATATGCATATGGAACGGGTGAAAACCCTGGCCGAAAAATTGGTACAGCAGCTAAAGGACAATGCGCCTGCAGGACAGCTTTTGCTTACGGTGCAGATGCTCCAAAGCGAACTTATGCATTTAAATGCCCATACCGGAGCTCCTGCAGGATCCGTTTCTGTACAGACAGCCCCTTTGTTAAACAATTTGGCTCCCAATTTTGAGGAACTGCTGCAGGCCCCCGAACCGCAACCTATAGCGGCTTCCATTTCTTCAAAACCGGCTGAAGAGGAAAAAATAATAGAAGTATTGCAGGTAGATGAAGCTGAACTGGAAGCAGAACTTGAGGAGATCAAACGCAAGGCTGAAGAGATCAATAAGATCAGCGTTCAAAATAAACCCACCCTGCTCTTTGATCCGATCGACGATATTCCAACAATGGCCCATCAGCAGTATGCAGCACCAGAAGGAAAAGCAGAAAAGGAACTGCATGAAGTACTGCCAACCGACAGGGGCACATCGCTCAACGATAAGCTTAAGCAGGGAAAAATGGAATTATCTGATACGCTGGGAGATGCTCCTATTAAAGACCTTAAAAAGGCAATTGGGGTAAACGACCGTTTTGTGTTTATCAGGGAACTTTTCCGGGGCGATGAAAATATGTACGAAAGAAGTATTAAGACCATCAACGGTTTTTCCATCTTTCCCGAAGCAGAGTACTGGATACGCCGTGAACTGAAGTTAAAACTTGGCTGGAATGATAAGAATGAAATAGTGAAACTTTTCGACCAGTTGGTGAGGAGGAGGTTTTTGTAAACACGAATTACACGAATTTTTCGAATTGTTTGTGAGGGATAAATGGAATTTTTACAGGAGTTTTTTTTCAGAAATATATTGCAGGATCGTATTGGTGGCACCGCGGTTTTGATAAATAAAATTTTTAGCCGCCGCCGCAGTTTTATCCAGGTGGTCCTTGTCTTCAAAAAGTTTTTTAAGCAACGCTTCAAGTTCCAGTGCATTTTCCACGCTAAAGGCGCCACCACAGTCGATCATGGCCTGTGCTTCGGGGTATTTATCATGATTGGGCCCAAAGATGACCGGGCGCCCAAAAACGGCCGGTTCCAGTATATTGTGCAGGCCATCATCGCCAAAGCCACCACCCACATAGGTTATATGGGCATATTTGTACAGGCGACTCAGCATGCCTATATTATCGATGATCAGTACGTTTCCGGTAAGTTCATTTCCGCCATCCCTGTTGAGTTTTGAAAAAATCAAGGCCCCTGCAAAGCGCTTTTTAACTTCTTCCATATTTTCCGGATCAATTTCATGCGGCGCAATGATAAACCTGGTTTGCGTATTGGCTTTTGTATAGTGCATCAGTTCTTCCTCGTCTTCGGCCCAGGTGCTGCCGGCCACCAGCACAGGATGGTTTCCGCAAAATTCTTCAATAGCAGCCGGCAATGGTTCAAATGCAGCGGCATTATCGGTAACCCGGTCGTAGCGGGTGTCGCCACTGGAGCTGACATTACTGATATGAATAGCTTTGAGGAGTTCTTCAGATGCCCTGTTTTGAACAAAAATATGCGTGAAGCAACTGAGCATTTCTCTCCAGATCTTTCCATACCAGGCAAAAAAAGGCTGACCCGGCCTGAACAGCGCTGAAACCAGTATTACAGGAATATTCCTGTGCTTTAATTCGGTAAGGTAATAGTACCAGTATTCATATTTTATCCAGATGACCAGTGTTGGGTTAATGATATTAATGAATTTTTTAGCATATAATGGCCGGTCGATGGGAAGGTATAAAATATGGTTGGCCCCTTTATAGTCTTTTTTGTTTTCGTACCCGCTTGGCGAAAAAAAACTGAGTACGATCTTATGACCGGGATACTCTTTTTTGATGCGTTCAATAACCGGGCGGCCCTGTTCAAATTCGCCCAGGCTGGCGGTATGGATCCAGATGACGGGCGCCTGGTTTCCGGAAAATGCAGCTTCCAGATTTTCAAGCAGGTTTTGTCGGCCTTTTACCCATAGCTTTGCCTTGGGCTTCCACAAAGCGGCCACCTGCAACCCGGCATTGATAAAAAAGAGAGAAAGTTTATATAGGAAAAGGCTCAATGAAATAAAATGTTTTCGTAAAAATAATGCAAAACTATCAGGCATAAGCTTTGCCGACTTTAAATTTGGAAATAGATAAGTTCGAAGAATGTTGAGTTCATTGCTGTAAATAAAAAATCAGGTGAGGGTAGCAGTAGTATATCTTTTAATAAGAACCATTAATGACACAGCTTAAATTAAACGATAAAGGCGAATTTGTAGTAAAAGAGAGTATTGGGGTAAACCTGGTGATTGGCCTGGTTTTTATGGCTATGTTCATCACCGCTTTTTTTGGAGATGATGCTGTAGGGAACATTCCTTTCTGGAAGCGGCTCAATGCCATGCATATCACCATTATACCCGCGTTTATTTTTTTTGTGAAGGCATTTAAGCAGCAAACTAAAATTTTGCTTAATGATACCGGCTTTTTTTACCAGGGAAGGTTATTGACGCATTGGGATGATTTTATTGAGGCCAGCATTGTGCAGGACGAAGTGCTCATGAGCATACAGGATAATTTTAAATTACTGGTAAAGCATTATAAAAATAAAAAGACCCGTATTTATTCTACCAAAATACCATTGGGCAATACTCAAAACCAATCAGAAGAGGCCGTGCTGGCCGCTGTTCAATATTTTTGTACAAAAAACCAGCCGAATAGCGGCAAAAGATAGCATGGCCTGCCGGTTTTTCAACTTGTTCTGCCCGTATTAAACGCTTATCTTTGCGCCTTCAAAATTGTAGTTATGAGGCCATTACAAATGGTAGATACCAAAACGCAGTATCAAAAAATAAAATCCCAGGTGGATGCGGCTGTTATTGCGGTGATGGAAAGTTCACAATTCATTGGAGGAAAAGCGGTGAATGAGTTTGCCGCCAACCTGGCCGCTTACCATGGCAGCAGGCATTGTATTCCCTGTGCCAACGGCACCGATGCCCTGCAAATAGCCATGATGGCGCTTGGCCTGCAACCCGGCGGTGAAGTGATCACCCCTTCGTTTACTTATATTGCCACGGTGGAAGTGGCAGCGCTGCTTAACATTAAACCTGTTTTTGTAGAAGTGGATCCCCAAACTTTTTGCATGGATCCATTGGTTATTGAAGCAGCCATCACGCCTAAAACAAAGGCCATTGTGCCCGTTCACCTTTATGGCCAGGCCGCAGATATGGAGCCCATTATGGCCATTGCAGAAAAGCACGGGCTTTTTGTAATTGAAGACAATGCACAGGGAATTGGAAACGACTATAGTTTTAGCGATGGCACAATTAAAAAGACCGGTAATATTGGCCATATCGGCTGCACGTCTTTTTATCCAAGTAAGAATCTGGGTGCTTTTGGCGATGGCGGTGCCATGTTTACCAATGATGATGCTTTGGCAGAAAAATTACGTATGATCGCTTCTCATGGCCAGAGCAGGCGATACTATCATGATGTAGTGGGCTGCAACAGCCGCCTCGATGCCATGCAGGCTGCCATTCTCGATATCAAATTAAAGTACCTGGATGATTATATAGCTGCAAGACGCCGGGCTGCCGATTTTTATGACAATGCTTTTGCGGGAAACCCAAAAATTAAAACGCCTTTTCGTGCAGCAAACAATAAGCATGTATTTCATCAATATACATTGATTTTAGGTGGCATTAACAGGGATGAGCTGAGTGCATTTCTTACAGCAGAAAATGTTCCAAACATGATCTACTACCCGGTACCGGCCCACCGCCAGAAAATGTTTGATGCATTTGGTGGCAGTAATTTCAACCTGCCGGTTACCGACTGGCTCACGGAAAGGGTGATCTCTTTACCCATTCATACAGAACTGGATGAAGAACAACAGCAGTTTATAGTGGATAAGATATTAAGTTTTGCAGGCCGGTGAGTTGGGCATGATTATAAGCAGCCAAAAACAATCTAACAATACAGCAATTAACAATTAGAAAAAACGATTATGAAGATCGCAGTAGTAGGAACAGGATATGTAGGATTGGTAACAGGTACCTGTTTTGCCGAAACGGGTAATAATGTTACCTGCGTGGATATTGACACCGCAAAGGTGGAAAAGCTCAGCAACGGTAAAATAACCATTTACGAACCGGGGCTCGAAAAGATCTTTTTACGCAATCAAAAAGAAGGACGCCTTCATTTTACCACTTCGCTGGCTGATGCCGTGGCCGATGCAAAGATCGTTTTCCTGGCTTTACCCACACCGCCCGGCGAAGACGGAAGTGCCGACCTGAAATATATCCTCGGTGTTGCCAAAGACCTTGGAAAATTATTAAAGGAGGGCGATTATAAGGTAATTGTAGATAAAAGCACCGTTCCGGTTGGAACAGCCGAAAAAGTACATATAGCTATTTTGGAGAATGGCGCTGCCGCATCAGCTTTTGATGTGGTGAGTAATCCCGAATTTTTGAGGGAGGGCGTGGCAGTGGATGACTTCATGAAACCAGACAGGGTGGTGATCGGCACCAGGTCGCAGCGGGCCGTTAAAGTGATGAATGATCTTTATGCGCCCTTTGTGCGCCAGGGCAACCCCATCATTTTTATGGATGAAAAAAGTGCCGAACTTACCAAGTATGCGGCCAATTCATTTTTGGCAGTTAAAATAAGCTTCATGAATGAAATAGCGCAGCTTTGCGAAAGGCTGGATGCCGATGTAGACATGGTGCGCCGCGGCATTGGCAGCGATACCAGGATCGGTAAGCGTTTCCTGTTTCCGGGTATCGGGTACGGGGGCAGTTGCTTTCCCAAAGATGTGCAGGCATTGGTGATGTCGGCCGAAGAAGCAAAATACGATTTCAGGATATTGAGTGCAGTGATGGATGTTAACACAAAACAAAAACTGCATTTACTCCCAAAAATACAATCATACTTTGGCGGATCCCTCGAGGGCAAAAAATTTGCTTTGTGGGGCCTTGCATTTAAGCCTAACACAGATGATATCAGGGAAGCACCGGCATTGTACATGATCGATGCATTAACTGCCGAAGGTGCAACGGTGACCGCTTTTGACCCCGAGGCAATGGACAATGTGCGCCAGCAGATAGGTGATAAAATAAAGTACTCAGAAAGCCAGTACGATGCCCTGGAAGATGCCGATGCACTGGTGATCGCAACTGAATGGAATGAATTCCGCACCCCCGATTTCGAGAAAATGCTTTCGCTTATGAAGAACAAAGTAATCTTCGACGGAAGAAACCTTTTTGATCTTCCGTACATGAAGGAACTGGGCTTTCATTACGAAAGCGTGGGCAGGGCCAAAGTAACATCCAAATAAAATTATGATGCAGAAAAGAATATTAATAACTGGCGCAGCAGGATTTTTAGGATCTCATCTTTGCGACCGTTTTATCAAAGAGGGATATGAGGTGATCGGCATGGATAATCTTATAACCGGCGACCTTCGTAATATCGAACATCTTTTTAAGCTGGAAAATTTCCAGTTTTATCATCACGATGTGTCAAAGTTCATTCATATTCCCGGACCCCTCGATTATATCCTTCATTTTGCATCACCGGCCAGCCCGATCGATTACCTGAAAATTCCGATCCAAACATTAAAAGTTGGTTCGCTGGGCACGCATAACTGCCTTGGGTTGGCTAAGGCTAAAAATGCAAGGATATTGGTGGCAAGTACCAGCGAGGTTTATGGAGATCCCCTGGTTCATCCGCAAAATGAAGATTACTGGGGCAATGTAAATCCAATTGGCCCCCGCGGTGTTTACGATGAGGCAAAACGTTTCCAGGAGGCAATTACCATGGCTTATCATACTTTTCATAAAGTGGAAACAAGAATTGTGCGCATCTTTAATACATATGGCCCGCGTATGCGCCTGAACGACGGCCGTGCGCTTCCTGCTTTTATTGGCCAGGCCCTGCGTGGAGAAGACCTTACCGTGTTTGGAGATGGAAGCCAAACACGCAGTTTCTGTTATGTAGATGACCTGGTGGAAGGAATTTACCGTTTGCTGATGAGCGATTATGCATACCCGGTAAATGTGGGTAACCCCGATGAAATTTCGCTGAAAGATTTTGCAGAAGAGATCATCAGGCTAACAGGTACCAAACAGAAAATAGTGTACAAGCCCTTGCCGGTAGACGACCCCAAACAAAGGCAGCCCGATATTACCCGCGCAAAAGAAATTTTAAACTGGGAACCAAAAATCAGCAGGGCAGAAGGATTGAAGATCACCTATGAATATTTTAAAGGGCTGCCAAAAGAAGAACTTACAAAACTTCCCAAAGAATTCACAAGTAAATAAATTTCATTCATGAGCCAGATGTACAAGGATTTGCTGGATAAAAAGAAAACGCTAGCCGTTATTGGGCTTGGATATGTAGGACTACCCATTGCACTTGAGTTTGCAAAAAAAATAAAAGTGATCGGCTTCGATATCAATGCAGAACGCATCCGGATGATGCAGGATAAAATTGACCCGAGCCAGGAACTGGAGCCCAGCGCATTTGATCATTGCGATATTGAATTTACCAACGACCTGGATGTATTAAGACAGGCAAATTTTTTTATTGTGGCCGTACCCACACCGGTGGATGAGCATAATATTCCCGACCTGGTACCCATACAGCGTGCCAGCGAAACGATTGGAAAAGTTATTAAAAAAGGCGATTATGTGGTGTATGAAAGCACCGTTTATCCGGGCTGCACCGAAGAAGATTGTGTGCCTGTAATTGAACAACTTTCTGGCCTTAAAATGCGGGCGGATTATAAGATCGGCTATTCTCCAGAAAGGATCAACCCCGGCGATAAAGAACATACCATCAGCAGTATTGTAAAAGTGGTGAGCGGCTGCTCTCCCGAGAGCCTCGATACCATTGCCAAAGTGTATGAGCTGGTGGTAAAGGCCGGCGTGCACAGGGCCTCCTCCATTAAAGTGGCAGAGGCGGCAAAGATCATAGAAAACACCCAGCGTGATCTCAATATCGCTTTGATGAATGAACTTTCTATCATTTTCGATAAGATGGAAATCAATACCTACGAAGTACTGGAGGCAGCAGGAACAAAATGGAATTTCCTTCGCTTTCAACCAGGCCTGGTGGGCGGGCATTGTATTGGGGTAGATCCATACTATCTTACTTATAAAAGCAAGGAACTGGGATATAACAGCCAGGTGATCCTTGCAGGCCGTGTTATAAACGACGGGATGGCTGGCTACGTGGCAAAAAAGGTATTGCAGTTCATTATTCAGCATACAGGTAATGTAAAAGATGCAAGAGTGCTTGTGATGGGCGCCACCTTTAAAGAGAATGTGAGCGACATCAGGAACAGTAAAGTGGCAGATGTTGTTAAGGAACTCAAATCTTTTTCACTTAACGTGGATGTAACCGATCCGCATGCCGATAGTGAGGAACTGGAGCATGAATACGGGTTTGGTCTTATCGAAGAACCGGGCAGAGACTATGATGCCGTAATTGTAACCGTACCTCACAACGATTATAAAAACCTGGACGACGCTTATTTTGCATCTATAACAAAACCAGTGGCCATGGTGGCCGATTTAAAAGGAATTTACCGTAACAGAATAAGCAGCAGAAAATACTGGAGCCTGTAACAGGGCAACCAATTTATAATGCAGTACAGATTTAGTAAAATAGCTACCGGCTCTTATGAAAGTGCAGGAGTGGCTTTGAACCGTAACAGAGATAAATACTGATGATTTTTCACGATAAAGACATATCTGAAAGCGCTTTCCTGGTTACAGGCGGGGCTGGTTTTATTGGCAGCCATATTGCTGCATACCTGCTTAAAAACGGCGCCGCAAAAGTGCGGGTACTTGATAATATGTCAAACGGATTTGACTCAAATCTTGCCGTTCTGAAACAATATGCTGCCTTTGAATTCATCGATGGAGATATCCGTAACCAGGAAACATGCCAGCTGGCCTGCCAGGGTATTGATTATGTAAGCCACCAGGCTGCATTAGGCTCTGTACCGCGTTCTATTAAAGAACCGGTATATTTTAACGAGGTAAATGTTGGCGGTACCGTTAATATGATGAAGGCGGCTGTTGATAATAAGGTAAAGCAATTTGTTTATGCTTCTTCTTCTTCTGTTTATGGCGATGAAGCTACATTGCCGAAGCAGGAAAACAGGGTAGGGAAATGTCTTTCTCCCTATGCTGCTACAAAAAAAACAGATGAGTTGTATGCCCAAATTTTTGCCGATGTATATGGACTTAAATTAATGGGCTTCCGTTATTTTAATATTTTTGGGCCCAGGCAGGATCCTGATGGACCTTATGCTGCCGTGATCCCTCTATTTGTAAAGGGTATACTTAAACAAACACCGGTTTATATTAATGGAGATGGAGAGCAAACAAGGGATTTTACTTTTGTAGATAATGCCGTTCAGGTAAATATTAAAGGGATGCTTACCAACAATACCGATGCACTTGGTAAGGCCTATAATGTAGCAGTAGGAGAGAGTTATTCTGTGAATTATCTTTACAGCGCCTGCCAGCAACAGTTGGGCAGCAACTGGGAAGCCACTTACCGGGAACCGAGAGCAGGAGATATCCGTCATTCACTGGCTGATATTTCATTGGCCCGGAATTTATTAGGATACCAACCCACCCGGCGGTTTGAAGAAGGCCTTATTGAAACGATCCAATATTTTAAGAAGATATATAGTTAAATACCTTTAATGCGAAAGATGGGGCCGTATCATTTTCCATTTTCAATTAATAATTTATCAATTTAATAAATGCCATTTACAGAAACTGAATTTCCCGGACTGCTGGTCTTTGATCCGAAGATTTTTGAAGACAGCCGTGGTTATTTTTTTGAAAGTTATAATGCCAACACCTGCAAAGAGGCAGGTATTGATATCGTTTTTGTTCAGGATAACCAGGCACAATCCTCCTACGGCGTTATCAGGGGGCTGCATTACCAGCTGGCGCCTTATGCACAAACAAAATTCATCAGGGTGTTAAGCGGTGCTATACTGGATGTGGTGCTTGACCTGAGAATCGGGTCTCCCACTTATGGTAAGATATTCAGCATTGAATTATCGGCGCAAAACAAAAAACAATTGCTGGTGCCAAAAGGCTTTGCCCATGGGTATTCTGTTTTAAGTGAAAAAGCAGAAGTGTTCTATAAATGCGATACTTTTTATCATAAGGAATCGGAGGCCGGGGTTTGGTATAACGACCCGGCACTGGGTATTGACTGGAAAATTCCGGAAGCCCGGGAAATTATTTCCGAAAAAGATACGCAACACCCCGTGTTTGCAAATTGTAAAAATAATTTTCAGTTCATGTAGTTTTGGATACGCTAAAAACCATATTGGTTACAGGTGCAAATGGCCAGTTGGGCATGGAGTTAAGGGCGCTTGCGGGCGCTTATCCGGCCTTTCATTTCCTGTTTGTTACAAAAGAGGAACTGTCTGTAATTGATGAAAAGGCGATCAATGAATATTTTTCTGAACATCAGATAGACTATTGTGTCAATTGTGCTGCATATACGGCAGTAGATAAGGCCGAAAAAGATATGGGCGTTTCTTATTCAGTAAACGCGGTGGCAGTGGGATACCTTGCGGCTGCCTGCAAGCGCCAACAGGTGAAGTTCATTCATATTTCCACCGATTATGTTTTTGCCGGAAATGCCGCTAAGCCCTATAAGGAAACCGATGAAACCGACCCCCTCAACTATTACGGTTATACCAAATTGCAGGGCGAAAAAAAGGTCTTTGCTGCCAATGAGCAATCTGTTATCATAAGAACATCCTGGGTGTACAGCAGTTTTGGGAAGAATTTTGTGAAAACAATGATCAGGCTCATGAATGAAAAGCAAAGCATTGGCGTGGTAGCCGACCAGTTTGGATGCCCCACTTATGCCGCCGACCTGGCGATGGCCATTATGCAGATCATTTCAGCTCAAAATTTTGTGCCGGGCATTTATCATTACTGCAACAAAGGGATCATCAGCTGGCACGATTTTGCCGTTGAGATCAAACATCTCGTCCATAGCAACTGCACGGTAAACCCAATAACCACAGACGAATATCCCACGCCTGCAAAGCGCCCGCATTATTCTGCATTTGATACTTCAAAAATTGAGCAAACCTTTCACCTGCATATTCCGATGTGGCAGGATAGTTTGAGGAGCTGTATGGTGCTGATGCAACGGGACTATTAGGCTGTCAAATTAAACGTAACGTATTGTTCTGTAAAAAAATATTTTTTTCAATAGAAGTTGCTTTGCGATTACTTTTATTACCGCAAAGACGCCAGAGTATTTCGCAAAGTACACTAAGAGTCAATACTGTGTGAGGCTATTTCAATAGCATAACGCGTTAAACCTAATGTCCTTACATTAGTGTACTCAATTGTATTACAAATAATTTTTTTATTGAGTGCCTCTAAAATATCTCTGAAATCTTCGTTTAAAATATTATCCATTTTGATTTCTCCCCCTTACAGAAAATTTTGTCCTGTCAAGTTTCGGAGGGTCATTAAGGGGAAAATTAAATGCAATACTGTTTAAATAGTGAGCTATCTCAATTCTTTGCTGCCAGCTAAGCTTTTTGTAATGGGCTGCAGGCATTTTAGCTGCTTCTGCTACCGTATGAGCTCTGAATTCATTCCTGTTTAAACGTTGCATGATGCAAAAATAGATTTTTAACACTAAGGCAAAAGAAAAATCCCCGGAAACGCCGGGGATCAGTATTTTTCGTAACCAGGTTATATACCCATTTTCTTTTTCAGGTTCTCATCTATTGCATCCAAAAATTCTTCTGTATAAAGATAATGATCGCCATGACTTACCTTATTGCCATGGATGCAAACGGCAAGGTCCTTGGTCATTTTACCGCTTTCTACGGTTTCTATACAGACCTGTTCGAGTGCATTGCTGAAATCGATGAGGGGCTGGTTGCCGTCCAGTTTTCCGCGGAAGGCCAGGCCACGTGTCCATGCAAAAATAGATGCAATGGGGTTAGTGCTGGTGGGCTTGCCCGCCTGGTGATCGCGGTAGTGGCGTGTTACGGTTCCATGGGCAGCTTCGGCCTCCATGGTTTTGCCATCGGGGGTTATTAAAACCGAGGTCATCAAACCGAGCGAACCAAATCCCTGTGCTACGGTATCGCTCTGCACATCGCCATCGTAATTTTTACAGGCCCATACAAAATTACCATTCCATTTTAAGGCACTTGCCACCATATCATCTATCAGGCGGTGCTCGTAAGTGATGCCAGCCGCGTCAAAAGCGGTTTTAAATTCTTTTTGGTACACTTCTTCAAAAATATCTTTAAAGCGGCCATCGTATTTTTTAAGGATGGTATTTTTTGTAGAGAGGAATAATGGCCATTTTTTGCTGAGTGCCATATTGAAGCAGCTGCGTGCAAAGCCGTAAATACTTTCATCGGTATTGTACATGGTCATGGCCACGCCATCGCCTTTGTAATTATACACTTCAAAAACCTGGGCTTCGCCGCCCCCTTCGGGGGTAAAGGTCATAGTGAGTTTACCGGTGCCTTTTATAACGGTATCGGTAGCCCGGTACTGGTCTCCAAAAGCATGGCGGCCGACAATAATGGGTGCATCCCAGTTGGTAACCAGCCGGGGAATGTTTTTTATAACAATGGGTTCCCTGAAAACGGTGCCATCCAAAATATTCCTGATGGTACCATTGGGGCTCTTCCACAT
>JBATOU010000050.1:0-64222 GCA_049291115.1 Ferruginibacter sp.
TTTGTCCTTCGGTAGCTTCAGCTTTGGTAATTCTACTCTTAGGATCGAAATTTTAATTATTTTCTAAAATCCTGTGCTAACCCGAGTATTTTTAATAGCACAACACGTTAATATTTAAATGAAACAAATTGCATTATAAGAACGGTTTTATATACTGACAGGTACAGGATACAATTCGTTGCCCCTTTAAAAATAAGTTGTTAAAAGATGATTAACGCTGATGAGGCACTGCTTCATTTACCGCAAGGGTAATAATTTAAAATAGGTTGATTTAAACCTTCCTTTTACAATTTTCCCCTGTACTTCAGCTTTTCGTACAGCCTCACAAAAACCATCACTGGCATGTGCATCACCATGTTCGTCTATTTTGCTGCCGTCTACAAAATATGCTTTACCATTTATCCGTACAGCCAGGTCGCATCCCTGCTGCGATTTGAGGCCAAACCGGCATTGCCCGCAGGAAGCTTCCACAGTATATAGTTTTTTTGCAGAATCCAATTGCCCCGACTGAGCTTTTGCAGTAAAAGCGCCAAGCAACAGCGCTGCCATAACCAATAGTTGTTTCATGTTTTTAAGATTATCAGCATAAAGGTACTATGATTTGCCACAAAAAAAAAGGTTACCAAACGGCAACCTTTAGCAATTCATTCAATTGTTTTAATGCTGAACCACTATCTTATAAGTGGTCCCGGTATTTATTTCCTTCAGCAGGTAATTACCATTGGGCATCACCGAAACGTTTATTCTGTATTTTCCTGCAGAAAGCTGCAGTACAGGTATTTTAAGTTTACGCCCGGAAATATCCATCAGTTCAAATGATGCGGTTGAAAGGCTGCTGCTTTCAATGATCACAAACTGTGCCGATGGGTTGGGATAAACCATTACCTGCGTTGCATTGCTGCAATCGTTGTAAACCGGCAGGATATTGCTGTAAGTGATATTACCGTCTTTACCAATGATCTTAAGCCTGTAATAGTTTTTACCATTGCCTGGTTGTGCATCCCTGTATTCGTAGCTGCTGCCATTACCTGCAAAGCGGCTGATGGTTGTATAGTTGGCTCCATCAAAACTCTTCTGCAGTTCAAACCCGGCCGCAAGCACTTCATTCTCCATTGTCCATTTAATGATATTGCTGCAGTTGAGCTTACTTGCCGTAAATGAAGCCAGTTTTATTGGCAGCAACTGGCCACAGTTAACAGAACTTATACCGATATTAAAGTCACGGCTTACACAGGTGCCAAAACTGATCCTGGCATTATAAACACCATTGTAAGAACTGTTGTAGCTGGCAATATGGTAATTGTCTGTGGTGGAAACGATATTGCCGGCAGGGTTTTTCCAGCTATATACAGCGCCGGTAAATATGGGCGCCTGTAAAGTATATGCAGCCCCATTACAAGGGCTAACACTGGTAAGTGTTGAAAAATTCTGCAACTGGCCCACCGCTACCTGGGTAGAATAAGTTTTGCCGCAGGAGGTAAGCCTGATATCGTAAATGGTATTAGGAAGCAGGCCAGCAATCGTTACGTTTGCAGGAGCGTTATTTGAATAAACTGTATAAGACGAAGATGATATGGGTTTATACTCAAGTAACAGTGGTGCAGCACCTGCCAGTTCCAAAAAGATGCTGGCCGTACCGGTTGAAACGCCTGCAGCTGTTTCGCAATTAACGCCAACTTTTTTAGATATATCCGGAGGGCCCGAGCCGGCAATAATGCTTACAGTATTGCTGTTAGTAGAAAATGGAACGCCGCTGCAATAATCGCTCATTACCATCTTAACGTAATACGAACCTGCGGGCAAGTTTGAAAATTCGCCAGTGCTGTTTGTAGAAATTTCGCCATTGTTTACTGCATTGCATAAAGTATAGGAAATTTCGAACGGGCCATTATAATTTCCAACAGCTGTAACACTACCGCCGCCGCTGCAGAAAGAGGTGGATGTGGCAGATACGGACTGCTGCAAGAGCAATGAATTATCAATAGTGAAATTCAGCATACGGGTTCCGCAGGTTATAGTTGGCGATGCAATACTTGCCGTATAGTTCCCGGGCAACATATTTGTCCAGATATAATTGCTGGTGCCCAAAGGATAATTAACACCGGCCACACCTACATTACTGGGCCCCGAAGTGATGGTAATGGTTGAATTGGTAATATTTGGTACATAGCCTTCCAGTTCTAAATGTGCCTGGGTGGTGCCCGCCTGGGTGGCAGAACCTGCAGCACAGGCATACAATGTATAATAGGAAGGGTTAAGGTTTACAGGATCTGTATTTGATGCAGGGCTGTAAACAGTATTGTTAACGGTATTACCGCAAGCGTCAACCAATTGAACCGTATAAGTTCCCAATGGAAGCAAAGGGCTTTCGTATACATCGTTTACGGAATTCAGTGTTTTTGTGTCTACAATAACATTTGAACTGTTTCTAACAGTAACTATGGCCGGGTACTTAATGAATTCTGCACTGGTTTGCCTGATTATCATACGTTCCCCGCCAGCATTTCCCCCGCATCCGCTGCTTTGGGCATTTACTTCATACCTAGGTTCAAGGTACCAGCTAAGATCAAGACATCTCATTGCCCATTGACCGCAGGCGGTTTCGGTTTTAATAATGTAATTATAGCCGGGCACAATGGGAATGATCATGGTATCGGTTGTAACCGTGTTTTGATACACGGGAGAGCCGCATCCGGAAGGCAATACAGCCAAATTGGATCCATCACAATCAAAGCCCGTTGGTGCCTGCCACATCGTAACGGAGATTCCGGCAGCGATGTAGGGAGTAAGATCTGTATAATTACTGGTAGCTGAATTGAAAATACTGTAATAGATCGAAGTGGCATTGTTACCGCATGCCTGATCGTTAAAGGCAAGCCAGGGATCAATATGTACCGGTGGCATATACGATGCAAACTGCAATGTTTTAGTAAAATACTGGTTGCAGGCGTCTTTTACCCTTAATTGATAGGTGGCATTGCTTGAGCCTGTTAAAGTGGTAGATGGGCCATAAGCACTTAAGTTATCGGCATAATTGGGATCTGTGCTCTGTATCAACGAATACTGGTATGGTGGCCGCCCACCGGTAATGCTGCTAACCAGCACAGTTCCCCCGCTCAAACCGTTGGTGCAGGAATTATTTGTTATGCTAGCATTTACATCAGTAATCCTGGGATAGTTATCAGCAATATTAAAACTGAAATTCTGCTGTGTACCGGCACATGCCACTCTTACAGTATAGGCACCGGGTAGCAATGCGCTGAATAAATTAGATGCCTGTGGTGTATTTAAGGGTACTCCTGCTGGCCCACTGATAAGGGTATAATTTTGGCCAGATCCACCAGAAATATTTGTATTGATGCTGGCACTGCCGTTAGAAGGGCAGGATGCCCCTGTTGTAACAACAGAACCAGTAATGGTAACCGGGCATTGTGCCACGGCCATTGTAATTCCCCAAAATACGGCCAACACGAACAGTGCTGTCTTTTTCATCTCTGTGGTTATAAGGTTAACTTGGTCTTAGAGAGGAAATTGGAGAAATAGAGAGTAACTACTTAAAAACGGTAATTTCTACATATTATTGCGTTTTTAGCATATTTGAGAAAAATGGCAGGTTTTTCTACAAAAAGCGGGATATTTCTATCTAATTTTTATTAAAATATAAATCACATAATAAATTGAATTACAATATATAATTATAATTTAATTTTATTACTCAAACAATCATCCAACGGCCATCCGGGTCTTTTGTATAATCCATTCCATTACTCATTTTGAGCGCTTCTTTCCCATTTTTGAGCATATACCGGCTGATCTCATATACCCTTATGCCATTGTTTTCTTTTGCCAGGTAGGCAAGCAGGGCTGTTTCGGTTGGTAGAATATCGTGCAGCCATTGTTCATCACTTTCTTTTACAAATGCCTGGCTCATGACTGTAAATTTTAATATTTTAAGGGTGGCTTACCAAACGACAGGGCAACCATACCTGGCTTTTCTGGGTTTTTTAACAGCATCCCTGCGCTCACTTCCTTTTGGCTGTATGCGCACCCTGATGGTGGCCCCGGAAAAAAAGTACCAGTCATTATTCTCGGGATTTCCGCGTTTTGTGCCGGCCGCGGGATAGGGAACTCCATTATAATCATCGCCTCTCCAGGCAATGGCCACTGCTCCAAAGCCACGGTTTTGTGCCAGCACGGTTTGATCTGCATAAGTGGTACTTACGTCATCCAGGTAATCGGTAAATGTTTTTCTAACCCCAAAAACAAATCCAATACGCTTGTTATTGGTAATTCCCCATAGCACTCCTCCCCCCAGGGGAAATGAAACCTGCCGTAATTTATAAGGCTTTCTTCCTTCATAAAATCCCTGTCCCTCTGTGCTGTAATCGGGCAGTATAATATAATTACCATTTACATCAGTAGTGGTTGGCTTAAACTGAAAGGCGGCAACACCTGCAAAAAAATAGGGAGAAACCTTATATTCATAAAGATTGAAGAGCGTATATTCCGCTGCAAGGGAGAACTCAGCAATATCGCTTTTAAAGCTGAGATTCCGCTGGCGGTTTACCGTGCCCCATTTATCGTCTCCGCTTATTTTAGCGCTTACAAAATCGGCACGGATAAATACACGGTCTGATAGCTCACTCATTAATCCCAGGCCCCAGGCTGGATGCGAATGGCGCAAAAAATAATTAGACCCGCTTAGGTCGCCGCTGTAATTACTGATGCCTCCAAAAAATGTAGTGAAAAACTTCTGTGGGTAAGCAATCTTGGCCGATAAACAGAATACCAATAAAATAAAAGATTTTCTCATCGTATTATTACAATGGTATTTACGAAAAAAAAGGCCTTTTATTTTCTTAAATACATAACTTCCTTCACCAAATTTACCGTTCTTGGCACATCGGGCAGGTAGGCCGCCACCAGGTTAGGCGCATAATGCATGGGTGCATCGGCACTTGTAATGCGGCGTACAGGCGCATCCAGGTAATCGAAACCTTCTTTTTGTATACGGTAAGCAATTTCTGAACTTACAGAAGCAAATGGCCATTGCTCTTCTACAATTACCAGGCGGCTTGTCTTTTTTACGCTTTCTAAAATAGTAAACCAGTCGAGCGGGCGGATAGTGGCCACATCGATCACTTCGGCCTCAATTCCTTCTTTTGCAAGTTCTTCTGCTGCACCCAGGGCCACTTTCATCATTTTATTAAAAGAAACAATGGTAACATCTTTCCCCTCCCGCTTTATAAAGCATTTACCAATAGGCAAAACATATTCTTCTTCTGGAACCTCGCCTTTATCGCCATACATTACTTCGCTTTCCATAAATATAACGGGGTCATCGTCCCTTATGGCAGCCTTAAGCAAACCTTTAGCATCGTAAGGATTGCTTACAGATATCACTTTTATCCCAGGGATATTTCCATAAAAGCTTTCAAAAGCTGTAGAATGCTGTGCACCGAGCTGGCCGGCACTACCGTTGGCTCCTCTAAATACAATAGGACAACCAACTTGTCCGCCACTCATTGCCAGCATTTTAGAAGCGGTATTTAAAATTTGATCTGAGGCTAATACTGCAAAATTCCATGTCATAAATTCAACTATCGGGCGCAAACCGTTTTGGGCAGCACCAACGGCTATGGCAGAAAATCCAAGTTCTGCAATGGGTGTATCAATTACCCTTTTTGCCCCAAACTCATCCAGCATGCCCTGGCTCACTTTATAAGCTCCATTGTACTCGGCTACTTCTTCTCCCATTAAAAAAACACGGTCGTCTCTTCTCATCTCTTCTGTCATGGCTTCCCGGAGCGCTTCCCTGAATGCTATTTGTCGCATAGTTGTATTACTGGTTTATAGAAAAATGTGGGCAAATTTATCTCATAAAGGGCAGATGGACAAATTGAAAATAAAAGACCCGTTGATAATACAACGGGCCCTGAATTTTATTTCTAAAGCGATGATCAGTCAATATTCTCTATCACCATTGCACTGGCCCCTCCGCCTCCGTTACAAATACCGGCAGCACCGTATTTTGAATGATGCTGTTTGAGCACATTTATGAGTGTAACAATGATCCTTGCACCGCTGGCACCAAGTGGATGCCCCAATGATACAGCTCCGCCATTTGCATTTACTTTAGCAGGATCCAGCTTCATGCGGCGGCTGTTTTCGATACCCACCACGCTAAAGGCCTCGTTAAGTTCAAAAAATCCGATATCTTCCATTGTAAGCCCGGCTTTGGCAACGGCTTTGGGTACGGCCAGGGCCGGTGTGGTGGTAAACCATTCGGGCGCCTGTTCTGCATCGGCATAGCCAATTATTTTTGCTATCGGTTTTAAGCCCAGCTCTTCAGCTTTCTGTTTACTCATTAAAACCAGGGCAGCCGCACCATCATTCATAGTACTTGCATTGGCTGCTGTTACGGTTCCCTCTTTACTGAATGCGCCTTTAAGTTCAGGGATCTTATCAAATTTTACATTAAAGGGCTCTTCATCTTTGGCAAAAACAACGGGATCGCCTTTACGCTGCGGTATTTCCACCGGCACAATTTCATTTTCGAACCTGCCGCTGTTGACCGCTTCCTGTGAACGTTTGTAGCTTTCTATGGCAAAAGCATCCTGTTCCTCACGTGTAACATTGCAGGTGGCGGCACACATATCGGCTGCATTGCCCATGGCTTTACCATCGTATACATCTGTTAGTCCATCTTTGGCAAGGCCATCAATGAAACTTACGTTTCCGTATTTATTGCCCCAGCGCATGGTATCGCTGTAAAAAGGCACATTGCTCATACTTTCCATACCACCGGCTATCACCACATCGGCATCGCCCAGTATAATACTTTGGGCGGCCTGCGCAATGGCTTTCATACCACTTGCACAAACCTTATTTACCGTAGTACAATTGACCTCATTTGGAAGACCGGCAAATTTTGCAGCCTGCCTGGCCGGTGCCTGCCCCAGGTTGGCCTGTATAACACAGCCCATGAGCACGTCGTTCACCTGTTCGGGTTTGAGACCAGCCTTTTGTAATGCTCCTTTAATAGCAACAGCGCCCAGCTGGGTGGCCGAAAACCCTTTGAGCGAGCCACCGAAACTACCGATAGGCGTGCGCACAGCAGAGATAATATACACTTCTTTCATATAGCTTTAATTGAACTGCAAAGGTAAGAAAATAATATGCCCTGTTAAACACAACGTAGCAACACGCTTTTCCTTAATTTTATATCCTTCATACATTTCAACCTAATTTAACTGCCATGCCAAGCAAAAAGCCATCTGCGAGCCGCAGAAAATTTATAAGGAACAGCCTCTTAACGGCTGCGGGATTTTACATCATACCGCGTCATGTAATGGGCCGGGGCTTTATTGCACCCAGCGATAAACTGAACATTGCCGGCATTGGTGCAGGTGGAAAAGGAACTTCAGATATTGCAGAATTTTTTAAAAGCGGCAGGGCCAATATTGTTGCATTATGTGATGTGGATGATGCCCAGGCAAAAAAATCAAGAGAAGCATTTCCAAAAGCCAGCTATTACAAGGATTTCAGGAAACTGCTGCAGGCCGAAGGCAAAAATATTGATGCGGTATCCGTATCCACCCCCGACCATACCCATGCCATGATTGCACTTGCGGCCATGGAAATGGGAAAACATGTCTATGTACAGAAACCATTGACCCACGATATTTTTGAAGCAAGGCAACTCGCTGAAGCAGCAAAAAAATATAAGGTGGTTACACAAATGGGCAACCAGGGCGCTTCGGGCGATGATGTAAGAAAAATGCAGGAATGGTACAATGCCGGGCTTATCGGCGAAGCACATACCATCCGTTGCTGGACCAACAGGCCAGTATGGCCGCAGGGTTTTGCCATGCCCATGCAAAAACAGCCTGTACCAAAAGGGCTCGACTGGAATTTATGGATCGGGCCAAGCGCTTATCATCATTACAACAAGGGGCTGGCGCCATTCAACTGGCGGGGCTACTGGGATTATGGGACCGGCGCCATGGGCGATATGGGCTGCCATATAATTGACCCCGCCTTTAAGGTTTGCGGACTTCAATATCCATCAGATGTTGAATGCAGCGTGGGCAGTGTATTTACAAAAATGTGGACACCCGATTACCATCCCGAAAGCTGCCCCATTTCCTCTTCGGTAATTTTAGAATACCCGCAAAAAAATGGGAAGTCAATAAAACTTACCTGGATGGACGGTGGTATTACACCCGAAAGACCCGATGAACTTTTGCCCGATGAACTGATGGGCGATGGCGGAAGCGGCGGCATTATAGAAGGTACAAAAGGCAAGATCATTTTTGGCACGTATGGCCTGGAACCAAGACTGCTCCCCAGCAGCCGGATGGAAGAAACAAAAGCTATACCTGAAACAATTGCCCGGGTGCCCGAAGGTCATTATGCACAATGGGTAAATGCCTGTATAGCCGGTTACGGAAAAACGGAACTCAGTTCTTCTTTTGAGTATGCCGGGCCGCTTACCGAAGCCATATTGATGGGCAACCTTGCCCTGCGCAGCTGGAATATTAAAAATGATAAAGACGAATTCATTGGCCGGAAAAAACTATTATGGGATGCCGAAAATATGCGGGTAACCAATTTTGAACCGGCCAACCAGTTTGTGAAAAGAGAATACAGGAAGGGATGGTAATTTATGATACCGGTTTTATTTTTAGCAGCCGAAACATTTCATCCTCGGCAATTTCCTGGTAATCGCCGGGCTGCAAATTGCCCAATTGTAAATCTTCAATGCTCACCCTAATTAATCGCCTGCAGCGATGATGAATGGCCGACATCATTTTACGCACCTGGTGATACTTTCCTTCGGCCAGCGTAAGGCTAAGCCAGGTATAGTTAATTTTATTGCTTATAAAATACGGTGGCGTTTTTGCATAAGACGGTTCGGCAATAATTTTTACATCAACAGGTATTGCATTATACTTTGTACCATTTTTGATTGTAAATTCTACCCCATTTTTTAATTGCTGCAAGGCTTCATCGCCAACCTCGCCATTTACCTGAACCCAATAAGTGCGGTTATGTGGCGTTTCTGCTTCGAACAACAAATGGGTAAGTTTTTTGTTGGTGGTTAAAATGAGCAGGCCTTCAGAATGATTATCTAAGCGGCCAACAGCATGTATGCCCGCTGGCCATTCAATGCCCAAATGCCCGAGCAACCTAACATGGTGCGGGCTGATGAATTGCGACACCATATTGTAGGGCTTATGCAGAATAAAATACCGGTGCGGCATTTGGATAGTAATTTTTACAAATTCAGCTCAAGAAAACTGCAAACCCAATTGTACGCCTGCCTTAACGGGTTTTAGCAACGGTTTATTTTTTGAAGAAGAAGTTATTTCCAATACTTCCATCGCTGCGTCACGGGAGGCCACCAATACTTTCACTTGCCCAGCATGGTTTTCAAAATTTTTTACGGCAAGATTCGGGCAATTGTTTTCTTTAGAAAGATGGCTTAAAAAAACATGGCTCATAAATGCCGGCCGATGTTTAATAAAAAGTTCAAGCGCCTGCTTATTGCTTAGATGCCCATGATCTCCCCTAATTCTATTTTTAAGATGGATGGGATAACGGCCATTTTCAAGCATATCATCATCATAATTACTTTCTAAAAAAACGGCATGGCATTGTTTAAAATAATGAATCACCTGCGGGCAGGCACAACCAATATCAGTAAACACGCCTACGGTAACTTCCGCATGGGTTATAACAAAGCTATGCGGGTCTTGCGCATCGTGAAATTTTGAAAAAGGGATAATGCGGAGGCCTCCGATGTTTATCGCTTCTCCGGCTGAAAAACTCTTTGATAAATGACGAATGAGTATTGGTCCATTTTTAGCTGTGCCTTCTGTAATATAAACCGGCAGATGATATTTATTGGCAAGGGTGGAAACGCCTTTAATATGGTCTCCATGCTCGTGCGAAACAAAGATGGCTTTTAGTTTTTTGATATCCAGCCCGGCTTTTTTCATTCTTTTCTCCGTTTCGCGGCAGCTGATGCCTGCATCCACCAATACCGCATCGGTTTCGTTGCCGATATAATAGCAATTGCCGTTACTGCCCGAATTGAGTGAACAAACCTGTAAAGCCATTAATGCAAAGAAAAGATATTTTGAGAACACAGTTTTTATAAATTCATTCGCCCCAAATCATTTACTTTGCAGAAAAGTAAATAAAATACATGTTCCCCTTCAAACACTGGAAAACAATTTTATGGGTGCTGGCTGCTTTACTGGCACTGTACCTTGTGGGAAATTTTTATGCCTTGTTCTTTAAGCCCGCATATATGAGCGGCAACAGCAATATAATGGGTTTATTAATTGGGGGATTGGTTATTGGGGCAGTAATTATGTTTTTATTGCTGAAATTGCATGCGCAAAGTAAAAAGCAAATAGCCGAAAGTTCACATACCGTGGTGGAAAGCATGCGCAAGGTCTTTAAGATCGTATGCGCCGAGGGGCAGTTCAACGAACTGTATGATTACGAAGAAACAAAGAAACTGCTTGGCTTTATCCCTTCAAAAAAAAAGGCCCTGGTGATCATTAAGGGAAAAGTACTGGTAGGCTACGACTTTGAAAAACTGAACTGGGAAAAAGATGAGATCAATAAAAAAATAAAGCTGGTAAATTTTCCGGAGGCTGAAATCCTCTCCATTGAGACAGATTATAAATATTACAACATGGAAGAAAATATTTTTGACATGTTCAGCCGGGATGATCTTTCAAAAATACAGCAAAACGGCAAGCGCCAGGTAGAACTGGCCGCACTGCAAAGCGGTTTACCAAAAATGGCTGCCGAACAAATGCGCACCCTGCTTACCGAAGTTTTGCAAACAGAAAAATGGGCGCTGGAAGACAGCTATAAGATAACAGAGCTGAGGAAGGGGGTTGGGAATTGAGAATTGAGAATGGTTTCAGCCGGGAAAATCTGATCTGTAGAAGAAAAATGGCGAATGCGTTATCAAACACATTCGCCATACTATACCTGCTGTATTTAATTTGATGATTATTGCCTTCTGTACTGATCTTCAATGGTAGCCGGGGCCCGGCCTGCAAAGAATTTTACGAGTATCATGCCTGCAATAAAACCGCCAATATGTGCTGCATAGGCTACACCGCCCCCGCTTCCTTCGCCGCCAAACATGCTCATGCCGCTTACCACCTGCATGGCTATCCAGATGCCCAGGCTTACTATGGCGGGAACATTAATAATGGTATTCAGCGCTATCACCCTTACCTGGTTTTTAGGAAACAATACAAGGTAGCCACCCAGTACGCCGGAAATGGCACCTGATGCACCAAGACTTGGTATGAGCAGATCCCTGCCAAGCGCCGAAGAAAGAAATACATGCGATAAGGTGGCCAATACACCCGTAAGCAAGTAAAAAGCAAGGTATTTACCATGCCCCATCCTGTTCTCGAGGTTATCGCCAAATATCCAGAGGTAAAGCATATTGCCCCCTATATGAGCAATACTGCCATGCATGAACATAGCGGTAAAAATAGTTCCCCAAACAGGAATGGGCGTAGTCATTAAACCATTTGGTCCCACCACATCATTTCCGCTGATGATCTCCTGCGGCACCGTAGCAAAGCTCATTAAAAAGGCCTGGTTTCCCCCCATGCCCTGGAAAAAGATAAACACCACAATATTTGCAGCGATCAAAAGATAGTTGATATAAGGCCGTATGGTATTACCGCTGTTATCGTCTCCAATTGGCATCATAACTGTAAAGTTTAAAGGTTAAAAACAATTGTGTACCTAAGATACGGCATGTAAATCAATTCTGCACAAAATAAAAATCCCCTTTTGCAAGGGGAAATAATTTTTAAAGCCGCAGCAGGTTTATGCAGCTATTGTAGTATTATTTGTTTTTGTAAACAAGGCATAACCGCCAAATAAAACGCCGCTGAACAGCAAAGTTGCTAACAGGGTGTTTTTAATGAACGGTATACCGGCAACCATACAATCTTTAAAACCCTGCCAGTTATCGGGGTAAAGTCCGTAGCTGTCGAACACCCAAACAGATGCATTGCTGAGCAGGTAAAAGAGCAGGGAAGCTCCAATGGAATAGCCGAGCACATTTAAAACAGTTACTTTTTTCAGGTTAAAGGCAAGCACCGTAATAATGGCAAGGATGCCATAACCGATCAACTGGCCCCAGCCCCAGAAACCATCGGCAATACCCGAAAGTTCAAAAGCCAGGTCGGAAATAAACATGGCCAGCAGGGGAAGTAAAAATGCCATTTTTTTATCCTTTATCACTGCACCGCCAAACAATGCCATGGCTATTACGGGGCTGAAATTGGCCGGGTAAATGGCCAGGCGCATCAATGCAGCCAGTACGATCATGGCAGCTATTATCCATATTAAAGAAGAACGTTGTTTCATTGTATGAACTTGATTTGGGTGCAAAAATAAGCAATAAAACAGAAGTGAAACAGCAAATTGTTCACAGGATGTTGATGGATTTTATTGAACCACACAGAACATAGCCCATATAGAAGCCACATAGCCAAATTATTCTATGTGAAATTTATGATGCTGTTAATTCGGTGTATTAAGTACATAAAACTACCGTTTTTTCCCCGTGCCTAAACACCTGTAGATCGTAATTTTATCTCATGGCGAGGCATAATGATACAGGAAAAAAGGGAGAAGAACTGGCGGCGGCCTGGTTCGAAAAGAATGGCTACCGCATTATTGAAAAAAACTGGCGCTGGAAACGCCTTGAACTGGATATCATTGCCGAAAAGGAGAATATGCTTCATTTCATTGAAGTAAAATGCCGCAGCTCACAAAAATTCGGTTTGCCTGAAGATGCCGTGAGCCACAAAAAAATCAAGCACCTGTTAGATACTGCCGAAGAATACCTTAACCTTTACCCCAGCAAAAAACGTATTCAGTTTGATGTGCTGGCCATTACTATTGTGAATAAGGATGTGGAGTATTTTTTGATTGAAGATGTGTACCTCTAATTGACAATTGATAATGGTAAAATGGATAATTGAAAAGCCTTTAAAAGCTGATGCCGCTTACTCATAATTAACCATTACAAAATTATCCATTATCAATTGCTTACCTTCCTTTTCCCCATCCAAACCAGTCGTTACCGTTTGCATACAGCATTAATGCCAGCAAAATAACCATACCCACAATTTGTGCATATTCAAGGAATTTATCGCTGGGTTTGCGGCCGGTGATCATTTCTACAAGGGTGAACAAAACGTGGCCACCATCGAGTGCAGGTATGGGCAGCAGGTTCATAAAAGCCAGTACAATGGAGAAAAATGCGGTGATGGTCCAGAAATGTTCCCAATCCCATTCATCGCCGCTGAAAACAGAGCCCATGGCCTTAAAACCACCCACGCCTTTGTAAGCGCCTGTTTTGGGAGATAATATTTTCCTGAATTGATCGATATAAAAAGAAAGCTCCTGCCCCGCCCTGCGCACACCTGCGGGAATAGCTTCAAAAAAACCATATTTTTTTGTACTCAGTTTCAAGAAGCCAAGGCTGTCCATTTGTTCAAAGGAGGCAATATTGTTATAACCAATTTTCCCTTCTTTGGATAATTTCAATGGCAGCGTCAATACACTGTCTTTTCTTTTAACAGACAACAGCACCTGCTTATTTTTATTTGCCTCTGTAAAAAGCCTCAATTCATCCATAAAAGATGTTTGTACACTGTCTATTGCAAGCACCTGGTCGCCGGGCCTCAAACCAGCCTTATAGGCTGTACTTGTATCGGGTACATCGATAGCAATTGTAGGCACCCTTGGGCTGATGAGCGGGCCATCGGCCTTTTTCCTTTTTTCAATAAGCTGACCTATCAGGTCCTGCGGCATCGGAAGGTCTACTATTTTACCCTCCCGTTCTACTTTTACTGTTTGGTCCACCACCAGTAACTTTTTGAGAATGGAAGTATAATCATCAACAGGTTTACCATCTACAGAAAGTACTTTGTCGCCATTTTTAAACCCAAGACTGTAAAAAATAGAATCGTTAAATGCAATACCGTATTTAAGTGAGGAAGCAGGAACTTTCTTCTCGCCCCATACCATCAGTATCATGGCATAAATAAAAAATGCCAGGAGGATATTTACGGTTACCCCGCCGATCATGATAATGAGTCGTTGCCAGGCCGGTTTGCTGCGGAATTCCCAGGGCTGTGGCGGAAGTTTCATTTGTTCCTTATCCATACTTTCGTCTACCATTCCGCTGATCTTTACATAACCGCCAAGGGGCAGCCAGCCAATACCATATACGGTTTCGCCGATCTTCTTTTTGAAAAGAGAGAACCAGGGATCAAAGAAAAGATAGAATTTTTCTACCCGGCATTTAAACCATTTAGCGGTTATATAATGCCCAAATTCGTGGAGTACTACAAGAATAGAGAGCGATAAAAGTAACTGGGCCACTTTAAGACCCACACTGCTCCAGTCGATAGCCAGAAGAATTGTATTTATAGTCATGTGTATGTTAGATCAACTTGAGGCCGGATTTGCTGCTCATTGGTATGCCGTATAAGTGAGTCCCGATAGCTATCGGGACAACGATGTTCAATTGAAATACCAAAGCCGGTTTCAAAAAAAATAATTATAGTTTCATCAAAGAAGCGGCAAAGTTACGTGCCTCGCCATCGCTTTCAAAATATTCCTCGAGCGTTGGCCTTTCAATAAAGTTAATTTTTTGCATGGTTTTTTCCACCACGGCCGTAATATCCAGAAAACCAATCCTGTTTTTAAGAAAGGCCCATACCGCAATTTCGTTGGCGGCATTGAGTATGCAGGGCATATTGCCACCTTTGTTAAGCGCTTCAATGGCCAGGCCAAGGTTGCGGAAGGTCTTATAATCGGGTTCCTCAAAACTGAGCGTGGGATATTTTCGGAAATTAAAGCGGGGAAAATCATTTTGCAGGCGCCCGGGAAAACCGAGTGCATACTGGATGGGCAGTTTCATGTCGGGCAGGCCCATTTGGGCTTTAATGCTGCCATCGTTAAACTGCACCATGCTGTGAATGATACTTTGCGGATGAATGACCACTTCCACCTGCTGTGGTTGCAGGTTAAACAACCATTTGGCCTCGATCATTTCGAGCCCTTTGTTCATGAGCGTGGCCGAGTCGATGGTGATTTTGGCGCCCATGGCCCAGTTTGGATGCTGAAGCGCATGATCCCGCTTTACATTTACCAAAAAGTTGGGTTTCTTTCCCAAAAATGGACCACCGCTTGCAGTAAGAATTATTTTTTCAATGGGATTGCGTGCCTCACCCACCAGGCATTGAAAAATAGCAGAATGTTCACTATCCACCGGTATAATGGGTGCTTTGTTTTCAATTGCTTTCTGCATTACCACATCGCCGGCCACCACCAGGGTTTCTTTATTGGCCAGGGCAATAACCTTTCCTTTTTCTACAGCCCTGAGCGTGGGTTTAAGGCCAGCAAAACCAACAATGGCCGCCAGCATAATATCGTAACTGTCGAAACCCGCCACTTCTTCAATGGCGGCTTCCCCGGCAAAAACTTTAATATCGGTGGAGGAAAGGGCCGTTTTTACCTTCTCGTACCTGGAATGATCGCCAATTACCACCGCATTGGGGTTAAACTCCAAAGCTTGTTTTACCAGCAGTTCATCGCTGCTTTGGGCAGTTAGTATTTCCACTTCAAAGAGGTTGGGGTGAGAGCGCACCACATCAAGCGCCTGTGTGCCTATAGAACCCGTGGAACCAAAGATGGCAATGCGTTTTTTTGACTGCATAGTGTGTTGAAAGCGGGTAAAGATAAGGATTAGGGGGCATTTTTGGAAGGTTTTGAAGGGTAAAACCTTTGAGGATTTTTTATTATGTGACATGGTTGTACCACAAAGGCCCACAGAGAAGAACGGAGTTACACAAAGAAGTTATGGATCGCATGTAGAAAGACGGGGATCGAAGAGAAAGAGTAAATTAAAGGATTCATATTAAAACACGGCTTGCTCTACGCCTCAACCTGCGACTGAAAAAAATGTCTCCTATTGATTTCTTTATGGCAGTTTGGTATGCTTAGTGGAACTTTGCGGCAAGTTATTCCAGCAATTTTTTTAACGCCTGTTCCATTGTTTCAAATTTAAACCTTGCCATTACTTCATTCATCATCATTTTTATTTGACAGGTTTGAAGGTTGCCAATGGAACCTTCATGTGTATGATTTAAAGCTGTATCGTAAGTAAAATTTCCAGATTCAATGTCTAATCCAATTTTTTTGTAGGCATCCCTGAAAGGCATGCCCTGCAGCACCAGTTTGTTTACTTCTTCCACGCTGAAGAGGTACTTGAACTTTTCATCATTGAGTATATTTTCGTTTACAGAAATATTGCTGAACATGAGCCTGGCCATGTACATGCAATCCTGCAATGTTTCAAAAGCAGGAAATAAATGTTCTTTGAGGAGCTGCAGATCCCGGTGATAACCGCTGGGCAGGTTGCTGGTCATCATAGTAATTTCATTGGGCAATGCTTTGATGCGGTTGCAATGGCTGCGTATGAGTTCAAACACATCGGGATTTTTTTTGTGCGGCATAATGCTGCTGCCCGTGGTAAGTTCTGCCGGAAACGAGATGAATGCAAAATGCTGATTAAGATAAAGGCAGGCATCCATACTCATTTTTGACAGGGTATCGGCCAGGTTGGCAAGGGCCTGCGCCACGATGCGCTCTGCTTTGCCCCGCCCCATTTGTGCGTATACGACATTATAGTTGAGGGAAGAAAATCCCAGCAGGTCAGTTGTAATTTGCCTGTTGATGGGGAATGAAGAACCATAGCCCGCCCCGCTGCCGAGGGGGTTTTTATTAACCACTTCATAGGCGGCCTGTACGGTTATCATATCATCCACGAGGCTTTCTGCATAAGCACCAAACCAGAGCCCGAAAGACGAGGGCATGGCCAGTTGCAAATGCGTGTAACCGGGCATCAAATGGTCTTTATACTGCTCGCTTTTTTGCTGCAGCAGGTTAAAAAAATCATGTGTATCAAGCGCCAGTTGCTGCAACTGGTGGCGGAGATAAAGTTTTATATCGAGCAGCACCTGGTCGTTGCGGCTGCGGGCTGCGTGGATCTTTTTCCCGGTATCGCCCAGTTTTTGGGTGAGTAAAAATTCTACCTGCGAATGCACATCTTCCACACCCTTTTCTATTTGAAATGTTCCTTTTTCAATACCAGTGTAAATATTCTTTAATTCGGCACAAAGTGCATTGGCTTCTTGTTGCGAAAGCAGCCCGACCGAGGCCAGCATTTTTGCATGGGCCATATTGCCCAGCACATCAAAAGGCGCCAACAGCTGGTCAAATGCAGGATCGTTACCTATGGTAAAGTTTTCTACGGCTTTAGTTGAACCGGTATTTTTTTGCCAAAGTTTCATTTGATGGCTTAATGGTTAAATTGTTAAAGAGTTAAATTGTTAAAAAACTTTACTCAAAAAAACTGCGTTTAATATTTCGATATAAAATGGTATGGCCTTTTTAACTTCAGCTATTTCCACAAATTCATCGGCAGTATGGCTTTGTGCGCTGAAGCCGGGACCGCATTTGAGTGAAGGCAAAGGTATCAATGCCTGGTCGGATGTGGTGGGTGAACCATAGGTTGTTTTACCCAATTTTATACCGGCCTGCACCAATGGGTGGCTTGGCGGAATGGAGGAAGAACGGAGCCTTGTGCTGCGGGGCTTTACTTCCACGTTTACCTGCTTTTTAATTTCTTGCAGTATTTCTTCATGGCTGTATGCGTCTGTAATGCGTATATCCACCACAAAATTACAGGTTGCCGGCACCACGTTATGAGCCTTGTTTTCTGTAAAGACGGATGTTACGGTCATTTTTATTTTTCCCAAAGCCGGTGAAAGCCTTTGGAATTCGTAATTTTTAAACCAGTTGATGGCTTCCATGGCTTTGTACAATGCATTATCACCTTCTTCCCTTGCGGCATGACCAGGTTTACCTTGAGCAATACAATCGATCACCATCAGGCCTTTTTCTGCAATGGCCAGATCCAGTTGGGTGGGTTCACCTACAATGGCAAAAGAATCATTATGACCGAACAGGGATTTAAATGCTTCATCTGCAAATAATTTCTCTATACCATTTATGCCACTCACTTCCTCCTCTGCCGATGCAGCAAATACAATATTATAAGGTAAATTTCCGGCCTCGTAAAAATATAAAAATGCGGCGGCAAGGCTAACAAGCGAAGCACCGGCATCTGTACTGCCAAGGCCATAAAGCCTGCCATCTTCAATGGTTGCTTCGTAAGGATTGCGGGTATAATTGCTGTTTGGCGCTACTGTATCGTGATGCGAATTGAGTAGTACGGTTGGCTTTAGAGGATCAAAGAATTTATTGCTGCAGAATATATTGTTCAGCAGCCTTTTTACCGGGATGCCTTTTTGCTGCAAAAAATTTTCAAGGAGGCTTGCCGTTTTATCTTCCTGCCGGCTGGGAGAGGGAACGGCGATCAGCTGCTGCAGCAGTTCGATAGCTTCGGTTGTAATGATATCGATATTTTTTTCACTCATTGGTTATAGATGTTCCGGCAAGGCCAGCCAGCATGTCGTTTAATTGGGCCGCATGGCCGATCTTTATTTGCTGCACGCCGCTTTGCAGGGCAGTAAAGGCATTTTGCAGTTTTGGTATCATGCCTGCAGATACAATGCCTGCATTCTTTAATTGTTGAAAGTAGGTTTCATTGATTATTGGAATAACTGAACTATCATCAGTCGCATCCTGTAACACTCCGTTTTTTTCGAAACAATAAAGCAGTTTCACATGATAGGTGCGGCACATGGCTTTTGCAATTTCCTGCGCAATGGTATCGGCATTGGTATTAAGCAGCTGGCCATTAGCATCATGTGTAATGGCACAAACTACCAGTGCCATGTTTTGCAATAATAATTGATGAATAAATGCCGTATTCACTACATCCACATCGCCGGCAAAACCATAGTCAATACCGCTGATGCTGCGTTTATGCGCCTTTACCAGGTTTCCATCTGCACCGCTTAGTCCCACTGCATTGCATGCAAATGCCTGCAACTGTGCCGTGATATTTTTATTGATATAACCGGCATAAACCATTGTAACCACTTTGAGTGTTCCGGCATCTGTCATTCTCCTGCCCTCCACCATCTGTTGCTGAATTCCCATAGCTTCTGCCACCCGGGTGGCCAATTTGCCTCCACCATGCACGAGTATTTTTGCTCCATTTATTTGGGCAAAATCTTTTATGAACGATGAAAGTTGCGTTTCATCGTCGATAATGTTACCGCCAATTTTTATGATCGTAACTGTGTTCATTGATCTCTGCACAACTCCTTCTCAGGGGTGAGGTGACTGGTAGATTATGTTTTATTGGCATCACCCCAACCCCGCTCCCATGGAGAGGGAACTGGAAGATGATGTGGTTCGTAATAATTATTTGTTTCAAGGTCGACCACCCTGCAGGTTTTCCTGTTTTGTAGTTTTTACAAAAAGGGTGGTCGACCTTTTATGACCTCACCCCAACCCCTCTCCATGGGAGGGGAACTGGAAGATGATGTGCCATAATAATTACTTGTTTCAAGGTCAACCACCCTGCAGTTTTTCCTGTTTTGTAGTTTTACAAAAAGGGTGGTCGACCTTTTACCTTTTTAATACTTCTGCAATCACCGCCTGTGCGGCCCAAATGCGGTTTCCGCCCTGTGTACTCACCAGGCTGTTTGGCCCATCGAGCGCTTCATCACTCAGTTCCACATTTCTGCGTACAGGCAGGCAATGCATTATTTTTGCATCATTTGTTAGCTGGAGTTTTCTGTTATCAAGCATCCAGTTGTCGTCCACTTCAGGCATGGCTCCATAATCTTCGTAACTGCTCCAATTTTTTACATATACAAAATCAGCGTCTTTCAATGCTTCCTGCTGATCATATGTGATAACTGCACTACCAGTAAATTTTTCGGGCAATGCATATCCCTGCGGATGTGCAATTACAAAATCGGCCTTGCCCCAGGCCCCCACCCATTGTGCAAAGGAGTTGGCCACACATTGCGGCAGGGGTTTTATATGCGGCGCCCAGGTTAATACCACTTTAGGCCTTTTGATACCACTGACCTTCATGCTTTCTTCCATCGTAATGATATCGGTGAGCGACTGCAATGGATGGAGTGTGGCGCTTTCGAGACTTACTACAGGTATGCCCGAATACTTAATAAAACTGTTCAGGATCGTCTCGGCATAATCTGCATCCCTGTTTTGTAAGGAAGGAAAAGTGCGCAAACATAAAATATCAAAATATTCTCCCATGATGGGTGCCGCATCTTTTACATGCTCCACCGTAGTTCCATTCATAATAGCGCCATCGCCAAACTCCAGGGCCCATCCGTCTTTATCCACATTAAAAACAATGGCTTCCATCCCCAGGTTTTGAGCCGCCACCTGTGTGCTGATACGGGTACGCATAGATGGGTTTAAAAACAAAAGGCCGATACTTTTACCCTTTGCCATTCCAAAATCCAATAGCGGGTTGGCCTTGTATGCAAGTGCTTTAACAACCAGCCCATCGAGGTCTGTTACATCCTGTACAGAAACAAATTGTTTCATTTAGCTAAGTTCTTGTTTTAATGCCTGTAAAAAAATATCGGCCTCTGCCTTCTGCAAATTCAATGCAGGCAAAAGCCTGATCACATTTGGCTTTGCTTCGCCCGTAAATATCTTATGTTTTTGCAGTAAATTTTTGCGCACTTCTGTATGCGTTTCGGGGAGCTCAATGCCGATCATTAATCCACGCCCGCGCAATTCTTTAATGTTGGGTATTTTTTTAATTTCTCCCATTAAGTAGTCTCCCATTGCTGCTGCACTGGCCATCAAATTTTCTGCTTCCATAGTTTCCAGCACCGCCAAAGCTGCCGCACAGGCCAGGTGGTTACCCCCAAAAGTGGTGCCCAGCATAAAATGCTTTGCTTTAAATTTTGGACTGATGCTGATACCCGCCACCGGAAAACCATTGCCCATACCCTTGGCCATACTGTAAATATCTGCATTCACTCCCGCATGATCGTGCGAATAAAATTTTCCGCTGCGGCCATACCCGCATTGCACCGAATCAGCTATGTAGATAGCGTCATGATCGTAACAAAGGGTGCGGATCAAGCGCAAAAAACTTTCTGTTGCCATATTGATACCGCCCACACCCTGGATGCCTTCAATAATTACCGCACAAATTTGATTGCGGTATTGTTCAAAAGCATTTTTGAGTGCTTCTTCCTCGTTAAAAGGAAGAAAAATAATGTTGGCGGTTTCGTTAACGGGGGCAACAATCGATGGATTATCGGTAGCCGCCACTGCAAGGGAAGTACGGCCATGAAATGCTTTTTTAAAAGCAATTACTTTTTTGCGGCCATTATAAAAAGAAGCCAGCTTTAATGCGTTTTCATTGGCTTCGGCGCCCGAATTGCAGAGAAATAACTGGTAATTTTCTTTGCCGGAAATTTTTCCAAGTCTATCTGCCAACTCCTGCTGCAACGGAATTTTTACGGAATTGCTGTAAAAAGAAATTTTGTGCAACTGGTCTTCGATCCGCTTTACCCAATGAGGATGCGTATGGCCAATGCTGATAACCGCATGCCCCCCGTAGAGGTCTAAATACTTTTCTCCCTTATCGTCCCATACACAAGAGCCCGAAGCTTTTACGATGGAAATATCGTTGAGAGGATATACATTGAATAGGTTCATTCCATTATTTTAAATGTTGAATGCCAAATTTTAAATGAGTAAAATGCAGCTATCATTCAAAATTTAAAATTTAGCATTCAAAATAATTCCTAATAATAATTCGCTTTCAATTTGAGTCCTGCGGTTTCTTCAAGTCCAAACATCAAATTCATATTCTGTACTGCCTGGCCGCTGGCACCTTTCAATAAATTATCGGTGACGCTGTGAACCACTAAATTGCCGTCAACCAATTCTAACTGCAGCAGGCATTTATTTGTGTTAACCACCTGTTTCATGCTGATGGCATCATTGCTTATTACAACAAAGGGATGCGCTGCATAATAATCACGGTACAGTTCACTGAGTTCTTCTTTTGACCCGTTATATTTAAGTTGCGAGCTTATAAAAATCCCCCGTGTAAAATCGCCCCGCCATGGAACAAAATTCAACTCCACCTGCTTTTGCTGCAGTTGAAAAAGCGACTCCCCTATTTCGCCCAGGTGTTGGTGCGTTAAGGTCTTATAAGCCTGTATATTATTGGCCCGCCAGCTGAAATGCGATGTTTCGCTGAGCGATTGACCGGCACCCGTACTTCCTGTAATGCCTGTTGTATATATATTTGAGAGTAAACCGGCTTTTGCCAGTGGTAATAAACCCAACTGTATGGTTGTTGCAAAACAGCCGGGGTTGGCAATATTGTTTGCCTTACGGATGGCATCCCGGTTTAATTCGGGCAAGCCGTAAATAAATTTTCTGCCCTTTATTGCTGCATCTTTCTGCAACCTGAAATCGTTACCAATATCAATAATCTTTACCGTTGCGGGCACCCCACTTTGTTCCAGGAATTTCCTGGCTTCGCCATGCCCGGCGCACAAAAACAATATATCAATATCGAAATGATGACCAGGAGAAAATACAAGATCGGTATCGCCGGCAAGATCGGCATGCAGTTTACTCAGCAAATTGCCTGCATTGCTGCGGCTTTGTGCAAACTCAACCTGCACCTGGGGGTGATTGATGAGTAGCCTCAGCAATTCGCCGCCAGTATAACCTGCTGCACCAATAATGCCTGCCTTAATTTTCTGCATCCTGCTTAATTGAATGATAAATGCCCGTTTGATTGCCAAAAATTTTGGTGAAGCCTTTTACATCTTCGCCGCTCCAGCCTTTGTTCATTTCGCCATAGCTGCCAAATTTGCTGCTCATGAGATCGTATTTACTTTCGATACCGGTAACCATAAAACGATAAGGCATTAACTGCACAAAAACATGTCCGGTTACATGCTGCTGGCTGCTGATAAAAAATGCCTCTACATCACGCATCACGGGATCCATTATCTGGCCTTCGTGCAGCCAGTTGCCGTAAAACTGGGCCAGTTGTTCTTTTAAGTTAAGTTGCCATTTGGTAAGCACATGTTTTTCGAGTGCGTGATGCGCCTTGATGATGACCATGGGTGCCGCCGCTTCAAAACCCACCCGGCCCTTGATGCCGATGATGGTATCGCCCACATGCACATCGCGGCCAATAGCATACCCGCCGGCCATTTCCTGCAGGTGAAGAATGGCATCTGCCGGGTGAGCAAATTTTTTACCATCCACTTCTTTCAATTCTCCTTTTTCGAAAAATAATTTTACAAGTGCCGGCTGCAACGATGGGTTCAGTTGCGTGGGCCATGCTTCTTCGGGCAGCATACCATTACTGCCCAGGGTTTCTTTGCCGCCAACACTTGTACCCCATAGACCTTTATTGATGGAATAAACAGATTTTTCGAAATTCATTTGCACGCCTTCTTTTTCCAGGTATTCAATTTCGGCCTCCCGGCTCAGTTTGAGGTCCCTGATAGGCGTTATGATCTCTACACCCGGAAGGAGGCTGTTGAAGATCATGTCGAAACGCACCTGGTCGTTTCCGGCGCCGGTGCTGCCATGTGCCACGGCAGCCGCATTTATTTCTTTGGCATATTTGGCAATATTGAGGGCCTGGCTCAGGCGCTCGGCACTTACGCTTAATGGATAAGTATTGTTTTTAAGCACATTACCAAATACAAGGTATTTAATGATGCTGTTGTAATAATCTTTCACCGCATCAATGGCAGTATGCGATTTTACGCCCAGGCTGTACGCATGCTGTTCGATATGCTTTAAATCGGCAGCATTAAAACCGCCGGTGTTCACAATTACCGAATGCACTTCGTACCCTTTTTCTTTGGTAAGGTACTTTACACAAAAGCTGGTGTCTAAACCACCGCTGAAACCAAGTACAACTTTTTTGCTCATTTCTCTGTGAAACTCTGTGCTCCCTTGTGGATCTCTGTATTATAGTTCTTATTCTGGTTTTACATAGAATTCACAAAGGTGCCCAAAGGGATTTTATAAATTAAAAAAATAACTCAGTATCGATTTTTTTGGCGTTCCACCGGCCTGCCTGCGGTTTAAAAAGCGCAGCATGCTGCCCTGCTTAAATTTCATGAAACGCTCATACAGCTTTGCGTTTTCCTTAAAATCTGCCGCTGTTTCTTCGGGTTCGTAATGATCTGCAGGGTCGTAAAGCATGGCCGTACACATACAGTTCTTACGGTCTTTGCTCATCAGTATCTCGTAGTTCACACAGCTCTTGCAGCCGGCCCAAAATGCTTCATCATCGGTAAGTTCGCTGTAGGTAACTGGTTCGTATCCCAGGTCGCTGTTGATCTTCATTACAGCCAGGCCGGTGGTGAGACCAAATATTTTTGCGTTGGGATATATCTCCCTGCTGAGGTTGAATATTTTTTCTTTGATCTTTTTGGCCACACCGGTTTTACGAAATGCGGGCGCCACAATAAGGCCGCTGTTGGCAACAAAACTGCCATGGCTCCAGGCTTCAATATAACAAAAGCCCACCCATTGTTCATCGGCGGTAACGGCTATTACGGCCTTGCCTTCCACGATCTTTTGCACCACATAGTCGGGCGAACGCTTGGCAATACCCGTACCCCTTGCTTTTGCCGACGATTCCATTTCATCGGTAATGCTGGTTGCAAAATGTATGTCGGCAACGGTGGCCTTGCGAACGGTTATCTCTTTATTTTCCAATTTGAGTAAAATTAGAAATGAATAATTTGTTTAAGCTATGATCAACAGGGTATGCTGTGATGTTGTTGCGGGGATTTTTTCACTGACAGGGGCATGTTGCGCATGCTCGGCCTATCAGCATCCACGTCGCGGGGAAGATGCGTAAAGCCTGATGGGGCAAAATGCTGTATTGAAAACTTTATTCTTCACTATTGTAATTCTGGCGCAAATATAATGCAATTAATGGTAATGTGAGGGGTTTTTAGATAAAATTTTGTTAGGGTTTGGGGAGATATGAGCTGTGTGCTTTGAGTTGTGAGCTATGAGCTATGAGCCTTGAGTTGTGAGCCGGGTTGAGATTGTTTGGGGTTTGGAGTTGGGAGCTGTGAGCTGTGAGCCGGGTTGAGATGTTTGGGGTTTGGAGTTGTGAGCTGTGAGCCAGGTTGAGATGTTTGGGGTTTGGAGTTCGGATATGTGAGAATTGAGATGTGAGCTTTGAGTTGTGAGCTTTGAGTTGTGAGCTTTGAGTTGTGAGCTTTGAGCTGTGCGCCTGGTTGGTGCGATATGGGGCTTTACTTTTCTTTTTGGCTTTTGCGTTTTTGCCTTTTGCTATTTGTTATTTTTCCCGCTATTTACCTTAACCGTTGGGCAGGCATGCTAAAAGCTAATTATTTTGTTAAAACATAACTGCGTTTAAACCCTGTGTGTTCAAAATAATCTCAGCTTGTATAGCATCAGCTACAAACATTAAAACACATTAACATGAAAAGATTTTTTGGATACCTGTTGCTCGCCTCATTAGCCCTTACAACAGTAATCAGTTGCCGCAGCAGTAAAAATAGTACGGGCATATTGGGCAAAGGCAGTGGCATTGGATCCACCGTGATGACCGTTGTTGGGGCCATTGTACTGGCAAAAATTGTACAGGCCGTACTTAAAACTGTATCATCCAGCGCCAGCTTCAACAGTTTTTCGGGTGATAAAAAACCGTTTGAAAATTTTGACGAAAATACCAAACTGAGTTCTCTTGCGCAAAACGATCTTATGAAGACCGCCCTGCAGGTGCTGGTGGCCGAGCGCTTCCAGATTCCTTTAAAAACCGTTGTAAGTAATTACAGCAATTTTAATACCCTGGGCGATCTTTCTACTTTCATTGGCAAAAATGCTAACGCATCGGTACTCAGCGAATTTAAATAATATTTTTATCCGCCTTACACATAAGCCACGCTTGTAAAAGGGCGTGGTTTTTTTTACTCACTTTCGGGCAACGCCTCACGCAGTGAACCTTGCGTTCTTGATATAAGAAATTTGCCATATTTTTTTAACGCAAAGTCACGTTCTGGAGACGTTGCTATTAATTAAAAGCATGTAAAAAATGGGCTGACATATTGTAGATTTCTCCTGTTCAAGTAACCTTCCTATACGTATAGATACCGGTGTCATTCTCAATTCTTCATTTTCCATTATATTTACAATCCATACCAAACTGCACATGCCCTTAAGCTGGAACGAAATAAAAGCCCGTGCCGCCTCCTTTGCCAAAGAATGGAAAGGAACCGAGCGGGAGGAGGCCGATGCCGAACCATTTTTAGATGCGTTTTTTGATGCAAAAAAACGTATCCGAACAAGCTGCAATATTATTGCTGGAAAATCATTATTTTGTTAATAAAAAAATTAAAATGAAAGATTTTGAAGAAATAATAGAAAAGCTTCTAAAATTCAGGAATGAAAGGGACTGGGAACAGTTTCATAATGCAAAGGATTTAGCAATTGCTATCAATATTGAGTCCTCGGAATTATTAGAATTATTTCTATGGAAAAAAGCTGAAGAAGCTAATTCTGCAAAAATAAAAGAAGAATTGGCTGACATATTTTCTTTTTCATTCTTACTAGCTAATAAGTTAGGTTTTGATGTAAAGGAAATTGTTCTGGAAAAAATTAAAAATAACAGCGAAAGGTATCCGGTCGAAAAGGCAAAAGGGTCTGCAAAAAAATATACTGAACTATGAACCTATCTTTCGAATTGTCTATTGAAATTTCTGAACAATATGATTTTAATAAAGAATCAATAAGCAAAATCGAACAAAATACTTGGGTCAAAAATCAATGGCCGTTAGTTTATTTAATTAAGAGCGACTTTAGAAAATTAGCTTATGTAGGCGAATCTACTAACGCATCAAGTCGGATAAAAAATCATTTAGCTAACCCGGAAAGATGTAAACTTGACAAGATTTCCATAATAGGTTCAGATAAATTCAATAAATCCGCCACATTGGATATTGAATCAAATTTAATTCAATATATTACTGCAGAAGGGACTTTTGAGCTTCAAAATGGAAACTATGGATTAATTAATCACAATTATTATCAGCAGGATTTATATAAAAATCTATTCAAAGAGGTATGGAGCAAACTTCTTGAGAAAAAAATTGTAACAAAATCCCTGGCTGAAATTGAGAATTCTGAGCTTTTCAAATATTCTCCTTACAAATCGCTTAATGAAGATCAATATAATTCTGTACTTGAAATACTTGATGGATTGACTTCCAGGCAATCAAATATGATTTTTGTAAGTGGGAGTGCAGGAACTGGCAAAACAATTCTCGCTACTTATCTAATGAAATTATTGGCTTCAGATGTAGAAAACATCCAACTTGAAGAATTAAATGATGACGAGATAAGAGAAATTAATTATATCAAAGAATTTAAAAGGAAATTTCCAACCGCTAAAATTGGCCTTGTCGTTGCAATGACTTCATTAAGAGAATCATTAGTATCAGTTTTCAAGAAAATTCCCGGATTAACTTCATCAATGATTATCAATCCTTCTGACACTTTCAAAATTAATAAAAAGTATGATTTATTGATTGTAGATGAAGCTCACCGCCTGAGACAATACAAAAATATCAGCTGGATGGGGTCATTTAAAAAGAATAACCAAAAATTGGGCTTAGGCGATAGTGGAACTGAATTAGATTGGGTAGTTGCCAACAGTCATAACCAGATATTTTTCTACGATCCTGCCCAATCAGTCAAACCATCTGATGTTGCCCCGGAGAATTTCACCAAGTTATTAAATGAGAAAAGAACGCTGCATCTTGGGCTTAAATCTCAAATGAGAGTACAAGGAGGTAGCAATTATATTCAATTCGTTCATGACTTACTGCATCTAAAAAGAAACGAGTCTATCAAATACCACGAAGACAAATATGAATTATTTATTTTCGATTCCTTTGTTGATTTGCACTCAGAATTGTCAAAAAGAGAAACAAGGTTTGGACTATGCAGGATGATTGCAGGATATTCTTGGCCATGGTTATCCAACCCAAAACAAGACCCCAAACCCTCGCCAAAAGTGACAGATCTCGACTTAGATGGATTAAAATTCAAATGGAACTCCACCGACAGAGACTGGATCAATTCTCCAAATGCATTCAATGAAATCGGGTGCATACATACCACCCAAGGTTATGATTTGAATTATACTGCTGTAATTTTTGGAAAGGAAATCAACTACAACAAGGAGAAAAATATAATAGAAATTGATCCCAAAAAGTATTTTGATACAAATGGAAAAAAAGGAATTTCTACCCCGGATGAGCTTAAAATATATATAATTAATATTTACAAAACACTAATGTATCGTGGCATAAAAGGGACTTTTATATATGCCTGTAATAAAGAACTAAAAGAATATCTTAAACAGCATATAGAAACCTTTAAAAAGAAAGCCCTATTTAGAGTATTACATGCTGATGAGGTAAAGCCCTACGTTAATGCCATCCCACTAGTTGATATCTCCGCAGCAGCAGGCAGTTTCAGCAATTTACAGAATTCCTCTGAGTTAACTTGGGTAGAGCCCCCATTTAATATTTCCGCCAAAAAGGGTTATTTTATTTGCAAAGTCGTCGGAGAATCAATGAACAAAATAATTCCACATGGTTCATACTGCTTATTCAAACAAGATACAGGCGGCAGCAGAAATGGCAAAATTGTATTGGTAGAATCTACTGATTTTAAAGACAATGAATTTGGTTCGAGTTATACAGTTAAAGAGTATCATAGCAAAAAGGAAATAACAACAGAAGGCTGGACGCATGAAAGCATCATTTTAAAGCCATTGTCAACAATACCTGAATATGTTCAAATTGAGTTGTCTAATGACGAGTTGATCAATTTTAAAGTTGTAGGGATATTCGAAAAAGTTTTAGAATAAATATATTTAACAATAGTTATTATATACTCACCCACAGTTTGATAAAAATATGTAGCCGCTTACTCCTACTGCTCCCGACAGAAAAGCAAGCAGATTTTGGCAAAACTTTTTGTATGTATAATCGTCAAATGATATACTTTGTACCTGCTTTTTAATGCACAATGGCCAATAAATCTATGAGAAACCAAACAATCGCCTACGGTGATAAATAAAACATTAAAGGTTAACAACCATAAATAAAAACACCCCAATTAAGGGGAATTTTCTTCTGGTTAAAGCCCGGGAACTTTGTAGGTTTATGCCGGGTATTTCAGGGGGGATCCAACAAAAGTTCTGGCTAAAGCCGGTGAACGATGCACACACAAACCCTGCCATAAATGGCAGAGTTTGCAGCGTACCCTATGAGGCACCCGCCACTAACTCCGCCCTTCAGGGCGGAGACCATACAGCGGCAGGGCGGAGGCCATACAGCGACATGGCGGAGGCCATGGAGGCTACAGGGCGGAGACCGCAGAGGCGACAGGGCGGAGACCATACAGAGGTGGCAGTGCCGAGACCAACAACACAACATGCCCTACGTAAAAATAATGATACACGCAGTATGGGGCACCAAAAAGCGCCTCCCCTATCTCAGTAAAGATATCCGCATACTCGTTATTGAGCATATAAGGCAAAATGCCAAAACCAAGGGGATATACATAGACCGGCTCAATGGCCATACCGAACACCTGCATTGTTTAATGGCGCTGAATGCAGATATGACCATCGCCAAAGCCATGCAGCTGATAAAAGGCGAATCGGCCTTTTGGATCAACAAAGAAAAGATCACAAAAACAAAATTTGAATGGGCCGATGAGTATTATGCCGTATCAGTGAGCGAATCGGCTCTTGGCCGGGTGCGTGCATATATTGATGGCCAGGAAGCCCATCATGCCAAAAAAACATTCCAGCAGGAACATGAAGAATTCATTAAAAAATACCAGTTTGAAGATCATGGGTAAATCCGCCTTTCAAAATGGGGTCAACCCAACTCCACCCGCTCCCACTTATCCAGTTTTTCCAGGTCTACAATAGTGCCTTTGCCCTCCGGCGAATCATAAAATACAGGAACGTATTTGGCGCCTGTAATAATTTCATCGTAGGTGTAACTGGTGCGGGCGATCACAGTGTTTGAAAAATCTTCGTCGAATGCCTTCAAAAAAACGATCAGCTCCAGGTCGGCATCCTGCATCTCTTTTTCTGCCAGGTTAAAAAAAGGGCTTTCTTCATTGATGGGGTGCACCACCGTCCAGCTGAGATAAAGTGTATTGAGTGTACTGAACTGCAGTGGCAGGGTGAAATAGCGGTTCACCATCTTACCGTTCTCTTCCAGCATAAGGCTGCAGGTTACCTGTATGCTTACTTCGCTGAGCTTTGCATTTTTAATAGGCGCCAGTCTTAACATAAGCGCCCTGCCTTCTTTAAAAGGTGCGATCAGCGCTTCTTTGCTGAAACGGATATAGGCCTTGGGTTTTACAAACCTTCCATAAAGTAAACCTGTAATGATGGCCAGCGTAAGGATACCGATGAGCGCCTCCAGCGATGCAATGGTATTGGCAACAATACCCACCGGGCTGATACGGCCATAACCCACTGTTGTAAGTGTTTGCGAACTGAAAAAATAAGCTTCTTCAAAAGTTTGGAGCGGCGTACCCTTAATGATACCCTGGAGGTATGGCACACAAAAAAGATAATATACCACTGCAAACAAAAAATTGATAGCTGTATAAAAAGCAAACACCAGCAGGGCAAACTTCCAGCCTGGCATATTGATGAGGTAATGGTAAATACTGAAACGGTTGAAGAAAGATGTTTTGTTCACCACGTTTGCAGAACCATCTTTATTTACAAAACGGGCATATTTGGATGTTACTGAACTGTTGAGCCCGGTATTGTCGACCGTTTTATTTCCGGATATTTTTTTGAGTAATGCCATACCCAAATGTACGGCTCATTGGGCAAAATTTAAATGAAGGAGAAAACAGCATATATCTTTTATCACAACGGCACCGCAAACTCTTTTGACCGGGCCAGGGCTGTTTCTGCCGTGCAGGCTTCCCACAGCGCATATCCACCACTGAGATTATATACCGTATACCCGTTTTGCAGAAGCATCCTTTGTGCAAGGTAGCCACGCAATCCTATCTCGCAATAAACAAACAAAGGACTGTGTTTGGGCAACTCGTTCATCCGGGTTCGTAATTCATCTACCGGGATGTTGATTGAACCCGGTATATGGCGCGGGCCATGTTCGTGCGGGGCCCTGACATCTATGAGCAGGGCATCGGGAGTATTTTCCAGTGCAGGAACAAATTCATTCCATTGCTTTAGTTTTAATACACCCTTCAATATATTTTCGGCTACAAAGCCCGCCATATTGAGCGGATCTTTCGCAGAAGAATAAGGCGGTGCATAAGCATGCTCCAGTTCCATAAGATCGTAAATAGTTCCCTGCTTTTGTATGAGCAGCGCCAGCACATCTAATCTTTTATCCACGCCTTCTTCCCCAATGGCCTGTGCACCCAGCAATTTACCATCTGCCGGGGAAAAGGCTATTTGTATGGTCATTTGTTTTGCACCGGGATAATAAGACGCATGTGAACCGGCCCTTACCGTTGCGATCTTATGCTCAATTTCCAAAGCTTGCAGGTGTTTGGAGGCCATGCCGGTGGCACCGGCTGTAAGGTCAAATATTTTTAAGATGGCCGTATTGATGGCACCGTTGTATTTTTTAGTATTTCCCTCCACCATATTATCGGCACAAATACGGCCCTGCTTGTTTGCAGGTCCCGCAAGGTAGGTGTTCATGATCTTACCCGTGATGGGATTTTTAAATTCAATGGCATCGCCTACGGCATAGATATCGGGGTTACTGGTTTGCAAAAACTCATTAACCACAATACCGCGTGCATTGCCAATTTGAAGCCCGGCGCCCTGTGCCAGTTTTGTGTCGGGTTTTACACCAATGGAAAGCAGCACAAAATCAACCAGGTTTTCATCACCGTTGTTGAGTATCACTTTAACCCCCTCAGCTGTTTCTTCAAAAGCGCTTACGGCTGTATTAAGCAAAAGTTTAACACCCTTGCTGCGCAGGTGCTGCTGCGCAATGGCAGCAATAGGAAAATCAAGCGGGGCCAGTACCTGGTTGATCATTTCCACAACTGTTACTTTAATACCGGCATGATGCAGGTTCTCTGCCATTTCGAGGCCAATAAAGCCCGCTCCTATTACCATGGCTTTACCGCCCATATATTGGCGGGCAAATGTTTTGATGGCATCTGTATCTGGCACATTACGCAGGGTGAATATTTTAGAAGATCTAATACCGGGCAATGGCGGCCGAACCGGTTCTGCACCGGTGGCAATTACCAGTTTATCAAAATGCTCGGTGTAGGTTTTTCCTGTTTTTAAATCAACAGCAGTTATGTTCTTATTGGCGGCGTGAATAGCTGTAACTTCTGTAGAAACCCTGACATCCACGTTAAACCTGCTGTTAAACGACTGAGCGGTTTGCACAAACAGCTTATCCCGTTCTTTAATTACGTTGCCAATATAATAAGGAAGGCCGCAATTGGCATAGGAGATATATTCGCCTTTTTCGAACATAATGATTTCTGCATGCTCGTCTATACGCCTGAGCCTGGCTGCTGTGCTGGCACCGCCTGCCACGCCACCTACTATAATATACTTCATCTGTTGATTTTTTTGCAGTGCAAAACTAGCAGCACATTTTCTGCAGAACGGTAATAAAAGTTACAGAAGGCAGGAGCCGGCAATAAATAAAATTTACATTTGCTGCAAGCCGCATTTATTATATGAAAGAAAGCTTCCCAAAAATAAAATCAATATTGCAGTTGTATGAACTGCTGCCCGATCATGAGCGCATCCTGGTAGACATTTTGCGGCAGGTAGTGAAAGAAACGCTGCCGGCCTATTGCAGGGAAAAGATATCTTATAACGTCCCTTTTTTTTATGGGAACAAAAGCATTTGCCTGATCTGGCCCTCAACCGTACCCCGTGGCGGCATTAAAAAAGGCGTAATGCTTTCATTCTGGTACGGAAACCGTATGAAAGATGCAGACAATTATCTTACGCATGGTACCAACAGGCAGATCTTCTATAAAATTTATCATTCACCGGAAGATATCGACATAAAAGCCGTCATTAAACTGCTCAAAGAAGCTGCAGCCCTGGATGCTTGCCGGAAGAAAAGAAATGGCAGTTAATTAACCCGGCACCATAACTTTTGAATACCAAACCGGTACTCCGATTTAAACACTTCGATATGGCACTTTTGAAGTAATTCCATAAGTTCATCACGGTCAAATTCAGAAATATGATCGTCATCTGTATAAATGAGGCTTACCCCGGCATCTTTCCTGTACTGATTCAGGTAAGTCCGGTCAAAATCCGGAAGTTCGATATAAATTTCCTTAAAAAACCCTTTAAACTTTTGAAGAAAATCTTCCGGGTTATCAAGATGCTCCAGGATATGAGAAAGAATGAGTGTATCGAACTGCCGGGGGTTTTCAAGTAAATAATCGTATGCTTCCCGGTGGTAAAATTGAAGATTGGGATGTTTATACTTTGTTTTAGCTGCTTCAATAGCTGTTTCATTGTAGTCGATACCCACAACCTGCTTTGCTTTTTGGGCGATCATATAACTTATATCGCCCAGGTTACAACCAAGATCAAGTACTGTACTAGCTGAATTAATATTCTCCAGGATGAATTTTTTTGAAAATTTCCGGAAGGGATGATCTTCGGGCGAATAAATGCTGAAGGAGGTTTCATGCGAGAGGCGGTCGAATATCCACTCCAGGTTCATAAAAAGTTTTATTTTGGATTTGGCACCCATAGGTAAAAGTTTCTGAAGCCAGTAAACAACAGCAATCATCGGCTGCCGCGGCTTTTGCCGGGTGGTTTTTATACCCATGAAAAACATTTTTGATTAACTGAAAAATAATTCCGGCGAAATTAAGATAAAGCTGGTAATGACTGTTTTTTTATACGGCATATTTAACAGCCCCTGCATTCGTTGTCGAGCACTTCTACGGTTTGTTTGTATAATTTGCGGGCACGCTGCGGGCTGCTTGCGATACAAACCACGCCCAGTTTTCCATACTGGCTCAATGCACCTATGAGGTGAAACATCACGCCTTCCTGTGAAGTGCCGTCGTACAACAGGTTATTCATCATGGCCACATCCACCAGGTCGGGCGGTGTAAGGCATTTGTATTTTTGTGAACAGAGGTTATCGCTGCAAAAATAATAACGTAACTGGCCATTGGCTGTATGGTATATTCCCTTTTTAAAATCATAATCACCATCGGTTAAAAACTGCAGCATGATATAGGGGTGCGTGGTGCCGCCTTTGCGCAGGTTTATTTCAATGGCATAATGTTTCCAGCGGTTATTTTCTTTTACCGAAATAAAATCTATCCCAAACCGGCCCAGCACGCCGAGGCGCTGTAATGCATGGGCAACTTTTAAACCCTGTTCGCCTATTTCAACTGCATATTCTTTGTTTGCCGGAAAATCGGCCCCAAGAAATACCTGGTCATTTTCTCCGCCAATGAGCTGGTCGTGCGTGGATATGACCTTACAATCGCCGAGTGGGTTGATGCGGCACTGTACCGATGGCGATGCTTTTGTTGCACCGTTCACAAAAGCTTCCACCACGCCACCCATCAGTTCAAATTTCTGCATGAATGCCCCATACCTGAGCCCCTTTGCAACGATCTGCAATTTTTGTGGAAGCTGGCGGGCAATGGCTGATTCCATTTTACTGACATATTTTTTTTCATACTCAAACACCGCATTCCCTTCACCCGAAAAACCTTCGTTGAGCTTCAGGACTGCTTTTGTTATGGACGGATTTTTTCTTTTAAGCTCGGCGAGTGCATGTACCAGTTCGGCCTCACTCTGCAGGTCTTCAAAACCATCGGGTACCTGCAAACCGCAGGATCTAAAAATTTTCCTGCTGTTGCTTTTATTGCCATTATCGTACAGGGAAGGATCGCAGCCATACACCGGCATCCTGAGCTGAACGGCCAGCGAACGTTCATATGCTGTTACCGTAAAACAGGCCAGGTGCGCAATATTACCTTTGGGAATGCTGTTGCGGATCCGTTCAATAATACGGGGCCGTTCCAGTATCTTTTGTGTAAGCGATTTGTGTGAAGCATCATAACAGCTGATAAGCGTAAGCCGCTGCATGGCATGGTTCCTGGTGATCCCCGGTAATAATTGCAGGTAATAGTCAATAATAACGGGGTCTACCGGCGTACTGGTTACATATACCACATGGGTGCGGGGCATACGCAGGAGCATGAGCAGGCAAAGCAGGCGCTCTTCATAATGAATGATGCCGCTTATTTTTGAAAGTATTTCCTCATCTAATGTAAGAGATGGAATAATAACAACTGATTTACAACTGAACTTACCCGGGAAAACTTTTTTAAACAATTTGGGAAATTGCTGCTGCATTTTTTTAAACAGCAACTCCTCTTCGGCAGGGCCAATGAGCAACCGTGATATTTTTTTCTTATATGAACCAAGGGGAGGCATACACAACATGGAACAATGCTGTATGAAAGTTAAGGAAAAAAACTAACTTGTTAAAAGATTTTAAGATGAGGCTAACAAACTTTTATGTAGTATCGCTGTCTGAACTTTAAGCTGCTGAGAGGCAGTTCTAAAAAAAATAAAATATATGAAACAGTTTACCGGGTTGGCAATTTTTATTTTAATGGGTTTTTCGGCATTTTGCCAGCAAAAACCTGCAAGCACAGGCAAAAAAAATCCCATTTCTGCTTATAAAGTGGCGGTAAAATTTACCAGCATTGGTACGGGTGTGCCCGATGATGCCCCCCTGGTAAAATTTGTACAGCAGTTTAAAAAACAATATAAAGTAAAAGCTATTTCCTTCTATAAAGTAGGGCCGCTTGGCCGCGAGGGTGAATTTGATATGGCTTTTAAGCTCACCGAGCTAACCCCGGCCAGGCAAAAGACCTTTATTGCCGGACTTAAAAAAGTATGTGCGGGCATCAACAGCAAAAGCCAGGGAAAAACCGAAGTGGTCACCAATTATCAATTGATCAAAGAAACATTGCCCCCGAGGGCTTCCGTTGAAAAGATTGAAATTTGATGCTGCTCAAAACATTTTTTTTTGCCAAAACATAATAGCTTCGCCACTTAAAAAAGTTTACAGCGTTTGAGTAATATCTCTTTTCAAAAAATCATTTTCGCCGCAATTCTCCTGTGTTTTCTGCTTTGCTGTAAAAATATTTTTGCAACAGAACCGGCAAACAATATGCCGGTCCTTTCTACCAGCCAGGAAGCACTCTCCTACCTGGATTCAGTAAGAACCCCGGATACTAGTTATTATTGGGTGCATGTAAAACCAACACTCTTTTACCAGAACCTGCGCAAAAACGTGCTGGATCCATTGAGTTTCTATCCCGGCAGGAGCACCAATTTTTGTGCCTACGGGGCGCTTTCGTACCTGGTAATTCATGAAGACCCGCTTGGCTATGTAAAGTTTATGATGCAGTTGTACAAAGAAGGCAGGGCCAATTACCAGAACAATCATTTTGAGCCTTCCGCTTCTGTAAGAAACGCTGCTGGGGAACTGCGCTTTAAGGGCGTGCTGGATGTTCGGCATGCAGAACAAATGTGGTTTCTCTCACTGGCCGATCATTTTAAAGGTTACCTGAATATTTTCAATAAAAAATACTCGGCGGGTGATGAAAACGGATTTTGGGCAGCCAGCAACCTGGCCAAATTCAACAGGATGGTAAAGGCAATGACAGGCTATAAGACCCGCAGCGTGGGCAGCGACATTATAAGGCCATGGGTGAAGAACATGGTAAACTACCTCGGCAACCGATCCGGAAAAGGCATCATTGCCCTGTATCTCAATAACCGGGTGATACATAAAAAGAATCACGATAAAATAAAACTATCCATACCAACACATTTTGTAATTCTTGAAAGTATACAGGAACACAATGGCGTGGTTACCCTTGTTTATTGGGATTATGGCGGAAAAACACTGCTGCAGGTTTCTCCCAGGGTATTGAAGAAGATAATTTTTGCTGTTACATTTTGTACAAAAGATTAGAATGAATAACCGCCTATACATATTGCCCTTTTTGGCAGTGCTGCAGTTTTTGAGTGCCTGTTCCTCAAAAATTGTTTCAAATAATTATTATAACCTGAACCAGGATGAACTGCTGAGAATAGAAGAGAAATACAAACGGCTTAACAATCAAAAGCCTTTTACGCTCTCATTTACCGATAAGGATTTCAATATTGTTTCGCTCGAAATGATAACAGATACGCTTACCTATATCTATGAATTCAATACCAGGGAAACAAACCTGGCTGATACATTAACAAAATATGGATATGCAACTTCCGGCATCCTGGATATCATGCGCAGGATGCAGCAGATCAAATGCACCTGGATCACCAGTTTCGATTATTATGTAAACGACCGGGAACGGAACCTTGTTTTCATCAGTATTAAACCGAGGGTGATCCGCCAGCTTTTTTCGCCGCCGAAATACCTGATACTCGCCTATTTTGACCAGCCCCAGGTTTTCGATAACCAGGGCCGCCTGCTGGATGGAAGGCGTACAAAAAGACTTAGAAAACTGAAAGGCCAGGTTTTTACAAGGATCACCGACAGGATCTGTTATACTGTAGCGGAAAAATACCGGTAAAGGAAACCTTGTTTGTTTTTGGCTTTTCAATTTTTAGCCTATAAGCTTAACTTTGCGCATGCAAATTTTACAATCGCAGTTTTTATTAAAACCCGGACTAGTTTTTTTAAATTTTGGTTCCTTTGGTGCCTGCGTAAAACCCGTTTTTGAAAAATACCAGGCACTGCAACGGGAAATGGAACTGGACCCGGTTGACTTCATAACAAATACCGGCCTGAATTATCTTAAACAATCAAAACAAAGCCTGGCTGCCTATCTTCATTGCCCGGCCGAAGACCTGGTGTACATTACCAATCCGACCTACGCAGTAAACATGGTTGCAAAAAGTTTTCCTTTTAAACCCGGCGATGAAATATTAACTACGGCACTTGAATACGGCGCCTGTGACAAGACCTGGGAATTCTATTGCGAAAAAAAAGGGATGGTATATAAGAAACAGCCTATCAGCATTCCAATAACATCAAAAGAAGCCTTGGTAGATGATTTTTTCAAAGGACTCAGCCCTAAAACAAAAATGGTTTTTATCAGTCATGTTACGAGCAGCACGGCCCTGCGGCTGCCGGTAGAAGAAATTTGTGCAAAAGCAAAACAACTTGGCCTGGTAACCTTTGTAGATGGCGCTCATGCACCCGGCCAGGTAAACCTTGATCTAAGCACACTGCAGGCAGATATTTATACCGGCGCCTGCCATAAATGGATGATGACACCGAAAGGCAGCTCTTTTGTTTATGTAAAAAAAGAGCTGCAGCATTTTATAGACCCTCTCATCATAAGCTGGGGCTATAAGGCATTGTTTCCCTCTTCTTCAACTTTCCAGGACCACCAGCAACTGATCGGCACAAGAGATTACACGGCTTATTTAACCATACCATCAAGCCTTGAGTTCATGGAACAGTATAATTGGCCAATGGTGACCGCCCAATGCAGAACGCTCACAATGGAAAATGCCGGCACTTTATGTAATTTACTGGATGCGGTACCAATTGCCCCGGTAAATGATGATTTTACCGCACAGATGTACAGTGCAGAAATTAAAACCAGGGAACCGGAAAAATTGCATGACCTGCTCTTAGAAACGTATCATATACAGGTTCCTGTAATGCGGCATGGGGCAAAAACATATTTAAGGTATTCTATTCATGCTTTTAATGAGCAGCAGGACCTTGATCATCTTTTTAATGCAGTAAAAGATATTAAAAGCAGCAGTTCGCTGATTGAGTAACGGTATAGGGAATCATAAAAATGAATAAGTACACATACTTGCAGCTATTATACAGCAGGCAATCGTTAATGTATCCGGGATACCAGATCCAATCAAATAAAATAAATTTAAAAAATCATCTCCGGGACCTCCCCTTCAATGATCAGTTTGCCGGCGGTCTTTTGTTTTATTTCTTCTGTACTTACACCCGGCGCCCGTTCCAGCAGTTTAAAGCCACCTGCAGTTACTTCCATTACGGCAAGGTCGCTCACGATCTTTTTTACGCAACCGACCCCCGTAAGCGGCAGTGTGCACGCAGGTAAAAGCTTGCTTTCTCCTTTTGGGTTTGTATGCATCATGGCCACAATGATGTTTTTTGCACTGGCCACCAGGTCCATGGCGCCACCCATGCCTTTCACCATTTTTCCGGGAATTTTCCAGTTGGCAATATCCCCGTTTTCACTCACTTCCATTGCCCCCAGTACAGTAAGGTCAACCTTGCCGGAACGTATCATACCAAAACTTAAAGCACTGTCGAAAAAAGCAGAGCCGGGCACGGTAGTAATAGTTTGTTTGCCGGCATTAATGAGATCGGCATCTTCTTTTCCTTCTTCCGGAAAAGGCCCCATCCCCAGCAAGCCGTTTTCGCTTTGCAATACCACATTAATACCTGCGGGAATATAATTGGCCACCAGCGTAGGAATGCCGATACCCAGGTTTACATAAAACCCATCCTGCAATTCCTTTGCAATTCTTTGTGCTATTTGATATTTATCGAGTGCCATAAAAATAATTTGCCAATTAGATAATTTGATGATGTATCAATGTGATGATTAGCCAATGTGATTATGTAATAATTGGTTTGAGTAAATTGTGAGACTGTAATAATAAGATCAAGCATCAACCTTCAACGCCAAACCCCAAACCCATCACCCGTTGACCTTCTTCACCGTTCGCTGCTCTATGCGTTTTTCATAATTCGTTCCCTGGAAAATACGGTGTACGTAAATACCGGGTGTATGTATGTTGTTGGGGTCAAGTTCGCCGGGCTGTACCAGTTCTTCCACTTCGGCAATTGTGATCTTTGCACCCATGGCCATCAGCGGGTTAAAGTTTCGGGCAGTATCTTTATAAACCAGGTTCCCCTGTGTATCGCCTTTCCAGGCTTTTACAATGGCATAATTTGCATCAAACGCATATTCCAGTAAATAATCTTTACCATTAAAATTTCTTATTTCTTTTCCTGCTGCCACTTCTGTACCCACACCAGCGGGTGTATAAATGGCCGGCATTCCGTACCCGGCAGCCATACAACGGGTGGCAAGGGTTCCCTGTGGTATCAGTTCCACTTCCAGTTCGCCGCTGAGCAGTTGGCGTTCAAACTCGGCATTTTCGCCCACGTAAGAAGAAATCATTTTTTTTATCTGGCGGCCTTTCAGTAAGAGCCCGATACCAAAATCATCCACGCCGGCATTATTGGAAATACAGGTGAGGTTTTTAACCCCGCTTTTTACCAATGCTGCAATGCAATTTTCGGGGATACCGCATAGCCCAAATCCGCCCAGCATGATCACTTCGCCATCTTTAATTCCTTCGATGGCATCGGCTGCATTTTTATAAACCTTGTTCATATTTATACTTCTTTAAAGAGTTTGATCCTGCGTTTGGGAAGGCCTGGGCCGACTTTGATGCCCTTTTTCCTGAACATGGTATCCTGTTTGTGGCGCGTGCTGTCGACCGTCCTTTTTTTTGTGCTGTCTGTTAGTTTTGCCACACTATCGGTAATTTTGCCCAGGCTGTCTGCTTTTCGTGTACTGTCGGCCAGCCTTGCCGATTTTTGTTGTTCCAGCCGTTGCTGCCCGGCAGTAATACTGTCGAGCATGGTTCGCATTTCTTTATTATGAGACGCATAATAACCGTAACTTTTATAAAACTGCTCCTTTGATATTTTATGCTTTTTGAAAACAGCCAGTTGAAGTTTTGCATTTTCTGCCACTGCATTTTTAGATGAGTCTTTTGAAATAAATTCAGACGCATAAACATCAGCCCGGATATAATCCCATAAAACCTGCTGCATTTTTTCGGGTGGCAATACATCATCTGGCCGGTCGGGAGAACAGGCAATAAAAAGGGTACAGCAAAAAATGAAAAGGTACTTCATCATTTCAGGCCTTCCCTGTATTTAGCTGCATTGGTAATATCGAGTTTGGGCAGTATTTCCAGCGCCACCGCTTTGTCTTGCGGCATGGCTTTTTTAAACATATTAATAAGTTCATCGGATTTACCCTGGAAGAAAAACTGGTTGATCATTGTGTTTGGATTATCTGTATTAAAGCTGTTCAACTGCTGCAATACATTTACCATGGCCGTACGCGCCGCATTGGCATCGTCGTACATTTTATCGAGTGCCTGCCGGTAATAACCGTAATACACATCGTGCATAACACTGTAACGGCTGTTGATCATATTTTCCACCAGCCAGTAGCGGTTTCGTACCCCGTCAAAGGCTTTCCAGCCGCTGATCCCCCTTCCATCGGGTGCATTATTGACCACATTCTGTGCTTTTTGAAAATATACATCCCCGCCGTGTGAAGAAAAAGATGCATAATCAAAAGCAAGTACCATATAGGCATAATAAGCAAACACGGCTGTGAGGTTCGAGGCCTGTTCATCGGGGCCGGTCACCCTGTTATCGTTAAACTCCAGTTGCTGGAATTCCACGTATTTGAATTTTATATTATCGTCTTTATAATTAATGATGGGCGAAAGGTAATTACTGTTGAATACCGGCCTGGCAGCCTGTATGGCAAGAGAGGCATCGTATATATTCTGGTCGCTGGTGGGTTCAATCGTAAGCAGAAAATTGCATTGTATCCTTTCATTGGGGGCAAACACATCAGCCGTCCATTTGCGGTTGTTTAAAAAATTGGTGAGTGCTGTTTGAAGCGTGGTAAAGGTATTACGGTTCACATTGGGCCCCACCTGGCCCGCCATTACGGTAACCCTTGCATTGAGTTCCTGGGCAATGGATACCTGAACGGTTAAGAGAAGGATGCTAATTGCAAAAAATGTTTTACGCATGGCAGCTTTTAATGATGATATCAACAATATCGGCGGCAACTTCTTTTTTTGATTTTGTATCAAAAGAAAACTCATTGCCTGCTTTGTCAAAAATAGTTATTTTATTGGTGTCATGTCCAAAACCGGCTCCCTTATCATTCAGGGAGTTCATAATGATGATGTCGGCATTTTTAGACCGGAGCTTGGCAAGGGCATGTTCTTTTTCGTTATTTGTTTCGAGCGCAAATCCCGCCAGGAACTGTGCCGGCTTTTTTAGTTCGCCCAATTTTTTAAGTATATCGGGTGTTTTTTTCAGTTGCAGCAGCAATGAATCATCCTTCTTCTTTATTTTTTCTGCTGCCACCTGCACCGGTGTGTAATCGGCCACAGCTGCCGACATAACAGCAATATCCATGGAGTTGAAACGCTCCACACAGGCATCATACATTTCCTGTGCAGCCTTTACCCTTACCAGTTCTATGCCTCCTGGTACTGCTTCATTACTGGGGCCAAGCACCAGGGTAACAGAAGCACCCCGGTGTTTGCATGCTTCGGCAATGGCGATCCCCATTTTACCGGTAGAATGATTTCCGATGAAACGAACCGGATCAAAGGCTTCGTAAGTTGGCCCGGCTGTAATAAGTACTTTTTTGCCGTTTAAAGCCCCGGCCCTGCTAAAGTTTTTTTTTACCCAATCAACAATTTCTTCCGGCTCGGCCATCCTTCCTTCGCCAAAAAGCCCGCTGGCCAGTTCTCCGCTGTTAACTGAGATCACTTCGTTTTGGTACGACTGAATTTTTTTTAGATTCTCTTTCGTAGCGGCATGCTTCCACATATCTTCATCCATAGCTGGCGCCAGCACCACTTTGCAGGTGGCCGATAAGTAAACTGCCATTAAAAGATTATCGCAGATCCCGTTGGCCATTTTAGCCAGCGTATTGCAACTGAGCGGCGCTACCAGCATGAGGTCGGCCCAGCGGCCCAGCATTACATGATTTGCCCAGGAGGCATCATTGCTTATTTGGGTAAGCACTTCGTTTTTACTCAGCGTACTTAACGTGAGCGGGGTAATAAATTCAGCTGCTGCCGGCGTCATTATCACTTTTACTTCGGCACCTTCTTTAATGAGCAGCCTTACCAAAATGGCAGCCTTGTAGGCAGCAATACTGCCCGTAACACCCAATAATATTTTTTTGCCCTTTAGCATATAAGAAACGGCGGATTGAACCCGCCGTTAAAATTATACATTCTGATTGAAAAGATCATGCTAAATCCCCTTTCTTAACTGAAAAGGTCTTCGTCGTTCTTTCTGAAATACACTTTATCCTCTAAAAACTCCGTGGTAGCCAGTAATGCCGGGTTGGGCATACGCTCATAGGCCTTGGAGATCTCGATCTGCTCCTTGTTCTCATGTATTTCTTCGAGGCTGTCGGTATGGCTGGCAAATTCTTCCAGTTTGTTGTGCAGTTCTTCCTTAATAGTGATGTTGATCTGGTTTGCACGTTTTGCAATAATGGCAATAGACTCATAAACGTTCCCGGTTTTATCCTTGAGATCGCTTAACTTTTTAGGCTCCACCACACTGCTGGTACTAGCGCTTAGCTGCCGACGTAGTTTGCTCATTTTGTATTTCTTTTATATGATTTTTACTTAAATTACTGTATTCTTCTGCCTGCTTTAAAAGACTGCTTTCCGGGAAGCGATCCATAAAATCTTCATACTCTTCTGTTACTTTTTCGTAACGCTCCAACTGCTTTTCCACAATGCTCAGCTTAGCGTAACGATAGTATGATTTTACCACCATCAATTTATATTCATCGGCCTTTATGGCTTCGGGGTAGTTGTTCAGCAGGTTGGTATAGGCCACGGCTGCTGCCTTAAACTGTCCCAGGTTATAATATAATAAAGCCGACCTGTATTCCTTTTCTTCCAGCTTTTGCCTGCATTTATCAATTATCTCGGTGGCGTCTTTTACCCTGGGAGAACCCGGATGCTGGTTAATATAGGTTTGCATCATGTTCATGGCCTTAACCGTATTTACCTGCTCCAGTTCGATCTTGGGGCTTTGTTTATAAAAGGAATAAGCCCTCATATAATCCACTTCCTCTGCCCTGCTGCTGTTTGGGAAAACCTCGAGGTAGCCCTTGAACAGGTTTTCGGCATCCATATAGAGCTTCTGGTAATAAAAGCAATAGGCGTATTTATAATAAATGTCTTCAAACTTTTGAGTGCCCTTGTAAGCCGGAAAAAGTTCTTCGTATAACTGCTGGGCGAATTTGTATTTCTTTTTTGAGTAATACTCATCGGCCATTTTAAGCTTATACTCTATATCCTTGCTTTTCTGTACTTTACCGAATTTGCTGCAGGCTGTGAGCAGGAGCATTAACGATACCAGGCCAACCAAAACTATTTTCAATTTCATAAAGAAGTGCAAAATTAACAGATTTTGGCCAAAAATGAACTATTAATTGCTGGAAGCCAAAATTTAAGCGTTAAGGATTGTATAAAGTAACGGTTGATTGTTTGGGGTTGAATGGGTTTGGGGTTGATGGGTTTGGGGTTGATGGGTTTGGGGTTGATGGGTTTGGGGTTGGTGGTTGATTGTTTGGGGTTGGTGGGTTTGGGGTTGGTGGTTGATTGTTTGGGGTTGATTGTTGGGGTTGATTGTTGGGGTTTTGTATAAAAGAGAAGACCCTCCCGGATGGGAGGGCCTTCATTGAGCAAAAAGTGGAATTAAAACTGATATTAGTTTGACTTAACGTCAACTGTATTTTTATCGCCGCCACCAATTTCGCAATTAGTAGAGATCCTGTCGGCGCTGATACCTTCTTTTTCCACCAGGTACATCTTAGCTGCATCTAACCTTTTTTGGCAAAGAGCCTGAGAAGCCTTAGAAGCTTCGGGGTAACCATTGAGGCTGATATTACAGTTTGGATTGGCCTTCATCTTAGAAGCCACGCTTGCAAGCATTGCCTTGGCATCGCTGCTTAAGGTAGCACCGCGGAAGTTAAGGCTTGGGTAATCTGTTGGGCAAGCAACTGCAGCAGCTGCAGCATTTTTGCAGCATTCTGGTTCTGGGCATTTACCCACACCATCCGCATCAACAGGCTGGCACTCTGTAGGAGTGATCAACTGCTTGTCTTTGCAATCTGGTACACCATCGCCATCTGTATCTTTAGAAACACCGTGTGTATCAACAGGGCAATCGGCCGGAGTGTTTGGCTCACGGTCGAGCTGGTCTACAACACCATCGCCATCTGCATCGTCAAATACAGGTTTTGGCAATTTCATGTGCTTGGGGTTGTTGAGTTCGCTGTAGGCATAGTTCAACGGGTTTAACCAATAAAGTGGTTCTACTGATTTAGCACCCAGGTTGAAGTTAAGACCAAGAGAAAGATAGTTGTAAGAATCGAAATCACGTGTAAGTGCCGCATCGCCCCAAGCGTGCTCCTGCCACCTTTGACCATCGAGCAGATCGTCTTTAACGAATGTATGACGGTCTTCAAGAGCCAGGTTGATACGCTTGCCTAATTTATAAGCAATCCCAACCAAAATTGTACCCGATGGCTTTAAAGTACCGTTACCAAATACCTGCCTGCGCTTGCCCTGGCTTTCTGCATCTGTTTCGTAAGTGTCATCCATGAAACCCTTCAGGTCGCTGATGATCTTCTTCCTGTCTTTGTAGCTGCCATAATTGTACTGGGCAGCCAATGCATTAAATTTTGCTGCATAGTTGTTGCCGTTTTCATCAAGGGCATTTACTTTAGATTCGTAAATGGTAGCGCCGATACCACCACCAGCATAGATCTGGAGGGCGGTCTTATTCTTATGGAAACGGATATTGTTCAGGCTAACGATACCCTGCAATCCAAGATCCTGCACTTTTGTTTTGTAGTTATAAAAAACAAAATCTGCTCTTGACGCGGTATTACCTGCGCCATCATTAACAGTTCCATCGGGAGCTACTGTAAAATACCTTTTGCCGGTACCAAGATTGGCGTTCCAGGCGGGGTTTTTATAATAGTTCATAGCTGCGTTATAGTTCAAACCTTTACCAGTGGCATTGAGGTATTGTAAACGCAGTGAAAAAACATATCCCAATGCTTTTCTAACATGAACCGAAAAATTTGGGAATGTAAAAGGCCTGGCAGTAACATCGCTGCTGATGGTGAACATACCTAAAGATGCACCCACTTCCCACATATTGCGTGGTTTGGCTGGATAATCATAAGCATTGTTCCAAAACTCTGTCTGCTGTGGCAGGTCTTTAGAACGTACAACAGTAGAGTCATAGATGCTATAACCACCATTGTTTTGAGCAAATGCGGCCGTTCCCATAAGCGCAAATGCCATTAATAATAATTTGTACTTTTTGCTAAACATAACTAAATGATTGATAGATTTCTAATTATACGAGTTGATTAATTTGCAAATTTATGGGGTTGGGGGTCAAATTACAAATTTTTTTAGCAATTATTTATATTCCTGCATTTGGCCCGGCCATTATTTTGTAGTATTAAGTGACATACAGGGGGTAAAACGCTGCTTTGGGGGCCTAAATATTTGCCAACCGTGCCCGAAAATTATTTATGGTTATGCCTGTTTAGTACACTATATTGCCGCATAAATGAAGTTTGTAACAGATATTATAGGGCCTGAATTAAAGCTTTTTGAGACCAAATTCGCCCATGCCGTACAAAGTGATGTTTCCCTGCTTGATACCATCATGAAATACATTATTAAGCGTAAAGGCAAGCAGTTAAGGCCCATGTTTGTATTCCTGAGCGCTAAATTGCATGCCCCCGTGAACGAGAGCACTTACCGGGCAGCCGCACTGGTGGAGATGCTTCATACCGCCACCCTGGTACACGATGATGTGGTGGATGAGTCTTATGAAAGAAGGGGCTTTTTCTCTATAAATGCACTCTGGAAGAATAAGATAGCCGTTTTGGTGGGCGATTACCTGCTTTCCAAAGGCCTATTGCTTTCTACCGCCAACGATGATTTTATGCAGCTTCATATACTCTCAGAGGCGGTAAAACAAATGAGTGAGGGGGAACTGCTGCAGATCGAAAAATCGAGAAAACTCAACCTCGATGAGTCGGTTTACTTTGAGATCATCAAAAGCAAAACCGCTTCCCTCCTTTCTTCGGCCTGTGCCGCAGGCGCCTGGAGCACCACGCAGGATAAGGCAATTGTGGAACAAATGAAGCTGTTTGGAGAAAAAACGGGTATTGCCTTCCAGGTAAAAGACGACCTGTTTGACTATGGTACCGATGATGTAGGCAAACCAACCGGCAACGATATAAAAGAAAAAAAACTCACTTTGCCGTTGATTTACACGCTCAACAACTGCAGTGCAAATACAAAAAAGGAATTAATTTACATCATCAAAAACGAAAATAAAAAAGTTGCTTCGGTAAAGAAAGTGATTGAAACGGTACAGCAGGCAGGCGGCATTACCTATGCCACAAAAAAAATGCTGGAGTACCGTGATGAGGCCCTTGAAATCTTATACCGATTTCCGGAAAGCCCCGTAAGAAAAGCGCTGGAAGACCTGGTAAGGTTTACTACCGACAGAAAATATTAGCATTGGAAAAAAGATGGACCATACTTCCCTTTGATGAAGCAAAGACCACTGAATTAAAAACGGCACTTAATATCAATACCGCCCTTTGCCGGGTACTCAGCCAAAGGGGAATTGAAACTTACCAGCAGGCAAAAGATTATTTCAGGCCCCGGCTCAGCATGCTGCACAGCCCCTGGCTTATGAAAGATATGCACAAGGCAGTTGCCCGCATTGAAACAGCTTTCCAAAAAAAAGAAAAAATACTGGTCTTTGGCGATTACGATGTGGATGGCACCACGGCTGTGGCGTGCATGTACAGTTTTTTGCGCAATATTTATGAAGAGGCGTTGCTGGATTTTTACATTCCGCACCGGTACAGGGAAGGATACGGTGTAAGCAGGGCCGGAATTGATTTTGCTGCAACAAACGGGTTTGGTCTTATCATTTGCCTCGACTGCGGCATTAAGTCGGCCGAGCTGATCGCCTATGCTGCTACACTTGGCATTGATTTTATTGTATGCGACCATCACCTGCCCGATAATATCTTACCAAAAGCTGCAGCCATACTCAACCCAAAACAAAATGATTGCGGCTATCCGTATAAAGAACTCTGCGGCTGCGGCGTGGGTTTTAAGCTGATGACCGCTCTCACTGAAAAATTAGCATTAAAGGAGGAAGACCTGTTTGTTCACCTCGACCTGCTGGCCACCGCCATTGCCGCCGATATTGTGCCCATGACCGGAGAAAACCGTGTGCTGGCATGGTATGGGCTTCAAAAAATAAATACAGATCCGCAGCCCGGCATCAAAGCACTCATAACGCTAGGTGGCATTAAAAATGCACTTACCATCAGCAATGTTGTTTTTGTAATTGCCCCAAGGGTAAATGCTGCCGGCCGTATGGACGATGCCCGGAAAGCGGTGCAGATGTTCATTGAAAAAGATCCTGGCAAAGCTTTTGAATATGCCGAAATGCTGCATACCGATAACACCGAGCGTAAAGAAGCCGACAGCAGCATTACAGAACAGGCCCTCGCCATTCTTAACCAGTACGAAGACATTGAACTGCGTAAAACATCGGTTGTATATAAAGAAGACTGGCACAAGGGTGTGGTGGGTATTGTGGCCAGCAGGCTGATAGAACATTACCACCGCCCTACGATCGTACTCACTAAAAACGGCGATTACCTTACTGGCAGTGCCAGGAGCGTAAGTGGTTTTAACTTATATGATGCCATTTACGAATGCAGGGAATACCTGGTTGCCTATGGCGGGCATTTTGCAGCGGCCGGCCTCAGCCTGCTGCCGGAAAATATAGAGGCTTTCAGTAAAAAATTTGAAGCCGTGGTGGCAGCCAGCATTGATGAAAGATTACTGGTGCCGGAAATTGTAATTGATGCCGAAATTTCCTTTGCGGATATAACGACGAATTTTTACGGCATTGTTTGCCAGATGGAGCCTTTTGGCCCCGGCAATATGCGCCCTGTTTTTATTGCCAAAAATGTAGAAGACAGCGGCTACAGCCGTATTGTTAAGGAGGCGCATCTGCGTTTTACCCTGAAGCAGCAGAATATTATTATGAATGGCATAGGATTTAATATGGCACATAAATTTCACCTGCTGCAAATGAAAAAGCCGGTGGATATTGCGTTTACCATTGATGAAAATGAATGGAACGGAATAAAAAGCCTTCAAATGAAAGTGATAGATATGAGGCTGTGTGAGTAGCGTGTATCTAAAAAGTACAGTATTCACGCAGAGGCGCAGAGAGGCAAAGGCGCAAAATGCTTCATGCGATTAGTTTTGAGATGCTTTATAACCAAAACAACTTAATTTCTGAATGCATTAATGATTTTAAAACAGTAAGAAGTTAAGATTATGAAGAAATAAATATCAAAGGCACGGAGATAAATCCCCTGTAATTATTCTTCCTATAACAGTTACTTTTGCCCATGCGTTTTCTGCAATATTTTTTTTACATCGCTTTTAACTGGAACCCCCGTATTGCCCTGCACATGATAAGGCATGAAATACGGGGCGAAAAAAAATACGGCATCAACAGTACCGGTGCCGACGAACTGCATTCGCTTGAAGCTAACGGTATCGATATTGATAATGCCACAATTTACATGCCTGCCCCCTACGACCTGCTGGAAGAAGTGTTTGAAAAACTAAGCATCGGTTCTTTTAAACATATGATCGATATTGGCTGCGGAAAAGGAAGGGCCATGTGTGTGGCAGCAGCATTTGGCGCAAAAAAAATCACCGGCATTGATTTTTCAAAAGAATTGTGCAGGGCTGCTGAAGCCAATCTGCATGGGTATCGTAAAAAATTTCCTGAACTGGTTTGTACCATACTCAACAATGAAGCTTTTTACTATGATATTCCACCCGATGCCGACTGCATTTTTATGTTCAACCCTTTTGATGAAGTGATCATGAGCGGGGTGATCGAAAATATTGACATAAGCCTGCAGCAAAACCCCAGGTCAATGACTATTATTTATTTTAACCCGCTCGAAAAACATTTGTTTACAGCCGCCGGGTTTAAAGAACTGCATCATGTAAAAAGGCTGAAATACCTGGAGTATACAGTGCTGAAAAATTAATGTAATAAGCTTACCCGGCGATGCCCCGCAAAACGAATACAAATAAATATTTTGCAATTAACGTGTTGTGATATTGACACAGCCTTACAGTTTTACAATAAATTATTCATTTGAACGCATGGCCTGCATTGTGCATGTTGAATGAAAGCTTATGAGTAACCTGTTTTTTAAAAGGTCGACCACCCTGGCAATTCTTTTAGTGCACAAGTGTAAGAACAAGAAAGGTCGACCACCCTGGCAATTCTTTTAGTGCACAAGTATAAAAATAAGGGTGGTCGACCTTAAGGGAGCATCCTTATTTCTCCATCAGCTCCACGCTCCTGCTTATGAAATCTGTAAGATGTTTGCCGCTGAGCAAGCCCTGCGAAAGCAGGGCCAGGTCGGCCAGGTTCTTCACCTGTTTTTCCTGCTTGCCAGCATCTGCTTCGGAAAGTATATTTTTAAAAACAGGATGGTTGCCATTTACCGTAAGGTTCACTTCATCGGGCATTTGCGCATAAAATGCGGCCATACCTCCCCCAACAGCAGCCATGTCTTTCATCCTCCGCATTTGCTCGGGCCTGGTGGCGGTAACAGGAGGCGCACCGGTATTAAGGCCCTTCACTTCCACGTTGATGTGAAGGCTTTCCTGGGGCTGTTCAAATAATTTTTTCAGTTTTTCTGTATCCTCTTTGCCCAATACGCTTTCTGCCGCTTCAGACTTATCAATGAGGTTATCGGCAATATCGGCATCCACCCGTGTAAAAATGGTATCGTTCCATTTCATTTCCATATTATTGATGAATGCCGCATCCACCAGGGTTTCCATTTTTACCACGCTGTATCCTTTGGCAACAGCCTGTTGTATATAAGCATCCTGCTGAACAGGATTGGTGGTATATAAAATAACCTGCTTACCTTCTTTATTCTTCTGCAGGGCCTCGGTAAGTTTTTTGTACTCTTCCATGGTATGAAATTTTCCTGTGCTGTCTTCCATCACAAAAAACTTACTGGCTTTTTCGAGAAACTTATCATCGGTCATCATGCCGTATTTCACAAACAGGCCCAGGCTCTCCCATTTTTGTTCAAAAGAAGCCCGTTCGTTGTTAAAGATCTCTTCCAGTTTATCGGCCACTTTTTTGGTGATATGTGCATTGATCTTTTTAACATTGGGATCGCCCTGCAGGTAACTGCGGCTTACATTGAGCGGTATATCGGGACTGTCGATAACGCCATGCAGCAGCATGAGAAATTCGGGCACAATATCTTTTACCTCATCGGTTACAAAAACCTGGTTGCTGTAGAGCTGTATCTTGTCTTTTTGTATTTCGTAGCTCTGCTTTATTTTAGGAAAGAAAAGGATCCCCGTAAGGTTAAACGGATAATCTACATTGAGGTGTATCCAGAACAGGGGTGTTTCGCTGAACGGGTATAGTTCTTTATAGAAATTTTCATAATCTTCCTTCTTTAATTCGGAAGGTTTTTTTATCCAGGCAGGGGCCGTATTGTTGACCTGCTTGTCTTCAAAATACACGGGCACTGGCAGGAACTTACAGAATTTTTCAAGTGTTTGCTGCACCTTATATGCATCCAAAAATTCTTTGCTTTCTTCATTAAGGTGAAGTACAATGGATGTTCCTCTTTCGGCTTTTTCTGTTTCTTCAATAATATATTCGGGGCTGCCATCGCATTCCCAGCGAACCGCCGGTGCCGCTGTAAAGCTTTTGGTAAATACTTCCACCCGGTCGCTTACCATAAAGGCGCTGTAAAAACCCAGTCCAAAATGCCCGATGATATTGGCTTCGTTTTGCCCCTTGTATTTTTCTAAAAACTCTTCGGCACTGCTGAACGCCACCTGGTTCAGGTATTTGTCAACCTCTTCTGCTGTCATGCCAATACCGCGGTCGGCAATGGTAAGTGTACCCTTTTCTTTATCAATACTCAAATCGATCCTTAATTCGCCCAGTTCTCCTTTGGCTTCGCCGATGGAAGAAAGTGTTTTGAGTTTTTGCGTGGCATCCACCGCATTGCTCACCAGTTCCCTGATAAAAATATCATGTTCGCTGTATAGAAATTTTTTAATGATGGGAAAAATGTTCTCTGTTTGTACCCTGATATTTCCTTTTTGCATAATTTAATAAATGTTTTTATGGCTTTTTCAAATAGAATGCCAGCAGCAAGATAAGCCGGAAGTTCTGACAAGATGACCCGCAATTGAAATTTGCAGAAAAAACTACAGAATATATGGCAATATTTGTCTATTTTTGCAGTCTATACGTTAACCATGAGAAAGATGATCCTGCTGGCCCTCGCCGGCATTTTTTTTATTGAAACTTCAGCCCAAACGCCGGTAAATATGGCGGCTCAACCCGGCCTGACCTACACAGAAAATTTTGCAGACATTGCCAACTGGACAGACAATTTTGCATCCGGCATTGGAGCCAACCGTTTTGGGGGAGTAGCAACGGGTGGCAGTACAAGCATCCCTTCTGCCACAAGGATCACCGTAGCATCAACAAGCTTCCAGGCCACGGAGTTTTTTTCGGGTGTACAAAAAGGCAGCATACAATTGGTACCCAGCCAGTCGATCGTTTTACTAAGTACAGGAACCACCGATAATACCAGCTCGGTTGCCATCGATTTTTTTATGAATTTTACCGGCGTTAATGCAGGCACAGTAAGTTTTAACTGGGCCAATGTATTGAACGGAACGGGCAACAGGGCGGCTTCGCTGAGGGTTTACTACAGCACCGACGGGCTTAATTTTACAGAACTAAGCTCAGCATCTATTTTAAATTTTACCAATAGTGCAAGTACATCAGGTGCAGTTAGCAATGTAAACCTGCCTGCGGCCTTTAATAATTCGCCCACGGCAAGGCTTAGGTTTTATTATCATAATGGTACAGGGGGCACTACGGGCGGCAGGCCAAAGATGAGCATCGACAACCTCAGCGTAACCGCCACAACTGCCGGCATATGCAGTACCCCAGCAGCACAACCAACAGCCATTAATTTTCCGGATATCACTTCCGGCAGCATACAGGGAAGTTTTACAGGAGCCATCCCGGCACCCAATGAATATTTAGTACTTGTTTCTACCAGCCCCAGCCTTACCAACCTGCCGGTAGACGGAGAGGTTTATAATGCAGGCGATAACCTGGGTGATGGCACCGTGGTATCGAGGGGAAACAGTACGAGCTTTACTGCTGCCGGGCTGGCTTCTTCCAGCACTTATTATTTTTATATATTTTCTTTGAACTCGGCTTGTGCCAATGGTCCAAAATATCTTACAACGCTTCCGCTTACGGGAACTGCCACTACTTTATCGGGCCTGCCCAATTGTACCGCACCAGGCTCACAACCAACCGGTTTGTTCCTGAACAATAATACCAGCAATTCAATACAGGGAAGTTTTACTGCAGGCACTGCAACACAATACCTGGTTGTGAGAAGCAGTTCCTTTCCGCTTACGGCAAATCCTGTGAACGGCACTACTTATGAAACAGGCGATGTATTTGGAAATGCCACGGTGATACAGTCATCTGCAGCAAATAATTTTACCGCCACCGGGCTTAATGCAAATACGCTCTATTACTTTTTTGTATTTGCGGCCAATAACAGCAATTGCAGCAATGGCCCCGCATACAATTTGATCAATCCATTAAATGCCAGTTCCAGCACCCTCCCGCTGGCAGCCTGCAGTGTACCACTGGCACAGCCTGCCGGACTTAATTTAACCACGGCCAATACCAGCATTACGGGTGTATTTACGCCAAGCCTTTCTGCAGATAATTATTTTACCATCCGCAGTGCATCTCCAACCTTAAGTGCATTACCGGTAAACAATACCGATTACGCTGCAGGCGCAGTAATAGGCAACGGTACCGTAATTGCAAACGATGCACAAAGCAGTTTCAGTGCAACAGGGCTTACCCCTAATACGCTTTACTATTTCTTTGTATTTGCTTCTCAAAAAAATTGCAGCGGCGGCACCAAATATCTTACTGCAAACCCGTTAACCGGCAATGCAACCACCAATAATATACCGGTAAACAATTATTATTTCGGTACGCTTCATTCTCATTCCGATTATTCGGACGGCAACCAGGATAACCCCGGCTATACCCCGGCACAGGATTATAATTATGCCCTAACGGCGCAATGCATGGATTTTTTAGGCATTGCAGAACACAACCATTTTTCTTCGCCAAATAATCCGGGCACGCTGCTGGCCAATTATCATGCAGGGCTTACACAGGCCGATAATTTTAATACCACACATCCAAATTTCCTCGCCATGTATGGTATGGAATGGGGTGTAATTTCGGGTGGCGGCCACGTGCTGGTTCATGGTAACGGACTTAACAGCCTGTTTGGCTGGGAAAGCAATGTGGGCGGAACATCGGGCCAGAACTATGATGTATTTGTTGCAAAGAATGATTACAGTTCACTTTTCAGTACCATCAACTTTTTTTCGGGCAATAATACATTTGGTTCACTTGCACACCCCAATATGGGCGATTTTGGCAACCTGGCAGGTTCGGCTTATAACAGCGCTGCCGATAATGCCATTAGCGCCACGGCGGTAGAAAGCGGCCCCGCCACATCCACCAATACCACGTACAGCAACCCCGGTTCCTCTATGAGTTATTTATGGTATTATCAAACATTGCTGTCGAAAGGTTACCACCTCGGCCCCACAATTGACCACGATAATCATAATACCACTTTTGGCAAAACAACCTATTCACGCACGGTTGTAGTTTCGCCTTCGCTTGCAAAAGCTGATATTTACAATGCCCTCCGCAATATGCATTTTTATGCCACCCAGGATTGTGATACAAAGGTTGATTTTACCATCAACACCCGCATCATGGGCAGTATTTTTACCGACCTCAATGCACCGGTAATTTCGGTGAACCTTACAGATATTACAACCAATCTCAGCAGCGCCATCATCCGTATTATGTATGGTGTGCCGGGCAGCGGCGTATTGCCTGTTAAGATAGATTCGGCCATTGGGGCATCCCTGAGCTTTACACACACGGCTTTGCAGAATTTTAATACAGGATATTATTATGCCGATATTAATATTGGCAGCAAACGTATCGTGACATCTCCTATCTGGTACACAAGGGTGGATGGAACTGTAGCGGTAAAATTTGGCGATTTTTTTGTACAAAAAATTACTGCGGGTGCCCTGCTGAACTGGAGCACCGCCCAGGAAATAAATAGCCGTTATTTTTCTGTAGAGCGTTCTCCTGATGGCATTCATTGGAACCTTATTGGAACCCTGGCAGCAGCGGGTTACAGCAACGCTGTTCTGCAGTATGGCTTTACAGACAAAGAACCACATACCGGAAAAAATTTCTACCGAATTAAACAGGTAGATGCAAACGGCAGGTTTGAATATACCAATGTAAAAAGTATTGAATTTAAACATTTACTGCAGTTCAGTGTTTGGCCCAACCCTGCCAGTGATGTAACAGAAATAAGGCTGAGCAAAAAACCTGTTCGGGTAATGGCCAGCATCATTGATGTAAATGGAAAAACAGTTTACCGGCAAGAACTATCGCAGCAAAAAACCATTTTTAATGTGAAGCAGCTTGCGGCCGGTATTTATATGATAAAACTTGTTGATGGGGATGAGGTAAGCGTACAGAAATTATTGGTGCTGTAAATTTTCTTTTTAAACTGACGCCCCCTGGGGGCTATAAAGCTATAAAACTAGCGCCCTTTCAGGGCTATAAAACTATCGCCCTTTCGGGGCTATAATATTGGCGCCCTTACGGGGCTATAAAACTAGCGCCCTTTCAGGGCTTGATTTATGCTATTTGGGATGAAATTTTTTGAAGCAGCTCATTTAAAGAGGGCCTGCAAAACAACATGCCTTCTTCTTTTTTAAACCAGGTTTGCTGCCGTTTGGCATAATTGCGGGTATGCTGTTTAATGAGTTCCACGGCCTGCGGCAAAGAAATTTTGTTTTCAAAATGATCGAAGAGTTCGGCGTAGCCAACGGTTTGCAGGGCATTTAACTGTTTGTGCGGCCACAACAGTTCTGCTTCTTCTTTAAGTCCCTGTTGCATCATTTGATCTACCCGCTGGTTGATGCGTGTATATAATTCTTCCCTTGGCAGTTCGAGACAAATTTTGATAATATTGAAATTTCGCTGCTTTTTTTGTTTCAACTGAAAATCTACAATTGACCTGCCGGTTGATAATTTCACTTCAAGCGCACGCATCATTCGCTGCGGGTTCTGCATCTCACCTTGTGCTGCAAAAATCTCGTCCCGTAATGTTAATTCGGCTTGCAGCCAGGCTATTCCTTTTGATGCATACTGGGTTGTTACTTCTTCCCTGATCTTTTCATCAATATTAGGAATCTCATCGAGCCCGTTGCAAAAAGCACGGATATAAAGCCCGGTGCCGCCAACCATAACTGCTATGTTATTTTTTTGGAAGATATTATTGATGGCCTGCAGTGCATAATTTTCGAAACCGGCTGCGGTAACATTATCGTGAATGGAATGTGTACTGATAAAATGATGGGGAACGGCGGACAGTTCTGCTGCAGTGGGTTTTGCCACGCCGATATTCATTTCACGGTAGCACTGGCGGCTGTCGGCCGAAATGATCTCCGTGGAAAAATGCCTGGCCAGTTCTATTGCCAGCGCTGTTTTTCCGATGGCCGTAGGGCCGCATATGATGATGCAGGAGTTCAAGTTAGTTGAGAGATGAGAGTTGAACTGTGAGCTGTGAGAATTGAGCTTTGAGCCGTGAGCTTTGAGCTGTGAGCTGTGAGAATTGAGCTTTGAGCTTGGGCTTTGAAAATGGAAGAGAGTTTAGATATTGAAAAGTTATCCATTCTCAATTTTCCATTACTAGAAAGTTTCAGTTTCTTCCCCGCCTTCATCGGCAAATTCATCTGCTTCTTCTGTTTCAGTTCCTTCACCTTCGGCACTGAAATTTTCTTTCATGGCATCGGGTTGCAGGTCGTATTTTTCTTCCATTTCGGCAAGGCGTTTATCCACCAGCCCTTTGGTTCCGTACTGAGACGGCGCCAATCCTTCTGAACGAACACAGCTTGGGTAGTCGAATTTGCTGTTTTCCTCCTTATCCACCTGGATAAGCTCTACCATAAAATGCCAGTTCTTATTAAAATCGTATTCGTAGATAAATTTCTGGTTTGGGTCTTTTATTTCTGAGCCAATAAGCGTATCGGCCATGATAAGCGGCTCCACTTTATACTCTTTGTCGTATTTTTCAACGCTTATCTCCCGCCCGCGCAGCCAGGCATCATTGCTCCTGAAAAAAGTGGCCTTATGCTTATTATCAAATTCGAAGCTTTTGAGGATCGCTTCGTGCAGCTGGAAGAAATTTTGCGTGTGTTTTATGATCACATCACGATAGATACTTTCATCGTCTTCCCAGTATATTCTGAATTTTAGAATTGCCATAATGTAAAGATAGAGAAATAATGGAGAATTGGAAATGGGGAGTTGAGAATTGAGCGGTGAGCAGTGAGCTATGAGCAGTGAGCTATGAGTAGTGAGCTATGGGGATGTTTGTTGATGGGGATAAGTAATATTAACAATTATCCATTACTCTTTATCCATTGCTTTTAATCCCATTTCCCCTGCTATTTTGAGCATGTAAGCATGGGCGGCTGCATAATCGTTGCCAATATGGCCGTCGAGAATGGCATTGCGGATGGCATCTTTAATGATACCCACGGGTTTGGAGGGTGCAAGGTTAAATGTTTGCATGATGATCTCTCCGCTGATGGGCGGTTGCCAGTTGCGGATACTGTCTTTTTCTTCCACTTCGGCGCAACGGCGGCGAACCAGTTCAAAATTTTCAAGGTAGCGCTTTACTTTCTGTTTATTTTTACTGGTGATATCGGCTTCGCATAATAACATGAGCGCATCAAAATCTTCGCCGGCATCAAATAAAAGCCGCCGTATGGCCGAATCGGTGATCTCTTCTTTACTTAAACTGATCGGGCGCAGGTGCAGTTCCACCAATCTTTTTACAAAACGCATTTTCTCGTTCTGCGGCAGTTTAAGCTGGGCAAATATCTTTGGCACCATGCGGCCACCCACCACTTCGTGGCCATGAAAAGTGAAGCCGTGCCCTTCTTCAAAACGCTTGGTGGCGGGCTTGGCAATATCGTGCAATACGGCTGCCCAACGCAACCAAAGATCGTTGGTGGTTTGGGCAATATTATCCACTACCTGCAGGGTATGATAAAAATTATCTTTATGGCCCATGCCATCAATATTTTCGGCCCCTGCCAGGGCTACCATTTGCGGAAAAATAAGTTGCAGCAAACCACTTTTATACAAAAGATCGAAGCCAATGGAGGGTTTGGGGCTAAGCAGTATCTTATTGAGCTCATCGGCAATGCGCTCGCCGCTGATGATCTTTATCCTGTCTTTATTATCCCTGATGGCCGTAAAGGTTTGGGGAGCAATCTGAAACTGAAGCTGCGTGGCAAAACGGATGGCCCGCATCATGCGCAGCGGATCATCACTAAAGGTTTTTTCGGGTTGCAGCGGTGTGCAGATGATCTTTTGCTGCAGGTGCTTTAGCCCATCGAAAGGATCGAGTAATTGACCATAATCGGCATCATTGAGGCTGATGGCCATGGCATTGATGGTAAAATCTCTGCGGTTCTGATCGTCTTCGAGCGTGCCGTTTTCCACAGCAGGATTGCGGCTGTTTGAACGGTAGCTTTCTTTTCGGGCGCCTACAAATTCTATCTCGCCGTACCAAGTAGAGGGGACCTCACCCCAACCCCTCTCCAAAGGAGAGGGAACTGGAGTATTAGCCTCTGAAGGATCACCTGCATCAGTACCGGAATTTGAGGCATTATGAGTATCTGCATCTTTTAAGACCTCACCCCAACCCCTCTCCGGGGGAGAGGGAACTGGAGTATTAGACTCTGAAAGATCAGAACTGTCATTCTCCGGAACAGGAATGTTTTGAGTGTTTGCGTGTTTTGAAACCTCACCCCAACCACTCTCCGGGGCAGAGGGAATTGGAGTATTAGACTCTGAAAGATCAGAACTGTCATTCTCCGGAACAGGAATGTTTTGTGTGTTTGCGTGTTTTGAAACCTCACCCCAACCCCTCTCCGGGGGAGAGGGAACTGGAGTATTATCATTCAAAATAAGTTCATTTCCAGCAATGGAAAATTTTAGTTGTGCCGTACCAAAATTCTTAAAAAAACTCAGCTGTGGAGCGGGGTTAAAAAGGGCGGCCACCTGCTGCGCAAGGGCAATGCCATCGCCCACACATACAATGTCTATATCCTTGGTGGGACGGCCCAAAATCTTATCCCGCACAAAACCCCCAACCACATAGGCCGGTACCCCGAGTTCTTTGGCAGCCCGGGCAATTTTTTTGAATATAAACAGTTCTTTATCTGTGCAGGAAATGTACATAAGGCAAAAATAGTTGAAAGGTTTAAGAGTTTAAGGGGTTTAAGGGGTTAGAGGTAATGAGCGCTTTTAACATTGAACTGTTGAACATTGACCTTTATGGCATCAATATTGACCCATATACATTCCACTATAATTTTCGCCCTGCAAAGATTATCTTTGCCATTTTGGCGAACGAAACTAAACTATGGACAAAAATTTATTTTTACAGGGCACCGAAGATGAGATGGAGTTTATGCCGATAATCCCCCTGAATGAAGAAGGCGACGGAAATGCAGATGAACAGGACATTCCAACAGAACTTCCCCTATTACCTTTAAGAAATACCGTACTCTTTCCAGGCGTGGTAATACCCATCACCGTAGGCAGGGATAAGAGTATTAAGGCTGTAAGCGATGCTTATAAGGCTGACAAATTGATAGGCGTGGTGGCGCAAAAAGACAGTAATATAGAAGAACCCACCGTAAGCGACCTGGAAAATATCGGCACCGTGGCAAAACTGGTCAAACTCATAAAAATGCCCGATGGTGGCACCACCATCATCATCCAGGGCCGAAAAAGGTTCAAAATTGAGGAAGTAACGGTGCAGGATCCCTATTTTAAAGCCCGCATCAAACTGCTGGAAGATGAACCCATTAAGGGCGACGGCGATTTTGATGCCATGATCGGCAGTATTAAAGACCTGGCTGCACAGATCATCAGCCTCTCTCCCAACCTGCCCAGCGAAGCCGGCATCATCCTCAAAAATATTGAGAACCCCTCCTTCCTCATCCATTTTGTAAGCAGTAACCTCAACAGCGATCTTAAACAAAAACAGCAGTTGCTGGAAATAAGCAACCAAAAAGCGAGGGCCGAACTGCTGATGAACCTCATGCATACCGAACTGCAGTATGCCGAACTTAAAAACAAAGTAACCAATAAAACACGTGCCGAACTTGATAAACAGCAGCGTGAATATTTTTTGCAGCAGCAGATGAAGGCCATTAAAGATGAACTGGGCGGCGACAATTTTGCTGAAGTAAAAGAGATGCAGAAAAAGGCCGAAACCAAAAAATGGACGGCCGCTGCCAAAGATATGTTCAACAAAGGCGTGGAAAAACTGGAGCGCATGCATCCCAGCACGCCCGATTACAGCGTGGTGTACAACCACCTGGACCTGATGCTGGACCTCCCCTGGGCCGAATATACGCTGGACCAGTACGATCTTAAAAAAGCCAAAAAAGTACTGGACCATGATCATTACGGTATGCATAAAATAAAAGAACGCATACTGGAATACCTGGCCGTATTGAAATTAAAAGGCGATATGAAGAGCCCGATCCTTTGTTTTTTAGGTCCTCCCGGTATTGGTAAAACCAGCCTGGGCAAGAGCATTGCCGCAGCCATTAACCGCAAATATGTACGTGTAAGCCTGGGCGGCCTGCACGATGAAAGTGAGATACGCGGCCACCGAAAAACCTATATTGGCGCCATGCCGGGCCGCATTGTACAGAGCATCCGAAAAATAAAATCGAGTAACCCCGTGATGATACTGGATGAGATAGATAAAGTGGGAAGCGATCACCGCGGCGACCCATCGAGCGCATTGCTGGAAGTGCTGGACCCGGAACAGAACAATACATTTTACGACAACTATCTTGAACTTGAATACGACCTGAGCAAGGTGCTGTTTATAGCCACGGCCAACAGCCTGGCCAATATACAACCGGCGCTGAGAGACAGGCTGGAGATCATAGACCTGAGCGGTTATGCGGTGGAAGAAAAGATACAGATAGCCAAACAGCACCTGCTGCCCAAGCAAAAAGAGATGCACGGACTTAAAGACAACAGTTTTAAAATGAGCGATGCCGTACTTGAAAAGATCATTTCTGATTATACCCGCGAAAGCGGTGTGCGGGAGCTTGACAGGCAGCTTGCCAGCATTATGCGCTACCAGGCCAAGGAAGTGGTGCTCAGGGGAAAGCTGAAAGCTACCGTTACGGCCAATGATGTGGAAAAAATACTGGGCAGGCCCAGGTACAGCAATGAACTTTATAAAACAGCAAATATTGCCGGTGTGGCCGTGGGCCTTGCCTGGACCTATGTTGGCGGCGATATTCTTTTTATAGAAACGCAGCTCAGCGAAGGCAAAGGAGACCTGAAACTTACGGGCAACCTGGGTAATGTAATGAAGGAAAGTGCCAGTACCGCTTATACCTGGCTGGAAGCAAACAACAAGAAGCTGGGCATACCCATTGAATCGTTCAACAAAAAAGACGCACATATACATATACCCGAAGGCGCCACGCCCAAGGATGGCCCCAGTGCAGGCGTTACCATGATGACGGCACTTGCCAGTGCTTTTACCGGCAGAAAAGTAAAACCTTTTTTAGCCATGACGGGTGAGATCACCCTGCGTGGACAGGTACTGCCTGTAGGCGGCATCAAAGAAAAAGTGCTGGCCGCAAAACGCAGTGGTATAAAAGAAATAGTGATGTGCTGGCAAAATGAAAAAGATGTAAGCGAAATAAACCCGCAGTTCATAAAAGGAATAAAATTTCATTATGTAAAAACCATGCAGCAGGTGCTCGACATTGCTTTAACATAACTTTTAACAGCATTTAGCAACCCGGTAACATAAAATATACGTTATTACATTACCAGCAGATTTCCATGTTGGTTGTTTTAAGGGTTAAAAGAAAAATCCCTCTGTATTTACGGAGGGATTTTTTTTGGTTGTGCCATAATGTTCCACTAAGGTTATGCAAAGGAGCACAAAAATATCTCTGTGGAACTTTGTATTTCTTTGGGAAGCTTTGTGCCATAGCCCTCATGCGGAGACGCAGAGGACGCTGATTTGATGCAGAACCAAACAACAGTTTTTCTCTGCCAGCTCTACTCCTCTGCGTGCCACCTGCACTCCCCAGTGAAACTCTGTGCTCCCCTGCGGAACTCTGTGGAATAGCCAGGATTACTTTGCCACAAAGAAGGTTTCTGTGGAACCTTTGTATTCCTTTGGGGAGCTTTGTGCCATAGCCCTCACGCGGAGGCGCTGAGGACGCTGATTTGATGTAGTATAAAATACAGGGCTTTCTCTGCTGGCTCTGCACCTCGGCGTGCCGCCCTACTCTTTTGTGGTACAATTTTTCAGAAATAAGTTTCCGGATTTTTTTTTACCTTAGTCCTGTCACCCGAAAACTGGATCCATGCACACCATCACCCTTTCGCCCATTTTTCACCGGAATGAAGACCGCATTGCTGTACATTTTCCGCCAGACAACAAATTGATGCAGATGATCAAAAGCATCAGGGAAGCCCGCTGGAGCCATACAAAAAAATGCTGGCACCTGCCCTTTACAAAGAATGCATACGACCTGCTGCTGAAAAAAAGCAACCAGCTGGCCATGCTCGACGATACGGCCCTGCGGAAATTTAAGCCCGGTAAAACAACTGCTCCTGTTAAGACAGCAATTGCTGCCTCTCAAAAAAGCTACCTGCTCCATCTTCATCCAAATAACCTACGGCAACTGCAACTGATGGAAGAAGAATTGAAGTTAAAGGCCTATAGTGCCAGTACCATCCGCACTTATAAAGCGGAGCTGGCGGCACTTGGGCAGCTCATAGGCGGAAAGGCCTTACAGGAGCTTACGCAAGACCAGGTAAAGCGCTATCTTTTATACTGTATTGACAAGCTCAAGCTCAGAGAAAACACGGTACACAGCCGACTGAATGCGCTGAAGTTTTATTATGAACAGGTATTGGGCCGGCAAAAGTTTTTTGTGGAGATCCCACGTCCTAAAAAGGCGTTTATCCTCCCAAAGTTGCTGAACGAAAAAGAGATCGGGAGCCTTTTCAATTCCCTTAGCAACAAAAAGCATAAGGCCATGTTGTTTACCGCGTACAGCGCCGGGTTAAGGTTGAGTGAAATTGTGAACCTTAAACTGCGGGATATAGACAGTAAGCGTATGCAGATTTTGGTAGAATGCGGCAAGGGTAAGAAAGACCGTTATGTAAACCTGAGCCCGGTTTTGCTGGATATTTTGAGAAGCTATGTAAGTACGTACAAACCAGCACCTAAAAAATGGCTTTTTGAAAGCGATCAAACCGGTGGCCCCTACCCCCCGCGTACCGTTCAGCAGATATTTTATAATGCCAAAAAAACGGCGGGCATCAGTAAGGAAGTAAGGATACACAGCCTGCGGCACAGTTTTGCCACGCACCTGCTGGACAAGGGAACAGACATAAAATATATAAAGGACCTGCTGGGTCATTTTAGTTTAAAAACAACGGAAATATACCTGCATGTAAGCCGACGTCAGCTGGTGAATATTGTAAGCCCGTTTGATGACCTGTGGAGCACCGAAAAAATAGATTGGTAAAAATGCGTTGAATAGAGAAATGTATTAATTTCAGATTGCCAATTAGTCCTGGCCCGATGTGACCGAGGAACGGCGAAGCCGTAAATTTAAAGTGCCCTTACAAACACATTATAAAAAATCATAAAAAGCATTGACGATACTAACAATTTAAAATGCATAACATTAGTTCTTTCATTTTCAGGCACTTGGAAGACTGGCGTTTGCGTATAATATCGTTAATACTAA
>JBATOU010000051.1:0-2583 GCA_049291115.1 Ferruginibacter sp.
TGTTCTTCGGATACGGCTGTCCGTGATATTAACGACCTTGTTCAAAAAGGTATTCTTCAAAAAGATGAAGGCGGAGGAAGAAGTACCAGTTATTCCCTGAAAAAATAATTTTTACCTGTCGCAGTTCCCGGCAATATCTGCACGTAGCTCAAAAAAAGTTGCTTAATCATGTTTCGTGAGTCACGAACCATGGCGCAGGTTGTAAAAAACTGCTACGAATGCACAAATAAAACAATTCGTGCATTCGTGGCTTATTTTATGGCATCATTGGTCCCGGGGCACGAAGCATGCTACATAACATTAAAATCACACAAGCGGGAACTTACACTACACAGGAAATCCTTACATTAGTAGTACTTTAAAATAATCTTTCCTGTTTCAAATAAATAAATCTGTATGAAATACAAAATAGGCACAAAAGAAAAACCAATGGTTTTAAAAACGCCGCCATTGTCATCGGAATATACCATGCATACCGATGAAAAAGACGGGAAAGAAGTATTGGTTTGTACCGTTGGCAAAACGGTATTGCTTTACAACATGGCCTGCCTGGATGACTTACATAAAATGCTGAAAAAACACGGCGACTGGATGGAACTGGGCAGCGCCGATGAACAAAAGCCGGCAAAAGAAGGTACCGTGGAAGCATGGGGACGATCAGAAAAAAATCCTGCCGGCGGCTGGTACGGGCTTAAAAAAGGGCTCCGAGGCCGGTTTGGCATGTATATTCCGCCTTTAATGGAAGCGCTTGGACTGGCAGAAGTAACACACGATGCCAAAGGAAACAAGATGCGGGCGAAATAGCCCAGCGGGTAATACATACTATTAATCAGGATAGAAAACCGCCATATTGTATTTGTTGCCACGAATAAAAGAATAAAAGAATTCGTGCATTCGTGGCTGTTATAACATAATGGTTCTTGAGTCACGAACCATGGATTGGTTTTTCTTACCACACAGGAATGGAGATTTAAACTGAGGTATTCAGAGCCCGCCAGGTAAATTTTATTTCAAGTCAAGGGTTCCCTCTGTGATACTTTGTGAACATAACTTTGTGAACTCTGTGGTTACTGTATCTTTTTCTTATTGAGACAGCATCCGGCCTCAAACCAATAATTTCCAAATGAAAGCAATCATATACACAAAATATGGACCGCCGGAAGTAGCCAAATTATCTGAAGTTCCTAAACCGGTACCCAAAGACAATGAAATACTGGTTAAAGTGTATGCATCTACCGTTAACAGAACCGACGCCGGCTTCCGCAGCGCTGAATATTTTATATCCCGTTTCTGGAGTGGATTGCTCCGGCCAAAATACAAGGTACTAGGTTGCGAGTTTGCGGGTATTGTGGAAGCAACCGGAAAGGATGTAACCACATTCAGCAAAAATGACAAGGTTTTTGGGTTCAACGACAAATCTTTTGGAGGCCACGGAGAATATTTGACCATTGCTGAAACAGACGCCGTAACAACCATACCCGAAGGGATACCTTTTGATGTTGCGGCGGCCATTACCGAAGGTGCACATTATGCACTGTGTGATATCAGGGCTGCCAAAGTGAAAGCGGGGCAACAGGTGCTGGTTTACGGGGCTACCGGAGCCATTGGATCTGCAGCCGTGCAGTTATTAAAACATTTCGGGGCAACGGTAACGGCTGTGTGTAATTCTAAAAATGTGGAACTGGTTAAAACCCTGGGTGCCGATACAGTGATTGACTACCAAACACAGGATTTTACAAAAACAGCCAAATTATATGATTTCATTTTTGATGCGGTGGGTAAAAGCTCCTTTAAACAATGCAAGCCCTTGCTTACCCATAAAGGCATTTACATTTCAACCGAACTGGGGAAAAACGGGGTGAATATTTTGCTGGCACTTACTACTCCCATTGGGGGTGGGAAGAAATTGTTATTTCCGCTTCCGTCCATTAATAAAAAAGATGTCATCTTTTTAAAAGAGCTGGTACAAACCGGTAAATTCAAACCCGTAATTGACAGAAAATATAATTTAGAGCAAATTGTGGAGGCTTATAAATATGTGGAATCGGGAGAGAAAACCGGGAATGTTATTTTGAGGGTGGCAGAGTAATGTTTTTTTGCCGCTAAGGCACGAAAGCACAAATAATATGATTCCGGTATTATTGGTATTTTCCTAAATCATGTTTCGTGTGCAAACCCAGGCATCAAAAGTTGATTGCTATTTGAATGACTGCCCTAAACAGTCCATTCTAGTGCTGAAATGCGGGAAGCGCATTCCCGGATTTAATAGATTAAATAAAATTTACCTTTATTAAAGTAATTTCTTCAGATCTGCGTCATCATTGTTATGGAGATGACTATAAACTCATTAATGACCGAAACAAAACAAATATCATTAACAGATACGATCAAAAAATTTGGAAATAAACTATTTGGCTTTGTACGCGGTAAAGTAAAAACCAATGAAGATGCCGAAGATATTTTACAGGAAGTGTGGTATCAATTGAGTAATCTTACAAATATAGATGCCATTGAAAATACCAGTGCCTGGCTTTATTCGGTTTCCCGTAATAAGATAACAGACTTCTATCGTAAAAAGAAAAC
>JBATOU010000052.1:0-20952 GCA_049291115.1 Ferruginibacter sp.
GTTGTAGGGTGTTTCCCTGGCCACACAAATAAGTTTCCGTCTTTCTTTAAGGATAACATCGGCTGCTCTCGTAATAAGATCGTTTGAAATGCCGCCTGCAATTCGCCCGAGGGTACCCATACTGCAGGGTACAATGATCATGGTATTGTACTGGCCCGAACCTGAGGCAAAAGGAGCCGTAAAGTCGTTGGTATCGTAAAAGGGGATATCGAGATTTCGGTAAGATTCATCGCCAAGCTCTGTTTGCCAAACCTGTTTTGCATTGCTGGTCATCACCACGGCCAGTTCATCGCCGGGCTGGCGTAACTGCTGCAATTTTGTTAATAATTGCCTTGCATAGATGCTTCCGCTGGCCCCTGTGATGGCTGTAACAATTTTTTGCATTCCTTTGCCGTTTAATGGTTGCCGGTAGCACTGTACCGTAATTTAAAAAACAAATATAGATGCAAAAGTTCAAATGGTTTTTACTGGTATTGATCGTGGCTGCTGTGAGCTGGTCGTTTATTATACCAGCCAGGGAGAAAATAAACTGGGTGAATATCAACGACCTGGATGCGCTGTATAAAGAGAATCCCAGGCCCATTCTCATTGATCTTTATACCGGCTGGTGCGGCTGGTGCAAAGTGATGGATAAAAACACTTACGGAAATAAGAAAGTGGCCGAATATATCAATGAACACTATTATGCTGTAAAATTTGATGCAGAATCTGCCAAAGAGGTCAATTTTAACGGAAAAACTTTTAAATATAACAGCGAATACCGGGCCCACGAACTTGCTCTCCAGCTCACTTTCGGAAGGCTGGAATTCCCGCATACCATCTTTCTTTCTTCAACATCTGCAAGGCCGGCACCTTTATCAGGGTATCTGAAGCCTGCAGAAATAGAAGCACCGCTTAAATTTTTTGGCAGCCGGGCAGATTCTGTACAAACTTTCGTGGAGTTTGAAAAGCAAATGAAAAAAGAATGGTGAATAACCCGCTAATTATTTTGTAAAAGCGTTTTGAATTTTCAAAACGCTTTTTATTTTTTCATTAACACTTTCTTCATCATCATCCGGTCTAACTGGTATGATTAGTGCTTACAATTATTTTATAAATTTAAATTATCCTCAGATGATGAAGAAACTTTCTGCCATTGCCCTTGTGCTGGCCCTTACCTCTTCTGCCGCCCTTGCCCAGGATTTTAAACTGGGTGTAAAAGCCGGCACCGATATTCAAAAATTAAGCGGAAAATCCTTTACCCAGGAATTTTCTTACGGTTATCATTTTGGTGCCTTTAGCGAAATTGGCATCACAAAAAAATGGGGTATACAACCCGAAGTAATGTTCAGTTCAGTGAATGTGGATAGCAGCAGCGATTTCAGCAGCATCTATAAATTTGGCAATATGACCAGGGCCAAACTTCAATACCTTAAAATTCCTTTGTTGCTTACCTACAAGCCTAATCCATTTATGGTATTACAGGTGGGCCCCCAGTTTGGCATACTTAAAAGTTCGGATAAAAACCTCCTGCAAAATGGCCAGCAGGCTTTTAAAGAAGGCGATTTTAGTATGGTGGGTGGCCTTCAGCTTAATGTAAGCAAATTCAGGCTCTATGGGCGCTATGGTATTGGGCTTACCAACCTCAACGATGTGGATAATAAAGATAAGTGGAAAAGCCAGACCGTGCAAATAGGTGTCGGTTTCACGCTTTAATGCCTTAAAATAATAATCTCCCCCTTGTTATCCACCGTTACCACGGTGCTTGGTGTGGCCAGGGAAGTATCGTCCTGAAGGTGTTGAACAATATAATCAACAGCTTTTTTTATTTCAATATCAATATCACCAAAATTACCTGGAGGCGGATAGCCACTCAGGTTGGCCGAAGTGCTTACCACAGGCTTGCCAAATTTTTCGACCAGTGTTTTTGCAAACCCGTTTTTAACCACCCGCATACCAATGCTGCCATCTTCATTGATGATATTGGGTGCAAGGTTTTTAGCATTGCGGTACACCACCGTTACTGGCTTGCGCACCCCTTTTATGAAATCAAAAACGGTGGGGTGCGTTTCGGCGCTATAGGTTAAAATGTCATTTTCATCGGCCAGTAAAATGATCATACTTTTTGCTTCGTTCCTTTTTTTCAGTGCATAGATCTTTGCCACGGCTTTTTCATTGGTGGCATCGGCGCCAATACCCCAAATGGTATCGGTGGGGTAGAGTATGAGCCCCCCTTTCTTAAGTACCTTCAAACATTCTTTTATGTCTTCTTCAAAAATCATTTTTTTAAACTGTTATATACGTTCATAACGGCTGCAGCACATTTTTCCTGTGTAAAATTTTGTGCATGTAGCCTCCCTTTTTCTTTTAGTTCATTTGCAAGCGCTTTATCATTTGCAATATTAAGTAAATGTGCGGCAAACTGTTCTTCATCAAATGGGTCTGCATACAGCACCGCATTGCCGCCGGTTTCGGGCATGCAGGATGCATTGGAACTCACCACCGGCAGGCCACTCCACAATGCTTCCAGTATTGGTATGCCAAAGCCTTCGAATATACTTGTGTATACCAGCGCTGTAGCACCCTGGAAAATAGCAGGGAGATCACTTCCTGTTTTAATTCCTTGTTCGGTTGCTTCCTTTTTTTCTGAAAGAAAAATAATTTGCTGTTGCAGGTTGTTTGCTGCGATATATTTTTTTACAAGCTTTACATAATCGTCCCCGTTTCCAATTACAACCAACGGCATATCAAGTTTTCTCTCCAGGTTTTTAATGGCCCTGCAGGCTGTAAGCAGGTTTTTTCTTTCTATGATACTGCCCACGCTTAAAAAATATGTACCCGGGAGGCCATATTTTTTTTTCACTGTTTCTATAGTGCCTTCGGGAATCTTTTCGGCAAAAGCCGGGTGGCAGCTTTGATAACAAACAGTTATTTTTTCTTCGGCTGTGTTATAAAATTCCACCAGGTCCCGTTTTGTTTGCTGGCTGATCGCAATGATCCTGTCTGCCGTTTTGCAGGCACGGGAGAATTTTTCGTGGTAAATGACCCGGTCGGCTTTTTTAAACTGTTGCGGATACCGCTCAAAAATAAGATCATGCATGGTAACCACGGATGCGATACCGGTTTTTTGCATACCCAGGGGCAGTTCATGGCTTAATCCATGGTAAATGTCAATATTGTTTTTTTTGAGATCGGCCGTTACCCATTTACTCCTCCATGCACTGCGCAGTAATTTCGCCGGAAAGGATGCGGGGCTGACATTATGAACATTCGGAAAAGGAGCAGGGTCGAACATTGCTGAAACCCTCGGTGTAAATAAAAAATATTCGTGCTCTGGAAAAGAACGGGCTAGCGATGCAATAAGCGTACGGCTGTAGTTGCCCAGCCCTGTACTGTTTTGATAAGCCCGCTTTGCATCAAAGCCAATATTCATTTACTGATCTTTGTATCAAAGATAAGCATCAGGGCAGGTACCGTGTTTGTTTTATGGTTCAAAAAAAATATTGATTTATGTTTGCAAAAAAAAGCAATGCAATTGAAAGAAACCATACTGCAGGTATGGACAAACCGTGAATTACTGAAAGAGGACAAATATGTACAGGCCGTGCGGGATGTTATTGAAGAAGTGGACAAGGGCCGTTTGCGCACCGCTGAACCAGGTGCTAACGGCTGGCAGGTAAACGAATGGGTAAAGCAGGCCATACTGCTTTATTTTGGCATACAGCAAATGCAAACCTGGGAGCTTGCACCCTTTGAGTTTTACGATAAAATGCTGCTGAAAAAAAATTATAAGGAGTTGGGCGTACGGGCCGTGCCGCATGCAGTTGCCCGCTACGGGGCTTACCTGGCCAAAAATGTGGTACTCATGCCATCTTATGTAAACATTGGCGCTTATGTAGACGAAGGAACGATGGTGGATACCTGGGCTACGGTGGGCAGCTGTGCACAAATTGGAAAAGGCGTGCATTTAAGCGGCGGTGTGGGTATTGGCGGGGTGCTGGAGCCCCTGCAGGCCAGCCCGGTAATTGTGGAAGACGGTTGTTTTATTGGCAGCCGTTGCATTGTGGTGGAGGGTGTAAGGGTAGAAAAAGAAGCCGTACTTGGCGCCAACGTGGTGCTTACACAAAGCACAAAAATAATTGATGTGAGCGGTACTGCGCCGGTTGAAATGAAAGGCGTGGTACCAGCCCGCAGCGTGGTAATTCCCGGTTCTTATACCAAACAATTTCCTGCGGGTGAATACGGGGTGGGTTGTGCCCTTATAATTGGAAAACGAAAAGAGAGCACTGATCTTAAAACGAGTTTAAATGATGCGTTGAGGGATTTTAATGTGAGCATCTAATTATTCAAAATTTCATTTTGATAACTTTCATTTGTTACCGAGCCCTCTGGCTTTATGCATTTTAACTTTAGTCGCATGCAAGAAATTTAATTATTGAAACAATGTAACATTGGAATAATTTTTTATATTTGAAAAATATGTTCATCGTTAAATTTTTATAATGAAAAAATTATGTATATTTCTTTTAGCTATTTTATCATTTCAATTTCTGCCTGCTCAAAATGTTGGTTTTGGTCCATGGAGCAACTGTACACAGGGAATCAGCGGGTATAACCCTGTAGTGGCAGGCAATCAAGCCGTTTACTTTGGTAATAGCGTAAGCATCAGTGGTAATTATGCTATCATTGGTGGCTATAAAAATGCTTATATTTTTTTTTATAATGGAACTGTATGGGTTCAGCAAGCCATACTTACTCCCAGCGATGGATTATTGCAAAGTGAAACATTCGGCCATACAGGTGTGTGCATAAAAGGCAACCGTGCTATTGTTGGTGCAATAAAGAAAGTGGGAACTAAAGTTAACCAGGGCAAGGCTTATATTTATACATATGATGGGTTTACATGGGTTGAAGAGCAAATACTTACCTCAAGCGACGGTACCGCTGACGATTTTTTTGGGAATAGCGTTGCTATTAATAACGATTATGCTATAGTTGGGGCACCTTATAAAGATGCGGGAGCGGCTTATATTTTTAAATTCAATGGTACTACCTGGACTGAAGATGCAAAATTAAAATCTACCCTAACCGGGGCGGCCCTTTTTGGGAGTAGCGTAGCAATAAATGGCACTAATGCCTTAGTGGGCGCATTCCAGTCGGGTGGAAGCGGGGAAGTGTATGCATATAGTTTTAAAAGTGGCAGACCGGGCTTAGGCGGTACCATTACGCCCCCGCAATGGAATAAAATTTCAACTTTAAAGCCAAAGGATATTTTAAATTTAGATTTGTTTGGCACCCGGATCAGTATTGATGGTAATAACGCTATCATTGGCGCCTGGGGGAAAACAGTTGACGGAAAAATCGGCCAAGGTAAAGCATATATCTATACTTTTAATGGTAGAGGGTGGGTTGAGCAGGATGGGTTGGCAGCAGTTGATGGACTTGGTGGTGATGGTTTTGGCTATCATGTTGGTATAAACGGTAACTATGCTATTATTGGTACAGAAAATACAAATGCGGCTTATATTTTTCAAAATGTCGGGGGTATTTGGAGGCAATATCAAAAGGTTACTGATCCCGGCGGAGCTAAATTTTTCAGCGTGGCAATTGATAATTATAGATTCTTAATTGGGGCCCCTACTGTAAAAAATAATACCGGGATGGCTTATTTTGGGAAGATTGATCCTTAGGTGATAAAGGAAAATTTAATCTTATTAATTTTACTGCCTTATTTTTCCCATTTAATAAAAAATCATAATAGGCGTTTCAGGCATTGTAGTTTAACACCAAATTCAAAAAATACCATCTTCATGTATTGGTAGAAAAGCATTTGTTGTGGGCCGCAGTCATTGTGGCTGGGTTCATCTAAAACTTAGGAAATCAATTATAAATATTTTTTTGACTTATTGCCCGTTAAATAGCATTTGGCAGGGTAGTAGAAATTTTTTTGCGCCTGTGTTTAACATTCGGCATAATAAACGAAGATGAAAACAGGAAAAAGACCTATACCCTTACGATGTATTTTACATTAGCCGTTTACTTGCCTAATAATAATCTGTTTTTTTGCTGCGTACCGGGCACTGGCTGTACATAAAAAGGGGCCTCATACTGTAAGGTTAAAAGTTAATGCAGGAAATGGCTTGGTTACACTTCCATTTAATACTGTGTATAATTTCCCGCCTGGTATCATAAAACCATGTATCTGTGCTGAAAATTTGCTTTCCTTTTATGAATATTTTGGCTGGCTTTACCTTCTTTTCAAAATTATTGTGCCAGCCTGCGCCAATGCACTTAAAGCAGTGAGCCTGCCATGATTCATGATGCAAAAAACAGGTATAAAAAAAGGCAATTGGCTGAATAGACATTATGATACTTGCAAACATTTTTAAGTACTAAAATGCAATGATCCATTATTAATGATCAATTATGCAATATCGGTTATCTTTGCAATCTAAAAAAGTTTGCAAATATGTTCAATTCTCTCAGCGAAAAATTAGAATCGGCCTTTAAAAATATCAAGGGCGAGGGCAGGATCACCGAACTCAATATAGCCAATACCGTTAAAGATATCCGCCGGGCATTGGTGGATGCAGACGTGAACTATAAAATAGCCAAGGAATTTACCGATAAGGTAAAGGAAAAGGCCCTGGGATCAAAAGTATTACTGGCCGTAAACCCGGGCCAGCAGATGGTTAAAATTGTGCAGGATGAGCTTATCGAGTTAATGGGTGGCACAGAAACCGATTTCAATATAACCGGCAACCCCGCCGTGATCCTTATTGCAGGCCTGCAGGGTAGTGGTAAAACAACTTTCAGTGGTAAACTGGCCAATTATCTTAAAACAAAAAAAGGGAAATCACCCTTACTTGTGGCAGCAGATATTTACCGTCCCGCGGCCATCGATCAGTTGGAAGTGCTTGGCGGGCAAATAAACGTAGATGTATATACCGAACGGGAAACAAAAGATGCGGTTCTGATAGCACAAAATGCCATTAAGGAAGCCAGGGCGAAAAATAAAAATGTTGTGATCATTGATACAGCAGGGCGCCTGGCAGTAGATGAAGTGATGATGAATGAAGTGGCAAACATTAAAAATGCTGTTACCCCAAATGAAATTTTGTTTGTGGTGGATAGTATGACCGGCCAGGATGCGGTAAATACTGCTGCAGCTTTTAATGAGCGGCTCAATTTCAGTGGTGTGGTGCTCACTAAACTCGATGGCGATACAAGAGGCGGTGCGGCTTTATCTATCCGCAGTACGGTGAACAAGCCCATCAAATTCACAAGCAATGGCGAAAAGATGGATACCCTGGATGTGTTTTATCCCGAGCGGATGGCACAGCGTATTTTGGGCATGGGCGATATTGTTAGCCTGGTTGAAAAAGCACAGGAGCAATTTGATGCTGCGGAAGCTGCCAAACTTGAAAAAAAGATCCGTAAAAACCAGTTCGACTTTGAGGATTTTAAAACCCAGCTTCAGCAAATTAAAAAAATGGGCAATCTTAAAGACCTGATGGGAATGATACCCGGAGTTGGGAAACAAATAAAGGATGTGGACATTGATGATAATTCCTTTAAAGGTATTGAAGCCATTATTAACAGTATGACCCTGCATGAGCGCCGCAACCCCGATGTGATCAGTCAAAGCCGTAAACAGCGTATTGCCAAAGGCAGCGGCAAGGATATCAGCGAAGTAAACCAGTTCATCAAGCAATTTGATCAAATGAAGAGTATGATGAAAATGATGAACAAAATGCCCATGGGCCGTATGCCGGGTATACCAGGCAGGCGCTGACAGGTAAAAACACTCCTTTAAATACCTGAAAATCCCCGTTATTTTTTTATATTGCATTTAATGTTTAAACATTGGTGCATTTGGGGCCTTTTATTTCAAATTTTCCCCAAAATGGCCCTGTTTAAGGCAACCTTTTGTACAATTTTCTGCGTTTTAAACAAGACGCAATCATATACTAAAACCATCATTTGCAGCATAATGCTACCTTAATTGATTTGATCGGGGGTTGTGCAGCATCCCGGCGGGAGAGCCAGAAGGTGTTTTATAAAACCTTTTACGGCTTTGCCATGGCAATTTGCATGCGCTATTGTCCTAACAATGATGACGCTATGGAAGTGGTGAACGATGGGTTTATGAAGATATTTAAAGGGTTGCAAAGTTTCCAGGTAAACCATGCAAATGTGGAAGCTACCCTAAAATCCTGGATAAAAAGTATTATGGTCAATACTTCGATAGATCATTTCAGAAAAAATAATAAAAATATTTTCAATACCAATGTGAACGAGTTACAGATCATGAACGCCAGTATTGATGAAGTTGCCGTAGACAGGATGGGATACAAGGAAATTATGGCAATTGTTAACCGCTTATCACCTGCTTACCGTACCATTTTTAACCTTTACGCAATTGATGGGTACACGCATGAGCAGATAGCTAAACAATTGAATATTTCTGCCGGCACATCTAAATCTAATTTAGCCAAGGCAAGGGCGAATATTAAAAAAATGCTTACCGAAGCAGGTTGTATTTACCATGGATAAAATACTAAACGATATTGAACAAAAATTAAAGGAAGCTGCCGGCCAGGCAGAGGTACCCTATAACGAAATGGCCTGGCAAAAGATGGAAGCTTTGCTTGATAAAGATAAAGACAGGCGAAGACCCGTTCTTTGGTTTTTGCTGGCTGCACTTGTTGCAGGCGGCCTGTTCACTTATTATTTAGTAAACCGTAACCCTGCTGAAACAGGTACAACGACTGCCTCAGAAAAACTGGCAGGGCCTGGAAAAACTGCAGCCGCAGAAATAGTTCCTGAAACTAAAAATAAAGAGGGCCTTAGGGCAAACACAGGATTGACTGATACCCCGGCTGAAAACGCTTCAACCCTGCAAAAACAGGGGTCACCTGCAGAGAGAGAAAAAATAACCCGGGCCGGAAACTCAGCAAAAATGCCGGGCGCAGATATTCATCCTGAAAGCGGAATGACAAATACAAAAACTGTTTCATCAAATAACAACCCTTTGCAAAAAAATAAGTTGCAGCCGCTTGTTGCTGTAAACAAAACTGCAGGTACAGATACTAAAAACATGCAGAATGAACGTAAAGGGAGCAGAAAGAAAAGGAGTACCAAAGCAAACGCTGCCATCAATATAACAGCCGCAGCAGAAACCGGAATGTTGGCTGCTGATAATGAGAACCCGGGTGATAAGCAGAACCTGGCACAAGTACCTCCCGCAGCAGCTTCTTCCGAAAAGGAAATGCTGCCCGGGGCAACCAGCATGAAAAATACTGATACGGCAGTAGTTCAAACAAAGCCGGTTGTAATCCGGCCCGATTCATTACCAAATAAAGAACAAAAGCCCGGAAAGAAAAATAAGCAGTCTTCGTCTCATTTTTTCTTTGCACTATATGGCGGGGTTGGTTCAGATCCTGTGCGACCGTTTAATTTTTCGAAGAACAATCCCTTTGTTCCAAAATACGGGCTGGCAGCCGGGTACAGCTTTGGTAAACGTTCGGCAGTTACCATTGGCTTCAATGTGCACCGAAAAAAATATACTGCCGACACTACAAATTATAACACAAAGGGCAGCAGCTATTTCAATTATTATAAGGTTAGCGAAATAGAGGCGGTTTGTAAGGTTTACGAGATACCATTGATGTACCATTATAATATCGGCAATTCAAAAAACTACAATTATTTTGTCAACGCCGGCCTCTCCTCTTTCATCATGCAAAAAGAGGATTATGATTATTATTTTCATTATGGTGGTGCACTTCGAAAGAGTCATCGTACATATACAAAAAACAGCCACCTGTTTGCATCTGCATTATTTGGCGCTGTGGTTGAAAGAAAATTAAACAGGCAATTTGCACTGCAGCTTTCACCAGCTTTTGCTGTTCCTTTGAAAGGAATAGGGCAGGGGGAGGTTAAATTATATTCTGCCCAATTGCTTGTTGGCCTGAAATACACACCCCGGAAAAAATAAACATCTGCCGGGCAACCCTATCTTTTATTCATGCGATTAATTTTGAAAATACATTTCATGAATACAACACATTTCCGATTACCAATTTTTGCAGCGGCGGCTTTTTGCAGCCTGCAGATATCTTCCTGTAAAAAAAGCAGCGATGGCAACACGCAGCCAACCGATCCCTGCGCAGGCAAAACAATTACTGTATCTGCCGTGGCCGGTCCTGCAGTAGACCCATGCGGTGGCGGTGGAAGTACAATTACCGTAACTGCATCGGGAAGTTCCAATTTCACTTTTAAACTCGACGCAGCTGGAACCTACCAGGCTTCAGGCTTATTCAATAATGTATCGCCCGGAACTTATACGGTGTTTGCAAAAGATGGAGACGGATGTGTTAAAAGCACCTCAGCTACAATTGCAGCTGCTGCAGCCGGAACAAAATTTGCAGCAGTGCGTACCCTGTTGAATGCCAAATGTACAGGCTGCCATAACAGTACCACCCTGGCAGGCGGCAGAGACTGGACGGTAAATTGTACCGTGGTGGCTAATAAAGCAGCTATTCAAAACAGGGCTGTTACCATTGGCGATATGCCACAGGGTGGCCCGCAGTTATCAACCACAGAAAAAGCAGTCATAACAGATTGGATCAATGCAGGCGGAAGATTGACTGACTAATGTAAAAAAAAGATAATACCAATAAGCTCCAAATGCCGGTTATCCGGCATTTGGCATTGTTTACCACAAATTCATTTCTATTATTTGGTAAATAAAAATCAGCAGCTTATCTTCGTTTTCCTTTTTCAAAAGGACATTAAACCCTATTTATTCACAACCAAAAAAATGTCTATTTTTTATGGCTGTTAAAATGAGATTACAAAGGCATGGCTCAAAAAAGAGGCCATTCTACTTCATCGTTATTGCGGATGCCCGCAGCCCACGCGATGGTAAATTTATCCAGAAACTTGGTTCTTACAACCCGCTAACCGTTCCTGCTACTATTCAGATCGATCGTCAGAAAGCACTGGATTGGTTGCAGAAAGGTGCACAACCGACAGACACTGTACGCCGTATTTTGTCTTTTAAAGGTGTGCTTTACCTTAAGCACCTGCTGCGTGGTGTAAGCTTAGGCCTTTTTGATGAGGCAGCTGCTATGGAAAAATTCACCAAATGGAGCGCAGAGCATGACGCACACGTTGCAAAGCGCCAGGCCACGCACAAAAAGGCGAGGATCGACAAACGCAATGCACCCGTGGTGAAGAAAGTTGCAGAAACACCTGCTCCTGAAGCCTCTGAAGAAGCAAAAACAGAAGAATAATTTTGTTTAGCCGAACCAAAAAAATTAAAGTCCTGTATTTCTGCAGGACTTTTTTTATTGCTGTAGCCAAAAGTTAAATTGTACAGCAGTTTTTGCATATTTCATAATTTGCATCTCTTATGTCAAAGTATTTTAAAATTGGAAAATTTGCAGCCAGTCATGGCCTGGGTGGCGAACTGGTGCTGGATCATAGCCTTGGAAAAAAAACATCCCTTAAAGGGCTCGAAGCCATATTTATTGAGGAGAAAAAGGAAAGTTTTATTCCTTACTTTATTGAAAAGACCAGCATTAAGAACGACCAGGAACTGTATATAAAGCTGGATGGTATTAACAGCAAAGAAGCTGCAAGAAAACTTACTCCTAAAGAAGTTTGGCTGGCCGAAGATGATTTTAAGAAATTTGCCGCAAATGCTGCCCCTATTTCATTACTTGGATTTTCGCTGATGGATGGCCAGCAGGACATGGGTGAGATCATAGAAGTGATTGAACAGCCCCACCAGTTGCTTTGTGCCATCCTGTACAATGGTAAGGAAGCATTGATCCCGGTGCATGAACAGAACCTTGTAAAACTTGATTCAAAGAACAGGAAAGTGTATGTAGACATACCCGAGGGATTGCTGGATATTTATGGTTGAATGAAATTTTATGATGAAGACAGCACAACGCATTATCGCTCATTTTGACCTCGACTCATTTTTTGTTTCGGTAGAGGTGCTCAACGATCCTTCTCTAAAGGGGAAACCGGTCATTGTGGGAGGCAAGGAACGTGGAGTGGTGGCAGCCTGCAGTTATGAGGCCCGTAAATACGGTATTCACTCTGCCATGCCATCCAAAAAAGCATCACAGTTATGTCCCGATGCCATTTTTCTCCGCGGCAATTATGCTGATTACAGTAAATACTCCCGCTGGGTTACAAAGATCATTGCCGAAAACGCTCCGTTGTTCGAAAAAGCATCGGTGGATGAATTTTACCTGGACCTTACCGGTATGGATAAATTTTTCAATCCCATGCAATGGACCATTGACCTGCGTAAAAAAATAATGGAAGAAACCGGCCTGCCTATTTCATTTGGATTAGCGGCAAATAAAATGATGGCAAAAATTGCCACCAACCAGGCAAAACCCAATGGCTATTTGCAGGTGCCTTTTGGCAGGGAAAGGGATTTTTTATCGCCGCTTGCTGCCGGTGAAATACCGGGTGTGGGTGGGCAAACGGAGTTGGTGCTGGCGCATATGGGTATCAAAACAGTGAATGATATTTTTTTAGCGGGCCAAACCGTTTTGGAAGAAAGGCTGGGCAAATGGGGTGCCGATCTTTGGCAAAAAAGCCAGGGGATCCATACCAGGGACGTATCGCCCTGGCATGAAGCAAAATCCATTTCCTCGGAAAATACCTTTGATGAGAATAAAACTGATCTCCGCTTCTTAAAAGCAGAGTTGGTGCGCCTTACCGAAAAAATATGTTTTGAATTGCGGCAGGATGGGAAAGTGGCGGGCTGTGTGGCCGTAAAGATCCGTTATCCCGATTTTGAAACAACCACCAGGCAAACCAGTATTCCCTACACATGTGCCGATGATGAAATAATTCCCGTGGCAAAAGAATTGTTTACAAAGCTGTACGACCGGGGCCAGCCCGTACGCCTGCTGGGTGTTCGCCTGAGCGATCTTACCAATGATGCTGTTCAAACAAACCTGTTTCAAGACAGTGAGCGCAAGGCAGAGCTTTATAAAGCGATCGATGATGTAAAAAACAGGTTTGGGAAATATTTTGTGAAGAGGGCCTCCTCCAATTGAAGCGGCAGGCATAAAAAAGGTACAGCAACTGTACCCTTTTTCAAATTATTGCTTTAGCGTTTAAAATTCAACCACTTCATACCCAACGCCATCGCTGAATTCCGGGGCATCCACTTCGGCATAATAAACACCGTCGAGGTAATAATATTCGTTTCCGTCAATTGTTTTTATTTCGTAGCCATCAGGTAATGCATCCACTACTGCGCCTTTTGGCGGATCTATCACAACATAATCATTGGCGGCTTTTACATAGTAAGTCCCGTAATAATAGTAGTACCTGCGTGGGCCCACATTGATAAGACGGAAGCCTGCCGGTATCACACGGATCCTGATACCTCTTGATGGCCTTACAACTACATAGGCATTATTCCTTTGCTGGTAAAATATCCCGTTTGTGTAATGATAGCCAATTCCCCTGCGGCCGGTAATAAAAATGGTATTAAAGGGCCGTACGGCTACAACGGCTCCCCAGCGGGGCATGGCTGCATACCTCACATGAGCCCTGCGTACCACTACCTTGTGGGCAGGCCTTTTTACTACGATAACTGTTTTGTGCCGTTTGTGGCGTTGTGCCTCAGAGCTGGTTGGGATAAATGAAAATAAAGTGCAAAGCGCCAGGAATGTGCTTAAAAAGATCTTAGGAGTTCTCATAAATTGATTTTTATATGCTTCAATGTATAAGACCACTAAAAAACCGGGAGGTTTAATTACTGAAAAATTTTAATTATAAGTTTGAAAAAGGGGGCTTGGTACCACAACATGCTTATAGGCCATTTTATGCTTTTCCGGCGAAGCTTTCCCTGATCTTACCCGTTAAATCACTGCTGAGCATTTTGCAGGCGGTAACGATCATATTTTTAAAAGCGGTGGCATGAGAAATACCGTGACCAATGATGACGGGTTTGGCCACACCAAGCACAGGAACACCTCCATATGCTTCGAAGTTGAACCGGTCGAAATGTTCATCGTGAATATTGCGCCGCTGAGTGATATCGTGGATACTTTCTGCCAGTTTAAGCACCACATTGCCGGTAAAGCCATCGCATACCATCACGTCGGCCTTATTAAGCAGGATATCGCGTCCTTCTATATTTCCGGTGAAATTGATCTGTTTATTTTCTTTTAACAGGGGGTAGGCTGCCTGTGCCAGCAGGTTGCCTTTTCCTTCTTCTTCGCCGATATTTACGAGCCCTGTTTTTGGGTTTTCGATATTCAGTATATGTTTGGCAAATAAGGAGCCCAGTATCGCAAACTGGTTGAGGTTTTCTGGCTTGCAGTCGCTGTTAAGTCCCACATCCACCAGTAATCCGAGCGAGCCATCTTCCCTTGGCATATAAGCGCCAATGGTAGGTCTTAATATTCCTTCAATTGTTTTGATACTGAACAGTGCGCCCACCATCATGGCGCCGGTATTGCCTGCACTTATAAATGCTTCGGCCTTGCCGGTGGCCAACAGGTGAAACCCGATGGCAATAGAGGATTGTTGTTTTTCCTTCAGCGCTTTGGTGGGATGTTCATGCATTTCTATCACCTGCGGGGCATGAATGATCTTGCAGGGGGCCTGCTGCGGGAGAGGATGGGACTGAAGTATGGCATTTATTTTTTCTTCATCGCCAATGAGCATCAATTGCACTTCTTCCCTGTTTGTATGCAAAAATTCAGCAATGCCTTTTACAGCTTCCTGCGGCGCATAATCGCCGCCCATCATGTCGAGCGCAATGGTCATCATCCCTATGAGTTTATACAATTAAAAATTCCAAAACAGGGCTTGAAGTTAATCAATAACCCGGCTTTGGAATCCAAAAAAAATTAATATCCCGTGCGGGTATGATCACCCTGCTGCGGATCAGGCCTTCAAGGGCGCTTTTTCTGCCACCAGTTTTCCTTTGTAGTAAAGTTTTCCTTCACTTACGTGTGCACGGTGGCGTACATGTGTTTCGCCTGTGGTTGAATCCACACTTAAAGTGGTGGGTTCTGCCTTATAATGTGTTCTTCTTTTTGCACTGCGTTGCTGACTATGGCGCCTTTTTGGATTTGGCATGACTATTAAATTTAAATTCTAAATAATAAAGTAAAAATTCTAAAACTATTTTCCAGGCTGAACATCTCCTGGAAATTTAAAACTGCATTTAATTCTCTTTAAACTTATCGAGCCCTTTCCACAATGTTTGTGCATTGTGTTCGGTGTTTTGCTGCTCCATCTCTTTAAGTTTTTGCAGCACTTCTTTGTTACACATGGGACCACCCATTTCTTCTTCGCTGCACATGCGCTGCATGGGAAGGCTCAACAATACAAATTCATACAACCAGTCGCCCACATGCAGGTGGCTTTCTGTGCGTGAAATATAAAAAACATCGGGGTCCTCTTCCTGCTCATTCATTTCATCGGGATTGTCGACCATTTTCACCAGCATATTGAATTCGTCCCAAAGCTCCATCCTTAATGGATTTCCGCAGCGGTCGCAACTCACATCTGTATTTCCGCCCACTTCAAACTTGAGGAGCATGAAGCCCGTTTTTTTATCGAGCGAAAGTTTAACATGTGCCGTGGCATTTTTTAAATCTTCCGCCCCTTTTTCTGCAAAGAACTTATCGGTCAGCTCGTAGTTAAACTCATGTATACCGGGCTTTAACCCCACAAACGCTATCTCAAATTCCCTCCTGTTAGCCATCCGGTTAAGTTTAAAGGACGGCAAAGGTAAGGGTTTTAGGTGGAAAAACTGCTCCAAAACCTGTATAAATATCCTTTATATAGCCAATTTCTGCCATATTTTAATCTAAGCCGCCTTTTTCATTAGTTTTAAGCCTATGAATACCAATAAAAAGAAGATATCTGGGCTGGTTTTGTTCACAATAGCAATGGTTATTCATTTTTACAGTTACAGCAAACTGCGGGTGGAGCAAGGCTATTCGGGTCAGTTTTTTCCGGCATTCGGGCGGGCACTCAGGTCTTTTTCAGGTAAAATACCTTTCAGCGTTGGAGACCTGCTCTATGGCATACTTTTTTTATGGCTGGCATGGCTGCTGGTAAAATTATTGCGCTTTTTTGCCTCAAAAAGGCAAAGGCGGCAATGGAAAGAACAGCTAACCGGTACTGCCTGGAATGTTTTTATTGTTTTATGCAGCGTTTATATCATATTCAATATTTTTTGGGGCATCAATTATAACCGAAAAGGAATTGCCTGGCAACTCGGACTTAAAGAAGAAAAATATTCCATCGAAGATATAAAGCTGCTCAACTGCCTGCTTATTGATAAAGTGAATGCTTCTAAAAAGCAGTTGATGGAGGCAAAAAGAAACTACCCGCAAAACAAGCAGTTATTTAGTATGGTGGAAGACGCCTATGCCAATATTGCTAAAACTTACCCTTTTCTGAATTACGGGCCGGCATCTATAAAACCGGGTATCTGGAAAAATATACAGAGCTATACCGGCATTACGGGTTATTATAACCCATTTACAGGCGAGGCACAATTGAACACACAGGTGCCTAAATTTGTACAACCTTATACGGCCTGCCATGAAGTGGCTCACCAGCTTGGTTATGCAAAGGAGATGGAGGCCAATTTTGTTGGCTATCTTGCAGCAGCTGCTTCAACAGATACCCTCCTGCATTATTCTGTTTATTTCGATCTTTTTCTTTATGCCAACCGGAATCTTTTTTTTGCCGATTCGGCCACCGCTAAACTCTATCGTAAAGAACTTTTACCGCAAGTGGTGGATGATATTAAAGAATGGCGTGATTTTAATTTGAAACATCAAAGTTTCCTGGAGCCGATCGTGCGTTTTGTGTACGGCCATTTTTTACGTCGTAATGAACAGCCACAGGGTTTGCAGAGTTACGATGAGGTAACCGGTTTTTTAATTGCGTATTATAAGAAGTTTGGGAAATTATGAATGTTGAATGTTGAATGTTGAATGTTGAATGTTGAATTAATAAGATAAACTTACAAGTTAAGAAGAAGTTTATCAATATTAAATCTTACCTATTAAATCTTAAATATTATATCATTCTTTCAAAAACAATGTTCTTATTCTATCCCTGAATTCGGGTTTGCTGAGTACAGAAAGTTCAAATGCATTCATCCATTTTTGTAATTTACTGTTTTCTGCCTGGGTAAGATCGTTGAAAAAATAAGCCATTTCAATTTTTTCTTCTTTTTGTGTAGTTGCGTACAGGGCCTTTGTAAGTACAAATGCAGTACTGCCTCCCTTCATGCCGGCATGTTTTAACCAGTTTTTATTGGCGGGGTTTTCCATCACCGATTCGAGCACAAGGCTTAAAATGGCATAAGTGGCCTGGTCGAAATATTTGCGCCGGTTTAGGATGCTGCCGATATGTGCATATTCTTTGGTGGTGGAAGCCGTAAGCCGGTTGCTCCATAATTTCTGCATATTCATGCTGAGGTCAAAGGGGTTGAAACTTGCTTTTAATACGGTATCATATTTCAGCGCATTGTGCATATCGAAAATATAGCGGCAATAATGTTCTTCATCGAGGGCCTTTATTCCTTTTATTATTTTTTCTTCCTTAAGCCGTTTGGGGTTCTGGTACATAAAGAGAGAAGCCACAACGGGGTAAAGCGCTGTATGCTTTTTTAAGCCAAGAAGCTGGATATTATTCTTTACATTATCCATACCCAGCAGGTCCATCAGGTATTCGGTATTGGCATTGCTGCTGAAAAGGATCATGCCGCGGGCCACATCAATAAGCGGGATGCTGTCGTTTACAATATGGTTTTGTTTCTTTTCAAATTGGAGCCAGGCCGGGTGAGCCCCGCCATCGGTATTGAAAAGATAATATTTATCGAGTTCCTTTAATGGCACCAGGCTTTTTTCGTCGATCACTTTTTTACCGGCCTGTTTGGCAAATTCTATGGCCACCATTATTTTTACCGTACTGGCAAGGGGCATCAGCATGTTTTCATTTTGCCTGGCCAGCACGCTGTCATTCTGAACAAGGTAAAGGGAGGAACGGCTCTTATTGTTTTTAATGAAATGTAAAATGGAGTCTGCCGGTGATTGTGCATTAGCCGGAATGATCATCAATGCAGCGGCCATTGCAGCGGCCATTTTTTTCAGCAAACCCGCATATCCGAAATTTTCAATTCTCATTTTTCAATTTATTAAAAACTGTTTTTCCACATCATGCTTTCCACGGGCCGGTTTGGCTGGCCGCTGTATTTGGCATTTTTCTTTTCGTTGTACTTTACTTCAATTTCACCTTCTACCGGGAAATAAATGAGCTGGCCAATGGGCATGCCTTTATATACCCGTACGGGTTGCTTTACAGAAATTTCGAGGGTCCAGTTGCCGCAAAAGCCAACATCGCCCTTGCCGGCAGTGGCGTGAATGTCGATGCCCAGGCGGCCCGTGGATGACTTGCCTTCGAGGAAGGGTACATGGGCATGTGTTTCGGTATATTCTTCGGTAACACCCAGGTAAAAAATATGGGGCATCAGCAGGATGCCATCATCGGGTATTTCAAAATGAATGATGGTGTTGTGCTTTTTTGCATCCAGCTCTGCATGCTCATAAGTGGCCAGGTAGGCCCCCAGGTGTACATCATAACTGTTGCTGCCGAGGCGCTCCCTGTTGTAAGGTTCAATTTTAATAGAGCCTTTTTCTATTTCTTCCAGTATTCTTTTGTCGCTTAAGATCATTTATGAAGGATGGTTAAATTCTTGAATGGATAATTTTTTATTGGTTAAGTTTGTGCTGCAAAGGGTGTGCAGTTCAATAATGTAAAAGTAAAATATTCGTTTTGCTCCCCCGTTTATTATTCTTCAATATGCCATTGGTTTATCAACAAAATATCAACGTTCATACAAAACTGGGGGTTTGGCATATTTCGGAAAATGAAGATTTTTTTTTAAATAAAGTGTCCCTTCAAAATGAGGTAAGGCATCCCCGTAAGCGCCTGCAGCATCTTGCAGGCCGGTTACTGCTGAAAGAGCTTTATGAAGATTTTCCACTGGAACTCATCCGTATTGCCGATACAAGAAAACCTTTTTTAGAAACGGAGCAATATCATTTTTCTATCTCTCATTGCGACGACTATGCGGCGGTTATTGTAAGCACAGATAACCGGGTGGGCGTGGATATAGAAGTACCGCATACTAAAATTGAACGGGTTACACATAAATATCTTTCTGCAGCCGAAATCCGTTTGCTGCATGCCCATAACAGCAACCGGGTACAGAACCTTACGCTCGGCTGGAGTATCAAGGAGGCTTTGTTTAAATGGTATGGCAATGGCGAAGTGGATTTTATCCGCCACATGACCATCAACCGGCTGCAGCAAAATGAGCACCTGTTCCTGGCTGCCTGCAGTTTTAAAAAAGAACAGCTATGGGAACTGGATGTGCATGCCATGATATTTGGCGGGAATGTGCTTGCGTGGGTGCTTAGCGGCTAACCTGCAGGATATTGTTTCAGTACATTGCAAACAGCCGAGTAGAGCGGTTCGTAAACAGCTTTCATGTGTTCTGGCCGTTCAAAAAACAATTCGATGCTCCCCGCCCAAAACTCCTCCATGTTTCGCAGGTAATAAGATTGGTATAAACCGGTGGGCATGCGGTTTTCCTGCTCAAAAATACTGCGGGCAATTTTTTCGTACCAGCCGAATTCGGCGATGCAGACATGATCCTGCCCCGAAAAATATTCTATATGAAAGGCGTGCGCCATTTCGTGCAGGCCTACATTTTCGCCATTATCAGGAAATTGATAACCGTTTAAAAAATGTTTCCACGATACATGAATATTGCAGCCTGATACATTGCCTTCCAAAAACCGGATATTGGGTTCGAGGCCCAGGAAGGCATCCGGAAAAATATGGATATCGGTAAAGGAAGCCAGCATATAATGATCGAGCCCAAAACCCAATTGGATGGCCGATGCGCTGATGAGCACCGGCATTTCTTTAAAACCACTATTGTCGTATATCCTGAAATTTTTTGCCGCCATAAATCTTTTTAAGCGGCCCAGGAATTTTGTTTGACCGGGCATTGACAAACGGTTGAAATAAGGAAAGCGCCTGCTGAGCATAGCTGCAATGGCATCGTCGGGAAAATTGAGTTCCCTTCCGCGGTAAAGCAAAAAGGGCGACTGCTCCTGTTGCGTTTCTTCGCTGGTATCATCATAATCAGCCTGGCTTATATCAACCCTTTCGCCTTCTGCTGTTATCCTGTAGTCAACATTGCGGATGCGGATCTTGCCCCGGAGATATATGAGTATGGGTATGGAAAAGAAAACAATGAGTGTATACAGCAGGGCTGTTCCCGAATTATCCTGCACTGGTTTTTCATAAGTATAACCCTCTTCTTTTATTAGCTTGCGCAAGGCCAGTTGCGCTTCCGGCTGCATAGAATCATATGATTGGGGAAGTACCAGGAAGTTGCCCGGGTTGTTTAATGACCAGAGGGTATCGTTGGGCATATCATGAATTAATTTTCGGAATTCTCCTCATCGCTGCTTTGCAGCTGGAGGTTGATGGTATCGTTTCCGGCAATACCTTCAATAGAGCCGGAAATATGCAGTGAATTTTGGATGATCATTTCTACCTGCTTTTCCTTTTTCTTCCAGTTCTTTTCAAAATCTTCCCGCTCTTTCTGCAACATGCTGCGCAGCTGGCGGAATCCTTCCCGCATGGCGTTCCAGTTGCCGGTAAATTCGGCACTGGTAAGGTAATTATAAAGAGACACCATTTTATCGCCTTTATTTTCCTGGCTTTTGCGGCTTTCGCTTATTTTTAAAATAGCATTGCGGAGTATGAGGGCCAAACTTTTTACTTCGGTAAAATTGCAGATGTACACCCCGTTTCTTTCGCCAAACTGCAGCATGTCTTTGGGCATGGCCCGGGTTACGATCACCGCAATAT
>JBATOU010000053.1:0-125442 GCA_049291115.1 Ferruginibacter sp.
CCCCATAGGTATCCGTTGGTATAGGAATAGCAGGTGCATTTCCATAGTAGGTTACGCCCGTGGGTAAAAATGCGCCACTGCCTACAGTTGCTGCAGGAATTGATCCGGCACCAGTAACAATAGAGGCACCGGCTCCAAAATTTTGTGTGTACATTACTCTTGCCAACGAAACGCAGGGTGGTGTTTGAGCCACCACTGCAATAAGCAGGGGTGTTGGCTGACTTTCGCCCACATCATCGGGGCGGTCATTTGTATTAAGATCGGGCACCCTTCCGTTTGTGGAAGAATCCCGCAGCGCCTCTCCAAAAATATTGGTGGCCGTAACATAGGCCTGGTTATTGTACACCACACCACGAAGAATATTTGAAACACGGCAATTCACACGAATTACAACAGTGTTCATGCCCGGCCGGTTAGAAAGCGTTGAACCGGGCAATATCAATCCGTAATTTCCAGCACCGTTAAATCCGGGACTGGAAGTAAAACCGGGAGGTGATGAAATGATGCTGGTGGAAGCACTTATAAGATTGGCTGCCCCGTTTATTTTGGTGAGCGTATCGGTGACCATTACATTACTTACCGGTGTGCTCCCATAATTTCTGAGAATTACATCGTACTGTATATCATAAATCCCCGAACCTGCGGGATTTTCAACTGCTGAAACCAATTCTTTGGCAGCACCAATTCCAGTACCAATATTGGTCATATCCCAAGAAGAAACATTTCCGCCTGTTTGAGTAATATTACTTTGTGCGCCTGTAAGTATATCAATCTCATAATAACCACAGGAGTTTCCAGCCCCATTTTGTGCAGCGCCTACCAGCTTACCCCCAGAGTATGCCAGGCCTATCAGATTTCTCGTGCCAAAATTTAGCGTATCTATATAGGTTGCTACCAAGGGGTTAACACCATAATCCTGCCAGTTAACGGTGAAATATTTATTATTGAATATGGCCAACAACTGCCCTGATGGAGACATAACCATATCTCCGGCCTGGCGGTAAAATTTTCTACCTCCAAAATTTACGGGCAAAGATGCTCCCACGGCTCCGGTATTAAAATCAACCGACTGCAACTCTATATCCCATGGCCCTGCCCCCGGACCTACAAAATTCACCTGGTAACCCATACCCGTATTGGGGTCAAATTCCACACCCGCCACAATCTGGTTAGGAAACATTTTTACCGTATCCAATGCCGGGGCCGTATTTGGACAGATAGTAGGTAACCACCTATAGGTATAAGAATTATATACTCCACCTCCCATATCAACTATTCTTATATAATATAATCTGCCGTCAAAAGGATTAAAAGTAGTAGATGCAAACCCCGCAGAAAAGGCCTGCGGAGTTAACAAAGGTTTACAGTTACTCCTATGCGACAGCACATTAGTACTTACGTTATAATTGAAATATTTAATGGAATCGGTGGAAGCGTTTCCGCCGCAGTTTCGCCCTACGCCCACAGGTATGGTTATTGTTGCTGGCTGGGCGAATGTATTTAAACAGGAAAGTATGAATACAAAAAGAAGTGCTGTTGGGAACACTTTCTTTTTTATGTATGAATAAATTTGCATAGACATTTTTTAACAGGTATTGTGATCTTTTTTAGGTATTTTTTAAAGGCCAACTGCAATTTTTATAGTCTCCTTACTATTTCCATTGTACCTTATTTCCACAGAATATAAACCGCTGCTTAGCCCCGAAACAGGTAATTTGACCTGGCTGTTTTGCGGAATATTCTTTACTGATCGCTGCCTCAATGTTTTACCCTGTACATCCAATACTCTTACTAAAATGTCCCTGGCTCCCAAACTGCCTGAAACATAAATAAAATCTGTTGCAGGGTTTGGCCACACGTTGAATAACGCAGAATTATCTGTAGTATTGTTCACCGTGGCAATATTGGAATACTTTACACTGCCATTTCTCATATTTACTTTAATCCGGTAGTTTATTCTGCCGGGTGGAAGTACCGGGTCGTAATGGTTGAATGCTGTGATATTTGTGTATGCTGACGCATTTTTTTGGGCTATTTTTTCGAAGCTGATGCCGTCTGTACTTCTTTCCACCTCCATAGCAAGGTATTCAGTTATGTTTTCGGCAGACCACCAGAGTTTAGCGCCGGCGCCCTCTTTTACAGCAGAAAAATTGAGCACATTGGTACTGAGCAGGGTAAGCCCGGCATCTTTAGTAACGATATTGCTGGCAGCACTTACATACCAGGCCATCGTTTGTGCAAAGGGGTCAAAAGTTACGGTAGTGGGGGTAAAAGAAAGATCATATTGCACCATTGTGGTATAAGTACTTAAAAGTGAGCCGTTGTTCACATAATTCATGATACCGCCTTCATCGTACACAACCACGGTTGTATCCTGGCCTGCGATAGCGCCCTGTATACGCAGCACCAACGGCATATCAAAATGCGTAAGTGGTGCCGATGCATTTGCCACCTGCAAAAGATTGATGAATACTTTATTTCCTGTATTATTCCACCTCGATCCGCTGTAAGTGGCATAACCTTTATTATACATCCAATTATTAAAAAATGTTGTGAGGTTCAAACCAGAAGCGGCTTCCATATGCCGTTTTACGTCTGCAGTATAGGCATTCCCGTATTTAAGCAATGGATCGCTTTGATAGTTCTGCGTTGCCTGGAAAAATTTTGTATCCCCCAGTAAGGTGCGCATCATACTGATTATCATGGCTCCCCTGTCGTAAATATATACCGACGGGGAAAAGATCGTAGTCATATTTGTGGTATCCGCAACATAAGTAGTTTGGTTCTGGTTGCCTGTATTCATCGCAGAACTTTTAATATTTCCCCTGTGGGTAGTATAAGTGGTGGCACTGATAGATGGTGCAAATTCCAGTGCCACTATTTCGCTGTATCGGGCAAAACTTTCGTTCACCCATATGTCGTGCCAGCTGCCGCAGGTTACACTTGCCCCCCACCATTGATGGCCGAGCTCATGTGCTATTACACTCCAGTCGGTAGTGGCATCATAGGTATTGGCATTCATTCCGCTGAATGTATTATGCTCCATACCACCGCTGAAACCAAAAGTATAATGCCCGTATTTTTCATTCTTAAAAGGATAATCACCAAACTTACTGCTCATGGTGGTGATCATAAGCGGGGTCCGGTTCAGTGCTGTTTGCGCATTGGCGGTATTGGTCTCAGGAAAAATAAGGTTATAATAAGGCATATTGGTACCACTGATATTAACCAGGGTGGGTGTAACCGGGTATTGTGTATAGTTAGCAACTGCCACACAAACCTGGTAAGCCGACAAAGGATAGCGGTTTTTCCAATAGGTTATTACACTACCACCTGCTGTTGTTTCACTGATCCGTGTTCCGTTGGCGGCTGCCCTGAACCCGGTGGGTGTACTGATATAAATATCTACAGAATCAGCCTTATCATTGGCAATCCTGTTCTTGCAGGGCCACCAGGTAAAAGCCGAATAGGATTCAGAAAGTGTATAGATATAGTTATTAGCCCCGGCATTATGCGTGGTCTTTACAAAACCAGTACCACCGCCGAATTCTGTCATAACTTTTGGTACTCCCTGGTAATAAATCGTCAGAGAATCAAGGGTCCCTTGAGATGCAATATTGGGAATAGAAATTTCAAGCGTATCAATATTATCAACAATATTCCCCGCTGCCAGCTTTACGCCGTGGTAATAAACAGAATCACAAACCAGGGGGCTGGCCATGTCGGCCCTGAACAGGTTAAAATTATTTTGAAGCGTGGTAAAGTACGTGGTTACCGATCCGCGTATATATTTAGTGGAATCGGGGTTAAGGCGAAACTGAAGACGATGATATTTAACATCATAATCGAGGCCAACTGTATTGGCCGCAACTGCTGCTGCTGAACCAAACCGCTGTGCATATACAGCCATTTCCCTTTTCTGCATTTGGGTGTAAGCATCGCTATTTTCGAGAGTTGGTTGCGAAAAAACAATGTTAGATAATAACAATAAAACAACTGAGATCGTAAAGAATTTTCTCATCACTTCTGGCTTTAATCAGGATATATAAAAAATAGTACTAATAGGCTTTCCACCCATACTTGATCACTATAATTACGCTGGCCCAATGCTGTTATTGTGCAAAGCGGCTACAGCTTAAAAATATAATACAATAAATAGAAAAATTTCTACAAAAACTGCTCAGGTTTCAGCAAACCTTAAACCAGGCATCTTATTAAAAGATGAATTAAAATAGGACCGTTATCCATTGTGCAGCGTTTCCACTACAGCAAAATTTCCTGTTCACAGATGCTTTGAGGTTTGGGCGACTGGTCGGAATAAACCACCCTGAGCTTGCCGGAAGCAAAATCAACAGAAGCAGATTTTTCGAGCAGCATACTGATATTTCTTTTTGTATTTGGCAAATACACAGCAAGGCCCCTGAGAAAACCCACCTGGGTTATTTTATTGTCTTTTGAAATATGAGTTACCGTAATGTCGCCGTAAGCAGATATATTACCTGTGCGGTTGAGTGTAAGTTTTAATACAGGTTTTGCTGTTTGTTTATCTATTGAAAACAGCGTATTTGTAATAGATGCAGCTACAGCTGTTTCTCCCACTCTTATGATCAGCGGAATAGAAATACCATAAACAGGAGTTAGTTTGATGGAGATACCTGAATCAGCTTTTACTTCTGCCGGTTCTTCGCCCAGTGCTTTTTTCCGGGGAACCGCCCTGAAGAATAAATGAGACCTGTATTCTCCTGTTTGAAGTTCATTGATCCTGATCACCTGCACTTTCACCGATTGTGCCTCTTTAGGAGCAAGTGTAACAGTTCTGGGGAAAAAACGCAGGTTGCGGTGAGCAAACCGCTGCGTAGTATCTGTATCAGGAATTTGCTCAAAACTGCCATCCTCATTCATTTTATACTGTGTAAATGAAATGGTATAAGTGGCGCTGTCTTTGCCAATATTAGCAAGATTGATCTCTTCTATGCGTTTGTTACCTTCAAAAACCAGTCTTTTGGGAGTTATGAGCAGGTCGCCCTGCGAAAAAACCGGTAAGGAAAACAGGATCAATAAAAAAGCGAGGCTTGTCTTTGAAAAAAAATGAAACATTTGTTCAGGATATTGTTTGGTAAGATAATAGTGCTTGTGTAAGTGTAAGATATAAAAACGGTTTGTATTAAACTGCAAATTGGAAGACAATGCTTCCAAATTTTACCTGCAAAAAAAGAAAAAAGGCTGCACCAGTGTTGGTACAGCCTTTTTAAAGTTTTAGTTATAGTTAACTGCTACAAAAAACGGAGTACTGGTGGTATACACACCTGGAGCTTGTCCGGCGTTTACAACCAGGTCAGCACCTACGTAGAATGTTTCAGCACCTGTACCATCCAGGGTACCACTAGGTACACTTGAAGTAAAGTTTTGAACATCCATGAAGTTAAGACCGTTCTCAATAACAGCACTTGCTGGCAGGGTAATGTCATAAGTGTAGTTTGCCTGGCCGTTTACCAAAAATTCAGCTGCTGAAACGGTTCCTGTAATTGCAGTAGCTGAAGCGCCACCGCCCACACTGAAAGTACGATTGCCGGCTGCACTTGCTTCCAAAGTTACAGTTCCGCCGTTAGTTGCACTTACAGCAATATTACCAAAATCCATATCGGCATTTTTAGTAATAGTGATCGGGCTAACAATTGTTGCTGAAGCTGAAGCGGTAGCTACTACCTGTGCATTTGAATTTACGGATGCAGATACCAATACGATAACTGCTGCGAGGATTTTTCTCATTCTTTCGGTTTTTAGGTTTAAATTTTTAATTTGTTAATTCTGGGTTTCAGATTTGTTTACAATTATAAAACGGATGCCGGCAGGAATTATTGTAGGTCATTTAAAAAAAATACAGTAGAAATAAAACTACTCCCAGCAGTTATTCACTGGCCGAAAGCAGTAACTCCAAACCATCAACAATATCCCCATCATTTTTTGCCTGTATGGTAAAAGATGTTCAGGAGCCCGCTGCGGTCATTTTTATTTTTTTGAGCTGTTCCTCATCTGCCACCACATAATAGTTGCCGGGCATAAGGCCGAGGTAAGAAAAATAGCCATCCTCTTCACTGAGTGTTTTTGCTGCCAGTATGCCATCCTGGTTATATATATTTAATTTCACACGGGCCGCCCCCTGTTTCAGGCTATCGGCCTTTATATATATATATCCTGCAACCTCCCCCACCACCAATACGGGTATTTCTATCGAAGAAAAAACATTCGGCTGGGCCGTTATGCCCATCACTTTATTCCTGATCTTCCATGCGGGGTTCTCAAAACTGTTTTCATCCAGCACTACAAAGTATTTATTATACGGTTCAAGCCCCAATACCTTCACTGTTGTTTTACCAGGCCCCTGTTCCACCTGCCCGCCATCCACCCTGGCCACCAGGCCTTTTACACCTGGCTCGTTTTTATCTCTTTTGCCGTTAAAGTTTAAATCGAGGAAAGGCACTAACATGAAGCCCCCGCGGCCGATATTCTTTTGCGGTTTTGCAAGCAGCTTCCGGCTGCGCTTATCAAATACAAGTCCGCCTGATGCGTTTTGTGTAATAAGGAAAGACCGGTTTACTTGTGTTGCCACGGCACTGGTTTGCGCAAAAGAAAAATTATGCTTTACGGCTAAAGTAACCCCCCCTGTACCCAGTAAATTATTTTTCTCATACCCGAGACTCATCATACTTTTTTTAGAAAACTGCTTTTCGGCCATGGCCCTTAGCATTGAAAAATTCCGCTGCTTGTAATCATACTGAACCTGCGGGGTAAATTTTATATTCCAGGGCAGGGATAAAATAACAGATACCCTGCTGAACACCGAAGCAAGATCCGGCAAAATAGCAAAAGTGGAAATAGTAGCGTTGAGCCCTGCAAAGTTTCCGCCTAAAAAAAGTTCGGCATTCTCTTGCCTGCCTTTGTACAGCACGATACTGTTCACCTGCAACTTGCTGAACCCGTTAAAAAAACGGCTGCGCACCGGCAAAGAAAGGGTAAGTTTCTTTTCTTCCACGCTGCCTGTACGAACCACTGTTTGATTTTTTGCAAACTTCGCATAAGCAAAATCCACCTGCAGCTTGGCTCTAAGCCGGTAATTGAAATCGGCCCTTGTAACCACATCCTTTGTGTGCTGGCCCGAAAAGATCATAGCATTACCCAACCTGAGCGAGGCCGTTAGAAAAGGCATGGCCTTATTTTGAGTTAAAGATGAGTTGTATTCAACCCCCGTACCAAGGGTCACCCTCCTGTTCAAACCATAATTAAGGTTTAGTTTCGAAAATTTTCCATTTGCCTCATCATCAATAAAGCCAGCCGTAAGCCCGTATTCGAATCTTCCGGGTGGTAAAAAAGTAAAAGGTATATTTATCCGTTCTTCGCTTGTTTTTTCTTCGCCCCAGGGCCCGTAATATTTGTACTTGATGCTGTTGCCGCCATAAACCATCGGCACTTCAAATGAAAAAAAACCAGCAGCATCGGCTTTAGTATAATTTACCAGTACGTCGTTTATGTACAGTTCCACTATCCAGTTCGGATTGGTGGTATTACTCACCAGGTAAGTGCCAAAAGATTTTCGGCGGGAGGAAGGCGAGTTATTGATTTGAAACCCGTTTAAGGAACCATAAAGCGATACCGAAGATGAAGGGCTTACCCTTCCCACACTTAACTGGTTAAAAACTATGCGGTCATTATCTACATACCTCCAAATATAATACTGGCGTTTAATATCAAATGGCTGAAGACTATTATAATTAAACATCACATTTGCTTCGCCTCCTGCCAATAAGGAGCCAAAACCCAATCTCAGCAGGGCATTTGTTTTTCCTTTAAAATGCGAGGATGATGCATCCCAGTCAATGGCGCCCGGCCGGAATAACGAAAAATCCCTCCCGATCACTGTATCAGCTCTTCGCTCACCTTTGAGCTTCGAAATATTCCTGCGCATTTCCTCCCGCCGCTGTTCCCGCACAAAAGGAAGTTCTTTTGCAGTGGAAAAACTGATGGCAAGGCCCCGGAAATTGAAAACACATTCCAGCCCGAACACTTTACCAAAATAATCGCTCCGGAGGTAGTACTCATCGTTTAAGAAAAACAGGCCGTATTGCGCAAGCTGGTAAATACTGCCATTGTATGAAATTGTATTGCGCTTTTTGCTGATACTGTACCCGTCGCCCGGGTGCATAAAAAAACCACTTAAAGAATCGGCTCCTTCGGAAAGACTGTTTTTTATATGAAGAAAATCAAAGAGATCATGAACAGGCAGGTAGGCTTTCTCTTCGTATATAAGTGCGGGTATTTCTGCTGACCCGATTGATTTGCCGTTAAGTGTTAATATGATCTCTTCATAATCGGCCTGGCAATAAGAACGGAATGGGAAAAAGACAAGAAGAAAAAAAATTGCCATACAACGGTACCCCGAACAAGGCAGGCGCCTTATTTTACCAAAGGTTTTTTCTTCCATTTGGGCTTTACCAGGATAATGTTCTGAAATAATCATTTATTCAAACATGAACGATATATACACATTGCCATCATAATTTCCGGCCGGCGACTCGGCAGCGTTTCCCACCGTAAGTACAGCACCGATATTCAGGTAGGTTTTTGAAGGTGACCCGTCTACTATATTAAACGGACTAACCGGGTTGGAATTTCCGATGGTAATAAGCATCGTACCCCCATTGGTTCCCGTAAGCCTGGATGTGCTACCCAAAACCGACACAATCGTACCGGCCGGCGCCTCAATTTCCAGGATCATTTGGGAATAACTGAGCCCAAAATTCAACGGGATAACTGTACCCGAGGCTGTTCTTGAACCATCAGCAGCTATATTAACCGTACCCCCACTCTTGCCCTGCGCAAAAAAACCAAACTGCAGCGGCTGAATGATGTTTACTTTGAAAGCCTCCTGTAAACTGTCTCTTTTACCGGGCAGAAACTGGCCGAAAGCGCCGGGGGCTGCCATAACAAACCAAACTGCCAGGATGGCTTTTATAAGCCGTGATTTTTTCATTTATTTACCTTAACCGGCACAAAATAATACATTCATAAAATTGCCAATACAATAAAATTTCCGCAGTTACAACGTTCAGCAACTCTTTCTATTGCACCAATTGCCTCATTATTTGATTAAAAACAGCTCCGCCAGGGCCAGTTAAATTTTGTGTACATGCTCTGCAAGCCGTTGATGATTAATGTTGTATTTTTACACTTAAACAATTTGTTTAAAATGAGTAGTTTACCTGATCAAAAACCGGTTATAGGCATTACCTGCGGAGATCTTAACGGAATTGGTATTGAAACCATCATTAAAACCCTGAGTGATAACAGGCTGCTGGAATTTTGCACACCAGTGGTATTTGCAAACAATAAGGTCATTAATTTTTACCGGAAAAGCCTTCCCGAAACCCATTTCAGCTTTTCCATTATCAAAGATGCGGGCCGCATTAACCACAAACAGGTGAATGTATATAATTGCTGGGAAGAGGAAGTGGCGGTTACCCCCGGCCAAATAAATGAAACAGGCGGTAAATATGCCATTCAGAGCCTTGGTATTGCAACTGCTGCCCTTAAAGAAGGAAAACTCGATGGAATGGTTACAGCACCTATCCATAAAAAGAATATTCAATCAGCAGATTTTAATTATACAGGGCATACACCTTATTTAAAGAGTTTTTTTGGCGCTAAAGATGTGGCCATGTTTATGCTGGCAGATAATATGCGTATTGCCCTGCTTACAGAACATGTTGCCATAAAAGATGTAGCCCAGTATATTACAAAAGAAAATATCATCAGCAAGCTGCTCGTGGTAAATGAAAGCCTGAAAAAGGATTTTGGTATGGTTAAACCAAAGATCGCTGTACTGGGCCTCAACCCACATGCAGGCGATGACGGGCTAATTGGAAAAGAAGAAGAAGAGATCATTAAACCCGCTGTAAAAGACGCAAAACAACAAAAAGACGTCTTTTGCTTTGGCCCTTACAGTGCCGATGCGTTTTTTGCACGTGGCCAGCACGAAAAATTCGATGCCGTACTTGCCCTCTACCACGACCAGGGCCTGATACCATTTAAATCGTTGGCAGCAGGTGAAGGAGTGAATTATACAGCCGGGCTCTCCGTAGTGCGTACATCACCCGATCATGGAACAGCCTTTGATATTGCCGGCAAAGGCATTGCCGATGAATCCTCATTAAGAGAAGCGATCTTTAAGTGTATTGATATCATTAATACCCGAAAGGAAAATAAAGACCAGTATAAAAACCCCCTTAAAAAGATGAGTGCATCGGTTTTACGCAATGCCGTAGATGAAAAAATTACCGACGAAGCAGAATAAGAATATTACTAATACTCATATTTGAACAGGCCAGTAGAATTTTACTGGCCTGTTTTACATATAAAAAATGTGGTTTTTACTATTTGTTTGGCATTAAACGCCTATACTAAAAAAATAATAACTAAATTAGTTTTAATTTAATTGATTGATTATCAAATATTTAATATAATTTATTTAACCTTTTTGAAAAATTTTTTAAAAAAACTACGGAAAATACTATTAAATAAGAAAAATCGCAATTATGTTTGCATCAGCATTTACCGAAAAGGCTGCGTATAACAACCTAAAGGTAAAAGCCCTAAAACCTCAAACCCCAAGAAAGATGAAAAAGATTTTTACCCTCGTAGCTTCAACCCTTCTTATCGCCAACGTATTTGGCGGAAACATTTCAGGTAATATTAACCTGAAAAATATAGCAGCTAAAGTTCCTGCTGCTAAATTTAAAACTTCTTTTGTATCCAGGCCTTCGGCTTCAAAGGATATCAGCATACTTCCCGACGGTTCTTCTGCAAATGCCGCTGCTAAGTTTACTACAAAGAAAACAGCTTTGGCCCTCGTGAAAGTTTACGATCAAACAGGAAAAATTGCCGCCCAGGAAGTTTGCCTTAAATCTTCAGGCACCAGCAATATCAGCATCAGCAATATCACCACGCTTACGGATGGCACTTACACAATAGTGGTAGACGTAAACAAGATGAGTTTTAATACTCAACTGATGATCTGGAAGTAATTTCCACCATTCAAATGATTTTTCAGCCCTGGCATTTTTAAACAAAGGTTTAATACAGTAACCCTTTACCCCTGATAAGACAATGAAAAAGATTTTTACACTTGCTATTACATTTACAGCATTAGCCCAGGCTTTCAGCCAGCCATGCACAGTTTCGGGTTTTGATGCATGCACAGGCAATTCACCAGTTACTTCTTTTACAACCGGGCAACTGGTAAGCGGCACAGCCCTTTCGAAAGGTGCAGCATATAAATTTACCAATGTAACACAAGGCACCACAGTAATAGACGCTATCATAACAGTTGATAATATATACAATGCCACCCTGAGTGATATTGACGATAATAATGCCGGTGATGAAACAAATACACCCGGTTCACATGCAGCCTTGTTTGCACCACGTATTTCTTCTAATACCGATCTTAAAGGAACAGCCCAGCGGGGTTGGGTTGAATTTACAATAACATTTTACAACCATTTTCCCGGCAATACACTGCCACCTGCAAATACAGCACTGGCACCACTTGAAAGCCTTAACTTCCTTCATTTTGATATGGACGGGCATACTGTGGGCTCCAACGGATGGTTCAAAGAAATTGGTTATGTAAAAATGCCTGCTACCGCTACTACAGATCTTATTAATTACGGGTCGGCCAATACAGAACTCACAAACGGTGGTTTGGTGAACGATGCTTCCGGCAGCTGGTTACTTACCTACGGCAGCACAAATGAAAGAACAAATGTTTCAAGATGTGCTGAAGTGATCGAGAAATCGGTTTTCTTAAAGCCGCAAACTTCTATCAGCTTCCGCATGGGATACGATTATAAACCTGCGAGCCCTTATAATAATGCCAACGAAGGCAGGCCGGTTCGCCAGTATGGATCCAAATTCGGATGCTTTAACCTGGGTACGGTATCGGTATTACCTGTTTCAATAATTAAGTTTGCTGCAGTTTACAGCAACAAAGTGACAAATATCACCTGGACAACAGCACAGGAGATCAACAGCAGCAGGTACGAGGTTTTGCGCAGTACAGACGGTAATAATTACAAAGCTATCGGAACGGTAAACTCACGCAACAGCCTTACCGAGCAAAACTACAGCTTCCAGGATGCCAACATCCCCGCCGGCACAAAAAATGTTTTTTACAAACTGGCTGTGTATGATTTCGACGGCACCATGAGAACTTCAAATGTGGTAGCGGTTAAGATAGGTGAAAAAGAGATCAATAAAGAAATGAGCATTTCCCCTAACCCTTCTTCCTCGCATGCGCAGGCAAACTTTACAACCGGTAAAGCAGGGGTAGCGAGCATCATCGTTTATGATGCCGCGGGTAAAGTAATGCTTCAACAACAATCAAATGTAAATGCAGGCAAAAACAGTGTGCCCATCAGTAATATCACCAAGCTTTCTGATGGTATGTACACGGTTAAAATCACTGCAAACGAAAATATTTACAGCAGTAAGCTGATTATCTGGAAATAATTTTTATCTGAGGGGGTAAAATTTTCTCGTCCTGTTTACCAAAAAAGGACCGGGCACGCCATAATGACGTGCCCGTTTTATTTTAAAAAAATTCAACATCACAATTTCATATAACTCTGCAGCGCTTTTACATACTGCTCAAAAGCATCAATACCTTTTGTAGTTATTTTGCAATTGGTTTGGGGATAATTGTCTTTAAACTGTTTACTAACATCTATATAACCTGCTTCTTTGAGTTTGCCAAGCTGAACACTCAGGTTACCTGCTGTAGCATTTGTTTTTTCCCTTATGTAGGTAAATTCGGCCTCCTGCACACTGATGAGCAGGCTCATAACCGACAGGCGGAGTTGCGAATGCAATATGGGATCCAGGTCTTTAAACATTTCCCTGCTTTACTTGCTCATTGAATAATTTTCGCAGAATGATTCCGGGAATCAGCCAGGCACAAACAGCACCCAATGCCACACAAAGCATATCAACGTGCACAGGCGTAAAGGCAGCCACCACAGCAAGAGCCCAGCATATGCCGCCGCCGATAAGCATCGGCCTAAAGTTCTTGATACCGCCTGTTATCATCCCGGGCATGCCATACCAAAGTAAAAAATAGGAACTGCTGAATTCGGAAAAACGGAATGAAGGCATCTTTCCTGTAAGCTTTAGATATTCATCATCCAAACCTTGAATGGCATATAAAACCTGCATATGAATAAATATAAGCATGAAAATTCCAGCGCCAAAAATAGCCCAAACATAGTTGAGTGCAGTTTCATCGTAGCTGCGCACTTTTAGTTTTTTGCCTTCCCTAACGGAAAAATATATTTGAGGCCCTACTGCCAGTAATGTTAACCACCATATATCAAACGGCAACCTGAACCATCCCTTTATCTGCGCAAAAGTAATAAGTGCACAAACCGGTATCACAATGCCCCACATAATGGAACCAAGTCCGCTGTCGTGTACATTGTTCTTTGCTTTGCCAATCATCTCGTTTATTAAACGGATGCTTTCATCATGTGTAAGTTCTTTTTCTTGCATGGCAGTGTTATTTACATTCTTTAATAAGCATTTCTGTGCGGCTTAAACCCCAGTTTGGGTGCAGTTCTGAAGCAGGTTTAAACAGATCGAATCTCTCCTTGGCCTTCTGCAGTTCGGGCAGGGCGGTTGCACATCCCCCACCAAATTGTTCTGGTGTGTTTTTTAAATTTTCTGCTTTGTAATAGTATGGTCTTGGGTTTGTGGGGTCGAGTTGTTTTGCCTTTTCCAGCTGTGCATCAATAACGGGCCCAAATTCCATATAACGCTGCATGGGATTTACCACCATGCGTGCAGTGGCTATCATTGCTTTAACCACGCTTATTTCAGAATTGGCCGGCGAAAGCGAGTCGGCCTTGTTAAGCAATACTTCCGCCTTATCGGCCACCGGATCCATCCCGCTCATATCGCCACTCATAAATCCATGGTTTACCTGGAGCAGTGCAGCATAATAATAAGGGAGCCACTGCTGTTTTTCAGCATTGGCGATCCTTTCAAAACTGTTTGCCAGTGATAGCAGGTTGGCCGGGTTTTTAAAAGCTGTATCCATTGCTGTAATGTTTGCCTTCATGGCATTCATATATTTTTCGCTTTGGGCAAAACTGGAAAAACAGCATGCAGCAAAGGCTGTAAAAAGAAGTATTTTTTTCATGACTGTGATTTTATTTATTTACGGTTTTGTTCATTTTTAATTTTTTCATATTCCCTTTCCACCGAATTGGCTTTTGGAAACATATAAGCATTGGCGTAATCAAAGGCAAGACCAATGCCCCAGCCCAATGACGGCCATATGGGCCATGGGTAACGGGAGGGCAACTCACTTAATTCGCTTATATGCCTGTTGCCAAAAAACCAGATGGTCCATAAAAATCCGTTTACAATGATATAGGCAACAAGATGACGTTTAAACCCCGCCCTTTTTCTGGCGATTTCCCAAAGTACCGGGTCTTTACCTTCGGGAGCCTGTTCAAATTGTTTCATGTTATGTAGTTTTAAAAATTTACTCAAATTAAGTTCGCTGTAAAATGCTGGTCAGAGGTTGTTGTTAATTGCATCATCTGTCCTGTCGGTTCCAAAACTTATAAAACACCCAATGAATACAAATCTTTTTGAAGTAGGGCCAACCGCCTCCTTATTGCCTGTATTAACTGTACCATAATTATAGGTAAACACCTGTTTGATGCCAAAGGCATTGCTTACACTCAGTACATAAACAATAAAGGATTTGGCATCTTTTTTACCGATCTTGGGCAGGTAATTCAACCCAAAACTCACATTGTTGTAATCGATGGTGCGCCCTTTATCTGTAAGCACATTTTTATTTTGTGCATAATCGTACCCAATATGATAATAAGGCCTTCCGCTGGCATAATTATAACTCATGTTAAAACCGGTTTTCCAGGGCAACATAAATTTTTTCACAATAAGGGATGCAGTATGTTTGGCAGCAAAATTTGGCTCCATGGCCCCCGGAAAGTTAAGGTAATCTCTTTTGGTATCTAAAAATGAATAGCTAACCCAGTAATCCATGTCCTTGATGGTTTTTTTATCGCGGTAAAAAATTTCAAAGCCTTTTGCGTAGCCATTTCCATTTGCATTTACGGCCACCGGAATTGTTTGTATTGCAGCAGTTTTATACAATTTTTCATAATCCTTATAAAATAGTTCTGCCCTGAACGTACGCTGATTTGCCATTTTTTGATATTGCAGAATATAATGTGCCGCTTTGGCAAAACCGATATTGGCAACTGCAGGCTGCAGGTTTGTTTCGGCATTCTGGTAAAACATACCATAAGCAAGTGAGGCCTGGCTTTTATCTTTAAACTTGTACGCCAGCGAAGCACGGGGGGCCAGGTTCCATTTACGGGCCAGCGCCGAATGCTCGGCCCTTGCACCAAGTTTTACGGCCAAGTCGGGCGAAAGATAAAAATCTGTTTCTGCAAACCCGGCATAAATTTTTTCCCTGATCGTTTGGCTGCTTTTAACTCCGTTGTATGCCGCATAAGTACTTTGTTCATTGTTGTAAAAATAATCAGACCCAAAGCGGACTGTATTAATGCCGCCAAGCCTTTTTTCTATTACAAGCCTTGCCTGTGCATCCATGCTTTTTGTGATGAGATCATAATTTTTTACAGCATAGCCAAACGGATTTATGATCAGCTGTTTTTGTGCGGCTGCATTTTGAAGTTCATTCTTTATATCCTGCCGGTCGGTTCCAATACTTAAGCCTGCCTGCAGCTTCCAGCCCCGCCCGACCGTTTCCTTCCAGGTAAGATTTTGGTAGGTATTGAAATTGCGGAGACTGAATGCATTTTTGAGCACAGCCGAATCAATATCCTGCGAACGGAAGCCTACATTTCCCTGGCTCCAGTAACCGAAATATTTTATCATGCCACGCTTTGTTTTGATGCGAAAATTTGCATCGCCTTCATTAAATACCGGGTTCTTAAAATAATCCTGCTTTTGTTTTATAACGGCAAAGGCCGGTCCAAGATGAGAAAAAGCATAACTGGCGCCCCAGGAAGATCTTTTGTTTTTTGCCAGTTTCTGAATGCCGGCATTTAATCCAATAACCGAAATGCCCAGGCTTGCCTCTGTTCTTTGGGGCAAATCATTGCTTTCCAGTATCAGGGCAGAAGAAAGGGCCTGACCGTATAAGGCAGAGTAACCACCAGTGCTGAAAATAGTTCCTTTAAATAAGAAAGGATTAAACCTTCCCCTTGATGCCATTCCCGGGAGGTTGCTGTAAAAAAAGTTGTTTACCAAATTACCATCAATATATATTTTACTTTCCACTGCCGACCCTCCCCTCACAAATAATCCACCAGCTTCACCCACCTGCTGGGTACCGGGCAACGACTTAAGTGCACCTGTTATATCTCCCTCGGCACTGGCAGTTGTTACAATATCCAGAGCTGTAAGTACCGCCGCTTTTTTTTTATCTCCAGCTTCAAATGAGCCTGCAGTGATGGTAACTGCGTTCAACTCGGTTATAAGCTCTTTTAATTGAATGGATATATCCAGCCCCTTATCAATTGATATATTTTTAGCATACGAACTATACCCAACCAATGTTGCTTCCAAAACCCTAAGCCCTGTTTCTGTGGTTTGAAATTGAAAATTTCCCAAAGAATCGGTAATTGCACCCTCGTAGCTGTCTTTTATACTGATACTTACCCCATAAAGTGGCTTATTCCTGTTATCAGTTACTTTTCCGGTAATTTTTACCTGCGCCTGAACCTGCTCAGAAAGTAAAAATATTAATAATATATAGGAAAATTTCATATCAAAAAATTTACAACACAAACATAAAGTAGTTTACAATATAAACCAAATTATTTTCAACAATCAATAATCAATATGCATAATATGAACCGGGCTTGGGAACGTTAATGATAAATTAATTTGTTGATTTTCATTACATTACAGAAATATTTTTGTTCGAAAAGCGTATTTTCCTAAAGAGTAAAAATTATTCACAAAGGCAAAAATTTATTTTTTTTTGTCGCCTCAATGTGTAATTTAGCAACAGAATTTAATGGGTTAGTAAGTACAAAGAAGCCGTCTCATAAATAAATGAGGCGGCTTTTTTATACATAAGATTTTTTTTATGTGTTGTTATAGAGAATTTATTTTTGTGGTTAGCTGCGGTACGTTATGAGTGCAGAAGTTAAGAATGGCTTCATTTTAAGCAGCCTGCCTGCCGACTGCTGTGTCTTTTTTGTTGTTTTGGAAGGATTTTTTACGAAGATTATGTGCCAGTGCCAATAATCCTGTTTCGGTACTTACTTTTTGTTTTCCCCTTAGCATAAAGCGTTTAAAGCCGTGGTTATTTTTCAGGTTAGCGAACACCGGTTCTACATCGTGGCATCGCTGTTTTCGCTTTTTGAGGCCTTCTTCACTTAGTAAACGTTGGGCGGCCTGTTGTTTTAATTCATTTAAATTGTGGTTGGCCTCTATCGTCCTGTTTCCTTTGCTTTTATGGCAAGTGCCGTTTAATGGACAGTTATGGCAGTTTTTTGCTTCGTATTTTGTAATGGTTTGTTTAAAACCCGTTGAGGTGGTTTTAATATAGCTGCCTTTATTTTCCATGTGCTGGCCCATGGGGCATACATAATAATCAGCTTCGGCATTGTAATGCAGTTTATCTGTGGTAAATGGTTTTTTGCTTTGGATGGTATTGTTCTGCTCCCGGTCGAACTGGTTGTATTTTATGTAGGCTGTAATGTTTTTTTGCTGCAGGTATTCATAGTTTTCTTCGCTACCATAACCTGCGTCGGCGGTTACTACTGTGGGTGTTTGCTGATGCTCATTTGTAAAATCTGTGAGGTGTTCTTTTAAGGTGCTGGTATCGGTGGTGGCCTGGTGAAGGCTGTAGTGGGTGATGTATTGATTATTGGTACTTATCTGTAAATTATAGGCTGGTTTTAGTTGGCCGTTTTTCATGTGGTCTTCTTTCATCCGCATAAAGCTGGCATCGGTATCTGTTTTGCTATAGCTGTTTCTTTGCCCTCCCAATATAGCTTCCTGCTGCTGGTATTTATCCAGTGCTGCAGGCCAGTTTTTCTTTGCATAATTAAGCTTTTGTTTTACCTGCTTGCTTACCGGCTTATCTTGTAAGGCGGCATCTATTTTGGCAATGGTGGCAGTTAGTTTTTCCTTGTCTATTTTATCAAAGCCGCTGGGGTCGGTGTCATCCAGTTCGCTGGCGGCAATGCTTTGGGCATACTTCCACAACTCGTCCAACTGCTGCTTCATTTTTTCCTTATTGGTTTTGATACTATTGCCCCATACGAACGTATACCGGTTGGCGTTAGCCTCTATTTTTGTCCCATCTGTATACAGCTCTTTTATACTCAGCAGGCCTTCAGCTGACAGCAACTGCACTACCTGCGTAAATATTCTTTTTAGAGATTCTTTTAAGCGATCTCCTCTAAACCGGTTAATGGTATTGTGGTCGGGTGTACTCATGCCGCTCAGCCACATAAAATGGATGTTCTGCTGTAATGCCTCTTCTATTTTGCGGCTGCTGTAAACATTGTTGATGTAAGCATATACCAACACTTTTAATAACATGCCCGGGTGATAGCTGCTGCTGCCACCGGTTTTGTACTTGCGAACCAGCGGCTGTATGTCTATCCTGCTTAATACCTCATCCACCACTCTTACGGGATGGTTGGCCGCTATCAGTTCATCTAAACTTGGCGGCAATAGCATCGCCTGGCGCTGCTGATAAGCCTTAAATACGGGTTGTAACACGGGTCCTTTTGCCATGACCATTAAACAGCAACTTTCATGCACACATCTTCTAAAATAAACTTTACTTATCTACAAATGTGAATTACCTAAATAAAAAGAGGCTGCCCTTTTGAGACAGCCTCTTAAAAATTTCAAAGAATTAATTTACTGTTGTACAATTGCCTTGCCCACACCCAGCCTTTTGCCCGAGCTGCTGGTAAGTTCCACCATATACACGCCCGATGAAAGATTGGGCAAAATAACTTGCATCCTTTCATAAATAGCGTTAATGCTGTATTTTTTAACATAGATCCTGGCACCCTTGCTGTCGTAAATGCTAAGGTAGCGTTCCTGCGGGCCCGAAACAGGGTCTTTATAAAAACGCACGGTAAATATGCCGTTGTTGGGGTTGGGAGAGATAAATACAATATCCGATTGCAGCCCTGTAATGCTCAAAGAAGCAGAAGTGTCGGCACAGCCGGTGGCCTGGCTCCTCGCTATCACTTTAAGATCACCCACATCGTCAATACCGGCTTCGTATGTTGAACCACTAACACCCGTTAAAAGAATATTATTCTTATACCAGTCATAGATATAATTTCCGGCCGGTGTGGCAGTGGCTGTTACAATTGCTTTTGTAGATGGGTTAAGCGCTGTGCTGCTGGCCGATAAGCTTACAACCGGGTTTGCATTTACAGTAAGCATAGCGCCTGCAGAGTTTACGGTACCACAGGGTATACCCGAAACAATGGAACGGTAGCGGTTACCATTCATTGCCTGGTTAACGCCCGTAACGGTTAAGGTACTTGTACTGCTGCCATTGTAAATACTGTTGTTGCTGATATTGCTCCAGGTGTTTCCTCCATCGGTGCTCAATTGCCATTGGTAGGTGATAGATAAACCATTTGCCTGAACACTAAACTGCTTGGTATCGCCGTTGCATGCGCTGGCCGCAACCGGCTCCGAAGTAATAGATACGGGCAGGTTAACCGAAAGTGTGGCTGCATTGCTGGTAAGATCGGTACATGGCCCGGTAATATGCACCCGGTACTGGTTACCGTTCATTGATGCGGTAACACTGCTGAGCGATAAACCTGCAGCATTGGCGCCGGTTATATCCGTCCAGCTGGTACCATTATCGGTACTCAATTGCCATTGATAATTCATTCCTGCAACAGATGCAGCAGAACTGAAGTTTGCCGTAAGACCTTCACAGATGGCTGTATTGCTTGGTTGTGTGCTGATGACGGCTGTTTCGTTTACCGTAAGCGTAATGCAGGCGGATACAATATTTGAAGGGCAGGCATTGGATACAAGCACCCGGTACACATTGTTATTTTGCGCAGCAGTAAGGCCCGAAATCGTGAGGGTAGGTTGGGTGGCACCTGCAATATTTGTAAAAGTTCCGCCGCAACCCGTTGTGCTTTCCTGCCATTGATAAGATGGGTTGGTGCCTGCAATATCTGCACTAATGGTAACGAAACCACCGGTGCAACCGCTTATGCTGGTGGGCTGGTTGGATACCGATACGTTCACGCATCCTGCCGGTTCCGGTAAAATAATGGTAAAGGTATCGCTGGTAGCAAGCCTGTTGCCTGTGGGGTTAAAGAGGCTCGATTTTATTTCGACCAGCGCTTGTTTTTTAATAGTGATATCATCTACATTCCATCCAAATAAATTGGTGCCCAGGTCTGATGAAAACCTGAACCTGAATCTGGCACTTTGGTTTGCCCAGGGCGTAAGGTTTACAGAAGATTTAATATAACCGCTGCTGTTTCCGGTCCAGGCTGGTCTTCCTGCCAGTGCGGTACTTCCGTCCATGGTTCCGGAGTAACCACCACTGATAAAATTACCCTGCCCCACATCGGCCCAGGTGGTTCCGCCATCGGTACTTATTTCGAGCACACCGCCATCGTATGTGCTTTCTGTATTGTACCAGTTCCAGAAAGTAAAGGGTGGAGGTGTGGCACCTAAGGAAATAGAATTGGTCATGGTAAGGCGCTGGTCCGATATTACATCAAGATTGGCCGAATAATAAGCAAAAGGGGCCGAATGCGTTTGTGCGCCGCTGGTAACCCAGTTTGTGCTGGTGCTGCTGGTGGCGGCCCATCCTGCCGGGATACTGTTTGCAGGAACCACATCTTCGTAAAGGTTTACCGTGGGGAAATAGCTTCCTGCATTTACTTTAACCGTAAACGAATAGTTCTGCGATGTGCCGGCCAACACATTTACCGGGAAGCTCACCACACGGGTGGTTGAATTATAAGAGCCACCCGATACATAAGTAACATTTGCGGGCAATGTATCTGTCAATAAAAAATTTGTAATATCGCCGCATGGGCCTGCGGTAACCCTATTGGTATAAATGATGTTTTGATTTTCTTCCTGTTGTGTTACGTTTTGTGAGAGCCTGAGGGCGCTTTCCACGGTAGAAAAACCCACCACCTGGTCGCTCCGGCTGTTAGATGATCCCTGGCGGGCATCGGCACCCATTCCCCTGCGGGCAAAGGCTTGTAAAATGGCGCAATGATACTGGCCATTATAAAGAATTTGATCGGCCTGTAAAATGGCATCTCTTCCATCAATAAAACCCGGGCTGCAGGGCTGAAGCTTCATTCCTTCCATCACCAGTTTAAATGCGATGCTGTTTCCTCCTGCACCGGCGGCATTAAAAAGATTTGGATTGATGCTGCCCACTTGCTGTATGATGTTCCAGGTCATATCCCATAATACGGTACACCAAACAGTACCAATGCCATGAGGGATGGCAGCGGTAGTGATATTGGCATAAGTAAGCGGGTTAACGGTCATATCTGTACAATACCTGAATTGCCTGATACCGGGGCCATTTACCGACTGTCCTACCACATAGGTACCAATGCCACGGGGCTTTGTAGCGCCATCGGTTAGCTGGGCGGTGGCCCAATCGTGGGTGGCCATCAGGCAGAGGTAATCGCTCCAGCCTTCGCCCATTTGTTCTACATTTTGCAGGCAGCCGGCCTGGGCCGGGCCGCCGGTAAGACGGTTACTTACGCCATGCCCGTATTCGTGTACCACCACGCCATTATCCACGTCGCCGTCTTTTTGTGGTGTACCGTTCCATAGATACATCTGCATGCGGCCGCTGCTTCCATCGGCGGGGGTGGCAAAGTTTGCATTGTTTGTTCCTGAACCATCCTGTGCATCTGCATTCACATAGTCATTTCCTGCGCCACCACGTCCCTGGTTATTTGCCTGGAAATTACCAGCCACTTCATCAAAACCATAATTGTAGGTGAGGTCGTGTATGATATTGTTCCAGTAAAAAACATTAGTGATATTGAACTGCTGGTTTTGCACCGGCGTTGTTTGTGTGGGTGCAATAGTAAAATTTGGTGCAAAATCAAATGTGAGCGGATCGGGTGTAGTGGACGAAGAAGCCGATACACCGATGGTATTGTTATTGCCATCCCTGTCTTCCTTGGCCCAAACATTGTTGCCACGGGTAATGGTATAGTCTGTGGTTCCATCATTGTGCCAGCCAAGACTTACGGCATTACCACCGGCGAGGGCCCATGGATTGTTTACCAATGCAGGTGTTCCGCCGGGATGGTTGGGGCTTTCTGCCGGGTAAGGAACTACCCTGTAGCTGGCATTGTTAACCAGCAACGGACTGCTGCCCTGCCATGAAAAATAATTTATTGATGCGGGAGCCTGGGCAGTTTTTTTACTGTGTGCTTTATGGGTTGCTTCCCCCTCGCCCCAGTTGCAGTAAACGGTTAGGTTGCTTTCTTCTAAAATGCTGTTATTGTTTGCATCCACCCTTACCATCCAGTAATCCGAACTGTTTGCCGGCACCAGGTAAACCTGCCAGGCAAGTTTTACAAATTTGCCTTCATTTACCGGCACCCATATCAATTCTGCCGTAATATCTTCTGCAGCTACACCTAATTTCCCAAAAGATTTTTTAGCAGGAGTGTTGGAGTAGAAAACAACCGGGGAATTGCTTATTAATTTTTTTTCTGCCAGTACGGCCCTTACGGCATCTGCGGCTGTTTGAGTGGGTATTTCAGATGCCCCTGCTGTTTTTTTATCGATACTTTGTATAAAGGAGCCGGTTTTTGAAACCAATTGCCCGTTTTTAAATGCTAACGTAAGTAACTGGTTGTACACGGGCAATCCTTTAAAGCCCTGCTGCAGGTAAACCATCTCGGTTCCTGCGCTTTTGTTATAATATGCTGCAGAAACAATGGCAGATTGAATTGCATTGCTGGTAAGTCCTAAGGCGTTTCTGTTGCTTTCTGCAAGTTGCAATGCTTTAGCTTTATCAATATCCTGGGCAATGCTGTAAAAATGCATACATACAAGCAGGAGGGGAAGTACAATTTTTTTCATATTGTCTTGATAATAATTTAAGTAAACTGCATGGGTGATACCCTGGAGGGTAAATGCAGTTCTTTTTTAAGCCCGCTAAGTTAGGTTTTTTAAAGATCAAATACTTTAAAACAGAAAGCCGGTTGGTACCGGCTTTCTGATCTATTGAATCGTTATTTTTCCCAAATTTATTTTCTGACCATCCCATACCCGCAGCAGGTAATTCCCTTTTGGATATTTTGATAAACCGTTGAGCTGAATGGTTTGGTTGCCTGCGGCAGCAACTTGTTTGTGTTCCAGCAGCTTTTTGCCTGTAACATCATGCAGGCTGATATGAATATCAGCTGCTTTGTCGCTGAATAGCGAAATGTTTACAAAATCGGCAGCAGGGTTGGGCGATATACTGATGCCTGTTTTATTTCTTTGAAGCAAAAGTATATTTGAATAGCCTGTACTGCCGTCTTCATTGGTATATTTCAGCCGGTAGTATTCCCGCTCAAGCACAGAATGATCTTTAAAATTTTGGTTTATTGTTTCTGTACCGGCAGCAATTGCTGAAGCATAAATTGCTGAATAATTCCTTCCGTCGGCAGAAGATTCGAGGCTGATATTTTTAACTGCCCCCGAAACCTGTACCTGCCATGACAATTCATTGTAAGCTGTTTTTGCTGTGCCATTAAATTGTATAATGCGCACGGGTAATGCAGATCCGTTCAGTAAAATACTGAAATTGGCTTTTGTATTGTCGCGTCCATCTACAAATATGAGATAATTTGTGTTGGGGCTCAGGCCTGTAAATGCAGTGAGCGGGCCATCGGCATTAAACGTACGGCAGGTAATAGGCGCCGGAAAAGCCTGGCCTGCGGGGCAGGAAGATACCTGGTACAATGCCAGTTCCACACCAGCGCTGCCGCATGATGCCTGGGCAACCGGGTTGGTGCTGTAACCGCTCACGGTCATGGTAATGGAAGACCCGCTGCCGGTTCTGATGGCATAATAAGCAGTATTTGTTACACCCGTTCCGGTTCCTGCACAATTAATGGAAGTGTACTGCGGGTCGGTATTTTTATTACTGGTTGCATGAACAAGGTCGAAGCTGATAAATGTATTATCTGCGGTGGCCGTTCCCGGAAAAGCAGGACATTCATCTTTTGCTTCTGTAGTGCTGGCCAGTGGCGTCATTTCTGTATTGAAACTTGTGCAGGATCCGTACGATAAGCCTTTTGGATTGATACAATACTGTGCAGCAATATTTGCCGACCAGTCGGGCGATTTTCTTGCAACGCCGTTCAGTACAGCATAATGCATGATCTTTCCCGGGTTGATATTAGGCAAAAATGATCCCTGGTAAGAGTCGTTTATATGGCCCAGGTTGAGTGCATGACCAAGCTCATGCAGCAGCACGGTTTCCATATCTATATTCGCTGTAGCGGGGTAGCATGGGCCATTCTCAAATGATGTACTGCCCGATGAAACGCCGTTATTACGGATAACAATGTCAAACTCTGTTTTGCGGTACGAAAAGCCCGAACCACAGGCGCTCGTAAGTGAATAACAGGTACCCAGCACACCGGCTGCCAGCGGTGCATTTCCGGTATTGGTATTATCAAACATAATGGTATTGTTGCCATCGCCGGGGTTTACAACCTGGGTGCTGGTGGTGCCACCTTCGAGTACATTAAGTCCCTTTATTTCTTTCCAGGTATTGAGCGCACGCTGAAAAGTGGCTTTCACGGGCGAGGCATCCAGGTCTACACCACCGCCCGCTGTACTGGTACTGTAAACGATGGTATAACCGCCGGATCCATTATCATTCATCAGGTTCGATTGTTTTGTCATAATAACCGGCCCGGCAAAAGTGAAAGTTGCACTGCTTACACTGTACATTACATTCAATGCCGAAGGGGAGGTTGTGGTATTGCTTGTTTCATCACGCACCTGGAAGCTGCCGGTGCCGGCACGGCTGGGCACCCTTACCTGTATTTGAGTTGTTGTCCAGGATACAATGAGCGGATCATTGTATGCTACTGTAAATGGCGTGCCGCCTGTTCCGTTGTTGGCATCATCAAATAAAATGGCTGCACTGCCGGCAGGGTTTCCAAAATCTGTTCCGGTAATGGTCAGCAGGTTTAGTGCCGGGTTTTCTGTAGCGCCCGCTGCCACATTTGCGGGTGAAAAGGAAGTAATTCCCAGTACATTATTCGATACAACAGGAACCGTTCCGGCATCAAAACCCGGAAATTTATTTTCGTAAGGCCTTCCTGTTTTTTCAATAACAGCGGGATAAAGATTATTTACAATATTTTTATAACTGGCAAAAGGTGCATCAGCTTCCTTGGTTTGCAGGTCGTACCTTAAAACCCCCTGGGCACTGCTGTAAATGTCAAACATAAGTTCGTTGCTTACCGGGTTGCGCAGGTTAATACTGTTTGGATAGCAGAAAAATAGCCCGATTTCCCCTTTTTGAAGGATGGCCAGGTCGCTCGCCTCAATACTTTCTGTGCCCACGGTTCCGCCCATGGTAATTACATCAATGAATTCCGATTGAACGGAACCTTTAAAGATCTTATAAACTTTCAGTTTGTTGCTGGTATAGATCATGGTATGAGCGGGGTTCCAAAAGGAAAACTGCTCTTCCACTTTACCTTCGGCAATAATGGCCGACTGCTGTACTTTTTCTGTAAGTGCCACCGGGTAAAGGGCCTGGGCGTTCAAATTGAACGATATAAAGCCGGTAATGGCAATGAAAATGGCCGTTTTGGCCAATGTAAGGTTCTTCATGTTTATTAGATATTGGGTTTTCTGCCGTTAAAAACGGGTTTTACCTATTCCTAACGTATAAAAATCTTTAATATTTTGAATAGAGTAAAACATCGCTGTTTCAAGGCAGGATTTTTGAGTGAAAACCCTGTTTTTTTTGCCAGAACAATTGCCAACACTTACCTTTGCAGCCAAATTTAAAAACTGTTAAAAAGTTGGCGGCAAATGAAATCCCAAACCGTTAACCAATAACCAATAACAATAAATTATGGTAGAGATAAAACCAGACGAAATTTCGGCGATACTCCGGCAGCAGCTGAGTAATTTCAATGCTTCTACAAACCTCGAAGAAGTAGGAACCGTATTGCAGGTGGGCGATGGTATTGCCCGTGTATATGGCCTTAACAATGTGCGCTCGGGCGAACTGGTGGAGTTTGAAAATGGCGTAAAGGCCATTGCGCTTAACCTTGAAGAAGATAATGTGGGTGTGGTATTAATGGGCGAAAGCGGCGAGATCAAGGAAGGGAACAAGGTAAAACGCACTGGCCAGATCGCTTCCATTAAAGTGGGAGAAGGTATGAGCGGCCGTGTTATCAATACATTAGGCATACCCATTGATGGCAAGGGGCCCCTTACCGGCGAATTGTATGAAATGCCGCTCGAAAGAAAAGCCCCCGGTGTGATCTTCCGTGAACCGGTTAAAGAGCCGCTTCAAACGGGTATCAAGGCCATCGACGCAATGATCCCTATTGGCCGCGGCCAGCGTGAACTGATCATTGGCGACCGCCAGACCGGTAAAACAGCCATTGCCGTTGATACCATCATCAACCAAAAAGAATTTTACGCAGCAGGTAAACCTGTTTATTGCATATATGTGGGTATTGGTCAAAAAGCATCCACCATTGCAGGTATTATGAAAACCCTGGAAGAAAATGGTGCAATGGCCTATACCACTATTGTGGCGGCATCAGCTTCTGATCCGGCGCCACTTCAGTTCTATGCCCCGTTTGCTGGTGCAGCCATTGGCGAATTTTTCCGTGATACCGGCCGCCCTGCATTGATCATTTATGATGATCTTTCAAAACAGGCGGTGGCCTACCGTGAAGTATCCCTGCTGCTGCGCCGCCCGCCGGGCCGTGAGGCTTATCCTGGCGACGTGTTTTACCTCCATAGCCGTTTGCTCGAAAGGGCTGCCAAAGTGGTGAGTAAAGATGAAATTGCAAAACAGATGAACGACCTGCCCGATTCTATCAGGCACCTGGTAAAAGGCGGTGGTTCTTTAACAGCACTCCCAATCATTGAAACACAGGCGGGCGACGTATCTGCTTATATTCCTACAAACGTGATCTCTATTACCGACGGGCAGATATTCCTGGAAGGTAACCTGTTCAATGCAGGTATACGCCCAGCCATTAACGTGGGTATCAGTGTGAGCCGTGTGGGTGGTAATGCACAGATCAAATCAATGAAAAAAGTAGCCGGTACACTTAAACTCGACCAGGCCCTGTACCGTGAACTGGAAGCCTTCTCTAAATTTGGCGGCGACCTGGATGCGGCTACAAAAAATGTAATTGATAAGGGTGCCCGTAACGTGGAGATATTGAAACAACCGCAATACACACCGTTTTCTGTAGAAAAACAGGTAGCGATCATTTATTTGGGAACCCAGGGATACCTTAAAGAAGTGGCCATTAAAAATGTAAAGGCATTTGAAGAACATTTCTTAATGGAAATGGATAATAAATACCCTGAAGTTATGGCTGAATTTAAAAAAGGTAATTTGCCCGAAGATGGCCTTAACAAGATGACAGAACTGGCAAAAGGGCTGGTACCACAGTATAAGTAATAAGTAATTATTGAATATCTAAAAAGCTCCTCAATTGAGGGGCTTTTTTCTTTTAGTGTTTACATATGAAATTAAAATAAAATAGAAAAATTTCCGTTTAGTAGTAGGAATTTTACTACAACCGTGTTTTTGAAGTATAGATGATAAGTAAAACAAAAGTAAGTTTCCGCCACTAAAATGAAAGCTCTCCATTTCTTTTGTGTCCTCATTTTAATATATAGTACATCTGCATCAGCTCAATGCAGTTTTACCGTTACGGCCAGCAGTACAGAAAGCCGTTGCAGGGAAAGCGGATCTATCACTATTACGCCAAATACCCCAGGTGCATATATTTATCAAATTACAAGCGGGCCCGAAACAACGGCAGCAGGCAGCAGCAATATTTTTAATAACCTTCCTTCGGGCAATTATACGGTGAGTACAACGTTGGCCGGGTGTACGGTAAATACAAATGTAGTTGTTTCGGGAAATTACCAGGAACCTGGTTTACTTACCGGGCTTGGCTCAAAAGTTGCCTGTCCAAACGGTACCGGTTGTATCACTTTAACCAAGCCAGCACAGGGAAGGGAACCATATTCCTATTCTATCATTGCAGGTCCGCAAACAAGGCCTGCACAGGTAAATAATGTTTTTTGCGGACTTCCCCCCGGCGATTATACAGTTCAATCTTTTGACAGTTGCAGCGTAGTTCGAACAACAAATATTTCGATAGCCAATGATACCGGTAATTTTGTGGCATACACCTACGGGTATAGTTTAAGATATGCCAATTGTAATGACCTGGTTGTTTGCCCCGAACACGACTTTCAAAACACATCTTCTCATTCGATGATGATGATATGGTATGTAACTCCAACTGGCGATACACTGAAAGTAAATGGCTTTGAGCCAATACATCTACCCTGCGACACCCTGGTTGGCCAGGCCCACAACTACGGTACCTGGCAGATACTTTCTTTTGATACCTGCGGAAGAATACGAACAAGCAATTTTAGTTTTGGTCCAAGAGGGCTTTATGTAAGTTCCCCTTCGCCCACCTGTAACGGGTACCAGGTAGTTGTAACCAACCAATGGAATGGAAACGTGCCGGTTGGGTATAATGTATACAAATGCAGCAATGATTCATTGGTTTACCAGGCGGTGCAAATACCGCCGGGAACCACTTTTTACAGCCCTTCCATAACCCTGGAGTATGATACCTGTTATTATTTTGTACATTATAACAGTTGCGGCGATACCCTCCGGCTCAATAACTATGTTGTACATAATACATTGCCGGCATTCAGTATTGCGGCCTGCGATGGGCCAGCCTGTACAGATCCGGGCAAAGGAACTATAAGCGTATACCAGAATGGGGGAGCTGTGAAGCCCATTACTTTTACAATAATTGCCGGGCCGGAGGCTGTTGGCACCAGTGTGATCCTGGATCAATATTCGTCATGGGTTAATTTTAATAACCTTTCACTGGGTACTTATAAAATAGAAGGGGTGGATGCCTGTGGCCGAAAAGACACGATAGACGTAGTAGTGGATGAGCCTTTTATAAGAACCATTGAAATTACCCAGGTTAACCATTGCAGTGGGGGTAGTAATGTACATATAAAGATCACCAGTAATTTTTACAATTGCATGGAACATCTGCCATCGGGTACCGGTGCCATCACTACAGCATGGTCGTATGGTAACACGGCAGTTAATATTGTATCAACTCCCCGTACCTCAACAACTCCATCAGTTTGGGAAGCAGATTACCTGGGAATAACGGCAGCTTCTATCAGTTTTGAAATATATACAAGATGGCCATGCGTTATTGATACAACAGTGGCGATACATCAATATACAGCACCCGTTGTAAGCAACGCAAGAGGATACCTTTGTTCTTCATCCGGTGTTGGCACCGTTAACCTCAATCTTACAGGTGGCAGGGCTCCCTTCCAGTACAGGATCAGGAACTCAGGTTCATCATCCTGGGGGGCCTGGCAACCGAACCCGGTTTTTAGCCCGGTGGCATTGGGTAATTACGATATTGAGCTGCGTGATGCATGTCCAAATGGCAGCATTACTGCTTTTAGTTTTAACCCCTGGACGCGGTCATCTATCAGCGTTAGCCCAACCTGTGCAGTCATTGGTGACACGGTCGTATTCAATGCAAACCCCGCCATTGCCGGCATAGGATATGAATGGCTTTTTAACGGAACTGTTATTTCCACAGGCCCGCAGTTAGTGATACCCAATTACCAGGCATCCAATACAGGATCGTACAGGTTAAGACAGGTTTTTCCGGGAGGTCAGTGTACAGACAGCGTGAGTATGGTTTATTTCCATTGCATGGTATTGCCGCTTCAGTTCGGTAAATTAACAGGCCACCAGAAAAATAATACGATACAACTGAACTGGAATACCCTTGCAGAGTCGGCCGACAGCTGGTTTGAAATAGAGCGCAGTGAAGATGGAACCATGTTTCATACCATTGCTTACCTGCTTTCGCTTAATAAACCAGCCGGGGCCAATTATTCATTCAGCGACAGGAATTTTACCGGCAGCAGGCAGTATTACCGGATAAAATATGGGGCTAACAGTTCTGCCGTTTATTCAAACGTGGTAAGTTTTATAAACGATGATCTTGATGTAAAAGTTACACCGGTACCTTTCAGAAATACATTGAATGTAAAATTATTCAGCCGCCTTAAAACAGCTTACCGGGTTTCCCTTTCTGACCTGGGCGGCAAAAAGCTGTTGGTAAAAAATATTACAGCCAGTTCAGGAATGAACCGCTATCAATGGAATGATGAAAAAATAGCATCACTGCCTTCAGGTGTTTATATTATTGAGTTTAGTTCCGAAAATAATATTTACCGGCAAAAACTTGTAAAAGAATAAAAATCCTGGTAAGTGAGTTTAGTTGCGGTACATCTTTAATGAAACAGCGCAAAACCAGGCCAGGAAAGCGGCAAAACTGATCTTTTGAACAAGCGGCAGAAACGGGAGTAAATCTGCCTGGTAATAAAAATAATTGTTCAATACGATCAGCAGCATATTAACCAGGCCAACATAAAATAATCCCAACCATTTATTTTTATAAAGCTGAACCAGGGTTGCAATAATGGCGATAAATCCCGCTGCTGAAGCAAAATTTGTGGCATCATCATGATTTATCCCGGTAAGCAGCAAGAACAACAGTATCATTGAAAGAATACCTGGTACGAGTATAAATATTTTCAGCGTTTTTCCGGTATCAGCATGACGTGAAACCTGTATCCAAAAAACTGCAATAGAAAATGCAAGGATCACCATACCGGTTATTGCAAAGGGTTTTGAATCATTTACCATTCCATTGATAGCGTTATCATCCAGCAGGTTGCACCAATAGTTATGCTGCCAGCTGAACCCGGCAGCGTTTTTATCGGCCTGCGAACCACCGGGGTAATAAAACACTGCTGTAAGGTAAAATAAGATAAATACAATCATTCCTGCAACAGGCATTAGCAACCATTTGTTTTTCACATTACCCTGCGCTTTCAATTTTCTTTAGTTGTAGTGGTTATAAAATTATACCCAGCAATATTAATATGGAAACGAGGGTAATAAAAATGTAGCTATACCAGGGGTGATGAAAATTCCCCTTTATTTCCTCATAGTTCTTAATGTTTTCTGCATTAAAATGGGAACCATACCGTTTTAACCCACATTTTTTACAAATAATATTTACTTCTTTAGATACAGGGAACAATGGTAAAAAGTAAAAATGAAAATAAGTACTTTGAACCATGATGTCTGCATTGGCATCATGTTCACAGGAAGGACAGCGAACAAATTGTTCATCTATACCAATTGGGGTTGATTGCGTACCATAAATAAGGATGCCCATAAACGATTTTAATATCCAGCCTTGGCCCCGCCAATATTTTCAATGGGGTGCCAGGTGGTTTTTATTTCCTGTGCGTCATTGATCAGGTAAGGCGATTGCGCTTTTTGATCCATCCAGTTATAACTGTTCCACATCAGCACACGTTTTAGGTTAAGGGTGGCCTTTTGCTGAATTTTAAGCAGGTTGTCTTTGTCTTTTTCGCAATACACAATGGCATTTACATCCATATGATCGCTGAACCAGCTCAGCAGCTCTGCAACTTTACCGGTGATGATATTTACCACGCCACCCGGCACATCGCTTGTTGCCAAAACTTCGGCAAAAGTAACGGCGCAGAGGGGTTTGGATGCAGATGCCAAAACGATGCAGGTATTGCCGCCGGCAATCAGTGGCGCCACCACACTTACCAAACCGATCAAGGAAGAATCCTGCGGCGCTATTACACTAACGATGCCGGTGGGCTCCGGTGCACTGAAATTAAAATGCGATGAGGCCACGGGGTTTACCGAACTGAACAGTTGCTGAAATTTATCGCACCAGCCGGCATAATAGATCAGGCGTTCAATAGAAAGTTCCACTTCCTTTTCTGCCTGGGCCCGGGTGCTGTCTTGTTTTATGAGTTCTTCAATGAACTGTGCTTTACGTCCTTCGAGCATTTCGGCAATACGATATAAGATTTGGCTCCGGTTAAAAGCAGAGCGGCTTCCCCAGTCGCCAAATGCGGTGCGTGCCGCTACCACTGCATCTCGAAAATCTTTGCGGCTGCCGAGGCATACATTGGCCAGTTTTTCACCTTTTTTATTTTCGGCTATATAATACCTGCCCGATTCTGTTCTCGGGAATTTTCCGCCGATGTAGATTTTGTATGTTTTTAAAACTTCCAAACGGGACATAGTTTAAATCGTTTAAAGGTTGTTTGTGATCAGCAAATAATTCTATTTTACCCGCTCACCTTTTATTTCCTGTTTTACACTTCACTCCTTTTAAAGCTGACTCATCTGTGTAAATATTTTTATTTTAAACTGCTTAGCTTAATAATACACTTCCACATCACATTTCAGAATATACAACCTCGTTGTTCAGACTCAGTTGTGCAATATGTTTTGAAGAAGAAACAAAATCCAGGGGTGTCCAGTGTTTTATGGTCAATAACTGCACCTGCTTTCCTGTAAGTTTGCTTTTAAGATCGGCTACCGACAGCCCATTCTCCATTCCCCGGTTTATGTAATAATAATGATCGTCCTGTTTTATTTGTATCACAATATCTGATTTGCCTTTGCCGGGTAAAACTTCTTCTACCACGCCGGTATGCGTTTCGCAATTCTTTAAGCTGGCTTTTGGCAGGGGCCTGAGCGCCAAAAGACCAAAAACAGCAACGAGCAGAATAATAAAGCCTGTTATGTATTTTTTCATATCATTTTTTTTAAACCAGTTTTACGTACGCACTCAAGCCGTGCAAACCGCCTTCTCTTCCGTACCCGCTTTCTTTGTATCCGCCAAAAGGAGAAGTGGGATCAAATTTATTGAAGGTATTTGCCCAAACCACACCGCTGCGCAGTTTGGTGGTGAGGTTAAATATTTTGGAACCCTTATCGGTCCATACACCGCTCGATAAACCATAAGGCGTATTGTTTGCTTTTTCTATCACTTCATCATCTGTGCGGAAACTTTGGATGGCCAGTACGGGTCCAAAGATCTCTTCCTGGGCAATGCGGTTGCTTTGCGCCACACCCATAAATAATGTGGGCCTGCACCAAAATCCTTTGTTTGGAAGTTCGCAACTGCTCTGGAACATTTCGGCCCCCTCTTTTAAACCGATCTTGATGTATTTATTGATGGTGCCCAATTGTTCTTTTGAATTGATGGCGCCGATATCTGTGTTCTTATCCAGCGGGTCGCCCACGATCAGCGACTCCAGCCTGTCTTTCAGTTTTTGAATCACTTGTTTGTAAACAGATTCCTGCACATAAAGGCGGCTGCCGGCGCAGCAAACATGGCCCTGGTTAAAAAAAATGCCGTTGATCACGCCTTCTACTGCCTGGTCAAGCGGGGCATCATCAAAAATGATATTAGCGGCTTTTCCACCCAGTTCAAGTGTGGCTTTTTTATGTGTGCCTGCAATGGCATTCTGTATTATTTTTCCTACGTTGGTAGAGCCTGTAAAAGCGATCTTATCTACATCGGGATGGTTTACCAATGCAGCACCGGTTGTTCCTGCGCCGGTTATTATGTTCACCACACCTGGAGGCAGGTCCGCTTCCTGTATGATCTCTGCCAGCTTCAGGGCGGTAAGCGGCGTGGTTTCTGCGGGTTTTAACACAACAGTATTTCCGCATGCCAGTGCAGGCGCAATTTTCCAGGCGGCCATCAGCAGCGGAAAATTCCAGGGAATGATCTGCCCGGCCACACCCAATGGCTGTGCGCTTCTGTTGGGAAATGCATAGTCCAGTTTATCGGCCCAGCCGGCATAATAAAAGAAATGATTGGCAGCCGTAGGCACATCAAAATCGCGGCTCTCCCTGATGGGTTTACCACCATCGAGGGTTTCAATGATGGCCAGCTCACGGGCACGCTCCTGTATCATACGGGCAATGCGGTAAATATATTTTCCACGTTCGGCGCCCCGCATATTTTTCCAGTAGCGGTTATAAGCATTGCGGGCGGCTTTTACCGCTTTGTCAACATCGGGGGCATTGCCATCGGCCACTTCGCTCAGTTTTTCTTCTGTAGATGGACTGTAAGTGGCAAAATATTTTTTGCTCAGTGGTTTTTCAAATTTGCCGTTAATGAAATGATCGTACCGGGCATTGATCTTTGCCGCAGACCGGCTTTCGGGCGCAGGCGCAAATTTGCGGGCGCTGTCGAATTTGAGTTTGATGGTATTATTTTTTGCAGATGCCATAATAATGTTTAAAAAATTTCAGGCGTTTCAAAGGTTTCAAAAGTTGGATTAACCTTTGTCCCGACTTTTATACTTGTTGCCTTTTATTTCTGTTTCTTCCAGGTAATTAATTAGTTTTTGAATCAGGCTGCTGATTTTTTTTTGCATGAATTGCAAAATCATCAAATTCCTCCTGTGTAATATAATTTCTGTCAAATGCTTTATATAGTTGCGACCTGAATTCGCCGCAGGAGCCCTTGGCAATATATAAAAACTGGATAAACTCCCTGTTGCCGCTTCTTTCAAACCCTTCTGCTATGTTATCCATAATTGATCCGGCAGAACCATCCACCTGAGCGATCAACCTGAAATTTTTTTCAAATCTGCCTGAATCAATAATATTCCCGATCTTCTGATTTAGTCTTCTTGCTTCCTGCCAGGAAATAATTTCCTCAAATTTTTCAATAGTTGCCATAAGATGCGTTTTATAGTGGTAGAAATATTTCGTCAACGCTTAAACCAACCTTTGAAACTTTTGAAACCCGGTTGTTAATCAACCGAAAAATAATCCTTACCCTGGTACACGCCGGTTTTTTCCTTCATGATCTGCATGAGCACATCATTGGCCAGGCTGCTGGCGCCAAAACGGAACCATTGGTTGTTCATCCAGCCTTCGCCAAGGGTTTCATTGAGCATCACCAAATAATGCAATGCCAGTTTACTTTTAGAAATACCGCCGGCCGGTTTCATGGCGATCTTTTTGCCGGTTTTATAATAAAAATCCCTGATGGCTTCCAGCATTACCAGTGTAACCGGCATGGTGGCTGCAGGAGATATTTTTCCTGTAGATGTTTTAATGAAATCTGCCCCGGCATACATGGCAATATCGCTGGCCCGGCGTACTTTATCGTAGGTAACGAGTTCACCTGTTTCTAAGATCACTTTAAGGCGTGCATTGCCGCAGGCTTCTTTTACGGCGGCTATTTCATCGAACACAAAATTATATTCGCCCTCTAAAAATTTACCGCGGCTGATCACCATATCAATTTCATCGGCGCCTTCGTCAACAGCAAATTTGGTATCCCTTATTTTAACATCACGGGGCGCCTGGCCGCTGGGAAACGCGGTGGCCACGGCTGCCACTTTTACGCCGCTTCCTTCCACCGCTTTTTTGGCCGTACCCACCATGCTGGGGTACACGCAAACGGCCGCCACAGTGGGCAGGCCTTCGTATGAGTCGTGCAGGTGTTTGGCCTTATAGCATAACTGCTTCACCTTGCCCTGGGTGTCTTTACCCTCCAGCGTGGTAAGATCGATCATGTTGAGGGTGAGCAGCAGGCCATTCATTTTGGTTTCCTTTTTAATGCTGCGCTTGGTGAAGCGGCTGGCCCTTTCTTCAACACCCACCTGGTCGATGTGCGGGCTCAGGCTGAAATCGGGCATATATGCAAATCGTTTTTCTGCCATAGATAACTTGTAAAGTATCAAATTTAGGGAAACTGGTTTATAAATTGGAATTTCTTTAATTTTAATGTTCGGTGTTTGGCGTTGTTAGTTTGAATCTGGCAAAGCTTTCAAAACCCCAAACCATCAACCCCAAACAATTTTGCTATGAACAAAATTCCCGAATCAGAACTCATCATCGACAAACGCGGCGCTATTTATCATTTGGGTGTAAGGCCCGAAGAACTGGCAACAATTGTGATACTGGTGGGCGATCCCGACCGGGTGCCGGTAGTAAGTAAATATTTCGACAGCATCGAATTTAAACTGCAGCACCGGGAATTTATCACCCATACCGGTTATATCGGCAAAAAAAGAATATCGGTCATCAGCACCGGCATTGGCCCCGATAATATTGATATTGCCATGAACGAAGTGGATGCGCTGGCCAATATCGATTTTGAAACAAGAACGATCAAGCCTGGTTTAACTTCCCTAAAAATTTTTCGTTTTGGCACCTGTGGTTCCTTGCAGGCCGATATACCGGTGGATAGCCTGGTGGCCGGCACACATGGCCTGGGGTTTGACAATGTGATGCATTATTACCGCCAACCCTGCAATGCAGCCGAGCAAGAGATCATCAACGATTTTGCAGATCATACCGGCCTTAGCGGTAATGTGGTGCCGTATATTTTTACCGGCAGCGCAGATTTACTCAACCTTTTCGAAAAAGATTATTATACCGGCATTACCGTGGGCTGCCCCGGTTTTTATGGCCCGCAGGGTAGAATATTACGCTTGCCGCTTGCTTATCCCGGCCTTATTGAAAAATTGACCAGCTTCCGCAGTGGTTCTCACCGCATCAGTAATTTTGAAATGGAAAGTTCGGCCATTTACGGCCTGGGCCGGGCCCTGGGCCATCATTGCCTGAGCCTGAATGTAATTGTGGCCAACCGGGTATTGCAGCAGTTTTCTAAAGATGGAGGAGCTGCCGTAGAGAAACTCATCAAAACATCGCTCCAAAAAATAACTGCGTCTGATCTGTAAATCTTAGTTTATCAGTGCTGTCATAAAAATCAGCGTTCCTAATTACTTATAATTCTTTTTCTTTGCATCTATGAAAAATGACCAGGTGCTGCGTATCTATCTTGTAGGGTTTATGGGTACAGGCAAAACACATTGGGGAACTATTTGGGCCGAGCATTACCAGCTGCCCTATATCGACCTGGATGCACTCATTGAAGAAAAGGAACAGCTTTCTCCACAGCAGGTTTTTGAAAAGAAAGGGGAAGATCATTTCAGAAAAGTGGAAGCAGAATGCCTGCGATCTACCGAAGTGTATACCAAATGCATTGTTTCCTGCGGCGGTGGAGCCCCCTGTTTTCATGATAATATGGACTGGATGAACCAGCACGGAACCACCATACTGTTGCAGGCAAACCCGGTTGCTATTTTTGAAAATATAAAAAATGAAACGGGTAAACGGCCCCTGCTTCAGGGTAAGAACCAGGCCGAATTGTTATTCTTTATCGAAAAATTAAGCAAAGAAAGAAAACCATTTTACGATAAGGCAATGGTACAACTGGAAACAAAAGAACTTACCGTTCAAAGCCTGGATACCATCATCCATTCAAAAAAATAATTATGCACAGGGGAATATTAAAGATAGCATCCTTACTCGGCGCCTTAAGTGTGGCGCTGGGGGCTTTTGGCGCACACGGGCTTAAAAAAATGGTGAGTGAAAATGCAGTTTCAACATTTGAAACAGCGGTACGCTACCAGTTTTACCACGTATTTGCGCTGTTGGTAGTTGGGTTGTTGTACAAAGAATTTGTATCAAAAACACTGTTGTATTCGGCCCGCTTTTTTATGCTGGGCATCATCCTCTTCAGCGGTTCCCTGTATGTACTTACATTTTTGCAGGCTGCGGTGATGCCCGGTTATAAATGGGTGGGAGCTATTACCCCTGTTGGCGGCCTATGCTTTATTGCCGGATGGTTATTGCTGTTTTATGCTGTATGGCAAAGAAGCAGGAAAATTTCCTGATCTCAGCCGCCTTTATTAACCGGTAGTTCGGTTGGGTTTTGCTTGGGGGTGGATTCTTTCTTTTTGTCGAGAAATAACATTTTGAAGCTAATGAGCAGCATGATCACAGCAAATATCTTTTTAACCGTTTCCTGGGGCATTGATAAAGTAAGTTTGCCGCCAAAAAAACTTCCCAGTACAAATCCCAGTGCAATGATGAGTACCACCCGAAAGTCGACATGACCCTGCTTATAAAATTGCCACACGGCCAAAAAGCCCACCGGCAGCATAAGTAAACCCAGCGATGTACCCTGTGCTTTAAACTGGCTGAAGCCAAGCAGGTAAACAAGGGCAGGAACAATTACGATCCCGCCGCCAATTCCAACAAGCCCGCTCAATATGCCTGCCACGATCCCTATACAAATAAGGATGATGATTGTTTGTGCGTCCATAATTTTAGTTTTTGTCTTTAGCATTGCCGCCGAATTTGCTGTTGTAAAGTTCAATGGCATGTTCAATTACCTTGTACGCAATTTCCTTGCTTTGAAAATCATCTATCAGTACAATTTTATTTTCCAGCACCTTATACTGCTCAAAATAATTTTTAAGCACGGCAAAAAAATGTGCAGGTATTCCATCTACATCGGTAATATGGTTTACCGTGGGGTCGTTGGTGGCCACGGCAATGATCTTATCATCTTCTTCACCGTTGTCGATCATCTGCATATTTCCGATAACAGTGGCACTTACAAGGCACAGGGGCTGGATAGGTTCGCTGCAGATCACCAGGATGTCGAGCGGATCGCCGTCTTCTCCCAGTGTTTGCGGAATAAACCCGTAGTTTACCGGGTAGTGAAATGATGAATAGATCACCCTGTCGAGCCGGAGCAGGCCGGTGGCCTTGTCGATCTCGTATTTGCATTTACTGCCCTGCTGAATTTCAATAAGGGCATTTACTTCTTTGGGATGATTTTTTCCGTAGTGTGCCCCGTGCCAGGGATGTAAAACATGTTGCATATAAATGTATTTTAAGCCTGAAAAATTTTAAAACCAAGCCAGCAGGCGCCCAGGCCTAACAGTACGCTTGCAGCTATATAGATAAACGAAAGCAGCAGTTTGCCGTTTTGCATCAGTTCTAAATTTTCGAGGCTGAATGCCGAGAAAGTGGTGAAACCCCCGCAAATTCCGGTAGCCAGAAAGAGCATGGCAGATGCCGGTAAAAAATGCTGTTTCATGCTGAGTGCAAATAACAACCCTATCCCGAAACTACCGGTGATATTTATCACCAGGGTGGCAAAAGGGAAATGGCTGTTTTTAAGTAAAGTGAAGAGGAAATACCTTGCCATTGCGCCCAACGCACCACCGGCCCCTACAAGTAATAGATTTTTCAGCATCAGTCAATGGGAAGGTTTCCTGAAGAGATATATTTAAAATCCACCTGCCATTTACCGCTTTGCCGAACTACTTTAATTTCCATGGGTTTGTTCATATAGGAATTGCTGTAGTTGATCACCGAAGTGGAATCATCTATGTCGAGATATTTATTGATGGTATAAGAAGCCTGTTTATAGTGCTGTTTTTTTTCGTCAGACAGGCGGTCGTAATATGTTTTATACGACTGGAACATCTGTACATTTTGAGAGTCCTTGAGCATGAGCTCTTCGGCGGCTTTAAAATTGCCGTCGAGGCTGGCCCGTATAAAATCGCGGCCCGCATCCAGCGCCGTTTGAGGTGGTGTTTTGGATGCATCGCTGCAGCCTGCCAGCAACAATAAAAAACCTGCTAAATATGGGAAAAACTTCATCCTTTAATTTTTTATAAAGGTAATACATTGCAGTAACAAGAAAGCACCTGTAAAAGGTGCTTTCAGGATCTGTAAGAGGGTTGATTATTATTTTATGGAATCGAGCGCTTTCAGGCCTTCTTCCATCTGTCCTTTTAGCGAATCTATATTCATGTTTTTAAGTTCATTCATTCCCTCTTTGAGAGAATCCACTGCATTGTCCAATCCTTTTTCTTTCATTTTTTGCATGCCCATTTCCATCATGCTGCTTTTATCAAAAGCAACTTTCCAGGTGCCGTTTTCTTTTTTAAGCGGGAAATTGGTTACCTCACCACTTGTTTTGTCTTTTACGGCCACGGTGGCTTTTTCGCCATCGACCTTCACTTCACCAAATTCCATTTTTGATTTGTCGTAATCGGGCATATCCTTTGATTCCCCGTTTTTCATTCCTATTTCCATAAGATCGAGCATTTGTTTGCTGTCTGAGGTGGCAAGTGTACGTGCTTTTGCCAGGTCTTTTTTCCCAAGTGCATCAAAAAATTCGGTTAAAACAGCTTTGGGGTCGCCACCACCGCTTTTGCAGCTGAATAAAAATGTTACAGAAACAAGGACAGCAGCCAGGAAGATTTTTTTCATATTTTGATTGTTTAAGTTTTGGCAAAAGTAAATTTTTAATTGAAACGGCAGTTACTATTTGTAAACGATCGTTTTTACCAAACTGCATTTTGGGTGCAGAATAAGGTCGTCTACACCAATAAAATGAAAGTCTTTTATGGTGCTTTCTGTTATGCCGCTTATTTCTGAGCCCGGGGTTTGCAGCGATTTCCATGCAAATTCTGAGCAATAGAGGCGGTCATCAGTTGTTAAGTTAAATTCCATATCGAACAGGATGCCTTCATTGTAGAATTTTTTTGCATTGCCAATCAACTGTTCAATGCCGTCAGTACTGATATTATAACGGTACACTCCAATGCCTTTATTGCTGTAGGGCTCAGCAAAAACAACAAAAGGGTCTTTTCTTATTTTTTGATCGGGATTGAATTCGCCTCCCAGTGCATGCAGCACATAAACACGGTTATTTTCAATGAGGGCAATGCCGCAGTGCGACCAGGTTTTATCACGCCGGTTCAGGGTACGGAGGCTTTGACTGGTAAAATCGTTCCCGGTGCGGGTAACCAGGTCGCCTGGTTTTATTGATTTTTCCAGTTCCCCAATTGCATCAAAAGCCCGGTTGGCCATTGCCTGTTGGGCCATACTGTCAGGTGTGCTTATTTCATAGGCGGCCGCTGTCTTTTGCCTGCAGGAAAATAACAGGGGTAAAAAAATAAGGCAGTACAAAAACTGCCTTATAAACTTTTTGCAAAGAAACTTCATGAAAGGATTATTTTTTCTCCGTTTCTTTTGCGTGTGCTTCATCAAACCTGTTATAAGCTTTGATGATGCTCTTGACAAGCTTATGCCTTACCACATCTTCCTCATCGAGTTCAATGTGTGCAATGCCGTCGATACCCCTCAGAATTCTGCTGGCTTTAAACAAGCCGCTATGTTGGTTTTTCGGAAGGTCGATCTGGGTAGGGTCGCCGGTTATGATAGCTTTTGCATTGGGTCCTATACGGGTAAGAAACATTTTTATTTGAAGGTCATTTGTATTTTGTGCTTCATCCAGTATGATAAAAGCATTGTCGAGTGTACGGCCACGCATATAGGCAAGCGGTGCAATTTCTATGGTGCGGGTACTCATATAATACCCCAGTTTGTCTGCGGGAATCATATCATCGAGTGCATCGTACAAGGGGCGCAGGTACGGGTCGATCTTTTCTTTGAGGTCGCCGGGTAAAAAACCAAGGCTTTCTCCGGCTTCCACGGCAGGGCGTGTGAGTATGATCTTTTTAACCACTTTATTCTTAAGTGCACGCACGGCAAGTGCCACGGCAGTGTAGGTTTTACCTGTACCTGCAGGGCCAATGGCAAATACAATATCGTTTTTATCCGCCGCCTGCACCATTATCTTCTGGTTGGCCGTACGGGCCCTCACAGTTTTACCATTAGGCCCAAATACCAGTACATCATTTGGATTGCGGTCCATGAAGTTGTCGATCGATTTTTCATCATCGCCACCCAGTATCTGTTCAAAATAATTTTCGCTCATGTGCCCGTTTCTTTGAAGGTACTGTATAAGCAAATCTATTTTTTCCCTGGCCTCTTCTATCTGTTCCGGTGCGCCGCTCAGCTTTATTTGTGTGCCACGGCTCAGTATTTTCAGGAGTGGAAATTTTTTCTTAAGGATATCGAGTTTGCCGTTGTTAACGCCAAAAAATTCAATGGGGTTAACGGTTTCAAGGTTAATGATTGTTTCTGTCAATGCGTGTCAATTTTAACTGCCAGCCATCTTAAGGTGGATGCGCAGGGTTGGGTTATTTTAAAATTGTGAAAGGTGCTTTTCTTGCATCTGTTTCAAATATATCATTTCAAATTTTAGCTATGCGAATTTACTTATTAACATTTGATGTAATAACGTGGAAAAGTTAAATGTTAGTGTGTGATAGAATATTAACAAAGCACACGAAGTGTTAACCCGTTGAAAGTCTTGCATCAGCAAACCATAAAAGGGAGATCAAAACCTGGCCAGTACTTTCAAATTAACCAACCTCGGAGTAAGCCGGTTGGGGATGGCATAAGTGCTGTTTGAAAAATCTTTGATCAGCTGGTAGGAAATTGTATTTGCCCTGTCTATAAGATTAAATACTTCGAGGCTTGCCCAGATATTATCAAACCCGCGGAAGGGATTATGGCTGCGGCGCAAACTTTTTTCGTTGAGCAGCAGGGCGCTGAAACCAATATCTACCCGCATGTATGGTTCAATGACCAATCCATTGCGGTAGCGCACACTGCCGGGGATATTGTAACTCATGTTACTGCCATACAATAAATTGAGGTGCACTTTAAAATTCTTATTGGTGGGCAGGTAATCTTCCAGGTACAGGCCGGCTGTTATTAAACGGTCGGTTGGCCTTCGAACCCAGCCCACATTATTTTTTACACTGTCTGCCACCACCTGGTCGGCAGTTTGCGGGCCAATGATCTCACCAGCCGCATTTTTATACTGGTAATAAAAATCGTTTTGAATATCTTCCCTGCTCCGCATAAAGGCAAGGCTGAACCAGCTTTCTGCGTCTTCCACCAGTTCCCCAAAAAGCCTGAATTCAATACCTGTAGTGTATGCTTTGGCATTGTTAAAACCCGCATAACGTACTTTTACATTATCTACATCATAAGTTACCACATCTTTCATTTGTTTGTAATAAGCTTCGGTGGTAAAACGGAACGGCCTTTGTGCCGGGCCTTTAAAACTATAATCCATGCCTGCAACAAACTGGATGCTTTTTTGTGATTTCAGGTCTTTATTGACCAAGCCATCCGGTTTTCTTAACTCCCGGTAAAAGGGGGGTTGATTGTACATGCCTGCAGCTGCTTTAAACAAAATATCTTTTTTCCAGTTTGGCTTTAAGCTTACCTGCATACGCGGACTGATAAGTATTTCTTTATTAAGATCGTTGTAATTGAACCTTAAGCCGCCCTGCAAACTGATAGTTGTTTTTTTACCAATGAAGTGTATATTATCCTGCAGGTAAGCATTGTAGCGGTTTACTTTTAAATTGGCACTATTGTTCCAACTGCTGAACAAAACCATATTGCCGGGGGTATAGGGCAACGAATAGCCAGCAGAATCCTGGTACTGCCATTGCTTCAGCACATCATTGATCTTCGATTGTTCAAGTGATGCCCCCCATTGTATAAAATGATTTCCTTTATCGAAACTTCCTTTATGAGAGGCATTCCATACTTCAATGTTAAGCTTATTCCTTGCATAATCCTGGTAATAGCCTGCACCCAGCGGGTTTACTATTTGGCCAAATGTGCTGCTCGATTTGTCGAAATCACGTTCTCCAAAAAGATAAGCGCCTGCTATATCAAAATTTTCATTTTCATCGTCCTTAAAACGGCTGAGCATCCATTTTAGTTTCAAGTCTTTTGATGGATTCTGCAGGATGCTCGCACCCAGCAATGATGTAGTGTACCTGTCACGTTCCTGTCCTTCAAAAAATACGTCCAGCCCGAGGTTAGCAGTGAACAAAGGAGAAAAAACGGATGCTGTTTTTTGCACAGATTCAGGAAAGAAAGTGAATTTAGAGCTGGAGAGTATGCCCAGCAGATCGATCTGCCATTTATCGGTTAATTTATAACTCAATAAACCCTGCAGGTCTGTTGCAGATGGAATATACGATCCCAGTGTGGGTTGGTTGCTCAGCAGGTTCCGGTTGCTTTTATTGCGCAGGCCGGCCAGGTAAGTGAAGCGGTTGTTCTTTGTACTGCCTTCTACATGTGCGCCCTGCTCGAGCAGGCTTACATAAGCGCTGCCTGCAAATTTTGCCGGTTTCTTATATTGGATGTCAAGTACACTGCTCATTTTATCGCCATACTTTGCCTGGAAACCACCGGTATAAAATTGCACATTACGGGCAAGTTCAGGGTTAATGAGGCTGAGGCCTTCCTGCTGCCCGCTGCTCACCAGGTAAGGCCGGTAAACTTCAAAATCGTTTATGTACACCAGGTTTTCGTCGTAACTGCCGCCCCGCACATTATACTGCGAGGTAAGTTCATTGTTGCTGCCCACCAGTATTTTTATAAGTGCTTCCACGCCACCTGTTGTGCTTGGAAGCGTGATGGCATTGCGGGGGTTTATTTTAACCAGGCTCAGTTCTGTACGCGGGCGTTCATCTTTTACCACAACAGCATCCAGTATTTTACCGCTGCGCAGGAGTTTTACCGTAACGGTTTCATTTTCGCCTGGGCTCAGAAAGAAATTTTTCTGTGTACTGGCAAAACCGGTGTGACTGAATACAAGGGCTAAAGCTTTTTCGGCAGGTACTGTAATAGTAAAACTGCCACTGTCACTTGCTGATATACCCGATGTTTTTCCAAGAATGATGATGGATACATTGCCGATGCCGGTTTCGTTCTCATCAATGATGCGGCCACTCACCGTGGCGGTTTTTGTTTGGGCAAATAAGTGAAGTTGCAGAAATAAAAAGCTGCAAACAGTAAGCAGTCTCATGCAATGAAGATAAAAAATAATTGCGAATTAGGTGATTCATGCGTTAAATACAGCAGTTTTACAGGTTAGCAGATGTTTTTTTACATTTGAAAAAAATATAGCTGATGCGCCACCCGATTTTATCTGGCCTGTTTTTAGTTTTTGCCCTGTCGTGCAACAGTGGACAAAAAAATAATGAAACAGCAACTGCAACCGAAGCCGTTCCGGAAAAGGACGAAGCAGTGGTTTTTAAACAGGCGGGTATAAACGATCTCTCCGCTGCGGATAATATGCAGGATATTATTTGCCAGTGCTGGGATAATAAGGAAGATGCCGCAGACCTGGCTGCAAATAATTTTGTAGGTGACCTGGAGATCGTTTACCGTGGTTTTTGTTTTTTTAAGGATGGAAGTATGTATAAAAATCAGCGCAGCCACCTGCAGGCCGGGAACTGGCAATTACTCGACAAGCAGAAGCCTTATGTTATTTCAATTAAGTATAAGAACGGCACATCAGAATCTTATAAGCTGGCATCGCTTAAACCAAAAGCTATGTCGCTGGCATTGACCGGCAATGAAGGCAACTGGCTGGTGGAATATGAAGGGGAGGGTTTCAGTCATAAGATCATGGATGAAGATCCCTTTTATAAATCAAATAACGAATGGCGTATAAAACCGCCGGCAACCGAAACGGATGCAAGACTAAGAAAGCGGATCGTTGAGATGCTTCATTTTTGGGTGTTGTATTATGATCACAATATCAATGCTGATCTTAAAGTGGTGAATTTTACCGGGCTGCCAACGCCTTACAGGTGGTATGCAGGCGGCATTTACCTCAAAAAAGAAAAGGAATTGCTGCAAAACTGGTTCGACTGTTTTTACAACCGTGAGCAGGCCATCAAGGCTTATAAGATGGCCGGTGATCTGCTCGATGTAAAATACGAATGGCCGAAAAACGAAAGCAACTGGCTTAAAAAGAATGTATATGTGCTGCGGCAGATGGAAAAACAAGCCGCCAAAGTTCAGTAGGTTTAATGCCGGGACCGCTTAATTTTTTACAGCTATTCTTCCGTAAAATGTTTTCTTTTTTTGGGTTTCGAAAATTTTTCTTCATTAAATTTTTGAGAATTCCCTCTTGCAATGGATAATGATCTCCATTGATCATTCAGGATCATTTTTCCAATAAAAACAATCTGCCCCACATGGTGTGGGTAATGTGCCAGTTGCCGGTTGATGGCTTCTGTAACGGTATGGGTCTGGTTACGGATATATACGATCGTACCTGCGTTTTCTTCATTGATGGAATCGAGCGCAGTGAACAGGCATTGCCAGCCTTTTTCCCAGAGTTGCAGTATTTGTTCACGGTTTTTTATATCATTGTCAAATTCAGCTTCCCGGTTGCGCCATTCCTTTTCCCCGTCGGCAGTTAAAAAATCTGTCCAGCGGCTGAGCATGTTTCCGCTCATATGTTTTACAATGGTTGCAATGCTGTTACTTTCCTGGTTGTATTGCCAGAACAATGCCTCATCGGGCAGCTGGGAGAAAGTTTTTTCTGCCAACTGCTTGTAGTAAAAAAACTCTTTTTTGGCGCTTTCCAGGTAATTAATCAGCATATTGCTTTGTTTTTTTATTTTCGAAAATAAATTTCGTTTTTTTTTGCTAATTTGAACGGCGTTACTGTTTTATTTTTTTTGATCGTGTTCATGCAAGTACTTAACAATAGTCTTTTCTCCATCGGGAGATTATTTTTTAAAAGAATAGTCATTCTCACTATTTTGATAAATTTAAAAGGCCCGGTCGTCTTTTCACAATCTTATTTTTTTACTGATTTAAGCCAGAAGTCCTATTTTAAAAATGGAGTAGATGAGATTCTGGAAAGCCCTAAAGGGTATATGTGGGTTGCAGGAAGACTTGGGCTTATCAGGTACTGCGGCAACGATAATCCTCAAATATATGAACGTAAAGATGGTGAGTCGCTGGCCTCATTCGATATCCTTGAAGACAGCCGTGGAGTGGTATGGCTTTGTACAATTGAAGGCTTGTTTTATACTAAAGGAAATTACCTGGAGAGGTACCAGTTTGGCGATTCGGTAACAACGAATCAAAGGTTCAGAAGGGTAATAGAAGATCATGAAAATAATCTATGGGTACTTTCAAAGAAATCGCTTTTCCAACTGCGTAGGAACGGGCATGGTTTTATGGTGCGGCATATAAAAATTGACTTGGAGCTATCAGAAATTATCGAAACACCTGGAAGGGATATTTGGGTGGGTACCAATGCAGGTATTTGCGTGGTGGAAGCAGATTCGCTCAGGCTCATAGTGAATACATCTTCCGCACCTGGCCATATTGGCAAGGTACGGGGTTTGTTCAAAGGGCCTCATAATGAGCTGTACTTTTTAGATAATTTTCTAAACCAGGTTGATGCACAATTAAAGTTTAAAGAAATTGCGAACGTTGCCATAGGAACAGTAGACGGAGATTTTGCAGATATGCGGGGAGGCAAGTTTGTTATAGCAGAAAGTACCGATTCGCTTAATATTTACCACAATGGAAAGCCAGTATTTCGTTTTAGCAGCGGGGGACTCAACTTATCAATTTGGCGCAGTTTGCATATTGATAAGGAAGGTAATATTTGGGCCGGCCACCAGCGTGGCCTGGTAAAGTTTACACCCAGCCCAATCAGAAAACTGCCATTAATACCCGCTTCATCGGGGATAAACCCACTTTCAGTAATATTTTTAAAGACTCTTACCGACAGTACCTTGATGCTGGTTACCGATAAGTACCAGTTTGTTAATGTAAATTTGAATACATGGAAATTTAATTCTTATGGTTGGGAGAAGCCGATAACAGAAAATTTACCGGGTATCTTAAACCAGGACACCCGGATGGTTGACTTGGTGCTGAGAGGCGACACGGCCTATGTTTTAAATGCCATGTATGAAATATTTGGTATTGATATAAGAAGAAAGGATGCTTTTAGTTTTACAAAGAACACTGATTATTTCAGGGAAATTTTCAGCTTTCTGGAAGACAATGATACCTTATGGGTGGCAGGTACGGAAGCCTTTGGAAGGATCACAGGCGGGAGGCTCCAGTACTTTAACTCACCTCTTCTTGCGAGTAATTTTATAGTTGGGATTGAAAGGTTCCCCCGTTCGGACTCTGTATTGTTATTTAGTAAATCAGGAATGTTATATTATTCCGGAGGAAAAATTGGAAAGGTCGCTAATACAGCCTGGCCCTGGGGTGGTAAAATTAATAATGCATTCCGAGAGTCAGACAGCAGTATCCTGGCTTTTGTAGATGGACATGGAATTTACAGGATAATCAACAGCGGCGGGCTTAAATTTAAACCAATACTTACAACGGAGAACAGTACATACGATTTTAAAAATCTATTTGGATTTAGCAATCCCGGAGGAAGGGTTTTTGTTAAGCTTAACAATGCTTCTTTTTTTTATCTCCTCTCCAACTATAAGGAAAAATACTATTTAAGGTATTCACCTTTTAGCGATCATATTGGAAATCACCTTACTCTTGGAATAGATCCTTCCTACGATTGGATGCATACACTTTATTGGGTAAATAAAGGTAACATTTACAGCCTTAACTATGCTGACAGTAACCTTTTTGAGAAAAAAAGAACTTTAGCCATAACGAATATTACGGTACCGGGCTATGAACAACCAGATACTGTTGCTGCGGCACATAAGAACGGCCTTGTTTTGAAATACGCTCATAATACAGTTTCGTTTGGTTTTTCTGAGATTGATTTTAACAGCAGCACTGCAAAAACCTATGAGTATTATCTTGAGGGATATGATAAAAATCCTTTTCAGAATACAACCACATCTAATGAAGCTATCTACCGGAATCTCCCTGCGGGCACCTATAACTTTCATGTGCGTAGCCGCCACAATTACGATGAACGGGGTAACCTGGTAGAAGCTGTTTTTTATTTTCGTATTCTGCCTCCCTGGTATCAAACATGGTGGGCCTACCTGTTATGGACAACCATGGCCACCGGTATTATTCTTTGGATTGTTAAATGGAGGGTGGATATTACCAGGAAAAAGGAAGGTTTCAAAAAAATGGTCGTGGATAATGAATTAAAAGCATTACGTGCCCAGATAAACCCGCATTTTATTCAAAACACATTCGATTTGATGGCTCATGGGATTCATAAAGGCGATACTGGCGAATCAATTAGTATCATTCACAAAGTATCGGCTTACCTGCGGCAGGTTTTATATAAATCTGAAAAAAGTACCATTACGCTTGAAGACGAACTTGAGTACACAGAGGATTACCTTAAAATGCAGCAGATGGTAAGACCCGGTCTTTTTGAATACAGGTTCCATGTAAGCGATGAAGTTGATACCTTTGGTATCAGGGTGCCATCCATGCTTTTGCAACCCATTGTTGAAAATTGTATCAAGCATGGCTTCCGGCAAATCCGGTCTGGCGGTATGATAGAGATAGCAGTTCGTCAGTCAGGCGATAATCTTCACTTTCAGATTAAGGATGATGGTGCAGGTATTGTTGGGAAAGGAATTGATCCCGAAAATTCAAAAGGGCTTCAGCTTACATATAAAAGGCTGATGCTGATGTTTCCGGGGCGGGTTCAAAAAAACCTGGTCGTAGATTTAAAAGACCGTGCAGATGGAATCAGGGGGGCTGAGTATAATATTTTGATGCCGCTGGCCTCTTAATCGTTTAAAACATGCAAAAAATCAGGGTTGTACACGCAGATGATGACAGCACCCAATTGGAAATTGTGGGAAAAATATTCGCAGGATTCAAAAATGTAGAATTGCAGGCACAGTTCACTAATGCTGAAGATGCCGCCGCATTTATACTCCGCAATAACACAGATCTGGCAATACTTGATGTGGAGATGCCCGGTAAAAACGGGCTCTGGCTCGCAAATGAAATTAAATCTGCAAAAACACTCATTGTTTTTCTTACTGCTTATCCCGATTATTCTTTAAAGGCTTTTGAAGCCTGTGCCATACACTATATTTTAAAGCCCGTTTCACATGAACAGGTACAGGAAATTTTGAGCCGTTATGAAAAATTGCAAACAATTGCACCCGCAGGGCAGTTGCAACCCGAACAGGTTACAGAATTAATAGACAATTATTTTAACAACAGGTCTTTTCCCCGGCGGATTTTTATTAATACAGTTCATAAAACATCTGTAATAAATCTCAACGAAGTGATGTACCTCCAGTCATCCGGCGCATATACCATATTCAAGCTTGCAAACGGTAGCGGCATCACTTCCAGTAAATTACTTAAAACGTATGAAACTGCACTTCAAAACCACCCTTCTTTTGCCAGGGTACACCGCACTCATATGGTCAACAAAAACTTCGTTAAAGCTGTTCTTCGCAATAAACAAAAAACAAGCCTCCAGATGAATGATGGAGCTGAGCTTGAAGTTTCGCAGGCAATCCGTGAATCCGTGTATGAATTATTGAGCAGGTAGGTCTAAATCCCCGGGTTCCATTATTTTTTCATTTAACAAAAGAATGCTTTCATAAACCCAATGTTTGGTTTCACAAAACGCATCTTCCTTTGATGCAAAGATTTGTTAAAATAAGCTAATTTAGACTTGTCATTCGAAAGGACATAACCTGTGAAAACTTTCAAAACCTCAGGGGGTTCCCTATAAGCCCATAACACAAGTGATTCCTTGCCGGGAAAAAAAATTTGCTTAAATGTACATCTGGGTATTAACCCGGACTTTTAAGCGGGTGTAGTATAATTGGTGCCATTATATTTTAATCTGTAACGGCTACTTCCCAGGAACAAAACGCCTTTTTGATTTGGCCGTATTTTACTGATACAGTTAAAACTATTTACATGAATGGTATAGCTACTGCTTTAACCATACTAACAATTTTAATCAGCGCTTTCTTTTTGGAAGCATAAATTAACAATGAACAAACATGAAAAAGCTACGAATCACCAATTTTGTACTGTTATTAGCGGCATTAATTTCTTTTGGGCAGGTATCCTGTAAGAAGGAGATGAATTCAGGGGAAACTCAGGAAAAAGTTCCCTTAGAATATCTTGATGAATCTCACCCTGAAAAAATTTGGAACTTAACAGCTACAAAGCCAAATCAATTTATTGGCGAACCTATGCCGCAATGGGCTTTGGATGAATTAAAGAAGAGCGACCTTGAATATGCTCAAATGCTTAGGGAAGGCCGGGTTGCAGCAGATTTGAGTTGGTATAGCCCGTCTTTTGATAATTTTACATCCACCTGGGCCACACAATCATCTTTGTTTGGCCATTCGTGGGATGTGAACGATTATGGCCCCAGGTTAGCAAGTGGCATAAACTATGGAAGTCTTTTTGATTTGTATCAAGTTGCACCTTACCCAAGCTGGAATCCCCTGCCGGGTTATAGTACCGCAGCACACACTTTTGGTAATATTATGTCAACGAATACAAGTTTAGCGCCTAATACGCTTAACCTGATCCAAAATCCCGGTACCAAGGGCATTGGCCCGGATCCTGATTTTGGATTTAATAATGCCGGAAGTTATTTAAAGGTGGGTGTTACCTTAAGAGATAAAGATGGCCTTTTAAATCCAATTTTTAATCACGAGATTATTATGAATAACAGTAAAGATGCCTACCGGTTAAATATAAATGGCACGTATGATAAATATAATGCAAAAGAATTGACCTCCATTTCAATTGCAAGCGGAACGCCCGGTGTAAGTGTAGGGCTTTTAATAAACCCTGCAACCAACGCGGTGGATAGGATAGCTGTCAATATAAACTCTTTTTTGTTTAAATTATCTCCCAATGGAACAATTACAGAAATGAAGGTAAATTATGAAAATAAAGTAACAACACTTTATAGTGAATTACAGATGAACAGCGGACACATAAGTGTAATAGGGGGTGGAATAACAACTACAGTGCCACACTGGGTTATGGATGCTGTAGGCGGTAGTATGTTAAGCACCGGCACCAGTTCCGATAAAGTAACCGTAACATTAACAGGACAGTATAATCCTGATGGAACAAATAGTTTTATTAAAGGCTCAGGAGAGTTTACAACCGGCCCATTAACTGGAAACTTGGGGTTTGGATATCATGGATATAATGGAGTAACTATTTCATCTGGTATTAATATAAAATTTTAAAAATAATAGCCCCTCCTGTATTTAGCCAGCATTCCTCATTCTGTAGGCAATGCTGGTTAAAAGAGGGTTTATCACTTTTTTCTATATTGAATTTAAAAATTTAGGTATGAAAATTATAACAACAGCAAATAAAATTGGAATATTTATTTTTTCAATTTTTATATCTGGCGTAGTTATGGCACAGCCTACTGCTACTACTCCTATAGCCGCCCGGTTTGATATTGATGGGAACGGCAGCAGGGATAATATATATATTATAGGCGCTAACGTTTGGGTTGATAAACTGCATAATGGCACCTACAGCTATTTTCCTGGAATAGGAGCAAATAAAATCTACCATGCTGTTTTGCAGCTCGGAGGCAGCAGTCTGAGCGAAATAATTTTTATCCAGGAAAGATTATCCGGAACAACATATACTTATACTGTAAGCGTTTTGTATGCTGCGGTAACAAACGGCCCGGTGTTGAAAAAGACAGTAACTTTTACAAATACATCAAGGTACAGCATCTCTATTAGGGATATGGATGCTGTAAGTGGGTATGAGACGCTTTTTTACAATAACTTCAGCGCTCAGTTATATACATTTAGCACAAATACAATTTGGAAAGTTGTACCTACTTATGGTGGCCGTACACCACCTTTTGGCACAATTATGAATCCTGGGTTTAATGCAATTGATTTGGGTCCGGGAAATGGCGTTTCAATGCTTTTCTTTTATCATTTGGTAACTACCATCGGAAATACATATTATCCCATTACATGTATAAGGGTTTACAAGCCTAAAACTAAAACATTGCTTACAGTAAACTCTACTATTACCGGATATATAGGTTTTCCAAGTGGGTGTATGACTCAAAATACTTTTTGGCGCCCCCATACTGCAACAACTCACACCAGGATATTTACAACTCAGGATATTACTTGCCCTGCTGTAACTTCAGTTTTTAATTATCAAAAATTTGATTTGGAAACCGGAGCTGTAACGAATGTATACAATGCTTCGCTGGCTGCAGTTAACGCAGCTCGTACTAGGCATGAAAAAAGCGACGAGGATGTAATCACTGTAATTCCTCCTTTAAATGCGATAGGTAATAATATTTATGAATCTGCTTTGAATGAAGCAGAAGTAACTGAATCCGGTAATTCAACTTCATCCATATCTTCGGCGACTGAACAATTAGCAGGTACAACATCTTTAGGAACAATGGAAGAAGGGGTAGAAATCGGCGCTGAGTTTTCAATATTTCCAAATCCGGCTTCAGAGGTACTAAATATCAGTTTAAATAACATCGGTGAAGAAGTGAAACAGGTTGTTATTACAGATATTCTGGGGCACATAATTCTTAAGCAGGATGGTAAAAGCAGAAAAATTGACATTAAGCATTTAGTGAAAGGCGTTTATGGTTACCATGTTGAAACAACCATGAACAGTTACAATGGTAGGTTGTTAAAGCAATAAGCTTCTTGAGAATTTTATTTCAGAAATAAATTGACATAAACTGCCAGAGCCTAGGCCAATAGCGGTTTTTAGCGGAAAATCCGGGCATCCCAGTAAGTTTTGGTAGCTGAACTTATTGGCGGTGGCGGCAGAAATATTCATGCCATTAACTGTAAAGCAACAGTAGTAACTTCTGCAAACTCATCTTAGTAAAATATTTTAGAAAAGGAAAATGAAGATAAAGTACCCCGAAAATATTGAGGCAATAAATCTGTCTGCTGGTTTACAGTAAAAGGGGCGCTTCTGTTTTGGAAGCTGTCCCCTTTTTATGGGATAAGAAAATTCTGTAACTGCGAAATATCGAGTGGAGCAAATTACCCGGGTAGATAACATTCAAATTCACCGAAAAGGAGCTTTTATTGTTGTATATGGTATAACAGAACATAAATTATAAAACAAAAAATAAATATCATGAAAAAGAAAATCAGGGTTGTAGTATCACTTTTTGCAAGTGCTGTATTGGGCGTTTTTAGCCTGAAAGCACAAAACGTATTCCCCACTGCGGTTGGCAGCAAAGTGGGTATTGGCACATCAGCTCCTGCTTACCCACTGCAGATACATCGTGGCGCCAACCCCAATGGGTCGGTCGCAATTTTCGGGTCAACATCTACTGCCTCAGTATTTAATTACAGTACAACAGAAAACACTTACCTGCGTGGGGGAAAAGTGGGTTCTGCCGTTTATATCAATGATTATCTCGGCGCAGGATCAGTGGTTTTGGGCCATCCTGCCCAGGCGGCAACTGCTCTTACGCCCGCCTACGCAGCAAGTACGGTATCCGTAGCTGGAAATTTAACAGTTGATGGTGATCTAACCATGGGTGGTAGTTCTACTATCTACTCTCCAACAAGGCTATACCTCGCCGGAGGAAACATGCGTCTCGACCTGACAAATTCGGGTAGCTATGGTGTTCAGACATTTTCCTATAGTGGTACGAGTCCCGCAACTGGTATCACCGGGGGTATTTATCAATTTGTTGTGGGCAATGGCTATGTAAAAATCGGGTCGGTTACCACACCTAACCCGGCCGGCTATAAACTATATGTAGACCAGGGGATCCTAACTGAAAAAGTAAAAGTTGCGGTTGCCGGTACTGCCCAGTGGGCCGACTACGTATTTGCAAAAGAGTATAAACTGATGCCATTAACATATGTGGAACAATATATTAAAGAGCATAAACATCTGCCCAATGTACCCAGTGCAGAAGAAATGGTGAAAGAAGGGAACGATCTGCACAAAACAGATGCGAAGTTGCTTGAAAAAATTGAGGAACTCACATTGTATGTTATTCACCTTAATAAGGAGATCGAATTATTAAAATCAAATAAATAAAATAATATGAAAATAATAAGATATGCATGTTTCACCGTGGCTGCTTTATTTGTGCACAACGTATATGCACAATGGACCCTGGCGGGTTCAGGTACTACCGGCACATTGAGTACCCCAGGTAACGTTGTGGGGGGTGGCGAAATTTATTCACAAAGGGGCTGGTTCAGAAATAATACAACTGGCACTGGCTTATATAACTCGGCTAACTTAACCGGGATATATTCACCCTCTTCCGGGATGATGGCGATATATAACAACGGGAATTTTACGGCACGTGAAATATATTCAAATACCGGCTGGTTCAGAACCAATGCGCTTAATACCGGTTTATTTAATTCTGCAACCGGAACGGGAATTTATTCACCCTCTTCCGGGATGATGGCAATTTATAACAATGGTAACCTAACCATTGGCAATGCTCCATACAGGGCAGGCTACAAACTTTTTGTAGACCAGGGGATCCTAACTGAAAAAGTAAAAGTTGCGGTTGCCGGTACTGCCCAGTGGGCCGACTACGTTTTTGCAAATGATTACAAACTGATGCCGCTAAGCAAGGTTGAGCAATATATTAAAGACTATAAACATCTTCCAAATGTACCAAGTGCCGGCGAAATGGTTGAGGAAGGGAATGATTTGGGCAAAACAACTGCAAAATTGCTGGAGAAAATTGAGGAACTGACTTTGTACATGATTGAGATGAAAAAGGAGAATGAAAAGCTGAAGCTCAATCTGGAAGTGCAGGCTGAGAAAATTGAAAACCTGACCAAAATAATTAAGTAAATAAAAATTAATTAAAAATGAAAAAAATGCTTATTTGCCAAATGTCTTTGCTGTTCTTTATGGCATCTTCATTTGCGCAAAATTATATTACCGGGCCTAAGTTCAACCCCGGGGTAAGGGCCACTTCCACTAACGGAAAATTTGTTTGGGAAATGGAGTCAGACGGTTATTTTGTTGTGAGTGAAGTTATTGCCGGCTATGGAAAACTTTTGCTTTTCCAGGACATGTTTACCGGAAAAGGTATTCCAGGCGAGCCCAGGTATGCGCATTATCGTGTAAGTGACGGGTCGCTTTATTTTGGATACCGGCAATATGCCAATGAACAATCGTGGTACAATTATGTACATAGCCTCGGTTATGTAGATATTACCAGGATGACAATTGATGACGTAGGTAATGTGAGGATTTATATTACGCAGGGAGGAAATTTTGTTTTGGTAAGAACGTATGATAATACCACCCCGGCTACTATTGCGAGGTCAAATTACCATGGTAATGTAAGGGTGAAAAACAATTATTATTTCCTCCGGCCCCTGAATGATGAATACAAGACCACATACTTTTCGGCTGGCAATATTTTTTTACTGGATCGGGCAAATATTATACAGCGGCTTAAACCGATAGTTTTTACTGCCAAAGGTTATATCCAGCTGCAGCCGGGTTTTGAGTCTACAGTAAGCGGAACAGGTTCTATTCTTATTAAACCTATTACATCAACAACGGCTTCCGCTGCATTAAGGCAGGAAGAAGAGACGCCTGCTCTTGCCCAGGATGAGTTGCAGGACTTGCAGGTTTACCCAAATCCTGCATCTGATATTGTGAACATCAAGACTAAGCCTGGAGATAAGGTCAAAGATATTTCTGTATTTGATTCAAAGGGTGTCAGGGTGCTCCAGTTGAACAATGCCGTAAAATTTGACATATCCCGGCTCCCCCCTGGGCTTTACCTCTATAAGATCCGGACTGAAGCACAGTTGTATTCAGGTAAACTTGTAAAAAATTAATGAAATAGATTCCTAATGAATAAAATTATGAATATGCTGAAAAATAATAAATATTTAATGGGCACCTGCTTGAGTATTCTTCTGCTTACTTTTTTGCAGTTTGTTTCTCTCAGTTTGGTGGCTCAGAAAAAAGACCAGATCCGGTATGCAAGTGTTGTACGGGCCAAAAATGACTGGACCGAGAACTCGTTTTCGGTTGATGCAACAAAAATTTCAGGTACAAACGAGAGTGTCACATTTACCGGTAAAGTGTACTCCTACTACAATCCTGCTACGGCAAAAAAAGATCTTTCAGGAGGCGGATTCGTTCGCGGGGATAATGTAATTGTAACAGAGAATGCTAACAACTCCTTTAAATTGAAGTTTAAAGACAATAGCGGGTATCACAATATTACTTTAGATGATAATAGTAACGGGGAGATCAGTAAAGGCACCTATACTTATGGAAATAGTGGAGATACGTTAAGGTTCATTGGCGAAAGAAATGGTAAGCTATCGGCTACAGTGCAATACACAACAGCCAACCTGAATAATCCTGTTGGGGTAAGCTGGTCAGGTGGTGTTACAATTGAAGGCAATATTTCTACAGGCGAGTTTGAAAGAATAACAGCTCAGCATAATATTAATTATGCATTGGACAATACAGGCTCACCTACTTATCATTTTGGCGTGAAGGATGATTACAATTTAACGGCAAGTGATAATACCATCTGGATCATGTTTGGTATATCGTGGTAAATTCTGGCTGGCTCATTTTTAACGGCGCAGGATTGGTTTTTCCTGCGCCGTTTTTAGGTACATGTTGTCAGGGTATACATAGGCAGGAAAGTGAAGTTACTCTTCAAAATGCATTCATCTTTTTCTGCAGACAGTAATAACCCGCTGCGGCAATAACACATACGATACTTAACATTACTATCCCGGTTCAGGGGATACGATCTCTTCATTAAGGTTTCTAAGATATTCATATAATTTTTGATCGTTCTTCAGATTGATTTTTTTTCTCAGCCTGTACCGGCTGGTTTCAATACCGCGTAAAGACAGGTTCATGAGCTGGGCGATTTCTTTTGATGACATATTAAGCTGCAGGTAAGCGCATATTTTAAGGTCGGTATGAGTGAGCCCGGGATGAGCAGTTGAGAGTTTTTTTAAAAAATTATTGTTCAACTCATCGAAGTGGGTCGCAAACAGTTGCCAGTTTGCATCATTCTTTTCAATCTCCTTTAATAGCGATGTTACCTTTTTAATATCATGATCCTTGTCATTTTTTTTTGAAAGGCGTTCAAGTTCTCCCTTTACTTTCAGGAGTGCATCTGTTCTTTCCACCAGGTGCATACTTACAGAAGCCAGTTCTTTATTTTTGTATATGATCTCGTTGGCGAGCTTTTCATTCTGCAGTTTGATGATTTCCCTTTCATTCTTCTCAATTTCGAGCTGATGTATATATTTAAGGCGTTTCTGCTCCTCTTCAAATTTTTGTTTTTGTAAAGCTATTTTATTTTTAATGCGGCTGTATATAAACCAAATGGCTGTTACAGAAAGAAAAAAGTAAATAATGTATGCAGTAGTGGTTTTATAAACCGGTGCCGAAATGGTAAACTGAAAAACTGCGGGGGATGCAACCTGGCCACGGGTACCAACGGCTTTTACATGAAAAACATACTTTCCGTGAGGAAGGTTCGTGTATTCTTTTTCGGTTCTGAAGCCCGGGGACGACCAGCCATCATCATAGCCTTCCAGGTAATAACTGAATTCAGTTTTCCGCCAGGGGTTATAAGAAGGGCTGCTGAAGTAAAAATGAAGTGAATTATTATTGCTGCTTAACCTGATTTCCGGGTTCTTGTTATGTATAGAATCAAGGTTATACCCGCTCCAAACTGTGCTGTCGTTCAGGTCTCCAGGTACCGTTACAGCACTAAGCAGGGTAGGTAAGGTGGATCCAGGTTGGCGATAAGCAGAGAGATTTAAATGAATAATTCCCCTGTCGGCTGCTATAAAAATATTTTCATTGTTATAGGGATAAATATTCTCAAAGCCGTAAAGTATATTACCTGATAATTCAGGGAAATAAACAATTTCCCTCCACCCTTTTCTCTCATTCAATAATATACCCGTTCTTTCACCCATGCAGAACCAGATATTTCCTTCTCTATCCTCCTTCAGGTATTGTATGGCGTTTTCGCCAAGAAGCGAATGCCATTCCCGCGAACGGATAAAAGTTTTTTTAAGGCCATCAAATTCATAAATGCCTTTTTCTGTCGTGAAAATTATTTTTCCTGCAAGCGGAAATACATAGTTGCCTGTGGGGGAAGGCAAGCCATTTTTGTTGTAAAAAGCATATTTATATACCGAATCTTCCTTGTGTTCTTTATAGAACCGGTAAATGCCCAGTGAAGGATGTGATGCCCAAATACTGCCATCGTTTGCCAATGCAACAAACCGGAGGGATATTGTAAGGCCAGGAAATGCGGAAAGCACCCTGTGCGCATCTGGGGTAAGCTTCAGTATTCCTGTATAAGTGCCGGCAATAACCTCGCTGCCTATTCTTCCAGGAATATTGGCAGGAGTAAAAAACCATGTACCTGTTTCATATGGTAGTTTTACAACCATGTTATTTTTTATAAGAAATCCTCCCTTTGTATGGCTTAAAAGTAACTTGCTGTTTATTTCGTTTAGTTTCCAGCATTGTCCTTTGGTATTAGGAAGAAAGCTAAAATTGCCTTTCGATAAACTGATATTTGTTTTATTTGTAAGCGGGTCAGAAAAAAAGACGCCATCCGAAGTAGCAGCATACAGCCTGTTATTATATAAAAGGCAGTCGTGTCCTGCAAAATCGTTTTCTTTACTTGGCTTAATATATTTAAATGCAGAGTTGAAAGCAATACAGCTGATTCCGTTATTCAGGCCCACCCAAACATTTCCCTCTCTGTCTGGTTGTATGGTCAGTACAGAGTTATCACGCAACCCTTCTTCCCTGCTGATTTGCTGACTTATTTCTCCCTTTTTATTTATAAAAAAGCATCCTGCAGATACGGTGCCGGCAGCATATACCGAGTCATTTACTATATTTAGTGATGTGATATAATGTTTCAGGAATATTGGATCTGATGGAGAAAATATTCTTGCCATTTTTTTTTGATGGAAGAGATACAGGCCATCCTGTTCGCTGGAAATGAGAAACGAATCAGTTCCCGCAACAGCCATCCCGGAAATAAGGAAACCTTTTTTCAAATTAGGGGCAACCTGTACCCATGACCTACCGTTAAATTCGCACAGGCCAAGGTTTGTATCTTGTGCAAAAAGCCGCTCTCCGGAGAGCTTCAGCATTTGCCATCTTCCTTTTGAAGAAGTATATGTTTTAACAACATTATCCCGGTACTCAAATATTACATTGCGGCACATAAAAAACAGGGAACCGTTGAAGTATTCGATCTTCCATACAGCTGCAAAATTTGAAAAGGCGGTTTCAAAAGGGTTTTTAATTGTGTGGTAGTTGAGCCTTCCCTGTTCGTTTGGTGAAAAATAGCCTATTTCATTCTCACCCCCTACATAAATACGTCCATTTGTTGGGAATATGGCCCTAATGCAGGTTCTGTTTGGAAGTGAATAGCGTTCCCAGCGGCACCCGTCATATACCAGCAGGCCCTCATTGTTTCCACTATAGATCCTTCCGCTGCTATCCTGGGCTATGCACCAAACCTGCCTGCCGCCTTTATAATCATCCCTGCTGTAGTTCTGCACTTTTGGTAGGCCAATGCTGTTTTGCGCAGGCAGTTTGATAAACATGAAAAACAGCCATAAAAAAGATGCAGCTTTTCTCATTTTTCAAATATAAGGTTTCTGACGTGGATTTGACGTACTGAAATTTTATTGAAAATCAATTTGTAATCTTATTATGAAGTAGTTGAAACGTAGTAAATCTTTTGGAATGTGGCTTTTCTAAAGCTAGTTTAGTACCCATTATTAAACAATAAAAATAGTTAGCATCCCTTTTAAACTGACTTCTTGCTCAATGATTTCAAAAATTTCATTACATCACAAAAACCAACATCTACCAACATGGAAAATGTAATTTTAAAAAAATCAGCGGCTTTTATTGCCATTTTTTTCATTTTAATGACTAACCTGCTTGGCCAGCAAACTATCAACAATGTGCAAATTGGAACCAATGCTCCGGCAAGCGGAGTTAATATTCTTGCCAATTTTCCTGGATATTCTGGAGCATGGGCAAGGGGGTTTTCGCTCTCTAACCAAACCGGTGCAATACCTTTCATTGAATTTGGGGCCTTGGGTTCAGCTACTAGTGGCACAAGTACACTTACCTATGGATATATAGGGAAAGATTATACTGCCAGGCATATGACATTTTATCCGAATTATAATATCGACATGGGAACGGCCAGTTCAACCGTTGACGTAAAGGGCTTATTGAAAGTTGGCTCGAGCCTTTCAGTTACTGGAGATATCAACATGGGAGCTGTTTCTACAATCCAGTCTCCTACGCAACTTGTTTTAAGAAGTTCAAGTTCTTATTTTAACGTTACCCCAACCGGCCTCTCGGCACAGGCGGGTACTGGTACTGGTACATTTTCACTCGCTGGCAATCAATACATGACGGGAAGCCTTAGTGTAGTTGGGGATATAAATATGGGAACAGTTTCAACAATTCAATCACCAACTCAACTGGTATTGAGAAGTGCAAATTCTTATTTTAATGTTACACCAACCGGCCTTAGTGCTAAAGCAGGTGCCACAGGTACTGGTACATTTTCGCTCGCCGGCAATCAATACATGACGGGAAGCCTGAATGTAGCCGGCGATATTACAATGGGAACATCCTCAACTATTTATTCACCAACTCGGCTTTATCTTGCCGGAGGCAATATGCGGTTGGATATGACCAATTCGGGGTCTTATGGAGTACAAACTTTTACCTACAGTTCAAGCCCAGCAGCGGGTATTGTTGGTGGTATTTATCAATTTGTAGTGGGGAATGGATACGTTAAGATCGGTTCTGTTACCACACCAAATCCGGCTGGGTATAAACTATATGTTGACCAGGGAATACTAACAGAAAAAGTGAAGGTAGCTGTTGCAGGTACCGCCCAGTGGTCGGATTATGTTTTTGCAAAAGATTACCAATTGATGCCATTAGGCTATGTAGAGCAATACATTAAGGAGCATAAACACCTGCCCAATGTACCGAGTGCAGAGGAAATGGTGAAAGAAGGGAATGATTTGGGTAAAACAGATGCTAAGTTGTTAGAAAAAATTGAAGAACTCACTTTGTATCTGATTGAACTAAAAAAAGAAAATGAGCTCCTGAAAAAAAGAGTTGAATCTGTTGAAAAAAATACTGACACAATAAAATAATATTTCTATGAAAAACAGGATATTATTACTTTCATTTTTAACATTATTTATTTTGCCGGAAGGACTCTTTGCACAATGCAGGGGGGCGGGTGACTGGAGTGGATTCACCCCTTTTCAGGGCTATTTCCCTACATCCACCACCATTAAACTTAATTGGGCTGCAGATGGAAATTACTCCGGAGAAAGCTACAGGATTTTAATGAAACATTGGTTGAACGACCCCTGGGAAGAAGTTATTAGCGGAATAACAAACAGCACTTATACGGTAACTGATTTAGAGAGCAGTACTACCTATCATTTTTTGATAGAAAGATATTGCGATGGTAACTATGTTGATAATATCAGCACTCCAAGTATTACCACCAAAGATGCAAGCTATGTACCCCCCAGTATTGATTATTGTTTTGGCTATTGGTATGGCTTCACAAGCAACCAGGCCGGCTTAAATTATATAAAAGTTTTCTGGTCCTTTGATAATACGCCAGGACACGATGACAAAGCAACGTTTAAAGTTTATTACCGTATGAACGATAAAGATGCCGGAACTTCAGATTGGTCATTGAGCATAGTACCGGGGAAGGATAATTTTTTGCTCACTGGGCTTGAAGAAGAGACCAATTATGAATTTTTAATTCAAAAGTATTGCAATAATAGCTATGTAGGGAGCACAAATGTTATCTTAACAACAACTCCAACAATAGGTGGCTCACAAACTATATTAGGACCCATTATAACAGGGGTTACCAGTATAGGACAAACAACCGCAACAGTAGGGTTGCAAAACTTTCCTTTTTTTTATCCGGGTACGCGGTTAGATGGATTTGCGGCATATATACTTAAGAAAGGAACATCTTATTGGACATATGCCGGTTATGCGACGGCTACCACCCGGGAGACAAAGCAATATTATATAGGTATGAGCGGGCTTACTCCCGGATCAGAATATTATGTATTGATTGGCCAGAATTATACTTTAAATCCCGGCCAGTCGTATGAAAGCCACCATGCTGTATTTAGCAGGAGTTTTCTTTTTAAAACCGATCCATGGGGGCCCTGCAACAGTTTAACAGGCAACTTTACGGTCCCTTGGGAGAATGTGGGTGTCAATCACACTACCAATAAAGAGTGGCGTTATTCCGGTACCATATTTTGCACCTCCAATGTTATACTTGAGCAACCGGTAAAAGTAATATTTACCGCTTCGGCAATAGAATTAAAACCTGGCTTTATTACAAACATAGGCCCGGGTGCTTTTATTGCTGATGCTTTCGACCCGGCCAATTGCGCAACCATAGGAAATAGAGCTGTAAGCTCAACCGAACCAGATAGCATAGAACAAATTAAGCCATCGGAAAAAGCAACTGAATTGCCTGGGCAAAAGCAACTCAGTTTTGGTAACATTCTTTATCCTAACCCTGCAACTGGTTATGTTACAATTCTTCTTGCCGATAAGTCGGAGAAAATGAAGAGCATATTTTTTACTGACGTTTCCGGCAGGCTTGTTTATAAAAATATAACAAGTAGCAAGACGATCGATATTGGTAAGATGATTAATGGTATGTATTTTTATAGAATAGAAACAACAAAAGGTAGCTATACTGGTAAATTGATAAAACAATAAAATTATAAGGGCACAGCGTTTTCAGCTCTGTGTCCTTTTAATTTTCGACATTTTTAGAGATGAAAATATTTTGGATAGTAGTTACAAATCTTTTTAAAATACGGGAATAGGTAAAAAAGAATGATAAGCAGCAAAATTATGTAACCTATTCATCCGGTGCATTCATCTTTTTTTGCAGCCAGTAATAACCGCCTGCAGCAATAATACATACGATACTTACCATTACCCATAAATTAAAATAACCAAACTGCCCCGCAACCAGCGAGCCGCTGCGGCTACCGATCACCTGCGCAATGCTCCAGCCCATGGTATAAATGCCGGCATACTGGCCACGGTTGTATTCATTGCTGCGGGCAATATAAAACGAGTTCATAAAGGGCATACTGATCATTTCGGCCACGGTAATGGTTAGCATAGAGGCCACTGCCACAATAAGCCCGTTTTGGACAGGCATATCCAGCAATAAAAACGAAAGCCCCATCAGGATGGCCCCATAGCTCATTAAAGTAAGATAAGGCCGCCGCCCCTCCAGTTTAAAAACGATCACCATTTCAAACAAAGCGATCAGTACCCCATTGGCTGCCATAACCATACCGATCCAGAACTCTGTTAATTTTAATCCTTCTTTAAAATAAACCGGCACCGTGGTAAACAGCTGAAAGAAGCAGGTGGCGAATAGTATTTTAAAAAAAAGAAAATAAAGAAAGGTCTTGTCTTTCCAGGCAGATACTTTTATTGGGGTTTCCTTTTTTTCTGCCGGCCTGCGCTGTTCGCTGAGTTTCACTTTTGGCAAAATAGTTAGCAGCATAAATGATGCAATAATATTAGTTACCCCATCTACCCAAAATAATAACTTGTAATTGACAGATGCCAGGAAGCCACCAAGGGCCGATCCCACGCCCCAGCCAAGGTTAATGGCCAGCCTGATGAGCGAAAAAGATTGCGTGCGGTTTTCGGCAGAACTGTAGTAGGCAATGGCAGTGGAATTGGCCGGCCTGAATGCTTCATTTACCATGCTGAGGAGGAAGGTAACAATGCAGATAGAGGAATAACTCTGCATTTGCCCGAGTACAATGAACATGATACCGCCTAAAAATAATGCGCCAAACTGCACATAGTAAAATCCAATGGCATCACTTATTTTTCCGCCCAGCAATGCGCCTGCCACTGAGCCTACGCCGTAAATGGCCACTACCATACCACCCTGTTCAATGCTGTATCCAAGATGGGTGCAGTATAAGGTCATAAAGGCAAGCACCATGGTGCCGCTGCGGTTAATAAGCATTACCACGCTCAGTAGCCAGATGCGGCGTGTAAGCCCGCTGTAAGCATTTTTATATAGATCTTTTGCAGCAGCTATCATTTGCCTAATTTTCCGGTTACCATAAAATCCTCCGTTTTTGGCGCTTTGTCAAAAATATGCAGCAGTTCGGCAGGGGGCGTGGTAAGCTTTCTTAAGCTTGTATCCATCCATGCCCCATCGATATTCATCATTGCCGCAAGCACAGCGCCCTCCTTCAGTATTTGATGCTGCATGCTCCATCTTGAGTGATCTGCTGAAACAGATCTTAGTTTCAGATCTATGGAAATAGCTTCCCCAAAACCTATCTCTTTTCTGAACACACATTCTTCCCTGAACAGGATGGGCCCAAACTGGTATTGCTTCATGAGCGAAGGTGTAAGCCCATGTTCCACCAAAAAAGCCATCCGGCAATAGGCTCCAAAGTCGTAGTACTTTGAATGCAGTACATGAAAATTCGGATCAAGGTCCGACCAGCGGATCTGTATATTTTTTATGTATTCCATTTTATGAAGATCTGTAAAAGTAAAAACCCTTTCCGGGGGGCGAAAAGGGTTTTACAAATGTAAGTACTGTAAAGTTATACGTACAATATTTCGTAATACTCTTTTGCCATCCGGTTGCTGTCGAACTGCCAGCGTACATCACGCATGCCGTTCTTGATGATCTGTTTCCACACATGACTGTTTTCGTAGTACAGCGGTAGTATCTGGTTCTCCAGGATATCGTACATTTTTTCGAGATCATATTCATCCTGCTCATGTACGGTCATCTTTTCATAATCTGCCGGCGGAATAAGAAATCCGTTGTTGCCATGGTTGATGAATTCGCAGATCCATCCGTCATTGGTACTGAAATTCACAGATCCGTTCATCGCTGCCGTCATACCGCTGGTGCCACTTGCTTCCCTGGGTACACGTGGGTTGTTCAGCCACACATCCGACGCCTGTTTCAACCTTTTGCTCAATGCCAGTTCGTAGCCGGTGCATACTGCCATGTTCTTATGCTCCTTGCTGAGGTTTACCAGGTAATTGAAATCACTGATAGCGGGATAGTCGAGCGGGTATGGTTTACCGGCCCAGATGATCTGCACCGGGTATTTTTTATTTTCGAGCAGTTGTTTAAAACGTTCTTCTGCACGGGTGATCAGTTCTGCACGCTTGTATCCTGCAAAGCGCCTTGCCCAAACAATGGTAAACACATCGGGGTTAAAGAGCTTGCCTGTTTGATCGGCCACCAGGTCAAACGCACGCTTCTTAAGATAACGCTTACGGTCATCAAATGCCTCCTCGTGTGCTTTGTCTACAAAATGATAGAGTTGCTTATCTGCCCAATAATGCCAGTTCTGTGCATTGGTGATCGCTTTTATTTCGCAAATGCCGTCATACCTGCCCCACATTCTACGACTCACTTCTCCATGCAGCTGGCTAACACCATTTGCAAGTTTCGCAAAACGAAGGGCACCCAGCGAATGATTGAACTGGTCATCTGTCATGCCCGTTATCTTTCTTACTTCATCAAGCGGGAGGCCGCAGAAATACCCCATTTTCTCACACAGATAAATATCATGCTTTTCGTTACCGGCCTCTTCAGGCGTATGGGTGGTGAACACCATCCTTTTTTTCACTTCTTCCTTGCTGCCGAATTTTTTGAGCATGTAAAAGGCCGAACTGAATGCATGTGCTTCGTTCAGGTGATATAGCTCCGGGTTGAAGTTAAGTTCATCGATCAGTTTGGCACCACCCACACCCAGTAAAATGAATTGCGCCACTTTGGTGGCCACGTTTGCATCATACAGTTTGTGACAAATGGTTTGTGATACAAAATCATTTTCCGGAAGATCGGTACTCAATAAGAACAGCGGGGCCGATTTAAAAGTTTCCGGGTTCAGGTAAAATGCTTTTACCCAAACCGGGTGGCCATGTATCTCTATTTTGAATTTGATGCCGGTATCTTCCAGGAAATTATAGATCTTTTCGTTCCATTGTACCTGCAGCGTTTGATCCTGGTTGCGGGCCTGGTCGTAATAACCATATTTCCAAAAAATGCCGATACCGATAAGGTTCTGGCGCAGCTCATATGCACTGCGTAAATGTGAGCCGCTTAAAAAGCCCAGGCCGCCGCTGTAGATCTTAAGTGGTTGATGAATGGCAAATTCCATTGAAAAGTAAGCCACCTTTTTTTGGTAAGCAGGATCAACAGCATAAGGTACCTGGAAGTGTTTAAAGTCCATAATCAGTTAAAATTTGGCGCAAAATAACAGCTATTTCCTTAAAATTAAAGCTTTGCGGGCAAATTGTGTAAAAAAAACACATTAAAGAAATTTTGTCATGTTGAATAAATAATTTAGGTTTACCTAAAAATTAATTTAGGGTAAATGAAATACAGTCCAAGTGAGGAGAATTATATAAAAAATATCTATCACCTGCAGGTGCCGGGCCAGGGCGTATCTGCCACCATGCTGGCTGCCAATACACATACAAAGGCCGCATCGGTAACAGAGATGCTGAAAAAGCTGCACCGCAAAAAACTGATCAATTATAAACCGTACCAGAATTTTACACTTACAGAAAGCGGTAACCGTATTGCACTGGAAATTATTCGTAAGCACCGGTTGTGGGAGTATTTCCTGGTACATAAACTCGGGTTTCAATGGGATGAAGTGCACGAAATTGCCGAAGAGCTCGAACATATCCGCAATAAGGACCTGGTGCAAAAGCTGGATCAGTATCTTGATTTTCCTTCCTTTGATCCCCATGGCGACCCCATACCCGACCGCAACGGAAAAATGAAGGCCATCCGGCAAACATGCCTGGCCGATATCCCCGTAAAAAAAACAGTAACCGTAAATGCCATTACCCAGCAAAGCACACAAATGCACCAGCTGATGAAACATTATGGAATAGCCATTGGCACCAGGCTGAAAGTAAACCGGCATTTTGCTTTTGACGGATCGGTGGAAATTAAAATTGACAAACTACCGCCGGCTGTGTTAAGTGCACTGCTGGCAAAAAATATCTTTTGCACAATATGAGTTTTATAAAACATACCGATACTTCCCTGAGTGAAGTACACGAAAGCATCGACACAACAACAAAAGGAGCGGGCTGGAGAAAGATATTTTCTTTCCTGGGGCCGGCTTATCTGGTGAGTGTGGGTTATATGGATCCCGGCAACTGGGCCACGGATATTGCCGGGGGCAGCAAGTTTGGATATTCACTTATTTGGGTGCTGCTGATGAGTAACCTCATGGCATTACTGCTACAGGGGCTTTCTGCCAGGCTGGGTATTGTTCGGGGCCGCGATCTTGCGCAGGCAAACAGGGAAGCTTACCCGAGGTATGTGAATTTTGCTTTGTACCTGCTGGCAGAAATTGCCATTGCAGCCACCGATCTTGCCGAAGTACTGGGTATGGCCATCGGACTTCAATTACTTACCGGACTGCCGCTGATATGGGGCGTAAGCATCACCATACTGGATACCTTCCTGCTGCTTTATTTACAAAAATTGGGTATGCGCAAAATGGAGGCATTCATTTTGGCCCTGGTTGCCACTATTGCCATTTGCTTTCTCATTCAAATTGTTTTGGCAAAGCCCCGGGCAGCTGAAGTGATAACAGGGTTTATTCCCTCGTTTCCAAACAGCGAAGCCCTTTATATTGCCATAGGAATTATTGGTGCCACGGTAATGCCGCACAATTTGTACCTGCATTCGGCCCTGGTGCAATCGCGTAAGATCGAAAAAACAGAGGCCGGTATAAGAGAGGCAATCAAGTTCAACCGCATTGACACCACCATTGCCCTCAATATAGCATTCCTCGTAAATGCAGCCATTTTGGTTTTAGCAGCCACTGTTTTTTTTAAAACAGGAAATTCAGATGTGGGTGAAATTAAGGAAGCCCATCGTTTACTTCCCGGGTTTTTAGGCAATGCAGCTCCGGTATTGTTTGCAGTAGCCCTTATAGCAGCCGGGCAGAGCAGCACTATCACCGGTACACTTGCCGGTCAAATAATTATGGAAGGCTATTTAAGCCTTCGGATCAATCCATGGTTGCGCCGGCTTATTACAAGGCTGGTGGCGGTTATACCCGCCCTGATCGTTATTGTTATATATGGAGAAAAGGAAGTGGATGCACTGCTTGTTTTAAGCCAGGTGATACTGAGCCTCCAATTGGGTTTTGCCATCATACCACTCATTCATTTTGTAAGTGATAAAAAGAAAATGGGCATTTTTACCATCAAGCCGCTTGCTAAAATGGCAGCATGGGCCATCGCATTGGTGCTCATTTATTTAAATGTAAGGATGCTTGTAAATGAAGCGATGCCCGTTTTTGAATCGGGTAACCTGGTAGGGCAGGTGCTGGTGGTTATTGGGGGAATATTATTTCTGGCATTACTGCTCTATATTACTTTTGTACCGGTGCGTTCAAAAATTGAAAAGGAGGCTTCTATCCAGATACACCATCCTGTTGTAAATGTATTGCCGGATATTGTAGTGCCGGTCTTCAATAAAATTGCTGTTGCACTCGACTTTGGTGCAGATGATCATAAGATCATATCACATGCATTGGCACAGGGCGGCAATAGGGCTGTTTACCTGCTCATCCATGTGGTGGAAAGTGCTTCTGCAAGCCTGCATGGTCGTGAAAGCGATGACTTTGAAACAAAAAAAGACCGGGAACAACTCGAACAGTATGCCCGTCAACTGAATGCAAAAGGTTTTAATGCCATTGCAGAGATCGGGTTTAATAAACGGGTGAAAGAAATTGTAAGAATAGCACAGGAACAACATGCCGATATGCTGGTAATCGGCGCCCACGGCCATAGCGGGCTGCGTGATTTTTTATATGGTCAAACGGTGGATGCAGTGCGGCACCAGCTGAATATTCCGGTTCTGGTGGTCACTTTGAAATAGCAACGAGCTTTTCTTCCAGTGCCTGGTTCCATTTTTCCTGCATCTCTTTTAACTGGCCATTCTTTGTTTGCCCGTCGTACTTGTCCTGCATATCATTCATAATGTCGAGACATTCTTTGTAGATCGCAGGCAAAACGGTTTTGTGGTTTGCCAGGGTAATGGTACTGCTTTTCAGTTTGTTGAAAAATATGCTGGCTGCAATAAAACTGATATCGAAATGATGCTGCTCGTGGTTGAGAATATACTGCGTTTTTTTATCGGGTTTCACCCAGCTTTTTGGTTTGCTGAAATAACAATAAATAGAAATATTCAGGTTCCCTGTATTTCCCACTGCCTTTAATTCGGATTTGTAACCAAACCCGCTCATGGTCATAGCCGCTACCATGCCGGTTGTAACGGGCGCTCCTTTAAAATCTGTCCAGGTCAGTTTTTTATTGGGATTGTAGTAAATAACATCGGATGCAGGCAGGGCAGTATTTTCGGTCCAGTAAACATTTGTTACAACCTGTGCAGATGAGCTTAATGTAAAGAGTAAAAACGATAAAAACAGGATGAGCTTCATAAAATTAATGATCACAAAGCAAACAGGATTTCTGTGAAAAAAATACTAATGCCGGGCAGATTACCAAATCATTAACAGGCCTGGGCCAGTGAATACCGGGGCTGCTTATTTTTTCAGCCGCATGTGTACATTTTCAGCCAATGCATCCATATCCAGTTTTTCCATACAGTTAAAATGGCCGAGCGGGCAGTTCTTTTCGCCATACCTGCTGCAGGGCTGGCACGGGAGTTTCAGGTAAATATTTTCGTAAATAGGGAAGGGGCTGTTGTTTTTAAATGCAGTTCCGTAATAAGGTTCCACATCCAGTTCTGGTGTGGTGGCACCCCATAGGGCAAGTACCGGTTTTTGAAAAGCACAGGCAATATACTGCATGCCGGTATCGTGCGAAACAACCAGCTTACATTCTTTGATCAGGAAGGCCGATTCATTCAAATTGAATTTTCCGCAGGCATTGTAGATCTTGATGGGATCAACAGATGCAATTTCATCGCCATTAACCGCATCTTCTTTGCCGCCAATGAGGATGATGGGGTGATTTATTTTTTTGCAGAGCTCCTGCAATTTGTGCACGGGCATTTTTTTGGTTTCGTAGGAGGCCCCAATAACAATACAAATAAAGCCTGCCTGGTGCGATGTGGGAATATGGTCTGTGGGAACCCTGTCTTTTTCGGGTATAAAATAATCGAGCCCCAACCCATCGTCTTTAACACCCAGTACTTCCAGCGTTTGCAGGCTGCGGCTGGTAATATGCAGTTTGGGCATCAGGTTAATATTGAATTCTGTGAGTAAAAACTTTTCGGCACTAAGTTTCCGGATGGTATGCGATTCTTTTTTTAATGCACGTTTTATCCTGAGGCTGCGGAAATTCTTATGCAGGTCAACCACGTGGTCATAATTTTCTGCTTTCAGCAATTTAAGCAGCTCTTTCATGTTCTTGTGGTAATAAAAAAACTTATCTATGTATGGATTGTGTTCGGTTACCCTTTTGAAAGCGGCCTTGGTCACAAAATGAAGTTCGGTACCGGGCAGTTGCTTTTTAATACAACGGAAAACCGGGCTTGCCAGTACAATATCGCCGATGGAAGAAAACCGTATGACCAGAATTTTATTAGCCATCAGATCGTTTCAATATAATTTAAGTCTTTGCCAAATGTTTCTTCTGAAAATACCGCTGCAAAAAAACTGATGACCATTACTGTAATGCCGGTGATCAACGCTGCATTTACATAGCTGAAAGAACTTTGCAGCCCGTTAAAGACCAGCAGCAGCAAGGGTAATGCGCCTCTTACCATATTGGGTACAGTGGTGGCAGCGGTTGCCCGCAGGTTGGTGCCAAACTGCTCGGCAGCCATGGTTACAAAAATGGCCCAAAAGCCGGTGCCAAAGCCCAGCAGCGCACAAATGGCATACATTCTTTCTGCACTGTTATTGGCCTGCGAAAAAAACAGGGCAATACCCGCAAGCGTGATGGCATAAAAAATATACAGCGCTTTTTTACGGCTGCGCAGCCAATGGCTTACAAAGCCTATAAGCACATCGGCTATAGAAATAGCAGCATAAGCAAACATGGTTGCTTTTTTAGGTAGTACTTTTTCTTCGATGCCGAATTTTTCGGCAAAATTGTTCGAAAATGCCACCAGTATGCCAATAACAAACCAGGTGGGCAAACCAATAAGAATGGAAAGTAAATATTTTTTAAAACGGGTTTTATCATTAAAGAACAGGAGAAAATTTCCGCGGCTCACGTTTTGTTGTTTCAGGTTCTTGTACATGCCGCTTTCAAAAACGCTGATGCGGAGCAGCAGCAGGCAAAATCCCATGGCACCGCCTATGAAATAACAGGTGCGCCAATGAAAATACAGCGACACAAAATAAGCCACTACGGCACCGGTAAGTCCCACACCCGCCACCAGCGATGTACTGAGGCCCCGCTTGTCTTTATGGCTCAGTTCGCTTACGAGTGTGATGCCGGCCCCCAATTCGCCTGCCAGGCCCACGCCCGCCACAAAGCGCACTAGTGCATACTGGTTGGGTGTTTGAACAAAACCATTGATGATATTTGCAACACTGTATAAAATGATGGAACCAAACAAAACGCTCAGCCTTCCCTTTTTATCGCCCATAATACCCCAGATGATGCCGCCCACCAGCAGGCCGATCATTTGAATACCAATGATGAACTCGCCCTCTGATTTTATGGCATCACCGCTGAGCCCAAGGCCGGTAAGGCTGTCTACCCGCACAATGTTAAAAAGCAGCAGGTCATAAATGTCAACAAAATAGCCAAGTGCAGCCACCAATACGGCTATATTGAATACAGGCGCATGTTTTTGTTGCATGAAATTTATTCTTTTGGAAGTTCGGCAGCCGGTTTCTTTTTATGGAAAAAGAGTTTCCAAATAACAGGCAGGGTAGTTACCACTATGATTCCCAATACGATTATTTCGAGGTGTTTTTTTAAGTCAAAATCAAATTTATCGAGAATGATCTTATACAGGTAATGCCCGGCAAAAAGCATGGTAACACTCCAGGCAATACAACCGGCAATATTGTAGAACATAAACTTTTTACGGTCCATTTGTACAATGCCCGCCACAATGGGTGCAAAAGTGCGGATGATGGGGAGAAACCTTGCCACTACAATGGTACCGGCACCGTTCTCTTCATAAAAATCATGCGCCTTGTTGAGGTATTTTTTCTTGAAGAAGAAACTGTCTTTGCGTTGGTACAGGGCAGGGCCCGATTTTTTTCCAAACCAATAACCAACAGTATTGCCTGCTACACCGGCCACTATTACCAGGCCGGTAAGCAGTAGTAAATGAAGCAGGTCGCTGCCAAGGTTAATGCCCAGGCCTTTTGAAATGAGTTCATAACTGTAAATGCCTGCTACAAACAACAGGGAATCGCCCGGCAGAAAAAACCCGGCAAACAAACCTGTTTCGGCAAATACAATGAACAGGAACAGCCAGAGGCCGCCGTATACGATATAAAATTCAGGGTTGATTAAATCGTGCCAGTTAAATTCAAGTAATGTGATCATACAATCGGGCGCTTTCTGCTATTAATAAACGTTTAAGCTTGCAATATACCATTAAATGCCCTTTTGGGAGCACCAAACTATAAAAAGTACCGGTGGCAAGGTTAATAAAAATATATTCCTTATTTTTCCAGTCATTATCATCAATCAAACTAATTAACTGTATGAGTTTATTTGTAAGAAAACCAATGAAAATGCTTCTTGAGGAAGCTTCGGATTCTGAGAAGGGACTTAAACGCACGCTGAGTGCGGGGTCATTGGTTGCACTGGGTATTGGCGCCATTATTGGCGCAGGATTGTTTGTAAGAACGGCCGCCGCCGCCGCTCAAAATGCAGGGCCATCTGTAACAATTGGTTTTATTGTTGCAGCTATCGGCTGTGCACTCGCCGGACTTTGTTATGCAGAACTTTCCTCTTCCATCCCTATAGCGGGAAGTGCTTATACGTATACATATGCTACTATGGGCGAATTACTGGCCTGGGTGATTGGCTGGGATCTCGTGCTCGAATATGCGGTGGGTGCGGCCACAGTTGGAATAGCCTGGAGCGAGTACCTTAATAATTTATTGGTAAATGTGATGCACTGGAGACCGATTCCTTACGAATGGAGCCATTCTCCGTTTGAACACAGTGTTGATGGGGTACATGGTATTATGAATGTACCGGCATTGTTTATTGTTGCCATATTAAGCCTGCTACTGATCAAGGGAACGCAGGAATCAGCATTTGTAAACGGATTGATCGTGATTACAAAAGTTGCAATTGTAATCCTGATCATCATTTTGGGCTGGCAATTTATTAATCCCGTTAATCATGAGCCGTATATTCCCCCATCTGGTACTTATACCGACCACCAGGGGATTTCACATACGTACGGAGGAATAATGGGAATTCTTGCGGCTGCGGGTGTGGTATTTTTTGCATTCATAGGTTTTGATGCAGTAAGTACCGCTGCCCAGGAAACCAAGAATCCAAAAAAGGCCATGCCAATCGGAATACTGGGTTCACTTGCAATATGTACAATACTGTATATTTTATTTGCGCATGTACTTACAGGAGTTGCAAACGTAGACTTTTTCCGTACAACCGGTAAGGAAGCTTCAGTAGCTGCGGCTATTAATCAGTATATGCCGGGCTATGGCTGGCTGGGAAAATTGGTAACTGTTGCTATACTTGCCGGCTTCTCGTCTGTAATATTGGTAATGCTGCTTGGGCAAAGTCGTGTATTTTACTCCATGAGCCGGGATGGATTATTGCCAAAAGTATTCAGTGATATTCATCCAAGGTTTAAAACACCTTACAAGGCGAATCTTATCATTCTTTTATTGGTTGGTTTATTTGCAGCTTTTGTGCCAGGCGATATTGTGGGTGATATGACAAGTATAGGTACTTTATTTGCGTTCATTCTTGTTTGTGTGGCAGTAATTGTATTAAGAAAAACCGAGCCTGATATGAAGCGTGAGTTTAAAACGCCATTCGTTCCTTTGGTACCCATTTTAGGCATCATCGTTTGTGCCGCCATGATCTTTGGTTTGGGATGGACAAACTGGGCAAGGTTAGGTGGTTGGTTGGCGATAGGTTTCGTAATTTATTTTGGCTACAGCAGAAAGCACAGTAAATTACAGAACAGAAAGGGTTCATAAACTTCAATTATTAAATCTCTTAACCGCCATTTTTGATGGCGGTTTTTTTATTGCTTTAAGGAACCGGGTCGTATCCATGCCCGCCCCAGGGATGGCATTTGCTTACCCTTTTAATGGTGAGCCAAAGACCTTTAAGCGGGCCGTATTTTTTTAATGCTTCTATGCCGTATTGCGAGCAGGTGGGTGTATACCGGCACTTGGGCCCTATCCAGGGCGAAATGATCCACTGGTACAGTTTGATGGCTGCAATAAAAGGGAAACTCAGTATTTGTTTAATTGTTTTCACCAGCCAGTTTTATAAGCCTGTTCAGCACATGGGTTGTTTTTTCAAAAATGGTATCGTAACCGGGCAGGTCGGTTCCGCTGTATAAAATAAATACGCACAGAGATTTTTCCTGCTGGGCCAGCATTTGTTCCAGCGGGTTCTTTTGCAGGCGCCAGGCCTCCCGCATCAGGCGTTTGATACGGTTGCGTTCTACGGCTTTTTTAAAATGACGGGCCGGTACACCCACCCCGGCCTGCAAAATGCTGCCGGGATCGCCCGGTAACCAGTAAACCCTGAAAGGGAAGTTCGAAAAGTTTTTTCCTTCTTTAAAAAGCCGCTCGATGGTTTTGCGGCTTTTGAGTTTATTGGCCCTGCGGTAAAAATATCGTGTGCTTGTTTGCAAATAAGAAAATTAAAAAAGCCCCTGCAAAATTACAGGGGCTGTATGTATTATTCCATTCCTTTTGGGAATGTGGTTAATTTATTTTTTTGAACCGTGCTCGCTGCTCACCGTGAGTTTATGACGGCCTTTTGCCCTGCGGCTGGCCAATACCTTACGGCCATTGGCAGTTTGCATGCGCTTGCGGAAACCGTGAACGGTTTTGCGGCGGCGTTTATGAGGTTGGTAGGTTCTTTTTTTACCCGGCATGATATAAAATTTTTCCTTTTACAAATATTGTTGCTGTTCATTAAAGCGGGGCACCATCCCTGCTTTTTGTGAAAGGACGGCAAAGGTAGGGGAAAATGGGCTAAAAAGGAAGCAGAAGGGCAAAAATATGCCTTAAAAAAGGTCTGTATGGGCAGATTTTACCGCTTTCCCATAAAATATTCCCGCATGGTTATCAAAATCCCGGGTATCACCGGTGGTAAAGAATTCAAGTTCTCCGCCCTTGCTGCACCGTGCTTCTATTTGGGGGTGGCGTTTTAAATAGCCGGCAAGACTTTCGGCCACAATTTTTCCCTGCGAAATAAGCTGAACATTTTTGGGGCTGTATTGTAAAATACTTTCGCCCAGTAAAGGGTAATGCGTACAAGCCAGTAATACGGTATCTATTTTCTCATCTTTTTGCCAGAGATTTTTTACATGTTTTTCTATAAAATAGGCTGCACCCGGCGATAAATGTTCATTGTTTTCTATAAGCGGCACCCATATGGGGCAGGCTTCCTGGCTTACTTTTATTTCCGGGAAAAACTTCTCTATTTCTATCAGGTAAGAGCCAGATTCCACCGTGCCACTGGTGCCCATTACACCCACATGCCCGCTCTTTGTATATTTCCCGATCACTTCTGCCGTGGGCCTTATTACACCCAGCACCCTTTTTTGAGGATCGATTTTTGGAAGATCGTTTTGCTGGATGGTACGCAGCGCTTTGGCCGAGGCAGTATTGCAGGCGAGTATCACCAGCTGGCAACCCTGTTTAAAAAACCATTGCACGCACTGCAGGGTATAGTGATACACTGTATCAAAACTGCGGCTGCCGTAAGGTGCCCGGGCATTGTCGCCCATATACAGGTAATCGTATTGCGGAAGCAGCTCCGTGATTTCTTTTAATACGGTAAGACCACCATAGCCGCTGTCGAAAATACCAATGGGTTGTTTGTTCATGTATCAAAAATAACAAAGCCACCATTAACTGGTGGCTTTGACTATGAAATAGTTTTTAGTATTAATTCTTTTTAACGGGTGCTGCCGGCGTAGCTGCTGCATCCTTAATGCCGAGTTTCTTTTTCACCAGTGCTAAAAGGTCATCGCCGGGAGGCGCTACCAATAAGCTGCCCGAAACAGTATCAAATACATAACCATAACCACTTTCTTTGGCCACTGCTTTAATGGCATCCATGGCCTTGGTGCGTATAGGTGTTATTTTCTTTTGTGCTTCGGCCTGGTAAAGTTCCTGTGCTTCGTTCTGCCAGTTTTGAACACGCTGGTATAATTGTATCAGTTCGTTTCTCCTGATTGTTTTCATGCTTTCTGAAAGTTTCACCGAGTCTTTTACAAAAAGGCTGTCTTTATTGCTGAGATCTTTCATCAGGTCCTGGCCCTGTGTCTGCAGGTCGGCCTGGAATTGTTTCAGTTCGGCATCGGCTTTGGCTGCTTCGGGCATAGAACCCATGAGTTCATCGCTGTTAATGTAGCCAACTTTGCTTTGTGCAGATGCAGTAAGAATTCCCAGTACCATGGCACCCGCTACGAGTAGTTTTTTCATTTTACTTTTATAGGTTTTATTTTTATGTTAGATATAATAAGTGCAGGTTGTTTAATGTTTGGCTGCACTTTAAGGCCTTATTACCATTTATTTAACACCCAGGTTTTTGAGCACATCATCGCTCTTGTCCAATTTTGGGTCGGCAAAGATAACGGTAATTCCTTCACTTTTATCAAGAATGAAATCGTATTGTTTGTCTACAGCAAGCTTTTGAACGGCATTGTACACCCTGTCCTGTATGGGTTTTACCAGCTCCTGCCTTTTTTTGAACAGATCGCCTTCAAAACCAAAGCGTTTGCGCTGAAGGTCGCGGAGTTCTTTTTCTTTATTGAACAGCTCGTCTTCCCTTTTCTTTTTCAGGTTATCGGGCAGCATAACCTGTTCTGCTTCATAATCTTTGTACATTTTGTCGAGGGCAGCCTGGCGCTGGTCCAGTTCTTTCTGCCATAGGTCACTGAACTGGTCGAGCTTTTGCTGGGCTTCTTTATATTCGGGTATCTTATCAAGAATATATTTAGAATCAATAACGGCATAGCGCTGTGCCTGGGCCGAAAATGCCAGCAGGATCGATACAAGCGCAAGGGTTAAAAACTTTTTCATTCTGTAATATTTTAATTTTTTAAAATAAACACGGCAGGTTCGCTAAGCTATAAAATTTATTCGGGTTCCTGGCCCAGCATAAAGGTGAATTTAGCCGCACCTTTCAGTCCGCTGGTTTGATTGTAACGGTCAAACCCAATACCATAATCAAATCCCAGCAAACCAAACATGGGCAGGAAGAACCTCATACCAAGGCCCGCCGAACGGCGCAGTTTAAAGGGATTGTAATCTTTAAACTGGTACCAGCCATTAGCGGCTTCAAAAAAGGCGAGGCCATAAATAGTGCTGCTGGCACTGGTGCTGAAGGGATACCTCAGCTCCATGGTATATTTATTGAAAATGGTAAAATATTCCTGTGGTGTAACACCATCGGGGTTGATGCGCGGGTTAGAATTGCTGTAAACAGGATAGCCCCTGTGTGCAATGATATCGTAACCCAGGAAGGCCTGTGTGTTACTTAAACCGGCATCGCCCACCTGGAATCTTTCGAACGGCGCAATGGCCATATCCGGGTTATACCTGCCGAGGAAACCATATTTGGCTGCAGCTTTCAGGATGAACTGCTTGTTCCTATCGGGCCCTTTTCCACGGCCAATGGGAACGTACCATTCTCCGTTAAAACGCCATTTATGAAACTCGGGAAACTTGTACACATTATCTGTTTTAATTCCTATCAGTGAGTAAGGCAGCGTAAACTGTCCGCTAAGCGAAAAGCTGGAACCGCTGGTAGGGAAGATCGGGTTGGGGCCGGCAGAATTACGCACCAGTGCGATCTTTAAACTTATATTGGTAGACCGTCCGTCTTCAAGTGTTTGTTTTGTTTTTGGATCGGTAAACAGCGGGTAGTTAACCAGTTTATATTGCTGGATATTGAGAGAGTAAATAAGGTTGAAAAAGTCGTCGGGCCATTTGAGCTGCTTACCCAATGAAATTCCAAAGCCAATTGTTTTTACATAAGAAGTATCGCCGCAGGCCCTGCAGTATACACCCCCGCTGAAGGTATTGGCAAACTTGGTATCGTAATAGCTGACCGAAAATGAATTGCGTTTTTTTCCGCCAAGCCAGGGCTCTGTAAAGGAGAAGCTGTAAGAACGGTAAGCTTTACCATTAGACTGTATTCTCGCACTTAATTTTTGTCCATCTCCTGCCGGGAGTGGATCCCAGCTCGATTTTTTTGTGATGTTCTTGATGGAAAAATTATTGAAGGTTACACCCAATGTCCCGGTAAGGCCAATACCGCCGCCAAAACCTGCCGACAATTCGAGCTGGTCGGCCGATTTTTCTTCTACCTGCCAGTTAATGTCTACAGTTCCATTTTCGGCATTGGGAACAACCTGCGGAACAATTTTTTCTGCATCCAAAAACCCAAGCTGGGAGAGTTCCCTTTGTGTACGGATGATATCTTCCCGCCTGTATTTATTTCCGGGTATGGTACGCAGTTCACGCAGGATCACATAATCTTTTGTTTTATCATTTCCCGAAACAGTGATCTTATCGTAAGTGGCCTGTGAACCTTCCCGCATGCGTATTTCAAAATCAATGGTATCATTATACACCGATGTTTCCACGGGCTCTGCCTGAAAGAAAAGATAACCATCGTCCTGGTAAAGGCTTCCGATATCGCCTCCTTCCATAGAAAGTTCTTTACCCACCCGCTTGTTAAGCGTTTCCAGGTTATAGGGATCTCCTTTTTTGATACCAAGCAAGAGGTTGAGTACCGAGTCGGAATATTTTGTGTTTCCTTTCCAGGTGATATTGCCAAAATAGTATTTACGGCCTTCAGAAAGTTTAAGATGAAGGTCGAGATTGCCCTTTGTGTTTTGAACCTGTGTATCTGCAAGTATAAGTGCATCCCGGAAACCCTGTGCATTATAATAGTTCACGATCTTTTCCTTGTCTTCGGTATATTTTTTTTCGCTGAACTTGCCACCCCCTAATTTGATCCTGATATAGGGATCGAGGTATTCTTTGGTGCGGGTGGGTTTGAGATAGGCCATTTCACTGAAATACTGCTTAATGGTAAGGGGTTTTTTAGTATCGCCATAAGGGCTGATTATTTTTTCGGGGGCAAGGGTGAAGCGCATCATTTCCTTGGTTCCCTTCATTTGTTTTTTTAGCTTATTGTCGGAAACGTTTTCATTTCCGGCGAAATTAATAGAGTTGATCTTTACTTTTTTCCCCTTTGTAACAAAAAAGTTCAGTCGAACTCCATTACTGATGCCTGCAATTTCCTGCTCCACCATTTTAATATCCACGTTGCGGTATCCTTTATCGTAATAATGTTTCTGAATGACTTCGAGGGCACTCAGTTTCATGTTTTCGGTAAGTACCCGGTCTTTGGCAAGGCCCATTTTGGGTTCAAGATCGTCACGTTCCCCTTTTTTTACCCCTATGATGTTAAACTCAATAAGGCGGGGCCGCTCCACCAATTCAATTTCAATATAGAGGTTGCTGCCTTCGAGTTTTGTAAGGTTGATAAAAACATTTGACACAAGACTTTGCTTCCAGAGTTTTTCTATGGCTCCCGAAAAAGCATCGGTTCCCGGAATTTTTACAACGTCGCCTACTGCGAGCCCGCTGATAGAAATGATGAGGTTGGGGTCAAAAGCCCTGGTGCCGCTTACGGTAATACCGGCGATGGTATATTCTCTTGGGTATTTTTGGTCATAAATGTCCTTTAGTTCGGTACTATCCTGCGCTAAAACCTGTGAACCGGTAAGGATTAAAAACAATAAGAAAAAGTTCTGGTAGATCCGTTGCATCAATATTTTTTTACGGTGGGCAAATTAAGCCCAAATAATTAAAACTATTTGTTAAATGAAATATATATAAAACCCTTTCTATACTTCATTTTGAAGGTTTTGGGCTTCATTTTTTACCTGCTCGCCGGTTTTTCCAAACCTGCGTTCCCTGGCCTGGAAATCTGCAATGGCCTCATAAAGGTTTTCCTTGCGGAAATCGGGCCAGCGGGTATTGGTAAAATAAAGTTCTGTATAGGCCAGTTGGTATAATAAAAAATTGCTGATGCGGTATTCGCCGCTGGTGCGAATCATCAGTTCAGGGTCAGGAAATGCGCTGGTACTCAGGTATTGCTGAAATACATCCTGGGTAATGGCAGCAGGTTCCAGTTTGCCGGCTTTTACATCTTTGGCAATATTTGTTACAGCATTCACCATTTCCCACCTGCTGCTGTAACTTAAGGCCATAATAAGATGGAGGCCGGTGTTTTGGCTGGTTTCGTTAAGTGCTTCTTCTAATTCTCCCCGGGCATTTTGGGGCAGCATGCCCATATCGCCAATTACATGAAGTTTGATGTTGTTTTTATTTAAAGTGGGCACTTCTTTTCGGATGGTATCCACCAGTAATTCCATCAGGCCGGTTACTTCATATTCGGGCCGGTCCCAATTTTCGGTGCTAAAAGCATAAAGTGTGAGGTATTCAATACCAAGTTCTGCGGCGCCTTCTACAATATTTCTTACACTTTCCACCCCGTGTAAATGGCCAAAAAGCCTGTCTTCGCCCTTTTCCTGCGCCCAACGGCCATTTCCGTCCATAATGATGGCAATATGGCGGGGCAAATGATCCTTATTGATTTTTTGTAGTTGAGACATATCCTGCTATAGAAATTTACTCCTGCATTTAGGGAGGGCGCAAAACTACTGAAATTTAAGGAGAGGAGGGCAAATTTTTGGCAGCAGAATCCAATAAAAAAGGCCGGCAAATACCGGCCTTTTTGTTTATTTCTTTTCTATCAGAATGCCGATGGGCACCTGTAAGAACTCAGGTTGAAAGAAATGCCCACTTCGGCAATGATAAATGCGTCTTTTTGCTTGCTCCAACCACGCTGCTGGCCTTCCTTGAAAGAGTCCGTATCAATCTCAAACCTTCGGTCCTGGAGCAGGGCAGCATTTGAACCGGCTAAAAACTTATCTGCGCCAATAAAAGTGGTACTTACATCATCCAGGTAATCTGTGCCTGTAAAACGGTGTGCCACTTCAAAAGTCAGGTTAAATTTCTGGTTAATATTGTATTTGATACCAACCCCAAAAGGAATGCTAAAGCTCATTGTGCTGTATTCGCTACGACCTTTATAACCAATGTTTTGTCCTTCTGTGCCCAGGGGTCGTAAAAATATTTTTTGCCCTTTCAGGTATGTATACGGATCATATGAAAACAACCCTACACCAAGGGTTACATAAGGAGTAAAAGCATGGTCCCAATCGCCCGGAACAAATTTAAAAAAATTGAAATCGCCCTGTAATGCAATTTCCCAGATATTGCTGTTAAAACTCAGGTTCCTTAATTTCTGGTAGGCATTTTTGCTGTACACATCGCTGTAACCTACCTGTGCGTAGCGGGCTGCCAGGCGGGCGCCGATATAATTGCCAAATTGTTTCCGGTAAAAAATTCCGGCTGCGGGCTTTGGCCGGTTTACCCCGGCCCTTGTATTGAGGTCGCCAAAATAATGCGCCATCCCCACGGTTACGCCAAACTCGCCCTGCTGAACGTATTCCATGTTGTTATTTTGGGCACGGGCAGCCAGGGTAAGGGTTAATGCGGTTAAAGCAATAAAAATTTTCAGCTTCACTGTAGTAAATTTTTAAACGATTAGTGCCTGAAGTGGCAGGTAAACTGCAAAATACGCAATTGTTTTAAAAAAGCTGAATATGGGGTTATAATATATGTTAAAGAACCAGGTTTATGGTGCCTTTTGAAGTCTCAGGCCCACACTCATTACATGAGGTAATGGATTGTCTCTCATGATCTGGGATATGGAAAAATTATAATCGCCCGGCTTTTTAAAACGCCTTGGCTTATCTGTAAGCGGCTTGCGAAGTTCCCAAATATCGTTCATGCCGGTACCTTCCCAGCCCCCGGCATCGGAACCGAGACTTAGTTCCACTTTTTGCTGGTACATTGTATCCCCGGGTGCCTGCAGCCCCACGTTAAGCCATATATTATTATAAGCATAGCTGTCTGTATGGCGCAATACTATATATATATGATAGGCCGAAACGGTATCTGTAATTTGGAAGCTGCCTTTTGCAGAAAAACCGTAACTCCACTTATAAGCCGGAATAGCAGTGCTTTTTTCGTACAGATCCAATTGACGGCATCCTGTTAACATTAACAGCATGAACAATACGGAATAGTGATTTTTAATACTCATGTATGATCGATCGGTCTTTATAATACGTTTAATACCTGTTCTTTTGCCTTCTCAAGTTCGTCTTTCATCATTACCACGCATTTTTGAATATCGGCGTCATAGGCTTTGCTGCCGGTTGTATTGATCTCACGCCCTATTTCCTGGAGAACAAAGGATAATTTCTTGCCCTTACTTTCATCGGTGCTGTTCAGTATTTCTTTAAAGTATTCGCAATGCTGGCGAAGGCGGATCTGTTCTTCGTGAATGTCTATTTTTTCTATATAATAGATCAGCTCCTGCTCCATGCGGTTGTTGTCTATATTTTCTTTGCCTACATGGTCGTGCAGCAGTTGCTGTATTTCGTCCTGTATCCTTTTTTTGCGTGCCGGTTCATATTTTAATATCTCTTCTTCCTGCACTTCAATATTATCCATGCGTGCCACCAGGTCTTTTTCAATAGAAGATCCTTCTTCCATGCGGTGCCTGTTGAGTTCGCTGATAGCATCTTTTAATACAGCAGTGAATTCGCTGAAATCTTTTTCATCCAGTACATCAGTTGCGGGGGTAACCACTTCCGGCAGCCGGAGCAAAGCGGCAAGTACAGAGTTGGTGTCAATTTTCAGATCGGCAGCCAGTTCATCAATTTGCCTGTAATATGCTTTTATGAGATCTATATTAATAACCACCGGCTTAATGGTGCCATTCTGTTTAAGGCTGATATAGCAATCAACCGTACCTCTCAGCAGTTGCTCCTGCAGCAGGCTGCGTATATCGAATTCATATGTTTTCATCAAAGCAGGCAGCTTTAACTGTAATTCGAACTGCTTTCCATTAAGCGCCTTAATTTCCACGAGGAAAGTTTTGTCGCCGATCGTTTGTTCTGCCCTGCCAAAGCCCGTCATTGATTTTAGCATATTCAAGTTTTAGTGAGCGCAAGATAAATCTTTATTGTTTGCTGCCGTAAACATTTTATACGGTTACATGCCGGTTTTTGTGAAACAAAAATGAGTGTACAAAAAATGAAAAGTTGATTTTTTAAAAAGTAAAAAGCCCGGTCTTTTGAACCGAGCTTTACTATATAGATGGGTTAGTAAGTACCGGGATAGTAAATCCCCTCCACAATATTAAAAATAAATTTTGCTATCAGAAAAATTTTTTTCAATTATTTTATTAACAATTTGGGGGTTGGTTGTGGAAAATGCCGCTGCGTTTTTATATCCGGCATAAAAAATTTCAGAATTAAAAATTGAATTCATTTGTAAATTATTTTTTCAATTCCCCTGAAACCATTGTAAACACTAATGTTTCGGCGGATTGATATTTTTTAGAAGAAAAACATTTCTCTTCCGGATTTTATTTTTACAACTTACAACAACATCATTTTTGCCATTTTTCAGCTCCAAAAAAAAGTTGAAAAATTTTTCCGGAAAACCGGCTTTTAATTGTTTTTTTGACGCCAATTTTTCAATTTGATGGTTACGTAACTTTGCTTCAAACAATTTTATATGCAATTTCCTTCCCCCGTTCCGGTTCAATGGATCGCCGGTTTTATCAATGCAACACTCATTGGAAATGACCAGGCAAGTGCTACCGGTATCAACGAGCTGCACAAAGTTGAACCGGGCGACCTGGTTTTTGTAGACCATCCCAAGTACTATGAGAAATGTATCAACAGTGCCGCAAGCTTCATCATCATCAACAAGGAAACTTCTGTGCCCGAGGGAAAAACGCTGCTGCTGGTAGATGCACCCTTTGATGCTTACTGTAAAATCGTAGATCATTTCCGTCCTTTTGAGCCGGCAGTTAAAATGATCAGCAACAGCGCGGTTACCGGTGAAGGAACTTTTATTTATCCATCGGCATTTGTGGGCCATCATGTTAAAATAGGAAAGAACTGTATCATACATCCGCATGTAAGCATTATGGACCATTGTATCATTGGTGATGATGTTATCATACAATCAGGTACTGTTATCGGCAGCGATGCTTTTTATTACAACACAAAAAAAAACCGGGATGTTTGGTACAAAAAAATGCCCAGCTGCGGAAGGGTCATTATAGAAGATGAGGTGGAAATTGGAGCAGGCTGCACCATCGACCGCGGCGTAAGTCACGACACCATCATTGGCAGGGGAACAAAAATGGATAACCATATTCATGTTGGGCACGATACGGTGATCGGGCGAAATTGTTTATTTGCCGCCGGAACTGCTATTGCAGGTGTGGTAGATATCGGCAACGGTGTTACTGTTTGGGGGCAGGTGGGCATCAGCAAAACACTCAGCATTGGCGATAATGCTGTGTTACTTGCAAAAACTGGTGTGGGCGGAAGCCTCGAAGGAGGAAAAATTTATTGGGGAAGTCCTGCCGAAGAAGCTTCTCTTAAAAAAAGAGAACTGGTTTGGATGAAGCGGATACCCGAAATGTGGGAGAAAATTAAAAAGATGGAAGGGTAGTGATTATGGACGACAGACGACAGACCACGGACGACGGACCACTGAAAGTTTTTAAGATACAGGGACTTAAAAATACCACCAGGTATGCAGCTTTGCCTGAATTATTTAAAAGGCTGTGGGCATAAAATCATAAGGCAGCTGATCGGCCACTTTGTTCCAGGCCCAGTAAGCACTGATAGCAATATCGTTTTGATCGTAATAATACCCGTTCTGTTCAATAAGTAAAGAGGTTTTGGGTTGAAAGCTGAGCAGGCTGAATTCAAAATCCTTTGGTTCTCCCGGGTGTTCCGCCAGGAATTTTTCAGAAGGTTTTTCTTTTGTATAAATAATACCCAGGTTTGGCTGGTTGGGTAATATTTCTACGGTTTGTGTACTGTCGTCTTTGCGGTAATTCAATGCCGAATAAAAATCCTTCAGTTTTATGGCAGATTCTGTGTTGTTTGCATTTACCAGGAACTGAATTTCAAATCCTTCTTCCTGTAATGTTTTATTGTAAATGCTCCGCATGAAATGAAGGGTAGATCCTGTATAAGCTTTATTCCGGGCATCTTTCCACTGGCGGTACTGGGTATCGCTTTCGGCCATCATTTCTTCAAAAAGCGGGTAGCCGCTGTAAAGGCTTATTTCGGTGTTGTATTCATGTGTAAAGGAATCGAGTGCATATTTAATATTATAGCCAAGGGCTTTGTTTTCAATTACAAGGGGTTCGGCTGCCATCACCCTTAACCTGTTTCTTCTTTTGGAAAAATAGAATTTCAGTATTTCAGGATTCTTTAATGTGCACAAACTGCTGTTGCTGGTTTTTCCGATGAATGCTTCCAGGAAAAAGCTGCCATACTTCTGCCACCCGTCTTTTACTTCGCTGGTAGCTACTATGGCCACTGTTTCCATTTCTTTTTCTTTTACCCTCATGTCAAAATTCACTTTATCCCCTGCATCCGCAGCAGAGATGCGGCGGCTCTCGTTGTTGTACCCGGTAAAAGTTACTACAATATCGTAACCACCATTGGGCAGGTAAAGTTTATAGTTGCCATCGGCATCAGTGGCGGTGCCCAGCGTGGTATTGTCGGCAAAAACAGAAGCGCCCTGTAATGCCTGCCCGCTTTCCTTTGCCACAACACGACCGCTGATAACGAGCTGTGCGTAGGCTCCTGCAGAAGCAAACAGGAACGCAAAAAGGGTTAAAGAAATTTTTTGCATGTAGTGAGGTTTATAAATACGCTGCTAAAATATATTAAGCTTTGTTAAGGTTTTGTTGCAATGCAATACAGTTTTCTTTAATGCTTTGCTGCAACGGCAGGTAAGCAAATCCGGGTAAGAATTTTAACAGTTTACCGTTATCGAACTGCACGCTGGCCATTCCTGTTGCGGCCGTTTCTTTTGTAACCAGGGGTTTGTTTCCCGTAAAAAAACTTTTTAAAGCTTCTGTTTTCCATACCAGCGAAGCAAGTAATGGGGTTACTTTTTTATGAGGGGGCTTTTTACCAAATGCCTTTGCCATGCTGGTAAAAACATTTCGATAAGTTTCGTTTTCTGCACTGATGATAAACCTTTCTGCATGAATATCGTTCTGCATTAACCCGATCATGGCCCTCGAAACATCCCTTACATCTACAAAACCTGTGCTGCCGGTTGTATACCAGGGAAATTCTTCGTAAGCTGACTTAAAGAGCCGGGTAGACCCCTCGTTCCAGTTACCTGCACCTAAAATAATGACCGGGTTCACTATTACGGCATCAAGGCCTTCGGCAATGCCCCGCCACACTTCCATTTCGCCCAAAAATTTGCTGTGGCCATAAATGCTGTTGCTTGTTTCGGGTGTCCATTGCATTTTTTCGGTAATAGATATGCCTTCTCTTATACGCCCGAGTGCAGCCACAGAACTTACATGAACCATTTTACGAATGCCCGCTTCCAAAGCTGCATTCACCACGTTGGCCGTACCTTCTGTATTTATTTTGTATAAAAGCTGCCTGTCTTTTTTTTGGAAAGAAACCATGCCTGCGCAGTGGTACAGTTCTGTAATGCCCTTCATGGCAGTTTGCAGGGCCATTATATCGAGTATGTTGCAGGAAAGCTGGGAAAAATTTGGATGATCAATATTTTCAATGGCAGTTTTGTTATAGATGGCACGAACGGTTTTACCTTCTTTCAGTAACTCTTCTATAAGATTTTTGCCTAATAACCCGGCGCTGCCCGTTACTAAAACTATATTTTGAGCGTTGTTTTCCAATCAGGGGTAAATATAAAAACCTTTTCCGGTTTTTTTGCCGAGTTCATTTTTTGCTACTTTCTCTGTTTGCAGGTCAGATGGTTTAAAGCGCACCGCTTTGTCAAAGGCTTCATACAGCGATGTGGTTACGGCAAGGTTAATGTCCATGCCGATCATATCCATTAATTTGAACGGCCCCATTTTAAAACCTGCATTTTCCATGGCGGCATCGGCCTGCTCAATACTTATTTTTCCGGTTTCCACCAGGTGCAGCGCTTCCAGGTAATAATGCCTTGCCACCCGGTTTACAATAAAGCCCGGCGCATCATTACAAAGTACCGGGGTTTTATTCAACTGCCTGCACAGGTCTGCAATGCGGTTGGCCGTATCATCTGAAGTTAGTTTTCCTTTAACCACTTCCACGAGCTTCATAATATGAGCGGGGTTAAAAAAATGCATACCTGCCACCCGCTCAGGGGAAGGGATATTTTTTTGAATTTCAGAAATAGAAAGAGAAGAAGTGTTACTGGCAAGCAGCGTTTCGGGGCTGTTGATGGCTGCAAGTTTTTTAAAGAGATCTTCTTTCACAGCAATTTTTTCAACAATGGCTTCAATAACCAGGTTGGCCCTGCACTCATCCAACCGGGATGTAAAAAGGATCCGGCTTAAAACTGCTGTTTGTTCCTCAACCGTTATTTTCTTTTTTTCAATAAGAGAAGCAAGATTGGCTCCTATCTGCTGCCTGGCCTTTTCAACCACGTCGCTGTTAATATCGAATAAAATTGTTTGAAATCCATTTTGGGCTGCAGTCATGGCAATGCCCATTCCCATTGTTCCGGCACCGGTAATGCAGATTTGCGTGATCATGCAGTAAAATTAATGTTCTTCTTGATCATCATGCAGTAAGTATTTGTTAGCATGCTGATAAACGGGGTTTACAGCGCACTGGTGAACTGCTTTAAAAACCTCAGGTCATTTTCGCTGAAAAGCCTCAGATCTTTTACCTGGTATTTAAGCATGGTGATGCGTTCTATACCCATGCCAAAGGCAAAGCCGGTGTATTTATTGCTGTCGATGCCGCAGCTTTCGAGCACTTTTGGGTTCACCATACCGCAGCCAAGTATTTCCACCCACCCTGTTTTTTTACATACGTTACAGCCGCTTCCGCCACAGATCAGGCAGCTGATATCCATTTCGGCACTGGGTTCTGTAAATGGAAAATAAGAAGGCCGGAAACGTATCTTAACTTCCTGGCCAAACATTTCCTGTACAAAAAAGTAAAGGGTTTGTTTAAGATCGGCAAAAGAAACATTTTCGGCAATGTACAGCCCTTCTACCTGGTTAAAAAAGCAGTGCGCCCTTGCGCTGATGGTTTCGTTGCGGTAAACACGGCCAGGGCAAATGATGCGCAGGGGCAGTTTGCCTTTTTCCATTTCACGTATCTGCACGCTGCTGGTATGGGTACGCAGCAGCCATGCCGGGTGTTCATTTATATAAAAAGTATCCTGCATGTCGCGGGCAGGGTGGTTTTCGGGCATATTGAGCGCCGAAAAATTATGCCAGTCGTCTTCAATTTCCGGTCCTTCTGCCACGGCAAATCCAAGCCGCTGAAAAATGGAAACGATCTTATTCTGAACAATACTGATTGGGTGGCGGCTGCCAAGGGGCAATGGACTGCCGGGAAGGCTGAGGTCGGTATCGCTGGCGCCCAACTCCTCTGCCCCAAAACCATTTTTAAAACCTTCAAATGTTGATTCTACAAATAATTTAAAATCATTGAGCGCCTGCCCTGCCTCCCTTTTTTTATCAGCAGCCACTTCTTTCATTTCACCCATGATGGTTTTAACCAGTCCCTTTGTGCCAAGGTATTTGATACGGAAAGCCTCCAGCTCGTCTTTGGTTTTTACGCTGGCGGCTTCTATTTCGGTTTTGTATGCGCTAAGTTTATTGAGCAATGCTTGCATGCTGCAAAGGTAATTGAAATGAGGTTTTTTTGAACAGTCTCCAGGGTTTAGTTTACGGATGGCGCCTCTCTTGTTTTACGCACGAATTTGTAATTATTTAACATAGGGAATTTGCATGCATAACTTCCGGCGATATATTTTTATGCTTCTAAACTTTTCCCCTTTATGGACCCCGACTCGGGCGGCTTTTCTTCATCCGCCATTTTTAAAAAAGCCTTACTGACCGTAAGCTTCAGTTCTTTTTACTTTTACCAAACCGGAAAAAACAACCTTGTTTATTCAGGACCTGTTATCCGTTACGACAGCAGCCCCGTGGCTAAAAAAGCTCCACCCGCTTCTCCTAAAAAGAAGAAAAAAGTAATTTACCTGAGTTTCGACGATGGCCCGCAAAAGGGAACGGGCAAGGTACTGGCTGTTTTAAAAGAAGAACAGGTGCCTGCCACCATGTTTTTGGTTGGGGAACATATTTACGGCAGCAGCTACCAATCGGAGCTGTACGACTCCTTAAAGGAAAATGAACTGCTCCAGTTGTCGAACCACAGCTATACCCATGCTTTTCATAACCGATTTAGCAGTTTTTATGAGAATGCAGACAGTGCGGTGGCAGATTTTAAGCGTTGTGCCGACAGTCTTGCTTTGTCCAATACCATTGCACGAACACCGGGCCGTAATATCTGGCGTACCAAAACGATCAGTTCTACAGATATTACCGCATCTGCAGCAACAGCCGATAGTTTACAAAAGAATGGATTTACAGTTATTGGCTGGGATTTAGAATGGCATTTTGATCAACACGACCGGCTTGTGCAAACCGACAGCCTGATGATGAAGCAGGTAGACAGTTTTTTTTGTAAAAGGCAAACCAAAACCAGGGACCACCTGGTGCTGCTGGCGCACGACCGTAATTTTGCCCTGCCCCGCGATTCTGCCCGGCTTCACCGCTTTATTAAAGAGATGAAGAAAACAGATGAATATGATTTTGACACGCTGAATAATTACCCGGCAGTGGTTAATTAAAAGGGGGTAAGACTTTTCAGAAGGTTTTGTGTAAACTTATCAATTTACGTTAAAATTAAACTGTTGTGTAATCGTATATGAGTCACTCCATTTTTCATACTGAATGTTGGGGAGATGATTTTTGATAGCTGTAGCATATCTTGCATCTCTACTTGTACTTCCTTTTGCAAAGCCCACGAAAGTTCCACGGCCATCTGGTGAAATTTTTATGGTTGCCCAAATGGTTGCTTTAGGCAAATCGTCAGTGAATGAATAGGAACGGTAAATTTTTTTTATTGGAGAGCGATTAGTGCCACCCACTTTTCCGCCCGGGTTGTTGCCATAAGAGTCTTTATTGCCCGATGGATCGCCTGCATCGCCCTTACCATTTGGTTTGTTTCCCTGGTACCTGTAACCATTATCTTCGGTGGCATTATTTCCGTTTCCGTTGCCGGGGCCATTATAAGTAATTTTTGGCTTCTGGGGTTTGGGTGCCGGCGGGGTGGCCGTGGTAACCACTGCATTGGTCTTTGATTTGGGAGCGGCCTTGATCAGTTTGGCTACCGGGGCTGCTTCATCGGGCGCATCATCATGCGGCGTAATTTTTTCTTCCGCCTCGGGTTGTGGCTGGCTGGCTTTTTGTTCGGGTAGTTCCGGGGCTTCCGGGGTTGGTTTCATTTCGCCTTTTATGAGCGGCTGCACTTCACCAAATCCTTCTTCATTATTACCCAGGTTTATTTCTATAAGATCTTGTGCCACAGGAGGCGATGGCGGCATTACCTTCCAGCTGATAATAAAAAAAAGCAGGAGCAGGGCCGCACAAATGCCCATTGTGATCATCAGTGCCTTGCGGTTTTTTTCAGATTCAAAAGTTTTTTCCAACGTGGTCATACTGTAAAGTTATTTTATTCTCTTTAAAATAGATGTACAATCACCTGTAAATGCATAAAAGCCAAATTTTTTAACAGTTTTATGAAGCCTGTTCAGCTGATTAAAATCATTGGCAAAGCAGGTTAGGTTACGTAGCTTTACTAGCCCAAGAACTTCCTGCTCAGAGAAATATTGATCCAGCCTTTTGATCAGCTTGCATACAAAAATTGTTTGCCCGGCAAAGGCTGCTTTTGCATCCTGTTGTGCCATTGGTTATTCTAATAACAATAAATGATCGGTTATGAAAAAGTTTCTCGCAGTATTTGATGGGTATAAGCCTTCTGCAAGCACACTTGCCTATGCCATTTCGCTGAGTAAATCGGCCGGCGCCCATCTCAATGGCTTATTCCTGGATGAATTTGTTTACAGAACCTACAGTGTTACAAGTGTAATTAAAAAATATGAAAATGCCGATGAAGTAATTGAGCGGCTCGATGAAAAAGACCGAAAAAAAAGAGATGCAGCCGTGCAATATTTTGAAAAAGCATGCAGCGATGCCGGGTTGAACTGGTCGGTTACCAGGGATACAGATATTGCCCTGCAGGAACTGAAGCATGAAAGCATTTATGCCGACCTGCTCATCATCGACAAAAACGAAAATTTTTCGAGGATCAAGGAAGATCCTCCCACTCATTTTGTAAGGGAACTGTTGCGGGATATTCAATGCCCTGCAATCATTGTTCCTGAAAATTTCCGGGATACCGAAGCCGTTGTTTTTTTATACGACGGCAGTCCCTCTGCAGTGTACGCCATTAAAATGTATGGTTACTTGTTTTCAGGTATGGAATCTGTGCCAGCAGAAGTTTTTTGCGTAAAAGAATCGGGTGGCCGGGAATTTATTCCGGATGAGAAATTCATGAAGGAATTTGTACACCGTTATTTACCCGATGCCAGCTTTAAGGCAGAAGCAGGCAATGCCGATGAAAAAATTGTACAGCATCTTAAACCCGGCACCAACGCTGTTATGGCAGTATTAGGGGCATACCGGCGCACAGACCTTTCACGATGGTTTAAAAGCAGTATGGCCGACCTGCTTATGAAAGAATGTGCAGCACCATTGTTTATAGCTCATTACAAATAAGGCAGCAGCATTTGCGGATGATTATACCGCTGCAAAAAATAAATTATGATGGATTGGCACAGGCTCAGTACAGAAGAATCATTCAAACTTACCGGTTCGGGACAACAGGGCTTAAGCAGCCAGGTGGCAGAGGAACGTTTAACCGAGTATGGGTTCAATGAACTTACCGAAGGTAAAAAGAAAACGATCGCCGGTTTATTGCTGAACCAGTTTAAAGATGTGATGATCATCATATTGCTGCTGGCTGCCCTCATTTCGGGTATGATGGGCGATATTACCGATACGGTTGTTATTGTAATTATCGTTTTGCTCAATGCACTGCTCGGGCTTGTACAGGAATACCGTGCAGAAAAAGCAATGCAGGCGCTGAAGAAAATGGCCGTTTCTGCAAGCCGGGTAATACGTGAGGGGCAAACAGTTGATCTCAGTTCCCGCTTCCTCGTTCCCGGCGACATCGTTTTGCTCGAAACCGGGAATGCCGTGCCGGCCGATATCAGGATCACCGCATCATATAACCTCAGGGTTGATGAGGCGGCATTAACGGGTGAATCGTACCCGGTGGATAAAACTGTAAAAGAACTGGACGCCGGGGATATTCCTGTAGGCGACAGGAAGAATATGCTGTTTAAAGGAACGCATGTGAATTATGGCAGGGGGGCCGGGTTGGTGGTGGCAACAGGAATGAACACGGAGCTTGGTCATATTGCCCGGATGCTGCAGGGCGAAGGTACGCTCACTCCTTTGCAGCAGCGCATGATCAGTTTCGGAAAAAAACTTTCTTTGCTGGTGCTTTTTTTATGTGTACTTTTTTTTACCGCAGGATGGCTAAGGGGTGAAGACTTAGTGAAAATGGTACTTACCAGCATTTCTCTTGCTGTAGCGGCTATACCGGAAGCATTGCCCGCCGTAATAACCATTTCGCTTGCATTGGCTGCACGCCGCATGATCAGGCTTAATGCGCTAATCCGCCGGCTTCCTGCAGTGGAAACACTTGGTTCGGTCACTTATATCTGTACTGATAAAACCGGAACACTTACCAAAAACAAAATGCATGTGGAAGAGGTTTTTGCAAACGGCAAACTTATTCCCAAAAATAAACTGGCAAAAGTTTCAGGTACTAATCATAACCTTATGCTTGCGGCCTTTGCTTTGAATAATGATGCCATTGAAGGCAGCTCGGGGCAATTACTGGGCGACAGCACAGAAGTGGCTTTAAAAGAAGTTCTGGTTGAAAATAATATTGAATTAGCCACCTGGGACCGCCTGGAAGAGATCCCTTTTGATGCCGGCAGAAAATTAATGACCACTTTTCACCCTTACAAAGGGAAGTTTATTTCAATTACAAAAGGCGCTCCTGATGTTTTATTGACCCGTTGTAATGATAAAGATATTCCCATGCTGCAATTACAGGTAGATGCTATGGCCGGCAGGGGATTGAGGGTGATTGGGTTTGCCAGCAAAATATGGGAGAATTTGCCGGAAAAAATTTCGGAAGAGGAACATGAAAGAGACCTGGAATTTCTTTGTCTTGCAGGTATCATTGATCCGCCCCGCACCGAAGTTTTTGATGCCATTGAACAATGTTATGCCGCGGGAATTGTGCCGGTGATGATAACAGGCGATCATCCTTTAACGGCCACCAATATTGCAACAAAGATCGGGATATTAAAAAAGCCGCATGATATTGTAATTACCGGCCGTCAACTCGACGAAATGACAGAGGAAGATTTTGTCGAAAAAGTGGAACGTGTCAAAGTATATGCAAGAGTGTCGCCCGAGCAAAAATTACAGATCGTAAAAGCGTTGCAGCAAAGAGGGCATTTTGTTGCCATGACGGGCGATGGTGTAAATGATGCGCCCTCCCTTAAGCGGGCAAATATTGGCATTGCCATGGGTATTACCGGTTCGGATGTATCAAAAGAAGCTGCACATATGATATTGTTGGATGATAACTTTTCTACTATCATAAAAGCGGTTCGTGAAGGCAGGCGTATTTACGATAATATCCTTAAGTTCATTAAATACCTGATGACCACCAATTCGGGCGAACTATGGACGCTCCTCCTGGGGCCGATCATGGGCCTCCCGGTGGCATTGCTTCCCATTCATATTTTGTGGATCAACCTGCTTTCAGACGGTCTTCCTGCCATTTCACTCTCTTTCGAAAAAGCAGAAAAGAATATCATGAAACGGCCGCCGCGGCCACCCGGGCAAAGTGTTTTTTCGGGCGGAAGAGGCATGCACATGATCTGGGTGGGTTTATTAATGGCAGGTATTACATTGGCTGCTCAAAGCTGGGCAATAAATAACGGATTGCACTGGCAAACCATTGTTTTTAATGTGCTGTGCCTGGCGCAAATGGGCCATGTACTGGCCATCAGGTCAGAAACCGCTTCCCTGTTTTCTGCAGGTATTTTCTCCAATAAACTCTTATTGCTTTCTGTTTTTATTACGCTGGCCTTACAGGCAGTTATTACTTACTCGCCCTTTTTTCAGCCGGTATTTAAAACAGAATCACTTAGTATTAAAGAATTTTTAATTGTGGGAGCAGCTTCTTCACTGGTTTTTGTGGCCGTGGAATTTGAAAAACTGGTTTCCCGCAGCAGGAAAAAAAGGCACAAGTCTCTTGATGAAAGATCTATCTAGTTTCTTGCCCCAAAAACTAAACTGCCCACCCTTATCATAGTGCTGCCTTCTTCTATGGCAATTTTATAATCGGAGCTCATTCCCATGCTTAAACAACCGAATTCCGGAAACCGGGAGTGGAAATCCTTATATAGCCGGGCAAGGCTTTTAAATTCGCCCCGCACTTTCGTCATATCATCGCTGAATGATGCCATTCCCATGAGGCCGCAAACTTTTACGTTTGGATAAAAAGTATGGGTTTCAAAGATATTCTGCAGGAGTGCAGCAGCTTCTTGGAGGCTAAATCCAAACTTTGTTTCTTCCTGTGCAATATGCACCTGCAGCAGGCATTTGATGATGCGGTTTTGCTTTTCCGCCTGTTTATTGATCTCGGCAAGTAGCTTTTCGCTGTCGATCCCATGTATCATGTATACAAAAGGGGCAATGTATTTTACCTTATTGCTTTGGAGGTGACCAATAAAATGCCAGCGGATGTTTTCGGGGAGCTGCTCTTGTTTGTCGAGCATTTCCTGTACATAATTTTCTCCGAAATCCCTTTGCCCCGCATCATACAGCTCCCGGATGGCCGGTACAGGCTGCAGTTTTGATACCGCCACCAGGGTTATTTTTTGAGAACTAATTTCTTCCAGTAAAGTATGATAAGCGCTTTTGTTTATCATGAGCTATTTTAGGGTGGAAAGATAAAAAAAAAGCCCCGCAGGGCCTTTTTTTTTATTCTTTAATAAACTTGATCTGTTCTTTGAAGCCATCTACAGAAATATTGGCCACGTAATTTCCCTTTATTAATTTTTGTGCAGGTATGCTGATGTTTCCATTGCCGTTAAGCTTGCTTTGTAAAACGAGTTGCCCCTGTGCATTATAGATCTCCAGCCATGCATTATTAAGTACGGCATCGGTATTGATATTGATCGTATTTACAACGGGGTTGGGCGATATGCCCAGGCTGAACTTCCTTGAAAAATCGACCCATTTTATTTCGCTTAACTTATAGGCGCCGCTGATATCCACCTGCCTGATGCGGTAATAGTTTTTGCCACTGGCAGGGCTTGCATCTGTAAAACTGTAGTTGCCGGCGGCTGTGCCTGCGCTGTTTACAAAAGCAATGTTGGTCCAGTTTTGTGTGTTGCTGCTGCGCTGTATTTCAAAACCGCGGCTGTTTGTTTCATTGCTGGTTTGCCATTGCAAAAATGTTTTTCCATTTTGTTTCACTGCGCTGAATCCGTTCAGCTCAACCGGCAGGGTTGTAAAAAACCTGCGGAACTGAAGCATCCATTCATACACATTGTTACCCGGGAAACCATACTGATTGTTATTGTTCAGGGTCAACGAAAAGGCCTCCCCTGTAGAATGGCTGTTGCTGTTGAAAATTATTTTTTTTGCTGGTGGATTCGGGGGAAGCGAAACCTGGTTAGTGTTATCAACAAAAAAATCGGTCCAGTAAGCGGGAACAATATTGTCTCCGCTGTTATGAAAAGCAAGGATGGGCAGGTTGGCTGCAGCCATTGTCTGGCAAATGGAGAGGCTTGGCTGCCAGGCGCCGGCCGTGGGCACAATTGCGGCGATCCGGTTTGCGTAAGTGCTGTTTTCGCCTGCATAGGCCCAGCAGGTTCCTCCGCCCATGCTGAACCCGGAAAGATAGATCCGGTTGATATCTACTTTGTAATGCGATACCACATAATCGAGAAATGTATTGAAATGCCCCGTCCAGGGATTGGCGGTAAACTGTGGTGTAATAACGATGAATCTATAGGTTTGTCCGTTTACACTAAAGGAGGTTGGAAAGGTTCCCGAAGCGATCTGGTTTGTTGGCCCATAAGAAAGTACTTTCCATAGATCCGTTGTGCCGTTTCCCAACTCACCAAGGCCAGGGATAAATACAATCAAAGGGAAAGTTTCTGAAGCATTATTCCAATAACCTTCCGGCAGGTATTCATAGTATCCATTTGATATCGGGCAGGTAACCACACCCGGCTTTGCGGTATGTGTTTGTGCAGGTACTGTGTTCCACAAAAAAATAAAAAGGCATCCCAATGCCGAGCGCATCAGCTTCATGAAAAAAAATTTACGTTTTGAAAAATGTAGTCTTGTGGTTTAAAGCAGGCGGCGTTTGCTTGGGGTTAGAACCACGACAAATATACTGTTTTCAAACATTTTAAACCCTCAAAATGCCGGGATGTTAGAAAAAATAATATAAGTACAGGTTCCCCGGCCAGCGCCTGTGTTATTCTTTAATAAACCTAAGCTTTTTATCCAGCATATCCGTAATGGTTTGTACTACATAGCTGCCTTTTGGTAAGTTAGACACAGGGATTTGAATACTTCCGGCCCCATTTATGCCTAACGACAGCAAAAGCCTGCCCGCCCCGTCAAAGATCCGAACCCTGCCATTTTTGATTTCCATATCTGTATAAAGTGTCAGTACAGAAGGAACAGGGTTTGGGTAAACGTATAAATAACCTTGTTTTGAAAAATCAATGAAGCGTGTTTCAGAATACCTGCTGTTGCCATTGAGGTCTGATTGTTTTATCCTGTAAAAACTTTTTCCTGCAAGAGGAGTGGGATCTGTGTAAGCATAATTTCCACTGATGCCGTTGCTCCTTATAAATATCAGTGTTTGCCAGCTTTGCCCGTTAGCACTTCGCTGAACTTCAAAGCCCTGGTTGTTGGTTTCGTTGGCAGTTTGCCAGTTCAATACGGCAGTGCTGTTTTGTTTAGATGCGCTGAAGGAAGTGAAATGTACCGGAAGTGTAGTAAAAAATCTCCTGTTGCCAAGCATCCATTCCCATACATTTCTCCCGGTAAAATTATATTGGTTATTTGCATTCATATTGGGCTCCCAGCCATGGGTAAGATCATGCCCATAGATGTTGAAAAGGATCATTTTTGCCAGCGGATTTGGCGGGGCGGGAGCCGCATTGATCATATTCACCCAATCGATAGACCATTGGGTTGGAACAGCCGGATCGGGGTTGTTTTGAATTGCAAGCACGGGCAAATTGGACGCAGCCATTGTATTGGCCATGGCGGCGTTGGGTGAGTATGATCCCGCACCGGGTACAATGCCGGCAATGCGGCCTGCATAAGTGGCATTACTGCCGCAGTACGACCAGCAAACGGCTCCACCCATACTGTATCCCGATATATAAACCCGGTTGATATCCACTTTATAATGTGCAACCATATAATTAAGAAAATCATTGAATACCGATGCTCCGGGTTGATTGATAAACTGTGGTGTTATCACAATGGGTTTATACGTTTGATTATTTACGGTAAAAGAACCAGGCCAGGTTCCTGCTGTTATAAAACTGGCAGGGCCATGCATAAGAACCCGTCCTATTTGTTCAGGAGAACCATTACCACACTCGGCGGCCCCGGCTATAAATATGATCATGGGAAATGTTTCGCCGGGGTTATTCCAATAACCCTGGGGGAGGTATTCGTAGTAGCCATTGCTCATAGAGCAGGTGGTTACATTTGTTTTGGCGGTATGGGTTTGAGCAATTATGCCTGCAGAAAAAAGGAAAAGGCACAAAAATGCCGTTAAATGTTTGAAATTCATACGATAATGGCCAGTTTAAACTGTTTTAAAGATTAAAAAAAGTGGAAGCAGCGATTTGGCTTTAAAAGGGTTGCAGGAATGCGTTTAAAATGCAAAAAAAGTGCCATCTCTTTAAATAACAAAATTATTTTCATACAGGTTTTCAACAATACAGGGGCATTTTTTTTTATTAATACCAACGGTTTTTATTATTATTGCCCTCATATTTAACCAAAACAACCTCTTATTATGCAAAAACATGAATCTTCATTCAACATGCTTGACTGGTGGAAAAAAGTGGTACTCGAAAACTATGCAAACTTTTCGGGCAGGGCCCGCCGGGCAGAGTATTGGTATTTTGCCCTGATGAACTTTTTATTGATCATTCCGTTTTATATTCTTGCTTTTGCCGGTGCTGCTATGGACTCTTCAGTTTTTTCTTTTTTGGGAGGAGGGGTTTATATTCTGGTAGCGCTGGGAACATTAATCCCTGGTCTTGCGGCAGCAGTGAGACGATTACATGATATTAATAAAAGCGGTTGGTATTATTTTATCGGACTTATTCCTTTAATTGGCGGTATCATTTTATTGGTTTGGTTTTTTACCGATGGCGACAGGTTTACCAATAATTATGGCCCCGATCCTAAAAATCCGGATGCACCTGCATTTGATTTTGAGCAGCCGGCTTCACAAATTACCAATTGATCAATTCAAGCGTTTAAGATACGATTCCCCCAATTTCACCAGAATTGGGGGAATTTTATTTTTATGATTTCTCTTTACACTAAAAATCCTACCTTTTGCCTATGAAAATAGTTTCAGTTTTATTATTTCTCTTTGTTTTTCTTCAGCAGGATGCAAAGGCACAGCCCGATGCAGAAGTGAACTCACTGGTGGGTTTATGGAAGGGCCATATCAAAAGCACAGAGCGCAGGTTGCCGTATGAACTTGTGATCAGTTATAAGGAGGGTAAATTCAGCGGTTATTCTTACACAACGTTTGGTGTTAAAGACGATGTGGCCACCATGAAGAAGATCAATATCAGTTTTGAAAACGGGCAGATCATCATTTCAGATGAAGATGTTCTTTACAACAACATCAAAAAAGATGCCGCCAAAGCTATAAAACAGATCAATACCCTCGTGATGAATGATAATAAACTTACGGGTAGTTTCGAAACAAAAGTTCCCGAAGGATTTAAAACGGCCAGGGGTTCTGTATCGCTCGAAAAACAGGAAACAAAGGAAGAGTCCAAAGCAATGGCAAAGCTCGACGAAATGGACCTTTCAAAAGATCTTTCCTTTAACCTGGATAAACCTGCATTAAATACCAGGGTAAATACAGATTTGAATACAGTAAAAACAGCCGCTCCATCGGCAGATACCAGCATTGTTTCCGGCGTGGATCCTTTACTGGTTAAGGAGAACCAGGATATCATTGCAAAGGCGGTTCCCCAGGTTGAAAAGCCTGCCCCTAAAATTGATTCGGTTGTCATTGTAAAAGCAGAAGCCCCCAAAAAACCAGTAGAAACCAAACCTGCACCTGTTATAGCCAAGGCCGAACCAGCAAAAGCAAAACCTGCAGCCGTAAAAGAGAAACCAGTTACGGCCACCGCTGCTAAACCAAAACCATCAGTTGCAAAACCGGCACCGGTTATTGCGAAAACCGATCCTGCCAAACCAAAACCCGGTCCGCCTGTTGCAACAGCTGCCGAAGCCGGGCCCAAACCAAGAGCTGTGCCGGCCAATATAACTGTGGGGCCGTTGGTAGACCTGAGTAAAAGAAAAATTGAAACCATTGATGAACTCGTTATTGAAGCAGATAGTTTGAGATTGACGCTCTATGATAATGGAGAAGTGGATGGCGATACTGTAAGTATTGTTCTTAATGGAAAAACAATCGTATCGAGGCAGGGCCTTACAGCAAATGCTTTCAGTAAAATAATTTATATAACGCCCGATATGGGCGACTCGGTTCAGCTGGTAATGTATGCCGAAAACCTTGGCGCCCTGCCGCCTAATAGCGGCTTGCTGGTGGTGGATTACGACAAGCGGAGAAAAGAGATCAGGTTCTCGGGCGACCTTAGCAAGAATGCAGCTATCACGCTTAAAAGAAAAAAAGGATTGTAGTGAAGGGATGTTGCCGGCTTATTCAAAAAATCTTAATTTATTTGTAAAGGGTTCCAGGCAAGAAAAATTTAATGGATACCCCGCAACATCCCTCGCAGAATGATATATGTTTTAGAGGAATAAATTATATATTCCTTTCAGAGAGAAAACTGCCGTCGGCGGCAAAAATTGCCTGCATGCGCTGGCTGCCAATAAAGAATTTCACTTTATAAGTATTTCCATCTTCTTTTTCCCATTCAATTTGACCACTGGCGGTTTGGTAACGGCTCGCAAAGGCATTTCTTACAGCTGCAGGTACGGCAGAACTGCTGATATTGGTACCATTGCTGCTGCTGGAAGAAATATTATCTTCTTTGGTGCAGGTGGTGCTCATGGCAATTGTTGAGATGAGCAGCATTAACATAAACCTTTTCATAGTATTGTTGTTTTAAGTCTATAATGTTGATTACGCACTAAAGATAATATCAGTGAGATCACTTTAAAAAGTGAATGGAGCCGAAGCGGTATTTAAGCAGGCTGAAGCTGCAAATTGTTTTTGTAAGTATGAAAGCCCTCTTATTCAGGGCATGTTTTTAGTGATCCCATTTTGATGGAGGGCCGTTTGTGCATTTAGTACGATGGTTTGAACAAAAATGATCCGTTGTTCCTGCAGGGCATCGTCTGAATTAATAAGTTCTGCCTTTTCAAAATAAGGGTCGTTGCAATTTACACACCCGAGGATGATGTTTTCTTTGTTAAAATCAAACTTACCCTTTCCATCTGAAAAAACAAGCCCTGTATAGGCTGAACGTCCTCCTCCAAAATTGAAATCAGACCCGTTGAGCATCCTTAGCTGGTAAAGACTCATGCCCGTCTTTATACCGTTTTTCAATTGCCACATATTTTCACCTGTATTGCGCTGGTTTTCTGATGCACTGCCAAAGCTGAGCAGGGCGCCAATATAGATGCGGCCGAGCTGGTAGTTGTTTTTTTCATCATCCCATATAAAAACCACCTGCCTGTTACTGTTTGGAAAAAGTACAGAGCATTTGTTCACTTCATTATCGGAAAAATAATAGAGATCTTTTTTAAGGTTTTTGTCGCCAAAATAAAACCGCAGCATTTCGTGCGAATTAAATGCAAGCAGGTCTTCGGCAAAGATGATATCATGCACTGGTGGTAACAATTGCCTTTTTACAAAAAAAGACCAGGTTGTAATAGTATCTTTTACAGTAGCCGAAACTTTAACCGTAATATTGTTCTTCTGAAAAAAATCAGTTTCGCCCGAAAACCCCTTTGCTTTTAGGTTTGTTTTCAGATCCCCCGATTCTGCCGCGGAACCGGTGTTATAACTAAAATAAAAAGCAGTATCGGCGGTACCCATACTTATTTCCCTGCTGGCAGAATCTGCCATGGCCTTTCCTTTTATGCCTTTATAGCGAAATTGTTTTTCACTGGGATTACTATATGCTCCTCCCACAAATCCTTTTTTAATGAGATATGCCTGCAGTTTTGCAGGGGAAAGCCCTGAGGCCTCAGCAATATCAATTGCCGCAAACGACTGTGCATGGGCCGCACATGCCCAAGTGAAAATAAATTGTAAAAGTAAAAACGGTTTCAAAATCCCTGGTTTAAATGTAAACAAGTAATGAGCATTTATTAAAATGCCTTTTAACTGTAAACTTTTGGGGATTGATTTTTAGAAGGAAGCCTGGAGTTTTACCGGTTAGCAGTAAGATGCTGCAAAGTTAATGCACACAAAGCATAATTACAAGGCCGGAAGCGCTTTTATATTCAAAAAGACATTTATGGCATTGGCAGGCGTGGCGGAAGCTTTGGCAAAAGCAGCTCTTCAATGCAGGTGTTTCAGGGAAGGAGTTGGGAAATTATTTTATTGATCTCATCTTTTTTTTGCGTGCCGATCACTAATTTTTCCCCATTCTTTTTTTCTATCGCAAGCCCCTCACTGCCCCTGGTATTATAAATAACTCCATGCCTGCTCCCATATCTTATGCCATAACCTGCAAAACCATAGTTAACGATCTTTGCACTTTTGATATCTTCCCACCTTATAGTTCGGCTTAAAAAAGGGAAAAACCGGATATTGATTTCGGTGCTGGTAATAGTTGTGCGGAGACAAATAAGTCTGAAAACTACCAATATCCCCAAAGTAAAAATGGTAAACAGGATCAATCCTCCATCTGGCATCGGGTTGTCTCCAAAAGGTACTTTCTTTACCAATTGCTGATAAATTCCCAACACCGGGATAAAGGCAATGGTAATTAACAATAACCAGAGCCACCATTGTGTAAATCTTTGTTCCTCCCGGAAATGTATGTCCATTCTGTGTGGTTATTTTCTGTAATTAAATTGTACCAGCAAATATGTCACAGTTCTTCCACCTGCATCTTGTTAACTGCCTCATTTAAAAAATTAGGCAGTACATGTGCATATGTGTGCATGATCTTATCAGGATCATTCAGGTGTTCGATCATGCTTTGCCATTTTTCCTGTCCGTAGTTTTCCACCACGGTCTTTTTCTTTTCGGGTGTTTGCAGGTGCAGGCTCATACCAATGGCATCGGCTTCGGGGTGAAATTGTGTGCCGATCATGTTTTCATTAAAACGCACGGCCATCATGGCACGCTCATAAGGCACATGCGGGCGGGCCTTTTCAATGGCCAAAATGCTGGCACCCATCTGCCGGAGGCGGTTATGGTCGGGTTGTATAACCTGGTAATCGCGGCTGTCTACTGCATAAAAGGGATCTTTAAGTCCGTCAAAAATGGGCTCTTCATCGGCGCCGGGTAAATAGTGAATGGGGAAAACACCAAAGGCGGTGCTTTTTCTTTTGGTAACATTTCCCACCTGGTAATGCCTGCAGGCCAATTGAAAAGAGTGACAGATAAAGAATACTTTTTTCTTCATTACATTGGCCCCGTTCTCATTGAACTGCTCCAGCCTGCGGAGCCAGCCAAAATAAACTGCTTCCCATTTGCTGCCCATACTTTCGAGCGGGCTGCCGGGGCCGCCGCTGCTGATATAAATATCGTAACTGAGATCAGGAACTTCATTTTTAAGGCGTACATCAAACTCGTCCTTTACCAGGTCGATATGGTGAATTTCTGCAAACTGGTTTAATATCTCCCTGATACAACGCATTCCCTGGTTCTCCACGCCTTCGTACAGGTCTAAAATTGCTACTCTCATAGATGTGGTTTCGTTCCAAATCATTGGGCAAATTTACCAAGAATTTTCTTGCCTTAAAAGGGTATAACGTTTAATTTATTAACGTGTTGTGGAGAGGAGGCTTTTAAAGAGGTACCCGAGGTGAAAAGAAACTGCAGAAAAGGGAGTTCCCTGTTATTTTTATCTTCTTTGGTAAAATAAAAACCTGTCTGCCTGGAAGACAGGTTTTAAAACAGATCCGGCAAAAATCCGGCATTATTTTCCTTTTTTGAGTTGCTGGTTTTCTTCAAAACTCATGATGCGGTAACCGCTTTTGGGTGCATCAAATTTTGAGGTTTCCACCGGCTCATCGCTTACTTTTTTCAGGCTGTATTTAAAACTGAGGTTGCCGCTTTGCAATTCGTACTGCACAGGCAGGCCCGGCAATTGCTTAAAGGCATTGTTATACTGCGTATTGGCAAGCGTAATTTCCGGGGTAAAATACACCGTTAATGTTTTGCCATCGGCTGTAAGTGCAGTGGCTTTTTTACAGTTGTACCCGTTTATTACAACGGTTTCACCGGCGATCTCAAATTTGAGGTTATCGTTGCGCTGATTCTTTTGCTGCCAGTTTTCCCTGGTCATTGTTATCATGAGCTTTTGGCCACTGTATTCTTTTAAAATAAAACCTTTACCGGTCTTGTTATCAAAAACAGTTGATTCTGTACCAAGGCTGCTTACCATTTCGGTGCGGCTGATGCCGGGCCTGCTGTATAAAGTAAGTTTAGCGCCATTCAGTTGGTCGGATAAGGCATCGCCTTTTGAAGAACTGATACTGATATCATATTCAACCAAGGCTTCAGTGAGTAGCTTTTGCGCAAAGCTGTTTAAGCTTATAACGGCAAATGTGAGCAGCGGAAAAGATATTTTAAATATTTTTTTCATTTGTTGTGTGTTTCCGGTACTAAGATAATACAATCCTGTACCATTGTTTAGTATTAGACTGTAAACAAAAAAACTGCACTACCAAAGCAGTACAGTTTATAAAAATTTTAACTAAAATTTTATTTTTTCTGGTTTTTATCCTTCAGGTCTTTTATTTTCTGCTGTGCATCCTGCATTGCCTGGATGCGTTCCTGCAGTTTCGACTGTTTTACCGGCCGTTTTTTATTTTCGTTGATCTGGGCCAGTATCTTGTCGTGATTGATGATATACTTCTGGATAACGATCTGGAGGATAAGCGTGATGGTATTTGAAACAGTATAATACCAGGTAAGCGCAGCGGGGAGGTTATTGAATACACCCAGCAGCATAACAGGGAAAATGTAGGGCATATACTTCATCACCGGGTTACTGTTGTCCTGCATTTGCTGCATACTGTAAATAGAAATGAGCAGGCTGGTCAATGTGGCGGTAATGGTAAAGAGGCTCACATGATCTCCGTAGAACGGAATGTTGAATGGTATCTTAAATATTGAGTCGTATTGAGCCAGGTCATCGGCCCAAAGGAAGTTTTTTCCACGCAGGTCGATATTACTTTGAAAAAAATAATACAGGCTCATGAATATCGGGATTTGCAGCAGCGCCGGAATACAGCCGCCCAGTGGATTTACCCCGGCGCTTTTCCAGAGTTTCATTTGTTCCATGCCAAATGCCTGCTGATCAAATTCGCCGGTTTTGGGATTGGTGAGTTTAGCTTTCAATTCATCCACTTCCGGTTTAAGCACTTTCATTTTAGCGCCGCTTAAATAACTCTTGTACAGGATAGGAGAGGTTATTAAACGGATGAACAGGGTTAACAGCAGGATCACAATACCCATACTGGCCACATTGTTCTTCAAAAAATTGAACACCGGTAAGAGAACATGCCTGTTGATATATTTTACAAATGCAAACACGCCGCTGCCATAAGGCACGATCTGCTGCATTTTGTTGTCATATTTTTTAAGAATATTATAATCACTGGGGCCATAATATAATTGTAAGGGGACAGATACTTCGTTTCCGGGTGTAAATGACAGTTTGGTGTTTGCGGTGGTTTGTACCAGGTATGCATTGGTATCGGCCGGTACCTTCCAGTCTATTTCTGCGGTGGAGAATTTGTTTTTTGCTGCAATTGCATTAATGAAGAATTGTTGTTTTTGTGACAACCAGCTTACCGGTTTGCTGAAATTTTCTCTTCCGCCATCACCAATAAGTTCAAAATCGTATTCGCCGTCTTCGAGCCATGAAACCTCTGTTTGGGTGCGTTCGTATTTATGATCTTTCTCCACTTGCTCTGCCTGGGTTTGCCAAAGCAGGTTAATATTATTCTGGCTGAACAGGTTTGCTGCGCCCCTTGCCATAATATCGAAGTCGATAAGGTAATCGTCTTTTTTGAGGGTATACCGGTGGGTAAGCTGCCTGCTGCCGGTACTGTCGCTGCTTGTGAAACTGATTACCTGGCTGCCATCTGCATTTTTCACAACCGGTTGCAGGTCAAAAATAATGTCGGCCGACTGAATGGTTTGATTGGCAGCGCTCATTACCGGGTAAGAAATTTTATTGAAATTCCCTTTTTGAACCACTACAGGCTTACCGTCGAATTTGTTATATTTTTTAAGGGTTACCATTTGGGGCTGGCCACCTTTTGAAGTAAATGCGATTTTCATTACCTCATTTTCCAGTTCTACAGTTTTTACCTCAGCTGCAGTATTGCCAATTGCGGGTTGCTGAACCGGCATAGTTTTAATGGTGTCATTTTTTACTGCAGGTTTTTGAGCAGCTACTGAGTCATTTTTTGCCTTAACGGCAGCGGCCGAATCGGCAATCCTTTTTTGTTCTCCTTCATAGGCCAGCCTGCTCTTGCTGTTTACTACAAACATCACAATAAGCATGGCGCCTATCAGGATAAAACCAATGACCGTGTTCCTGTCCATTTCCATTTTGCTAGAATTATTTTAAGTGTGCAAAGGTAAGTATGTTTAGGCCTTGCAGCAGTTGTTCCCAAAAAGAAATGCCCTTAAAAAAAGGGCATTTATGATAGTTTTAAACTCATTTTATTTTTTTGCAGCGGGCGCTTTTGCAGCAGCAGCGGCCGGGGCAGCAGCAGCTTTAGGAGCAGCAGTGGCAGCAGCGGCTTCTTCCTGCTTGAGCTGACGGGTCATTGTTACCGATGCAATAGGGATACGCGGAGAGTTGAGAATTTCCATGTTTTCGGCAGGAATGTCCTGCACCCTCATATTGGCATTCAGTTCCAGTCCGCTGATATCCACCTCAATAAATTCTTTCAGGTATTTTGGAAGTGTTTTTACCTTAACACTTTTCATCTTGGTAACCAGTTTACCACCTGCTTTTACACCTGCCGGGGCGCCTACATATTTCAGCGGCAAATTGGCGATCACTTTTTTATCTGCTACCAGTTCCAGGAAGTCAACATGTGTAAGCATATCAGACACTTTATCGAACTGGAGGTCTTTCAAAATGCACTGGTAAGTATTGCCTTCTACTTTAATATCTGCCAGCATGAATTCTGATGTGTACACAATGTTCTTGAATGCAGATGCCGGGGCAGCAAAGTTTACCTCTGATTTACCACCGTAAATTACACCTGGCACGAGTTGCTGAGAGCGAAGTTGGCGGGTGGCTTTTTTTCCGCTTTCGGTCCTCAGTTGTCCTTCGATTGTAATTGATTTCATTTTTTATGTTTTAAATTTTGAGGAGCAAAGGTAAAGAAAAATGGCGGTTTTACCGCCATTGAGTTAAAAATATTTTGAGAGAGCTGTTTGTAACTAATTGATTTACAATTTGGTTCTTACCCGGCTCCTGATAAAGAGGCTATTAATGCTCTTGTTTTCGTAGGCATTTCTAAGGGCCACGGCAAAAAGCTCATCGGTACTCAGTACTTTTATTTTATCGGAATGACCTCTTAAAGGGATGGTATCGCAAACCACCAGTTCTTCGAGCACACTGTTGTCGATATTTTGGTATGCATTGCCGCTTAAAACAGGGTGTGTGCAAAATGCCCTTACACTGCGTGCGCCTTTTTCTTTCATAAGTGCTGCACTTTTTGCAAGGGTGCCGCCGGTATCGCAAATATCATCTATCAGTACAATGTCCCTGTCGGCCACATCGCCTATCACCACCATGCTGGCAATTTCATTGGCCCGTTTACGGTGCTTATCGCAAATAACCATATCTGTTTCAAAGAAAGTGGCTACCTCCCTGATACGGTTGGCACTTCCCACATCAGGAGCGGCAAAAGTGAGGTTGGGAAGATAAAGGCTTTCAATGTAGGGAATGAAAATGGCTGAAGATTCCAGGTGATCTACTGGGATGTCGAAATAACCCTGGATCTGTGCAGCATGAAGATCCATGGTTACCACCCTGTCGGCACCGGCCGCCACGATCATATTTGCGACAAGCTTTGCCCCAATGGCCACCCGTGGGCGGTCTTTACGGTCTTGCCGGGCAAATCCGTAATAGGGTATTACTGCTATTACCTTATAAGCCGAAGCCCTTTTGGCGGCATCGATCATGAGCAGGAGTTCCATCAGGTTTTCGGTGGGAGCAAAAGTGCTTTGAATTAAAAATACAAAGCGGCCCCGGATGCTTTCCTCGAATTCAACGCCTATTTCACCATCACTGAATCGTTGTATATTTACCTTGCCTAAGGGTTCCCCGAATTTTTTGGCAATCTTTTCGGCCAGGTATTGAGAACCCGTACCGGAAAAAATCTTAGCGTTAGATTCCATGTGGATTGTGTTGTGAAGATGTAAATGTGATGCTGCGAAATTACAGTTAGTTCATCTTAATAAAATGGTTTTGTATGGAAAAATTTTCAAAACCTGCCGGACCTATTAAAACCTGGGCTTCAGACGACCGGCCACGTGAAAAAATGCTGGTAAAAGGATCAGAAGCCCTGAGTAATTCAGAATTATTGGCCATTCTCATTAATAACGGCAGTAAAGAAAAATCGGCCCTCCACCTGGCAAAAGAGATCCTCCAGCTGGGCGAAAACAATCTTAACGAACTGGGAAAGCTAACATTAAGCGACTTTCAAAAAGTAAAAGGTATCGGCCTGGCAAAAGCCATTACCCTTGCAGCAGCCCTGGAACTGGGCAGGCGCAGGCATGGTGGCGATATTTTGCAAAGACCGCAGATAAGGAGCAGCGCTGATATGGCCCTTTACCTGAAAACGATCCTGAAGGATTATCCTTATGAAGTTTTTGTGGTGCTTTTTCTGAATATGGCCATGAAGGTAAAAGGCTATGAGATCATCAGCCAGGGAGGTATTACCGCCACAATTGCCGATCCCCGTATCATATTAAAAAAAGCACTCGATACAGGAGCTACCACGCTGGTGTTTTGCCACAATCATCCATCGGGCAACCTGGCCCCAAGCCGGCACGATGAAGCACTTACCCAAAAACTAAAATCGGCCGCTTCTTATTTCGATATCAATGTAGCCGACCATATCATAGTAAGCGAGGAGGGTTATTACAGTTTTGCCGATGAAGGTTTAATATAATTGTTAAATGGCCAAATGGTTGTTGTGACGGGCTGTTTTAAAAAATCTGCAACAACCATTTAGCCATGCAGCAATTTAGCGTGAACATACACAAAACTAACTCACCGAATGAAGACCGATCCTGTTGCCTTCTGTATCAAAAATTACCGCCATAAAACCGTATTCGGGCGATATCTCTGTTTTGGGCACCAGTATTTTGCCGCCTGCCGCCTCTACTTTGCTTAATACCTGCTGAAGATCAGGATTGCCATTGAGGTAAATCAGCGGCCCTTCGGTCATAGATGGCTTGTGAAATCCACCACTATCCACCACAGCCCCGCCAACCCCATTTTCCATATCTTCTATGGGAAACATACGCATTTTTATCATGGGCATATCAACCGGGATCAGGCTGATTTCAAAAATTGATTCATAAAATTTTGTGGCCCTTTCGAGGTCGGTTGAAGGAATTTCGAACCAGCTGATGGCGTTGTTGAATGTCATAACAGTTGTTTATGGTAAAAAAATAATAGCATTCAAGTTAAACATTATTTCAATATCAGGTTCTAAAAAATGACTAGTGGAAAGGTAGATTCGTTAAATATTTATTAAGCCCCTGCTGTTGGCTTTTTTTTAAGTAATTACGGTATAGTTTAGTTTATGGAATTGACCCGTACCTGCATCTGAATATTTCAACTAACTTTTTATGCGCTTTTCATACTGGTTTACAGCTGTATTTACAATGATCTTATGTGCGGCTTCCTTTACATACCTATTTTGGTATAAGCCAAAATTCAGCGCTGAAAAAGCAGCTGTTTTACATGCAAAAAGGATCGAAGAGCCGGGAGCAGTAAATAAGCTGCTGTTTGAAAAACTCTTCCGCAAATCTTTACTGGCAAAGGACTTTGTTCATGGAAAGCATTACAATCAAAAAATTTGTTTTTTAATTGATATGAGTATTGCTTCGGGCAAACCACGTTTTTTTGTTTATAACCTCCGGAAAGACAGCGTGGAGCTGGCAGGCCTGGTTACACATGGACAGGGATCGGCCGGCAGTGCCGAAATAGAATATTCCAATGAGCCAGGCAGCTATTGCACATCCAGGGGCAGGTATAAGATCGGCAGTTCATACTATGGAAGGTTTGGGCTGGCATTTAAACTGCATGGCCTGGATAAAACCAATAACCGGGCTTATGAACGGGCCGTGGTTTTACATGCACATGAATGTGTACCGGATGAGCCCGTTTACCCACTGCGCATTTGCGAAAGCCAGGGCTGCCCGACGGTATCGCCTGCATTTTTGCAAAAGCTGAAAAAATATATAGAAAGCGAAGAGAAGCCTGTATTACTTACCATCTTTAATTAAAAATCCAGGCTATTTGCCTTTTGCCTCTTTCATGTTAAAAACATTTCAGTTTTATTTTTTAAACATTCCGTTAACTACGGCATTTTTGATTTTGCAGTAGGTTGCTATAATTAAATATCCATTATGTTCAACTGCCTTAAACCTGCCGCAGGCCTGCTGCCAGCCTGTGTGATCCTTTGTTCTGTAACTTCATTTACGCCACACAAAAATCGGGCTAAGTACAACCTAATATATCCTGCAAAAAAGAACTCGGCAAATGCTGTGTCGCTCATTGGAAGGCTCCGGAGCAAAGCGCTGGAAACAAAGGCCTATGCACGTATTCATAATTTTAATACAGATTTCTGCTTAATGGCCGATATGGGAATTGCTCCAGGAAAGAAGAGGTTTTTTATGTATAGTTTTATCAATGACAGCGTGGAATTAAGCGGGCTTGTAACACACGGTATGGGGCGAAACCGGTTTTCCGGCGAAATAGAATTTTCAAACCTGGAGGGGAGCCTTTGCACATCACTCGGTAAATATAAAATTGGCAATTACTATACTGGAAACTATGGCCCGGCCTATAAGTTGCATGGCCTCGATGAAACGAACAGCAATGCTTTTAAAAGAGCCGTGGTATTACATGGGTACGATTGTGTACCTGAAGAAGAAGTGTATCCCAAACAGATATGTAAAAGTGAAGGCTGCCCCATGTTGTCGCCGGTTTTTTTTCAGCAACTGAAAACTTTTTTAAACCAGTCGGAAAAGCCCGTGCTGCTGCTGATCTATAACTAAAAAGGGAATTATTAAGTTGGCAGTGTAATACCTTGATCGATTTTTTTGCCAACAACAGGTAATCTGTAATTAATGATCCCGCAGATCAATTCAGGTGGCTGAAATCTTCTTCGGTCAAAGCATTTACCACATCTTCCACGCGGTTTTCGTTCCATTCTATAATAAAATTGTTCCGGCCTTCGCCCACAATGATCTCGAGGTATTTCTGCTGTACCAGTTCCAGCATATTCAGGAAGATAAAGATGGCGTGAATGCGGTCTTCGCAAACATCAAATATTTTTTCAAAAGAGATGGTTTTTTCCCGCTGGGCAAGTTCAAGCATATATTCCCGTACGCCCTCCATGGTATAATTGTACTGAACCACGGTATGCACAGGCTTGTTGTTTCGTTCCTGCAGTTTTTGCGCCACTTTTTCGAAAGCCTTCATCAGTTTGAAAAGGGTCACCGTTTGAATTTCGGTTCCTTCGCCGGCTTCTTCCCCAATGGCCGACAGCTCACGCTGCAGGTTACCCCGTTTGATCATCATCATGCGTTCTGCCTCCATTTCGGCCAGTTTTACAGAGGCTTCCTTGAATTTTTTGTATTCGAGTATTTTGTCTATCAATTCCTGGCGGGGATCAATTTCATTGCCCTGGGCATCCAGTTCCTTGCGTGGCAGCAGCATTTTGGCTTTGATGCGCATGAGCGTGCTGATGAAAAGAATGAATTCGCTGCTCAGTTCAATATTAAGTGCCTCCGATTGATGAATATGGTCCAAAAAATCGTTGGTGATCTTTGTAATGGGAATATTGTAGATATCCAGTTCATCTCTTTCAATAAAAAATAACAGCAGGTCAAAAGGGCCTTCAAACTGATCGAGCTTAATTTGGTAGGTTGGTGCGTTCACTTCATTTATTTTAATAATCCTTTGCAGGGCGCCAAAGCTAACTAAAAAAGCCTTGCAGCAATTAGGCTGCAAGGCTTTTGTGGAAAAAGGCCCGGAAGCCGTTGATTACTTTTTATAATTGGCAAAATTATAGGCAAATCCAACCCCCATTAACTGAAGGATCTGCGGGGCAGGGCCTTTTTTGGGGTCTGTATTTGCAGTATTATCATCATAAATAATATCTACCTGGAAGTTGAAATTGATGTATTTGGTCAGCTTGGCAGTTAGCATATTTGTCCAAAAAACATCTATATTCTGCGGATCTTTTTTGTAGTTGGAGAAAAGATCGAGCTTGGTTTTGAACGTGGCATTTGTGCCAAGCGCTTTCATGTAATTGGCCGAGGCAAAAGCGCCCAGTTCGCTGCGGCTGGTTTTGCCGGCATCGAGCCCGTAAAGCGGTCCCAATTTTTTATCGCCCACCAATACCCAGCGTGCAGTAACAGGAGATATGAAAAATGAAAAATTGTCGTTCGGCTTATAGTCAAAACCCGGGGAAAGTAAAATATAGGCCGGTGCAAAAGTTTTGGAAGTAACCACCGAAGTGTCCTTTCCGGATGCCGTTTTTGAATAAGCGTATCCTTTGGCAAACTGGGTGCGCAGGTTAAACAGGGCAGCTGCATTCCATTTTTTACCGATCGCATAACCGTATTTGCTTAATAAGTCAATACGGTCGCTGGATTTACGTGTTCCCAGGCTCGTAGTATTTACAACGCCATAGGCCAGGTCGAGGGAGTTATCCCAAGATTTTTTTCCTTCTTTATAAAAAGCAAAAAGGTTCGTAAGAGCGTTTACACTAAGGGAAAATTTTTCGCCACCGGCGCTCCAGTTGCTGAGTGAGCCTTGGTTTAAATTGATGCCAAAATTCCCACCTTTTTTCCATTTGAGCTGAACGGTGTCTTTAGGGTCTTTTGCTACAGATTTGGTGGAAGCCGCTTTCAGGTCTTTTACGGTTCCATCCTGGGCCATTGCTGCAAAACCTGCAAACAGGGCCATTGTTAATAGAATCTTCTTCATTGTCTTTGATTGTTTTGAGTTAAAAATCTTTGTATGGCATGCAAAGACGTTCGTTTATAGAAAAAAACTGCCCTGTAAAACAAGGCAGTTTTTAAAAATAGGTTCAATTATTTTTTAAGCGAATCCCTGATCTCCCTGAGAAGGGTGATATCTTCCGGTGGAGCGGCGGGAGCTTCTTCCTGTTTCTTCTTCATCTTGTTCATTGCCTTAATAAGCAGGAACATTACAAACGCCACTACGAGAAAATCGATACAGGCGGTTATAAATGCACCCCATTGAATAGCTAGTTCCGGCACCGCAGGAGTGGTAACAACACCGGCTGAATCTTTTACCTCAGCAACCCCCGCTTTCAGTACCGTTTTTTTGCTATTTAGATCAAGGCCGCCCATTAACAATCCTGTGATTGGAGCAAACATTTTTTCAACAAAAGCGGTAACTACTTTACCAAAAGCACCGCCCATTACAAAGGCGATTGCCATGTCTACAAGGTTGCCTTTTAGGGCAAACTCTTTAAATTCTTTTACAAATCCCATGATTGAAATATTTTAAGGTGAGCGGCAAAAGTAGGGTCTAACTATATAATAGCCAATAAAATCTTAATTTTTAATTACACATTTTTCAATAAAATTTGCACAACTTTGCAACTTGACAAAACAGCACACTGCAGAACCCGGCTCTTACGGCTGGATGTTATTTATCCTGCTTTCGGTAATATGGGGCAGCAGTTTTATTTTAATGAAAGAAGGTCTCCTGCACCTTAATGCCTGGCAGGTGGCTTCGCTCCGTATCATTTCTGCAGGCCTGGTTTTACTTCCCACCGCTATTAAAACCTTTAAATCGATACCCGGCAACAAGATCGGGTTTATATTTCTCTCCGGCATGCTGGGCAGTTTGCTGCCGGCCTATCTTTTTTGTATAGCCGAGCAGGAGATCGACAGTGCACTGGCTGGTGTGCTTAACTCCCTTACACCCATTTTTGTGATCCTTTTTGGAGTACTGTTTTTTGGCCAAAAGATCCCGCTTAATAAAATACTGGGCATTGCAGTGGCATTAGGTGGTTCGGTATTGCTTTTTTTGAGCCAGGATAAGGTTTCCTTTACCAATTTTCTGTACGGTTTTTTTATACTTGTTGCCACCATGCTCTATGGCATCAATGTAAATATGGTGCATAAATACCTGCAGGGCATACCCTCTTTAAGGGTGGTTTCCCTGGCCATGGTAATGAACTCGGTTCCTGCCCTATTGGTACTGGTTATAACAGGCTATTTCAGGCTTCCGCTTGCCGATAAGGGAGTGCTTTGGAGTACCGCTGCAGCCTTTATTCTGGGTGTGGCGGGCACAGCCATTGCTTCCATACTTTTTTATGCGCTCATTAAACGGGCGGGGGTGGTTTTTTCGAGTATGGTTACATACGGAATACCGGTGGTAGCCATTGCCTGGGGTATCATTTACGGCGAAAAAGTGGGTTGGGTGCAGGTGCTTTGCCTGGGCATTATCTTAAGTGGCGTTTATATTGCCAACCGTGCAAAAAAATCAGTTAAAGATTAATTTTTTCCGGATGCCGGGGAATTGATCAAAAAAAATTATTTCTTTCTTCTCCTTATCAATATAGGCTTTTTTCCCAAGGAGCTCATACCCTTTTTTATCATAAAACTGCAGTATCATGGTATCGCCCTGCAGGCTGTATTTGCCGGGATACCGGGTGTTTTTTACGCTGTCGAAAAGCTGGCGGTAAAATTCAAAAAAATTATTTTCCCTTATATCAAAATAAGAATCATTCATATCGCTCACAGCCTTAAAGCTTTTAGAAACAGCAGCGGCTTCAAAAGCGGCTTTGTCTTTATTGAATTTATGCATTGGAGAACAGGCTGAAACTGCGAGAATAAAGAAAATGGCCAGGAATACATTTTTCATTGGGGTAAAAGTAGAATAATTTTTCATATACTGGTTTCCCTTACTTTACAGCTTTTTTTTAGGTGTGCATAAACAAGCCGACCAGGGATTCCGGCGTTTAACGAAGTCCCGGTACATGCTGGTACCACTGAAGCTTAACCAGGGGCCTGTTGCCGGGCCCAAAAAAACTTTTGCTCTAATTTTTATATCCGGCGCCGCACCCTTACCTTTGCGGCTCAAAATTATACCTTAGATTTTTTAAATATTTGTTATGGCCAATACGGGTAAAATCAAAACTATTATCGGTGCCGTGGTAGACGTTCAGTTCGACAGCGGCTCCAGGCTCCCTGAAATTTATAATGCCCTTGAAATTGTAAGGGAAAATGCATCAAATTTAGTATTGGAAGTACAGCAGCACCTCGGTGAAGACAGTGTACGTACCATTGCCATGGACGGCACAGAAGGCCTGGTACGTGGTATGAAGGTTATTGATACAGGAAAAGCGATTGCCATGCCCACAGGTGAAGGCATCAAAGGCCGCCTGTTTAACGTTACCGGCGACCCTATTGATGGGCTTCCTCCTGTTAGCAAAGTGAATGGCCGCCCAATTCACGCCAAGCCTCCAATTTTCGAAAACCTGAGCACGGCCTCCGAAATACTCTATACAGGTATCAAGGTTATTGATCTTATTGAACCTTATGCAAAAGGGGGCAAAATTGGTTTGTTTGGGGGTGCCGGTGTAGGCAAAACCGTATTGATCCAGGAATTGATCAACAATATTGCAAAAGCATATAGTGGTGTATCTGTGTTTGCGGGTGTGGGTGAGCGTACACGGGAAGGAAACGACCTGATGCGGGAGATGATCGAAGCAGGCATCATGAACTACGGCGAAAAATTTAAACACAGCATGGAAGAAGGTGGCTGGGATCTGGATAGCGTGGATATGGAAGGCCTGAAAGATTCTAAAGCAACTTTTGTTTTTGGCCAGATGAACGAACCCCCGGGAGCACGTGCCCGTGTGGCGCTCAGTGGTTTGACCATTGCTGAATACTACCGCGATGGAGATGGCGAAGGACAGGGTAAAGACATACTTTTCTTTGTGGATAATATCTTCCGTTTTACCCAGGCCGGCTCCGAAGTATCGGCGCTGCTGGGTCGTATGCCAAGTGCCGTGGGTTACCAGCCTACCCTGGCCACCGAAATGGGATTGATGCAGGAGCGCATCACTTCAACTAAAAACGGTTCTATTACCTCGGTACAGGCGGTATATGTACCTGCAGATGATCTTACCGATCCGGCCCCGGCAACTACTTTTGCTCACCTGGATGCCACTACGGTATTGAGCCGTAAAATTGCCGATCTGGGTATTTACCCTGCGGTGGATCCCCTGGATTCCACATCAAGGATATTGACCCCGCTGATCGTGGGTGAAGAGCATTACAATTGTGCCAACAGGGTTAAACTGATTTTACAGCGTTATAAAGAACTGCAGGATATCATTGCCATTCTTGGAATGGATGAACTCAGCGATGAAGATAAACTGGTGGTATCGAGGGCACGTAAAGTACAGCGTTTCCTCAGCCAGCCATTCTTTGTGGCCGAGGCGTTTACCGGACTGAAAGGAGTGCTTGTTCCTATTGAAGATACCATCCGTGGTTTTAATGCCATTATGGATGGCGAAGTGGATGAATATCCGGAAGCTGCATTTAACCTGGTGGGCACCCTGGAAGATGCTATAGAGAAAGGCAAAAAACTGATGGCGGCGGCGCAGGCGTAATAGTAGATAGATTAGGAGTATATAGTACATAGCTTTGAGTGTTCTTTTTTAGTAACTGAAATGGGAATGCATAGATTTAGAGATTTGAAGATTTGGCAACGATCTATGGATCTTGTTGAAAAAGTATACAAATTAGCAGAACATTTTCCTAAGGAAGAAAAATATGGCTTAACATCCCAAATAAAGAGATCGGCCGTTTCTATACCAAGCAATATTTCTGAGGGGGCTGGCAGGGGTACCAACGCTCAGTTTAGGATATTTCTTGAATACTCAATGGGTTCATGCAATGAGTTGCAAACCCAGTTAGAATTAGCGGTTCGTTTTGGTTATGTGCGTATAATTGAAGGAGAACAAATTGTAGATGAAGCCTTACAGGTTTATAAGATGATTTTGACCTTTTATAATACATTATTATAATTTTCTTTTTATATGATAGCTGTTTAGGGGACAGGATTTTATCACTAAAATTCGTATCTAAATACTTTTATCTAAATACTATTTTCTAATGACACTAGAAATTTTAACACCAGAACGTAAGATTTTCAGCGGCGAAGTGTACGGGGTTCAATTACCCGGCATCGACGGTTTGTTTGAGGTTTTAGACAAGCATGCTCCTTTGGTGAGTGCGCTTAAAAATGGCAAACTGAAGATACTGAAAGATAAAAACAACAGTGAGAACTATACGGTTCAGAGTGGTTTTGTAGAAGTACTGGGCAATAAGACCACTGTATTGGTGGAAGGTGCAGAAGAAATATAGCAGACCGCTTATTAATAATTTTAAAGGCTCATTTTAATATGGGCCTTTTTTATTTTTTTAACTGAATATAAGCCCAGGCACAAAAGGGTAAAACCAGCAAGGCACACAATGCCCAACTGCTTTTGAATGCGAGGAATAAAACAGCAGTAACGATGAGCAGGTAAAGCGGGTAGGCAAAAAATAACAAACCCAGTACCACAGAATCATAATGCCCTGTACGGCTGAACCGTTTCTGTACAAAAGCATTAACAGGAGTGTATACCGGCCAGTGAAAGATATACCCGGATGCAGCCGGTAAAAAAAGCAATGATCTTTTTAATGCCGGTACAGGTACTTCAAAATGATCTTTGATGGAGACCTGGTCATTGCTGTTAAATTCCAGCACAAGTTTTTCCAGTTCCTTTTGGAGTAAGGCATTGAATGATTGCAAGGTTTTTCCATGACTTTCGCCGGGTTCTATAGCTGTTTTAATAATTGGTTTTCCAAAATTGATCTCTATGTTTTTGCCGGCTTTTTTAAATGAATCGTAATTGATCCCAATTGGTAAAACAGTGAGCGGTATTCCATCTTCCCAGCTGCTGCCGGCCAGCCTTGCAGTTCCTTTTTTTAACGGACGCAGGTGCCATTCGTTGATGCAGAGCCCTTCGCTGAAAATAAGTACGATGCCGTTTTTTTTGAAGATAGTTTTACATGCTTCAAAAGTGCTGTAATTGTGCTCCAGGTTTTCTACCCCTTCGCTGGTACGGTAAACGGGTAGTATGTAGATGGCCCTTAGAAATTTTGCCACCCATTTGTTTTTAAATGCATCGCCCCGGGCAAGTGAATAAACAGGTTTTTTAAACAGGGTGCAGAGTACAATGGCATCTAAAAAAGAATTAGGATGATTGCATGCCAGTAATAAAGGGCCACGGGCTTCAAACCATTTGGGGTCATTTACTTTTAAATTCCTTGTGTATAAATGAAATCCTATGCGAGCCGGTATCTTAAGCAGTTGGTAAAGCAAGAAATATTTTTTGTGAATATAGCAAGTAAAATTTATTGAATACCATCTTACTGCTCTTTAGCAGCAGTGATCTTTGAAGCCAGCCAGCTTTCTTTTGCTGGCACCAGCCATTTATCTTCCAGTTCCTTTTTTGTAAGCACAGTATTATTAAAATACAGGGTATGCTCATTGATGAAGCCATTTTCCACTGCATAACCGAGTTGAGAGAGCGGGATGAGTTCAATTTTGTCTTTTACGATGAATGCCAGCAGTTGCCTGTTGAACATGTCTGTTTTAAAACGCTGTTCTATGGCTTTTACCAGGTGAACAGAGCTGTCGGTGCTGCAGCCGCCCACGGCAACATTGCTTTCGTCGGCCATCACAACAAAAAAGCGGCCAAAAAATAAGTTTGCATAACCTTTTACCGGGGCACCGTGGCTTTTCCATTGTGCAATAAATTCATTGATCATATCTTCCATTTCCAGCGCTTCGCTGATCATAAACATGCGGCTGGCCTGGTATATCCAAACCCGGCTTTGCGGGTGAAAATCCTGTGGAAGGTGCTGATGGTATGAAATGTCCATAATAAATTAATTTTTACAAAGTTTTTTGCGGAGAAAAGGCCGGTTATTTACCCGCTGTGCCAGTTCAGCTGCATCTAATTGCGGCAGAAAACCGCTACACCTGCCTTTTACAAAATAAGCCGTACCTGTCGTTTTATACTTCGTTGTAGTACCACTTACAACCGGCTCCATGAATTCTATATAAACATAAGGATATTGCTGCAATTCCGGCATTTGTTTTTCCAGTGCTTTCTTAACCCTTCCGGCCTTCAGCAGTAAAGAATCTTCATTTTTTTCCGGCGTAATTACTTTCTGCCACAGGTATAAATTTTTACTACCCTTTTTAGGATAAGGAAAACGGTTTGTTTGAGTGGTATCGCAGATACATTGATGTTCGGGCACCACAGACTGTATGGCCTGCTGCCACTCGCTTTGTTTTACAACTATTTTTCCGCTGTTGCAGGAAATAAGCAAGTTGGATAGTGCCGCAAAAAGTATAAAAATTTTCATACAGTTATTCTATGGAAGCTGCTACAAGTTCCGCTATATCTAGAACGGCCACTTCTTCTTTTTCGCTGCTTTTTACGCCATCGGTAAGCATGGTATTGCAAAAAGGGCAGGCTGCGGCGATTACGGATGCACCTGTTTGCAGTGCTTCATTTGTTCTTTCAATATTGATACGAACATCGCCTTTTTCTTCTTCTTTGAACATTTGCGCACCGCCTGCACCACAACAAAGCCCGTTGCTGCGACATCGTTTCATTTCCACCAGTTCTGCATCCAGGGCTTCCAGTACTTTTCGGGGGGCTTCATAAATATTATTGGCCCGGCCAAGATAACAGCTGTCGTGGTAAGTTATTTTTTTCCCTTTATAACTGCCTCCGCCCTTCATTTTTATTTTGCCGGCGTCTATCAGTTCCTGCAACAAAACCGCGTGGTGGATCACTTCATAATTTCCGCCCAAAGCCGGGTACTCGTTTTTAAGTATGTTGAAACAATGCGGGCAGGCCGTAACGATCTTTTTTACATGGTAGCCGTTCAGCACCTGTATATTCTGGTAGGCCATCATCTGGAACATAAATTCATTACCTGCACGGCGGGCCGGGTCGCCGGTACACATTTCTTCTTTACCAAGTATGGCATATTTGATACCAAGCTTGTCCAGAATCGTTACAAATGCTTTGGTTATCTTTTGAGCACGCTGATCAAAACTTCCGGCGCAGCCCACCCAAAAAAGTATTTCTGGTGTTTCGCCATTTGCCATCATTTCGGCCATAACCGGTACCTGCATAAATGCTTATTTTAATTCAGCAAAGTAAATAACATTTTGGCATGGATGATTGCTTATATAAAACTATTTTTGCTGAATTGGCAGCATTGAGAAACCTTTTACATAAATTAACCCATTGGGAGGCTTGGCCCTTCAGGCTTTTATACCTGCCCATTACCCCGGTGTGGACCTGGTATATGATGAAATCGGGAGCGGTATGGTTTTTTACACCCAGCAATCCTAAAATAACGTTTGGTGGGCTCGAGGGTGAGCCGAAGAAAGAAATGTACGAACTGCTACCAACTGCATTGTACCCTAAAACCTTTTATGTTACACCCGGCGAAAGCCTGCAATCGGTTTATGAAAAACTTAATAGCCATGGTATCAACTTTCCATTTGTAGTAAAACCAGAAGTGGGTTACCAGGGCATGTTGTTCCGGAAAATTGATACAGCCGGAGAACTGAAGTATTACCACGAAAATGTTCCGCTCGAATATATCGTGCAGGAACTGGTCATCTATCCCATGGAAGTGAGTGTATTTTATATACGGCATCCAAAAGATGAAAAAGGCAGGGTGACGGGTTTTTTACATAAAATTCCGCTGCAGGTAACGGGCGATGATGTTCATACGCTTGAACAATTGATCTTAGATCATCCCAAAGCAAAGAAACGGGTGGGCGAACTGCAAAGCAAGCATAAGGATAAATGGAATACCATTATTCCGCTGGGAGAAAAATATATGCTGAGTTATGCGGCCAATCATAACCGGGGAGCACACTTCATAGATATGAAAGAGCATATTGACGACCAGCTCGTGTCGGTTTTTGATAATATCAGCAAAAATATAAACGATTTTTTTTATGGCCGCTACGATATCATGTGCAGTAATGTAGAAGACCTGAAGGCGGGGAAAAATTTTTCCATACTGGAGTATAACGGCTGTGGTGCCGAGCCTAATCATTTTTACGATACCGGCTATACGCTTGGCGGCGCTTACGGCGAAATTTTAATGCACTGGAAAGCATTGTATGAGATCAGCCGTTATAATGCAAAGCAGGGTACAAAGCCCTGGCCTTTTCTGAAGGGCTGGAGGTTTTTGCAGCAAAGTAAGCGATTGGTGCAGCAAATGAAAGCCCTCGATGAAAAGATCGGGTAAAAGCCCATCCCTTCATTATCTCTAAAAAGGCAGTGTCATTAAAAGCTGGGGCGAAAATTAAGAAACTTGGATTTGAACAGCTATGTACAGCATGAACATTGAACTGTTAAATGTTAAACTTTTGAACCTTTCATAATGCCTAAAATTTTCCGCATTTTTTTGTGGGGACTTTTTATCAGTTTTTTGGGCTCGCTTCCGCTGGGCACATTAAACGTGGCTGCCATGCAGATCGGCATACAGGAAAGCATTAAAGATGCCATGTACTTTTCACTTGGTTCCCTGCTGGTGGAAATGATCTATGTGCGTATCTCCCTGGTGGGTATCGACTGGGTGCGTAAACAGGCTAAGCTTATGAAAGCCATGGAATGGATAACGCTTGGCATCATTGTGGCACTTGCCGTGGGCAGCTTTGTAGCAGCAACACATGAAAGCGGTGCAAAAAACATCATGCTGCAAAACAATATGCACCGTTTTTTACTGGGCGCATTCATGTGTGCCATTAACCCCGTTCAAATTCCATTCTGGTTTGGGTGGAGTACCGTTCTTTTCACAAAAAAAATATTGGAACCGGTAAGGTCGCAGTACAACAGTTATATCCTCGGAATTGGTTTGGGTACGCTTGCAGGAAATGCTGTTTTTATTTTTGGCGGTAAATGGCTGGTGAGTAAAATTCAAAACAGCGAAGCTTACCTTAACTGGGTAATTGGAGGAATATTTACCGCAACTGCACTGGTACAGCTTTGGAAAATTTTAAAGCACCAGGATGCCGTTGATAAAATTGGGCAGATCACAGATGAGGAGATAGAACTGATGAAAAAGTAAATTGACCCGGTGTGCAATAATTGGATTTACAAACTACTATCTACACTTCTGTTGCCCATTTATCCCTGTCGTCGGGACTAAATTTCCAGGGAGCAAAATTGTTTTCGATATTACTGAACATGCCGTTCCATTCCTGGGGTGCATTGCTTTCTTCCATAACAAGGCTGCGGCGAAGTTCCAGGATAATATCGAGCGGGCTGATGCTTACCGGGCATTCCTGTACGCAGGCATTGCAGGTAGTGCAGGCACGCAGTTCTTCGGTGCTGATATAGTGATGGAGCAGGGTTTTACCGTCGTCTTTAAATTCTTTATTGGCATTGATGTTGAGCCCAACTTCTTCGAGGCGGTCGCGGGTGTCCATCATTATTTTACGGGGGCTTAATAATTTTCCGGTTTGGTTGGCAGGGCAAGCCGCACTGCACCGGCCGCATTCTGTACAGCTATAGGCATCCAGTAAATTTTTCCAGCTCAGATCAAATACATCTTTGGCACCAAATTTCATGGGGGCTGCATTGGGGTCGGCAGGCGGGGCCAGTTCGGGCTGCATCATATATTTTACCTCGTTCTGCACATTTTCCATGTTTTCCATTTTACCCATGGGCTCCAGGCGGGCATAGTAGGCATTTGGAAATGCCAGCATTATGTGGAGGTGTTTACTGTAAGGCAAATAATTTAAGAAAGCAAAAATGCCAATGATATGCAACCACCAGCAACTGCGTTCTATCATTACCAGGGTAGAGGATGACAGGCCGCTGAACAGCGGAGCAAGTAGCCTGGAAACGGCGAAATTCCCGGTTTCGTGATAATGCGCATGACCCTGTACTTGTAAGGAACGGTCGGCAGCGTTCATGGTGAGAAACAGGGTCATCAAAATAATTTCAGTTATAAGGATGTAATTGGCATCGCCGCGGGGCCAGCCATTGAGGTCTTTACTTATAAAACGCCTGAGTTTTATGATATTTCTGCGGATCAAAAAAACCGCACAGGCCATGATCACCAGCAGGGCCAGGATTTCGAAACTGTTTATTAAAAAATTGTAGAATGCGCCGAGCGGTTGTAAAAATAAACGGTGTGTGCCCAATAACCCATCCAGCACTATTTCGAGCACTTCAATATTAATAATGATAAAGCCTGCGTAAACGATCAAATGCAGCAAGGCTACCAGCGGGTTGCGGAACATTTTTTTTTGACCAAGTGCAAGCAGCAGTAAGTTTTTCCAGCGCAGGGATGGTTGGTCACTTAAATCTTCCTCTCTTCCCAATAAAATATTTCTCCTTATTTGCCCGATATTTTTTGAAAACAACCAGCTGGCATAACCGGCCAGTAATACAAATAAAACCTGCGGGATATAGTGCATACCTTAAATTTGTGGGCTAAGATATAAATCCTTTGCCAAACTTAGCGATTAGCGCATTTGTTTTGGTATATAACCTGCACCGGTTTTATGATTTGCTGATACCTTTTGTTTAGAGGGTCGACCACCCTGCAGTTTTATGCGGGTGTAAGTGAACAAAGAAGGGTGGTCGACCCTGCAGTTTTATGCGGGCGTAAGTGAACAAAGAAGGGTGGCCCACCCATTTTTGGAGATAAAAGAATAATTTTACCATATGATCTTAAATAAAGAAACCGCCGCAAAAAAACTGCACCGGCTTGCCATGGAAATTGCCGAGCAGCATCACAATAAAACTGAACTCATACTTATTGGCATTAAGGAAAACGGCATTTTCATCGCACAGTCTATTGCAGGCTACCTTGCCAAAGATTATAAAGGTGTGGTTAAGGTAATTTCACTTGCTATCAATAAAAAGCAGCCCGCCGAAATACTGCTGGGGGAGCAAATTGACCTGGCCGGGAAATGTATTATTTTGATCGATGATGTTGCCAACAGCGGCCGTACCATGCTTTACGCACTTAAGCCGTTGCTGGAGCAATATCCTGCACAAATTCAAACACTGGCGCTGCTGGAAAGAACCCATAAATTGTTTCCGGTAGCAGTTGATTATGTTGGGTTATCGGTAGCAACCGGTATTGAAGAAACCATTGTAGTGCATGTGGAGGACGGAGAAGTGGCCGGAGCAGGATTTAAATAATTTTTAAACTATTTGAAAAAAATGAAGCCGTCTCATAAATAAATGAGGCGGCTTTTTTATACATAAGATTTTTTTTAGGTGTTGTTATAGAGAATTTATTTTTGTGGTTAGCTGCG